>NZ_JBFRCF010000006.1:0-535186 GCF_040965655.1 Paraburkholderia sp. EG286B | reverse complement strand
CGCCCGCGCGCTCGAGCGCGGCCTTGATGACGATCGCGCCCAGGTCGGGCGCCGCCACCTTCGCGAGCGAGCCGCCGAATTTGCCTACTGCCGTACGTGCGGCCGAAACGATCACAATGTCAGTCATTTCCAGATCCTCCGGGCGACTTGGTGGCGCGCCATGCGCCCCGCCCGTCAAGTTGTTAATCCGAACTCCGCAGCAAGCGTTCCAGTTGCCTCAATCGCGCTGCTGCACATAACGCCCCGGCGCCGGCTCGATCTCGGGGAATTCCGCCGAGCCGGCTTGCGCACGCGGCTTCACCTTCTTGCCGCCGTACTGATCGAGCCATTCGGCCCAGGTCGGCCACCAGCTGCCGGGTTTCTCCTCGGCAGCAGCGAACCAGTCGTCGGCCTCTTCGGGCAGATGCTTCGTGTCGGCCTCGATGCTCCAGAAGCTGCGCTTGTTCTTCGACGCCGGGTTGATCACGCCCGCGATATGGCCCGACGCGCCAAGCACGAATTTCAACGGCCCGGACAGCAACGGCACCGACGCATACGCCGTGCGCCAGGGCACGATGTGATCCTCGCGCGAGCCGTAAATGAAGGTCGGCACGTCGATGCGCGACAGATCCACTTCCTCGCCGCACACCGTGAGCGCACCCGGCTCACGCAGCTTGTTTTCGAGGTACGTATTGCGCAGATACCACGCGTACATCGGCCCCGGCAGGCTCGTCGAGTCGCTGTTCCAGAACAGCAGGTCGAACGGCGCGGGCGTACGGCCCTTCAGATAATTGTCGACGACGTAGTTCCAGACCAGATCGTTGGGCCGCAGGAACGAGAACGTGTTCGCGAACTCGACGCCGCGCATGAGCCCCGGTGTGCCGCCGTTCTTGCCGCCGATGGTCTGCTCGCGCATCTGCACGTGGGCTTCGTCGACGAACACGTCGAGCACGCCCGTGTCGCCGAAGTCGAGCATCGCGGTGAGCAGCGTCATCGATGCGGCGGGATGTTCGCCGCGCGCCGCCGCGACGGACAGCGCCGTGGCGAGCAGCGTGCCGCCCACGCAAAAACCGAGCGTGTTGATCTGCTCGCGCTCGCTGATGCTGCGCGTCGTCTCGATGGCCGTGAGCACGCCCTCTTCGATGTAGTCGTCCCAGGAGCGGTCCGCGATCGACGCGTCGCCGTTGTGCCACGAGACGAGGAACACCTGCTGCCCCTGCTCCAGCGCATAGGCGACGAGCGAGTTCTCGGGCTGCAGGTCGAGGATGTAGTACTTGTTGATGCACGGTGGCACGATCAGAAGCGGCCGCTCGCGCACGGTGGCCGTGCGCGGCTTGTACTGGATCAGCTGGAACAGCGCGTTCTCGAACACGACCGAACCTTCGGTCGTCGCGAGATTGTGGCCCACCACGAAGCGCGATTCGTCGGTTTGCGAGATCTTGCCGCGCGACATGTCGCCGAGCATGTTCATCACGCCCTGACGCAGGCTCTCGCCGTGGGTTTCGAGCAAGGCGCTCTGCGCGTCGGGATTGAGCGCAAGGAAGTTGCTGGGCGAGGCCGCCGCGGTCCACTGCTGCACGGCGAAGCGAATGCGCTCGCGCGTTTTCGCGTCGGTATCGATCGCGTCGACGAGTTCATGCAGGTAGCGCGCGTTGAGCAGATACCAGGCCGCCGTGAACGCGTACGCGGGCGTGGCCTTCCAGGCGTCGGAGCTGAAGCGCCGGTCCTTGAGTTCGGGCGCCTTGGGCGTGGTGTCGGTGGCCTGACGCAGCAGGTCGAGCGCGTCGCGCGAGTATTCCGCCTGCAGATGCTGCAGCCGCGTGGGTTCGATCGACGCCGTGGGCAGCCTGAAGCCTTCGAACGGGTTTGCGCCACCGAACGGATTGGCTGCACCGAAAGGACTGCCGGCAGCGAAAGGATTGCCTGAGGCAAAGGGATTGCCCGCGGCAAAGGGATTACCCGCGGCGAAGGGATTGCCGGCTGCAAAGGGGTTGGACGCAGCGAAAGGATTGCCTGAGGCAAAGGGATTGCCCGCGCCGAAGGGATTACCCGGCGCACCGTTGCCCGCCGACGGCCACCAGTTGGCCGCGAGTCCCGCGAAGGGCGCTTGCTGCGCCGCGCCGCCCGTTTGCTGCGCAGCATTCAGGGCGCTCTGCCAGGCGTTCGTCCACGCGTCGAGATACTGCTGCATGCCGGCTGCGTCGGGAGCAAACGGCGGGTTGCCGCGCGTTGCACCATCAGTTGAAGCGCCCGTGCCCGGGGCAGTCTTGGAACGTTGAGATGCCGTCATGCCTGCTTTTGACCGATGTGTCCCGAAGGACTGGTTGAGAGGCAGGTGGTACGCACACGGGCGCTATTGCGGCGCTCGTCACGACCTGTCCCGTGGGTGAAGGACATTCTTGCTCCCCATAGCAAAGCGTGTCAATGCTTGTGCCCGATTTTGCCGCGCTGCGATATTTTTTTAATTATCGTTTTCCCGATGTAATCAATTGTTTAACTGCCGCGACACATTGCTGCGGTCTGGCGCACGAAAATCCGCCGTCGCGGCAAGCGCTTGCAGTGCAATGCGGGAATCGGGGAGCCAATGCGCCGTGAGTGGCGCGCAGTGCGTTGCGGGAATAGCTGCAGTGCAACATAAAATCGTCTGGCTCGCCACGCGCCGCCGCGCTGCATCACGGCGGCGGCGCGTCGCGGCAACGTCAGGGATTGAGCCAGATCAGTGCGGCCATGCGGCCGGTGACGCGATCGCGCCGGTACGAGTAGAAGCGCTCGCGCAGCGTAACGGTGCAGAGGTCGCCGCCGCTCACGTGGCGAACGCCGAGCGTATCGAGCCGCAGCCGTGCCAGCGCGGGAAGATCGGCGAGGTATTTGCCGCTCGCCTCGGGGCGCGCCACGAAGGCCGCCGCGGTGGCGGCACGATGGGCATCGCGTCGTGCCGCGTCGACCTGCTCCACATGGGTCATGAACGCGTCGCGCACGTCGGCGCCGACCTCGAAGGCCGTGGGCCCGATCGCGGGGCCGAGGTACGCATGCAGGTCGGCCGTCGCACAGCCCGCGAGCGCGGCGACGCGCTCGGCCGTGCGCTCGATGACGCCCGCGGCCAGCCCGCGCCAGCCCGCGTGCGCGGCGCCCACGGCGCGGCCCGCGCCGTCGCACAGCAAGACGGGCATGCAGTCGGCCACCATCACCGTGCAGGCGATGCCGGGCTCGGCGGTCACGCTCGCATCGGCCTCGAGCGGGGCGCCCGCGCGCGCGGCGGCGAGCGCCTGAGCGGCGTCGACCACGACGGGACCGTGGATCTGCTTGAGCCATGCGGCCGGCACGCCCGCATGCGCGAAGAGCCGCTCGCGGTTCGCCTCGACGTGCGCGAGATCGTCGCCGGAGCCGCGGCCGAGATTCAGCCCGCCGGGCAGATCCATGCCCTCACCGCCCTGCGCCGCCTGCCAGCGCCCGAATGGCGGCGCGCTCACGCCGCCGTCGCGCGTCGTCACCAGCGCGCGCACGCGCGGCGCAACCTGCCAGTCGGGGTGCAGCAAATCGTCGGATGTCA
Organism: Paraburkholderia sp. EG286B; assembly: GCF_040965655.1. Taxonomy (NCBI): domain Bacteria; kingdom Pseudomonadati; phylum Pseudomonadota; class Betaproteobacteria; order Burkholderiales; family Burkholderiaceae; genus Paraburkholderia; species Paraburkholderia sp. EG286B. The sequence goes on along the minus strand of NZ_JBFRCF010000006.1, from coordinate 531,657 downwards.
GTTCCGGGCAGGTCGTCATGCGGGCTTGTCCTCATTTTGCTCGTCGTCTTCGTCGTCTTCGTAATCTTCCTCGTCGCTGCCGATCACGTAGCCTTCGTCGGTGTAGGCGCTGTCGAACATGTCTTCATCGAAGCCGGCTTCGTCTTCGCCTTCCTCGCCGCCGAAGCCGAGTGCCTCGATCAGCGCGTCCAGGTCGTCGGGCACGTCGGCGCGCCATTGCATCGTGCGGCCCGTGACCGGATGAACGAGGCCGAGACGCCATGCGTGGAGCGCCTGGCGCGCGAAGCCATCGGGCAGCGCCGCAACCGAGCGCTTGCCGCGCGCGTGGCCGTACACCGGATCGCCGAGCAGCGGATGGCCGATGTGCGCGCAATGCACACGAATCTGGTGGGTGCGCCCCGTTTCCAGGTCGCAATGAATCGCGCTCACGGGCTGGTTGTGCCAGAGCGTCTTGTCGATGCGCCGGAAGTGCGTGCGCGCGGGCTTGCCCGACGCGCCCTTCACCACCGCCATGCGCGTGCGCTCGCGCGGGTCGCGGCCGATGGGCGCGTCGATGGTGCCTTCGTCGGCCATGTTGCCCCAGACGAGCGCGAGATAGCGGCGCTTGACCGTGCGCGCCTGCAGCTGGCGCACGAGGTCGGTCTGCGCCTGGAGCGTGCGCGCGACGACCATCAGCCCGGACGTTTCCTTGTCGAGCCGATGGACGATCCCGGCGCGCGGCAGGCCCGCCGCCGATTCGCCATAGCGATGCAGGAGACCGTTGAGGAGCGTGCCGCTCCAGTTGCCCGCGGCCGGATGCACGACGAGCCCGGCGGGCTTGTTGATGACGACGATGGCGTCGTCCTCGTAGACGATGTCGAGCGGCACCGGCTCGGGCGTGAACGCGAGCTGCTCGGGCAGCAGGTCCGGCACGAGCTCGATGGTCGCGCCGAGCGGCACCGGCTGGCGCACCTTGGCCGGCTTGCCGTCCACGCGCACGCGCTGCTCCTCGATCCAGCCCTGCAAACGGCTGCGTGAAAATTCCGGAAATACTTTGGCGAGCACCTTGTCGAGGCGCTCGCCCGCGAGCTCATCTGGCACCTGAACCGAGCGCGGGGCTTCGTCGCCGCGCGCACGCGGGGCGACGCCGGCGTCCTCGCCTGCGAGTTCGTCGTCGAGCCCCTCACTGGCGGCTGCGTCATCGGGCGCATCGCCCAGGCTATAATCTCTGATGCTGTTTTGGGCGCCGGGAGCGCCGGCCCCCGGAATAACTGTACGGGTCATTGAGTCTGGGTCACCTGTGGACCTGAAGCTGGACTGGATAAATGCGAGCCTTGAACACGATTACGAAACTGGCCCAACACGCGGTGGCCCGAAACGCAATGCGCGCGACGCGAGCAAACACGCTCGGCAAGATTGGCAACATGATTCGACTTGCTGCTTGCGGCGCGGCGCTCGCCGTGGTCGCGGCCTGCCACGGCCTGCCGGAAAAGACCGACGAAACGGCAGCATGGAACAACAACAAATTATATACGGAGGCCCAGGACGCGCTCTCCGGCGGCGACTGGGGCAAGTGCGCGAAATACTTTGAAGCACTCCAGGGCCGCGACCCGTTCGGCCACTTCGCCCAGCAGGCGCAGATCAACGTGGCCTACTGCAACTGGAAGGACAACGAGAACGACGCCGCCGACCAGGCGATCAACCGCTTCATCCAGCTGCACCCGGATCACCCGGACGTTGCCTACGCGTACTACCTCAAGGGCATGATCCACTTCAACGACGACCTGGGTCTGTTCGGCCGCTTCTCGGGCCAGGACATGAGCGAGCGCGACCCGAAGTCGCTGCGCGAGTCGTATGACGCGTTCAAGGTCGTGGTCGACAAGTATCCGCAGAGCAAGTACGCGCCTGACGCCGCCCAGCGTATGCGCTACATCGTGAACGCGCTCGCTTCGCACGAAGTGCACGCGGCCGACTACTACTATCGCCGCGGCGCCTATGTGGCGGCCATCAACCGCGCGCAGCTCGCGATTCAGGACTACAAGAGCGCGCCGGCAATCGAAGACGCGCTGCACATCATGATCCTGTCGTACCAGAAGCTCGATCAGCCGCAGCTTGCCGAAGACACGCGCCGCGTGCTCGCCGGCACCTTCCCGGACAGCCCGTACATCACCGGTCACGCGCGCCCCGGCAAGGAAAACAAGTCCTGGTGGCAGATCTGGTGATCGCCGCGCCTGTAGCCTGAGGCACGCTGCAAAGCAAAACGCCACGGTTTCCCGTGGCGTTTTTTTGGCTTCAGCGGCGGCAGCGTTGGCCAGGCGCCTGCAGTGCCGCGCGCTTGCTCAATCGCGCTCGAACAGCGCGATCGATTCGACGTGCGACGTGTGCGGGAACATGTTGACCACGCCCGCGCCCTTGAGCCGGTAGCCGGCCTCGTTGACGAGCACGCCCGCATCGCGCGCCAGCGTCCCGGGACTGCACGACACGTAGACGATGCGTTTGGGCAGCGGGCCATTGCCGCTCTGCGCGATTTCCGCGAGCGCCTGGGAAACGGCGAACGCGCCCTCGCGCGGCGGGTCGACGAGAAACTTGTCGAAGTGACCGAGTGCGCGGAGGTCGTTGGCGGTGACTTCGAACAGGTTGCGGCAGGCGAACGACGTGTGGCCGTCCACGCCATTGGCGCGCGCATTTTCCAGTGCGCGGGCCGTCAGCGTATCGCTGCCCTCGATCCCCACCACTTCGCGCGCGAGACGCGCGAGCGGCAGCGTGAAGTTGCCGATGCCGCAAAACAGATCGAGCACGCGGTCGCCAGCCTCCGGTGCGAGCAGGCGCAGCGCGCGGCCCACCAGCACGCGGTTGATCTGGTGATTGACCTGGGTGAAGTCCGTCGGCTTGAACGGCATGCGAATGCCGTATTCGGGCAGCGTGTAGTCCAGTGCCTTGTCGAGCGGATAGAACGGGAACACCGTGTCCGGGCCCTTCGGCTGCAGCCAGAACTGGACGTTGTGCTCGTCCGCGAACGCGCGCAGCAGGTCTTCGTCGGCGGCCGTGAGCGGCTCGAGAATGCGCAGCACGAGCGCCGTCACGCTTGAACCCACGGCGAGCTCGATCTGCGGCATGCGATCGCGAATCGACAGCGCGGCCACCAGATGGCGCAGCGGCACGAGCATCGCCGAGACGTTCGGCGGCAGTACTTCGCAGCTCGTCATGTCGGCCACGTAGCTGCTCTTCTTCTCGTGGAAGCCGACCAGCACGCCGCCCTTCTTCGGGACGTTGCGCACGGTGAGGCGCGCACGATAGCGGTAGCCCCACGACGGCCCGTGAATCGGCCGGAACATCGTCTCCGAGCGCACCTTCGAGAGGTGCATGAGGTTGTCCTCGAGCACACGCTGCTTGACGGCGATCTGCGCACGCACGTCGAGGTGCTGCATCGAGCAGCCGCCGCAGGTGCCGAAGAACGCGCATTGCGGCTTCGTGCGGATCGCGCTCTCGCGCAGCACATCGACCACCTGCGCCTGTTCGAAGGTGGGCTTCTTGCGGTAGCTGAGGTAAGTCACGCGCTCGCCCGGCAACGCGCCCTCGACGAAGATCACCTTGCCGGGCTCGCCCGTCTCGGTCACGGTGCGGCCAACGCCGCGGGCCTCCATGTCGAGCGACTCGATCTCGAGAATGGGGGCATGAGCGACCGAAGCTTCGATGGCGGCGCGCTTTTCGGCGCGGCGCTCGCGCTTGCTGCGCTTTTTCGGGGGCGTGGACGGCATGGGCTCGGCCTGGGCAGGCTCGGCTTGAGGGTCGGGGGCAGCTTGAGACACCAGCGGATTCCTGACTGACGATGAGTGAATTGTGGGCGAAGGCGAGATTGTAGTCGAAGTCGGCGCCCGCGCTCCGTCGCTGCCGTTTTCGAACCGCCGCGATCGTGCGCGTTGCGCCCCGTATGCGCCGCCGCCTGCGCATTCGTCATACAACACGCCACGAAAAACCAGGCTAGGGTTAAACGTGCGTGCGGGAATCGCCGCCGCGCCATGCGAGGAGCGTGCCGATGAAACTGGTGAGCTGGAATGTGCAGTGGGGCCGCGACGCTTCTGGCGTCGTCGATCTCGCGCGCACGGTGCGCGAGGCCCAGCGCCTCGCCGACTTCGACGTGCTATGCCTGCAGGAGATCACGCGCGGCTTCCGGGCGCTGCCGGGTGGTCCCGGCGACGATCAGTTCGCCGAACTGCGCTCGCTGCTGCCCGGCTATACGGTCATCGAAGCGATCGGCGCCGACTTGCCTGCGCTGCGTGACGCGCAAGCCTCCAATCCAGGCACGACGCAGTGGGCACGCCGCCAGTTCGGCAACGCGCTCGTCACGCGCTTGGCCGTCGCGCAGGTTTTTCGCCACGCCCTGCCGTGGCCCGCCGACTCCACTGCACCCTCGATGCAACGCGTGGCGCTCGAAGCCGTGCTCGACGCGCCGGGCGGTGCGCTGCGCGTGCTGGTCACGCATCTGGAGTTCTATTCGCTGCGCCAGCGGCTCGCGCAAGTGGACGAGTTGCGGCGCCTGCAGCAGGAAGCCGCCGATCACGCGGCGCATCCCGCGCCCGCCGAAAACGATGTCGGCCCGTTCGCCCGCACCGCGCGCCCGCTATCCGCGATCGTCTGCGGCGATTTCAACAGCGCGTGGGGCAGCGAGGCGTACACACGCATGCTCGAACCGCTCGCGGGCAGCCCGGACTTCATCGACGCGTGGACCGCGCTGCATGCGGGCGCGACGCCGCCGCCGACGGCCGGCGTCTACGACACGCAGCAATGGTCGGACGGCCCGCTCGCGTGCGACTTCGTCTTCGTCACGGAGGATTTGCGCCCACGTTTGCGAAGCTGCGAGATAGACGGCGCGACCCAGGCTTCCGATCATCAGCCGATCGTGCTCGAACTCGGCTGAGAGACGGCGCCGTGCCTAGCTCGCGAACGCCTTGAGATACTCGCCCCAATGCGGTGCGGTTTCCGCGGCGAGCGACTGCTTCACGAACTCGATCTCATCCGCATATTCGCGCTCTGTGAAACCGCCGCGCATCATCTGAAACCGGCAATAGAGCAGATACGTGTTGACCACGTCGGTTTCGCAGTAGTTGCGGATCTCCTCGATGCGGCCTTCCTGAAACGCGGTCCACACCTGACCGCCGTCCATGCCGAGCTTGCCAGGAAAACCGCAGAGTTTCGCGAGCGCGTCGAGCGGCGCGTTCGCGCGCGGCTGGTACATCGCGAGAACGTCCATCAGGTCGGTGTGACGCGTGTGGTAGCGGCTAAGGTAGTTGTTCCACTTGAACTCGCGGTCCTCTTCACCCGTTTCCCAGTAGCGCACCGCGCGAATGCCGTGCACCAGCGCACGATAGTGCAGCACCGGCAAGTCGAAGCCGCCGCCGTTCCACGACACGAGCTGCGGCGAGTACTTCTCGATCGTGCGGTAGAACGAATCGATCAGGCGCGCTTCGCCGTCTTCGGGCGTGCCGAGCGAGCGCACGCGAAAGCCCTGGCCATCGCGAAACACGCACGAGATCGCGGCGACGCGCTGCAGGTGATGCGGCAGGAAATCGCTGCCGGTCTTCTCGCGGCGCGCGGCAAAGGCGTGCTCGGCGACTTCGGTGTCGGCGAGCGTGGCGGGCAGATCGTCGAGACGGCGAATGCCGTCGACATCGGGAATCGTCTCGATGTCGAATACGAGTACAGGAACTGTCATTCAGATGGACTGCGAGGGTTTAGAGAACGGCGTCCTTGCGCACGCCGTTCGAAGCGAAAAAGCGCTTGAGGCGCACCAGCGCTTCCTGCTGGATCTGCCGCACGCGCTCGCGGGTGAGGCCCATTTCGTCGGCCAGCTCTTCGAGCGTGGCGGGCTCGATATGGTTCAGCCCGAAGCGCCGTTCGATGACGTGGCGATGCTTATCGGATAACCGGCCGAGCCACGCGCGTGTAAGCGTTTCCAGCTCGCGATGCTGCACTTCGGCGTCGGGCGACTGGCTCTGGTCGTCCGAGAGCAGGTCGAGCAGGCTGCTGGCCGGGTCGAGGTCGAGCGGCGCGTCGAGCGAGGCCGTGTGTTCGTTGAGCGCGAGAATGTCGGTGACTTCCTCGGTGGTCTTGCCGGTGAGATACGCGATGTCGTCGATGCTCGCGTCGCGCCGCTCCGAGGCCGAATCGGCGTTGAGCGAGTTCTTCTCCAGATGTCGCTTCGCGCGCAGCACCTGGTTGAGCTCGCGGATCACGTGCACCGGCAAACGCACGGTGCGCGCCTGGTTCATGATCGCGCGCTCGATGCTCTGGCGGATCCACCAGGTCGCATACGTCGAGAAGCGGAAGCCGCGCGTGGGATCGAACTTCTCGATTGCATGCATGAGGCCGAGGTTGCCCTCCTCGATCAGGTCGAGCAGCGGCACACCGCGATTGAGGTAACCCTTGGCAATGCTGACGACGAGGCGCAGATTGCGCTCGATCATGACCTGACGCGCTTCGAACTCGCCGGCCTTGGCGAGCCGCGAATAGCGCTGCTCCTCCTCGACCGTGAGGAGCGGCTTCACGCTGATCCGGTTCAGATAATGCTGGATGGTGTCGGCCGTGAGTTCGGCCTGCAGCATGGCGCGGAAATCGTCGGCGTCGGGCGCGGCCTCGGCGGTTTCGGCGCCCTCGCCCGAGCCGCCTTCGTCGGACTGCGAATCGCGCTCTTCACGCTCCTCGCGCTCTTCGTAGTCGCGGCCGCCGTCGAGGTCGGGCGACGCATCGTCGTCGCCCGCCTGCGCGCCGTCCTCCACCGAAACCTGGGCGGCTTGGCTGTCAGACTCGGATTGCTGCAGACGGCGCTTCGATTTCGGCATGGTCGGCTCGCTTTTATTGCGGCGGCAAGTACTTCAGTGGGTCGACGGGCTTACCCTGACGGCGTACTTCGAAATGCAGCATCACCCGGTCCGAGTCGGTATTGCCCATTTCGGCGATCTTCTGACCTTTGGTGACCGCATCCCCTTCTTTTACCATCAAAGTCCGGTTGTGTGCATACGCGGTCAAAAACGTCGCGTCATGCTTGATGATAATGAGATTGCCGTAACCGCGCAGCCCATTTCCGGCATAAACCACGCGTCCATCGCCGGCTGCCTTGACAGGATCGCCCGGCGCACCACCAATATTGATGCCCTTGTTCTTCGTGTCGTCGAAGCCGTTGAGCACCGGACCACGCACCGGCCACGCGAGCGCAATGTTGCCGCCCGGCGCCGCGGCCATGTCGCCGCCGCTTGCACCCGGTTGCGGCGGCACGGCGGCAATCGGCGGCGCTGCGTTCGCACCGGAGCCGTAGATCGGCGGCTGCGCCGGCGTCCCCGCTGCCGGAGCGCCCGGCGCCGCGCCCACGCCCGGCACCGGCGCGGTCACGACACCCGGCGTGTATGCCGACGGATTCGCACCCGGCGGCACGACGCGCAACAACTGGTCCACCTCAATCTGGTTCGGATTGGTGAGATTGTTCCACGTCGCGATGTCGCGATAATTCTGGCCGTTTTCGAGCGCAATCCTATAGAGAGTGTCGCCCGGCTTCACCCGGTAATATCCCGGAGGCGGCGGCCCGAGCGGCACCGGCGGCTGTGCGGCTGCCGTGCCGAGCGGCGCGGTGCGGTCCACCACGGGTGCCTGATCGAGTCGCGTGGCGCAGGCGGCCAGAAGACAGAGCGCGGCGACCGCGGCGCCGCGCTGGGCTGCGATCAGCGTGGCTTCGGGCAGGTCGACATTCAGGCGGTTTCTTTTGATCGCGCGCAACATACTCATCGGATTCAGATCACTCCAGATTTTAAGGGGACAAAGAAAACGCGATCCAGGCGTGACTCCCGCCACTGCGCCGGCCCGGTACGCTCGACGAGCGTGAGGACCTGCGTCGCTTCGCCGGCGGCACTCTGGGTGCCGGACACCGCGACCGGCGCCACGAGCCGCCCGCCGATGGCGAGTTGCTCGAGCAGCGCCTGCGGCACGTCGAAGCCCGCAGCAGCGATTACGATCGCGTCGAACGGCGCCGCCGACGGCAAACCGAGCCGTCCGTCGCCGTAGTGCAAGCGGATATTCGGGATACGCAGCGGGCGAAGATTCGTCTTCGCCCGCTCGTATAACGGCTTGATGCGTTCAATGGAATACACGTCGCGTGCGATCTGGCTCAACACCGCTGCCTGATACCCGCAGCCGGTGCCGATTTCGAGCACGCGCTCCAGCACACGGCCCGCGCCCGCGAGTTCGAGCATGCGCGCGACCACGGAAGGCTTCGAGATGGTCTGGTGATGACCGATCGGCAACGCCGCATCTTCGTAGGCCTGGGTCGCGAGACCCGGGTCGATGAACATGTGGCGCGGCACGGCCGCGAGCGCCTGGAGCACGCGCGCGTCGGCAATGCCGTTCGCACGCAGGCGTTCGACCATGCGTTCGCGTACGCGTTCCGAAGTCAGCGCATGCGCGCCGTTGAGCGCAACGGCGGGCGCGCCGGTGACCGCCATCGCGGCACGCGGCGCACTCGCGCCGCCCGGCATGGCGGCGCGCGGCGCGGCTGCGTTGCCGGCAGGATGCGCAGGCTTGATCGAACTCGCCGGCTTCGCGCTCACCGGCTTCGCATTGACCGGCTTAGCAGGCGGCGCCTTGAACGGCGTGCTCGCGACGGACTTCGCCACGGCTGAAGTGCCCACCTTCGTGGCCGCACTCGCAGCGGGCTTCGCGAGCGTGCCGGCGCCCGCTTTCGACGGACTGCTGTTGCCCGCGCCCACGAGCGACGTGCGTGCATCGCCCGGGCGCGCGTCGCGCCGGCGCGGCTCGCGGACGAGATCCGCGAGCCCGAGCGGAAAACGCTTCGTGCGCTCGCCCGTCATGAAGCACTGCCGCCCTTGCGCGCCCAGTCGTGCGTCGCGGACAGCATTTGCGTATGGGTGAGATCGAGTTGCAGCGGCGTGATCGACACATGGCCGTTCGCTACCGCGTGGAAGTCCGTGCCCTCGCTCGCATCGCGAGCGCTGCCCGACGGCCCGATCCAGTAGATCGGCTCGCCGCGCGGGTTGGTCTCGCGGATCACGGGCTGCGAAGGATGGCGCTTGCCGAGGCGTGTGACGCGCCAGTCGCCAAGCTCATCGTACGGCAGGTTCGGGATGTTGACGTTCAGCAGCGGATGACCCGGCAACGGGTTCGCGAGGTAATGCGCAACGATCTCGGCCGCGACGCGCGCGGCGGAATCGAGATGCACCCAGTCCTTGTCGACGAGCGAAAACGCAATGGCCGGCAAGCCGAACATGATGCCTTCGGTCGCCGCGGCCACCGTGCCCGAGTACAGCGTGTCCTCGCCCATGTTCTGGCCGTTGTTGATGCCGGAGACCACGAGGTCGGGCTGCTGGTCGAGCATGCCCGTGAGCGCGATGTGCACCGAGTCGGTGGGCGTGCCGTTCACGTAATAGAAGCCGGTGCTCGCCGATCGCAACACCGACAGCGGGCGCCACAGCGTAAGCGAGTTCGATGCGGCGCTGCAGTTCTGCTCGGGCGCCATGACCGTGACTTCGCCGAGCGGCTTGAGCGCTTCATAAAGCGCCGCAAGGCCGGGGGCGAGATAACCGTCGTCGTTGCTGAGTAGTATTCGCATCGAGCGATTGTAACCGAGGAAAGAAGGCACGCGAACGACAGCCCGGCCCATGCGCGGGTGCGTGTCTGGCACTGGGCTGCACGTCGAAATCACGCGCCGGTCCGGGGCGCATTCGCATCCGTGGCACGGCTCGAAAGGCACATGTCATCGACGCGAAATAAATCGCACGATCGTTCGTATTGCGGCGGATTGCCGTACACTGTCCCGCTGTAGCGAATGCATGACCAACGCAACTGCAGGCAACCGAACCGGAAAGGACAGGAGACACGATGCGCGCAATCCGCTGCAACCAGTACGGACCACCCGACTCGCTCACGCTCGAAGACTCGCCCGACCTCGTGCCGGGCCCGGGTCAGGTCGTGATCGACGTGAAGGCCGCGGCCGTGAACTTTCCCGACGTGCTCATCATCGAGAACAAGTATCAGATGAAGCCGCCGCTGCCCTTCACGCCCGGTGCCGAGCTCGCGGGCGTCGTGCGCGCGGCGGGCGAAGGCGTGAAGCTTGCGCCCGGCACGCGCGTGGTCGCGTATGTGGGCACGGGCGCGTTCGCCGAGCAGGCGCTTGCGGACGCATCGGCGTGTGTGGCGCTGCCAGAGGGCGCCGATTTCGCGACGGCCGCCGCCTTCACGCTCGCGTATGGCACGTCGCATCACGCCGTGGTCGATCGCGCCGCGCTGCGCGCAGGCGAAACGATGCTCGTGCTCGGCGCGGCGGGCGGCGTGGGTCTCGCCGCGGTCGAAATCGGCAAGGTGCTCGGCGCGCGCGTGATCGCGGCCGCCTCGAGCGAGGAGAAGCTCGAAGTCTGCCGCCGCTTCGGTGCGGACGCCACCATCAACTACAGCACCGAGGACTTGCGCGAGCGCATCAAGGCGCTCACCGACGGCAAAGGCCCCGACGTGATCTACGACCCGGTGGGCGGCGAGTATGCGGAACCGGCGTTCCGCAGCATCGGCTGGCGCGGGCGCTATCTCGTGGTCGGCTTCGCGAATGGCGAGATCCCGAGGCTGCCGCTCAATCTCGCGCTGCTCAAGGGCGCGAGCCTCGTCGGCGTGTTCTGGGGCGATTTCGCGCGTCGCGAGCCGCAGCACAATGCAGCGGCGTTCACGCAGATGATGGGCTGGATCGGCGAAGGCAAACTCAAGCCGTACGTCTCGAAACGCTACAAGCTCGCCGACACCGCGCAGGCGCTCAAGGACATGGCCTCGCGCAAGGTGACGGGCAAGATCGTGATCGAGCCCTGAACGTTTCCTGTCACGCAGGACGACGCAAAAAAACGGCTCGCCGAATGTTCACCGGCGAGCCGTTTTGCATGAGGCATGCGGCCTAGACGATCTGTTGCTCGCGCAACCGTGCAATGCGGTCTGCGTCATAGCCCAGCGCCTGAAGGACTTCGTCGGTATGTTCGCCCAGTGCGGGACCAAGCCAGCGCGTGTCGCCAGGCGTGACCGAGAGCTTGGGCGTGACCGCGGGCAGCGCGACGTCCACGCCCTCGCCTTCTTTCTCACCCGGCGCTTGCCAGCGGAACTGCTGGATCATCTGGCGCGCTGCGAACTGCGGATCGGCGAACATGTCGGCCACGCTGTAGATGCGGCCCACGGGCACGTCGGCGGCGTTGAGCACGTCGAGCGCTTCGTCGATGGTGCGCGTGGAGAGCCACGCCGCGATGGCGCCGTCGATCTCCGCCGTGCGCGGCACGCGGCCGTCGTTATGGGCGAGTTGCGGATCGTTTGCGAGATCCGCGCGGTCGATGGCCGTCATCAGGCGCTTGAAGATCGGATCGCTGTTGCCGCCGATCACGATGCTGCCGTCCCGGCACGGATACGTATTCGACGGCACGATGCCCGGCAGCGACGCGCCGGTGCGCTCGCGCACCATGCCGTACACGCCATACTCGGGCACCACGCTCTCCATCATGTTGAACACGGCCTCATAGAGCGCGACATCGACGATCTGGCCACTGCCGCCGTTCATGTTGCGATGATGGAGCGCCATCATCGCGCCGATCACGCCGTGCAGCGCGGCAATTGAATCGCCGATCGAAATGCCGATGCGCGGCGGCGGCAGATCGGGATAGCCGGTGATGTGGCGCAGGCCGCCCATCGATTCGGCAATCGCGCCGAAGCCCGGACGGTCGCGATACGGGCCGGTCTGGCCGTAGCCCGAGAGCCGCACCATCACGAGGCCCGGATTCTCCTTCGAGAGCACGTCGTAGCCGAGGCCGAGCTTTTCGAGCAGGCCTGGCCTGAAATTCTCAATGACGATATCGGCTTCCTTCGCGAGCCGCCGCACGATCTCCTTGCCCTCTTCGGCCTTCAGATTCACCGTGACGGACTTCTTGTTGCGCGCCTGCACGGCCCACCAGAGCGACGTGCCGCCCGCTTCCGGGTAGAGCTTGCGCCATTTGCGCAGCGGATCGCCGCCCTTGGGGTCTTCGATCTTGATGACTTCGGCGCCGAATTCGCCGAGAAAGCGCGCCGCGAACGGACCGGCGATCAGCGTGCCGAGTTCGAGCACTTTGACGCCCGAGAGCGGGCCCGGGCCTTTCGCTGCGGATGCGTTCGACCGGGAATCGGGGGAAGGGGCGGCTGCGCTCATGGTGTCTCCTTTCGTTCTGTTCGGCGTGCGGCGCCCTGTTGCATACGCCGCGATCGAAGCCTGGCGGGACGCTACATCGAGCGCCGGTCGAGCATGGCGCGCGCGATGGTGCCCGCATCGACATATTCGAGCTCGCCGCCCACCGGCACGCCGCGTGCGAGGCGCGTGACGGCGAGTCCGCGCGCCTTGAGCGTCTGGCCCAGATAATGGGCCGTCGCCTCGCCCTCGTTAGTGAAATTGGTGGCGAGCACGACTTCCTTGACTACGCCGTCCGACGCACGTTTCACGAGCCGGTCGAAATGGATCTCTTTCGGACCGATGCCGTCGAGCGGACTCAGATGCCCCATCAGCACGAAATACAAACCGCGGTACGTCATGGTCTGTTCGAGCATGATCTGGTCGGCCGGCGTTTCGACGACGCATAAGAGCGTCGGGTCACGCTCCTCGTCGAGGCACGTTTCGCACACCTGAGCTTCGGTGAAGGTATTGCACTTCTCGCAATGCTTCAGATTCTCGGTCGCGAACAGGAGCGCGTTGCCGAGCTTTTCGGCGCCGTCGCGGTCGTGCTGCATCAGGTGGTAGGCCATGCGTTGCGCCGACTTCGGCCCGACGCCGGGCAACACGCGCAGCGCCTCGACGAGAGCGGCGAGAGCGGAAGGTTGTTTCATGCGGATTCAGCGCGAAATGCGCGACGGGGTTTGAAGCGGAACCGGCTTCGGGGTGCTTCCTGCTGCTTTCGACGCCATGACGCCCGCGCAGCCGTGCCAGTCGCGGCACGGCACGCGGGACGCGCGGGCGCCCGCCTGCCTCACGCAGACGCGGAGCGCGCCACGTTCCTTAGAACGGCATCTTGAAGCCCGGCGGCAGCGGCAGGCCGGCGGTCATGCCGCCCATCTTTTCCTGCGACGTGGCTTCGGCCTTGCGCACCGCGTCGTTGAACGCCGCGGCCACGAGGTCTTCGAGCATGTCCTTGTCGTCCGCGAGCAGGCTCGGGTCGATCGACACGCGGCGCACGTCGTTGCGGCAGGTCATCGTGACCTTGACCAGACCGGCGCCAGCCTGACCCTCGACTTCGATCTGGGCAAGCTGCTCCTGCATCTTCTTCATGTTTTCCTGCATCTGCTGGGCTTGCTTCATGAGCCCTGCGAGTTGGCCTTTCAACATAGTCACTGCTCCTTCTGGATCGTAGTCGTTCGAATCGATGCGCTCACCAGCGCGCGACGCTTGCCGCGCCGCGCGGCGCAAATCAGTGGGCGGCCTGTGTACCGCCCGATGCGACATCCGGCGCGACCGGCCGGATCGAGCCCGGCACGATGCTCGCGCCGAAGTCGCGAATCAGTTGCTGCACGAAGGGATCGGCGCCGATCTCGCGCTCGGCTTCGCGTTGACGCTGGGCGCGCTCGGCGGCGTCGAGCGCGGCCGCCGTGCGGCGCGCGGGGCCGACTTCCACGCTCACTTCAACGGTTTTGCCAAGACGCTCGGCGAGCGCCGTCTTGAGCTTCGCCACCTGCGAGGCTTCGGCGTACTGCGGCACCGGCACGCTCAACTTGAGCAGCGTGCCTTCGAGCGCCGTCAGCTCGCTGTTGAACGCGAGCTGGTACGAGATGCCCTTGAGCGAAAGCGTGGCGGCGAGCGCGGGCCAGTCGCCGGCGAAACCGATCGGATCGAGCGGAATGCCCGGCGGCAGCTTGCTCACGTCGACCACGGCCGGCGACGGCGTCGGCACCGCAGCGGCGGCACGCGGCGCGGACGGCTCGCTGTCGTAGGCGGGCACGAAACCGTCGTCGGGCGGCGCAAAGTACGCGTCGTCGGCGCCGAGCGGCACGTAGTCGTCAGGCGGGATATCGTCCCACGGCGGCGCGCCCGAAGCGTCTTGCTGCGCGTTGGCGTTGCGCGCTGGTTGGCGCGCTTGTGCTTCCTGCGCGGCGGCGGCGCGGCGAGCCGGATCGGGCGTTGGCACCTTCACTTCCATGCGCGGTGCGGCCTTCGGCGCGGGCGCCGGGGCAGCCGCGCCGGCAACGGCAGCGGGACGGCCCGTAGCAACGCGCATGCCCTTGCTGCGCAGCACGTCGAGCGCAGCGCTTGCACCACCACGCGCGGACGCGGCGGCGGCCGGTTCCTCAGGAGATTCGAGTTGCGGCGCGGGCGCGGCGGCCGCGCTCTCCACAGGTTGCATCTCTTCTGGCGCAGCGGGAGCGGCCGCAGCCGGTTCGACCGGGGCCACGGGCGCAGCTTGCGGCGCTGTGCCCTCCTTCGCCGCAGGCTCTCCTTCATCTTCCCAGGGCGGCACGACGCGGGCTTCGGCTGCCGGCCTCGCGACCGTCGCAGGCGCGCTCGCTTGCGGCTCGGCAACGGGCGCCTTCGCGGGCGCGGCTTCAATCGACTGCGCCACCGGCGCTGCCGGCTTCGGCACGAGCGGCTGCGCAACGACAGGCGCCGCACTGCGCGCCGACGCCGCTACCGGAGCCGCCACGCGCGCGCCCGTGCCCGCCGCAGCGGGCTTCGACGCCGGCGCGCTGCCCACGCTGCCCGCGCTCACCGAAGGCTCGAACGCGAGCATGCGCAGCAGCGTCATCGTAAAGCCAGCGTATTCGTCGGGCGCCAGGCCGAGTTCGCTGCGGCCGAGGGTCGCGATCTGATAGAAAAGCTGGACCTGCTCCGGGCTCAACGCTTCCGCGAAACGGCGGATGTCGTCGGCTTCGGGCCACTCGTCGAGCACCGATGAAGGCGCGAACTGCGCCCAGCCGATGCGATGGAACAGACTCGCGAGATCCTGCAGCGCCGTGGAGAACGACAGGCTGCGCAGCGCCATTTCGTCGGCGATGGCGAGCACGTTCGCGCCGTCGCCGGCCACGAGCGCGTCGATCAGGCGGATCAGATAGCTTTGATCGAGTGCGCCGAGCATGCCGCGCACCGCTTCTTCGGTGACCTGGTTGGCCGAATAGGCGATGGCTTGGTCGGTGAGCGAAAGCGCGTCGCGCATCGAGCCGTCGGCGGCGCGCGCGAGCAGGCGCAGCGCCTGCGCCTCGAACTCGACCTTCTCTTCACCGAGAATATGCGTGAGATGCTCCACGATATTGCCCGCCGGCATCTGCTTCAAATTGAACTGCAGGCAGCGCGAGAGCACCGTGACCGGAATCTTCTGCGGGTCCGTCGTCGCGAGGATGAACTTCACATGCGGCGGCGGCTCTTCCAGCGTCTTCAGCATCGCGTTGAAAGCGTGGTTCGTGAGCATGTGCACTTCGTCGATCATGTAGACCTTGAAGCGCGCATCGACCGGCGCGTAGACCGCACGCTCCAGCAGCGCGGCCATTTCGTCCACGCCGCGATTGCTCGCCGCATCCATCTCGACATAATCGACGAAGCGCCCTTCGTCGATTTCCCGGCACGCGCGGCACACGCCGCAGGGCTTCGACGTCACGCCGGTCTCACAGTTGAGCGCCTTGGCGAAGATACGCGACAGCGTCGTCTTGCCCACGCCGCGCGTGCCCGTGAAGAGGTACGCGTGATGCAGGCGGCCGCCGTCGAGTGCATGCGTGAGCGCGCGCACCACGTGCTCCTGTCCGACGAGCGAAGCGAAATCCTTCGGTCGCCACTTGCGTGCGAGAACTTGATAGGTCATGCGGAAATTGTATCAGCAACGCCCGCGCGTCCAGATGAATCGAAAGGCGGCCAATGCCCGGCTCGCGCCCGCCGCGCAATGGCGCGAGCCAGCGATTGCGGACGACGAAAAGAGCGGCGATGCAGGCGTGACAAACACGACGAACGAAGCACCGCGGCGCGCAGTGAATTGCGCGGCGTGAATCTCGTGTCTGGGGGAAAGCGGAGAAAAAAGAGGAAGGTGACGAGCCTGACCCTCGGCACTGGCGGAAAACGGCTGTGGCTGCTTCGTTCCCGACCTGACCAGGTTGACCGCCCCTCCATGCGAGGAGGCCCGTCACGGCGCATTCTAACATCGGTCGCGCGGCAATGCGACTGCTGCGGTGCGAAAAAACGCGCGGGGCCGCTCCAGGCATCGTTGTGCGCCCCGGGAAAGATACCCTCTTGCAACGGCTCGCACCGCCTCCAGATAGCGTGCAGGAACACAAGGAATCGCACGAAACGGCCCCGCGAAAATGCTCGCGCCACGACCCGAATGTCCCGCCGAATGTGGCCTGGAGGACGGAAACCCTGCTTGCGGCATGAGTACTATCACCGTCGGCAACGCATAGGGATTTAGGCTACACTGGCGTCGGCAATCGGCTGGGCCACGCGGTTTGCGTGCGAATGGCGTGCGATTCGGACGTATGACTCGGGTTCGGTCTCGCCGCCCTGGCGGCCCCGGATGAATTTTCAGTTTTGGTGTATCGTGGCGAGCAATTTACTCAGCCTCGAATCGAAAGAGGTATTCATACAATGAGCGAACAAATCAAGCATATCAGCGACGCATCGTTCGAACAGGACGTCGTGAAATCCGACAAGCCCGTGCTGCTGGACTTCTGGGCCGAGTGGTGTGGCCCGTGCAAGATGATCGCGCCGATTCTCGATGAAGTCGCGAAGGATTATGGCGACCGCCTTCAGGTCGCGAAGATCAACGTCGACGAGCACCAGTCGACGCCGGTGAAGTTCGGCGTGCGCGGCATTCCCACGCTGATTCTCTTCAAGAATGGCGCCGTGGCCGCGCAGAAGGTCGGCGCGCTGTCGAAGTCGCAGCTCACCGCGTTCCTGGACAGCCACCTGTAAGTTCCTTGCTGGCCTTCCCTCCCCGCCCGGGCGCATCGCCCGGCCAGCAAGGGATGCGCCATGCAAAGGTGCGTGTTGTCACGCGACAACACGCACCCTAAAAAACACGCCGAAACTTGCTGTCGGTCTTCCCTGACGGTTTCTGGCGTGTGCTATGCTAGAATTCATAAAGCGTCTACCGGCGCCCTTATAAAAGTTTCAAGCAAGCTTGAAGCAAAGTTTCAACCAAAAGTCCTTGAGCGGTTCCGCTCGCTTCTTTTCCCCCATTCTTTTCGTCGCACTCCTCCCCGACGGGTTCTCCGTATGCATCTTTCCGAGCTCAAGTCTCTGCACGTGTCCGAATTGATCGAGATGGCCAATGGCCTCGAGATCGAAAATGCGAACCGCCTGCGCAAGCAGGAACTCATGTTCGCGATTCTCAAAAAGCGCGCCAAGACGGGCGAAACGATCTTCGGTGACGGCACGCTCGAAGTGCTCCCCGACGGCTTCGGCTTCCTGCGCTCGCCGGAAACCTCGTATCTCGCCAGCACGGACGATATCTATATCAGCCCGTCGCAGATCCGCCGCTTCAACCTGCACACCGGCGACACGATCGAAGGTGAAGTGCGCACGCCGAAGGACGGCGAGCGCTATTTCGCGCTCGTCAAGGTGGACAAGGTCAACGGCCAGCCGCCGGAGGCCTCGAAGCACAAGATCATGTTCGAGAACCTCACGCCGCTGCACCCGAACAAGGTGCTGCTGCTCGAGCGCGAAATGCGCGGTGAGGAGAACGTGACGGGCCGCATCATCGACATGATCGCGCCCATCGGCAAGGGTCAGCGGGGCCTGCTGGTCGCTTCGCCCAAGTCCGGCAAGACCGTGATGCTCCAGCACATCGCGCACGCCATCAAGCAGAACCACCCCGACGTGGTCCTGTTCGTGCTGCTGATCGACGAGCGCCCGGAAGAAGTGACCGAAATGCAGCGCTCGGTGGCGGGCGAAGTGATCGCTTCGACTTTCGACGAACCGGCTGCGCGTCACGTGCAGGTCGCCGAAATGGTGATCGAGAAGGCCAAGCGCCTCGTCGAAATGAAGCACGACGTCGTGATCCTGCTCGACTCGATCACGCGTCTCGCGCGCGCCTACAACACCGTTGTGCCCGCATCGGGCAAGGTGCTCACGGGCGGTGTGGACGCCAACGCGCTCCAACGTCCGAAGCGCTTCTTCGGCGCGGCACGTAACATCGAAGAAGGCGGCTCGCTCACCATCATCGGCACGGCGCTGATCGAAACCGGCAGCCGCATGGACGACGTGATCTACGAAGAGTTCAAGGGCACCGGCAACATGGAAGTGCACCTCGAGCGCCGTCTCGCGGAAAAGCGCGTCTACCCGTCGATCAACCTGAACAAGTCGGGCACGCGCCGCGAAGAGCTGCTGATCAAGCCGGACATCCTCCAGAAGATCTGGGTGCTGCGCAAGTTCATCCACGACATGGACGAAGTCGAGGCCATGGAATTCCTGCTCGACAAGATTCGCCAGACGAAGAACAACTCCGAGTTCTTCGACATGATGCGTCGCGGCGGCTAAGGCCCTCGCCCGCTCGAATCACCGCAAAACGCCCGCGACTTCGCGGGCGTTTTTCTTTTCCGGCATCGGATCGCTGCACGCCGCAACCTGTACCTGAACGTTCACGTTGAACTATAATGCGCGGCATGTTCTGGTCGCCCCACGGCGAAAAAAGAGTGCCCATGCCCAAGGATTCCCCGGCGCTGCTCACGGTGCGCGACGCCGCCGAGCGCCTGAACGTCACGCCGCGCACGCTCAAGTATTACGAGGAACGCGGGCTCGTTAGCCCCTCGCGCAGCGAAGGCCGCTACCGGCTCTACGACGAGCACGACCTCGAGCAGTTCTCGCGCATCCTGCGGCTGCGCGCGCTCGGCTTTTCGCTGCACGGCATCACCGAAATGCTCAAGCGGCCGCTCGAACAGGTCGGCGAGGGCCGCCGGCGCTATTCGCAGGAGTCGCTCCAGCAGATCGCCGACGCGCTCGCGCAGCACATCGAGACGCTGGACACGCGCATCGCGGCCGTGCGCCGCGAGTTGAAGGAAGCGCAGACGGTGCGCGCGGAGCTTGCCGACGACCTCGACTACCTGCAGCGGCGCCTCGCGGGGGAGCCGTCCGATCAGCTGATCGAGCAGCGCCTCGCCGCCACGCGGCGCCGCAAGGCGGCCGCGGGGACTTCGGGCAGCAAGCCGGTGGAGCCCTCGGGCAAGGCACGCGAGGACGACGAACCGGCATGAGCACGGCCCAGCCCCGCGAGCCGCTCTTCAGCGCGGCGCGCCTGCGCGGCGATTTTTTCCCGTGGGTGCTCGCCCTCGCGACCGGTCTCGACTACTACGACAACGCGATCTTCTCGTTCTTCACGAGCCATATCGCGGGCGGCATCAACGCTTCGCCCGACGAGCTCGTCTGGTCGTCGAGCGCCTACGCCGTGTGCGCCGTTCTGGGCATCCTGCAGCAGCAATGGTGGGTGGAGCGCATGGGCTACCGCCGCTACGTGGGTAGCTGCCTGCTGCTCTATGCCGTCGGCGCGATCGCGGCGGCGCTGTGCGAATCGTCGATCGAGCTTGCCTTTGCGCGCGGATTTCAGGGCTACTTCATCGGCCCGATGATGGGCACCTGCCGCATCCTCATCCAGATCAGCTTCACGCCGCAGCAGCGTCCGGTCGCGACACGCGCATTCCTCATTCTCATCGTGCTCTCCAGCGCGCTCGCGCCGCTCGTGGGCGGCCAGCTCGTCGCGCATTTCGACTGGCGCGCCCTGTTCGCGTTTTCCGCGCCCGCCGGCGTCCTCTATGCCGTGCTGGCCCTGCTCGCGCTGCCCGATACGGGCCACTTGCTGCCCGAGGAGCGCGGCGAAGCGCACTTCTGGCCGTACCTCATCTTCGCGTTTGCGCAGGGCGCGCTGCAGATCGCCATGCAACAGGTGCGCTTCGAACTGTTCAGCGCGTCGCCGGAAATCATTCTGCTCACGCTCGTCGGGATCACGGCGCTCGCCTGGTTCGGCTGGCACCAGTGGCATCATCCCAAGCCGCTCATGCGCCTGCACGCGCTGCGCGAGAAGCCGTTTCAGGTGGGCCTGCTGCTCTACATGGTCTACTACTACCTGAGCACGGCGCTCAGCTACCTCGTTTCGCGGCTGCTCGAAGGCGGCTTCAACTACCCCGTCGAAAACGCCGGCCACCTCACCGGCATCACGTCGCTGATCTCGGCCGGCGCGCTCTTTTTCTATTTCCGCTACGCGAAGCTCATTACGCACAAGAAGTGGATCATCGTGCCCGGCTTCGTGCTGTCGGCGTTCATCTCGTTCTGGATGACGCGGCTCACGCCGCAGGCGAGCGAAGCCTGGCTCATCCCACCGCTGCTGCTGCGTGGCCTGCTGCTGCTCTTCATCGTGCTGCCCGTCGCCAATCTCACGTTCCGCATCTTCGCGATCGAAGAATTCACGCACGGTTACCGCTTGAAAAACATCGTCCGGCAGTTGACGATATCGTTCGCCACGGCCACGGTTATCATCGTCGAGCAGCACCGGCTCGCGCAGCACCAGACGCGGCTCGCCGAGTTCGTGAATCCGTTCAACCCGGCGTTCCAGAGCACCTACGCGGCGCTCACGCATTCGTTCGAGATGATGGGACTGTCCGCGAGCGAAGCGCACGGACTTGCGCTCGCGGAAGTGAGCCGCATGGTCGCGCAGCAGGCGAGCTTTCTGAGTTCGCTCGACGGGTTTTACTTCCTGATCGGCGTGGCGGTGTGCGGCGGGATCTTCGCCGCGTGGCAAAAACAGATCGACTGAACGACATCCAGACGCACGGGAACCCACACCCAGCGATGCTTTCGAAACTCTCTCACTGGTTCGACGCGCGCCGCCGCGAAAAGGCGCTGCGCACCTACGCGATCGACGACGCGCTTTGGCAGGCCACGCTCGCTGGCCTGCCCTTTCTCAAGCATCTCGACGCCGCCGACCTCGTGCGCCTGCGCGAGCTGACGAGCCTTTTTATCGCGCAAAAGGAGTTCTCCACGGCGCACGATCTCGAACTGACCGACCCGATGACCGTGGCGATCGCCGCGCAGGCGTCGCTGCCGGTGCTCAATCTTTCACTCGACCTCTACAAGGGCTGGGTGGGCGTGGTCGTGTATCCGGGCGAATTCGTGATCCGCAAGACCGTGGAGGACGAGGACGGCGTGGTCCACGAGGTGGAGCACGACGCGAGCGGCGAAGCGTGGGAAGGCGGCCCCGTGATCCTCTCGTGGGAAGACGCGCAGATGACCGATGGCAGCGACGCGTACAACGTCGTGATTCACGAGTTCGCACACAAGATCGATATGCTGGGCGGCGAGGCCGACGGCCATCCGCCCCTCTTTCGGCGCTGGCATGCCCCGCTCGACGCGCAGACGTGGGCCGACGTGTTCGACAACGCCTACGACCAGTTCTGCGACAAGGTGGACGCCGTGCCGGAGCGCCGCTGGGCGCGCTTCGAACGCGATTCGTTGATCGATCCCTATGCCGCCGACCACCCCTCGGAGTTCTTCGCGGTGTGTAGCGAGGCCCTTTTCGTCAAGCCGAAGGCGTTCGAGGCGGAATATCCCGAGCTTTACCGGCTGCTCGCGCGCTATTACCGCCAGGACCCGGCGCGCGTGGGCGCACTGGCCGGCCAGCCGGGCTAAAACCTGTCGCGCGGGGGCCTCAAAAATTCGCCAACCGGCTGATTATCTGGCATAATCGCCGTTTTTCGACCCTTGGGTAAGTGGCTCGCGCGAGCAAAGTCGGCAACAGGGTGTTGCAGGCACGCGGGTTGGCTACCGCCAGATTTAAGGAATAAACATGAAAGAAGGCATTCACCCGAATTACCGCGAAGTCCTGTTCATCGACGTTTCGAACGACTTCAAGTTCGTGACCCGCTCGACCATCCAGACGCGCGAAACCGCCGAATTCGAGGGCAAGACCTACCCGCTCGCCAAGATCGAAGTGTCGTCGGAATCGCATCCGTTCTACACGGGCACGCAAAAGATCATGGACACGGCAGGCCGTGTCGAGAAGTTCAACAAGAAGTTCGGCGCACGCGCCTCGGGCAAGGCCGGCAAGTAATCGCCTCGCCGCACCGGCTGCTGGCCGGTCCCGCATTGAACGTGCACAAAAAGGGCAGCATACGCTGCCCTTTTTTGTTGCCTGCGCCACCGTTGCGCCGTCCGCGAAGCCAGACAGGTGCGACTTACCGCGCCTTTTCAGATGTTTCCGTGGATTAACCCGCGGCTAACGCCGTGACGCGCGGTCGCCGGCCCGGCTAGAATGCCGGATTGCTCCGCGGCACACGGCTGGGTGTACCGTCTGCCGCGCATGCCCGCTTGACCTCCGCGTGTGAGCCACCCGCTCGAACACGCCCGGTTTATCCGTCTCCCTTCGTACTGCATGAAGCCAGCCATTCGACTGACCGCCTCCGCCACCAGCGCCCTGCCGCGCTGGCTGCTGCTGACCATCTGTATCGTCTTCGCGGCTTTCGGCCTGTTTGGCCGCGACCCGTGGAAGAACGAGGATGCGGCGGGCTTCGGCGTGATGTGGACGATGGCGGGCGGCACCTCGCACGACTGGCTGCTGCCCAATCTTGTCGGCAAATACGTGACCGAGAACGGTCCGCTCGGCTACTGGCTGGGTGCCGCCTGCATCCGTCTGTTCGCGCCGTGGGTCGACGCCAGCAACGCCTCGCGCATCGCTACGGGCGTGCTGTTCTGTCTCGCGTGCGCGTTCGTCTGGTACAGCGCGTATCTGCTGGGCCGCCGCCCCGAAGTGCAGCCGTTCAAGTACGCGTTCGGCGGCGAGCCCGAGCCGCGCGACTACGGCCGCACGCTCGGCGACGGCGCCCTGCTCGTTCTGCTGGCCTGCTTCGGCCTCGCCGAGCGCGGCCACGAAACCACGCCGCAGCTCATGCAGTTCGTGGGCATCGCCATGCTGCTGTACGGCGTCGTGCGCGCCATCGACAAGCCGGTCCAGGGCGCCCTCTGGTGGGGCCTCGCGCTCGGCATCGTGATGCTTTCCAGCGGCCCGGTGCTCGTAGGCGCGCTCCTCGTCGGCACGCTCGCCATGCTCGCCATCGCCCCCGAAACGCGTTCGCGCTGGCTGCTCGTGGCGGGCCTGCCCGTGGCGCTCGCGGTCTCGGCCTCCTGGCCGCTGCTGGCGCTGCGTCTGTATCCCGACGACGCCGTCTGGTTCCTCAACCAGTGGGCCCACACCAACGTCAACGCCTTCGCAGGCCCCCCTGGCTACGTGTTGCGCTACGCCGCCAAGAACCTGCCGCTCTTCACCTGGCCCGCATGGCCACTCGCGATCTGGGCCTTCGTAAGCTGGGCCGGACTGCGCCGCAAGCCGCACATCGCGATTCCGCTGTCGGTGATCGTGCCGCTGCTCATCCTCGTGGTCGTGCAAAGCCACGAATCGAACCGGCTCTTCATGCTCGTGCTGCCCGCGCTGGCGGTGCTCGCGACCTTCGCGCTGCCCACGCTCAAGCGCGGCGCGATCAACGCGATCGACTGGTTCGCGGTGCTGAGCTTCACCATTCTCAGCACCTTCGTGTGGCTCGTGTGGCTCGCGGGCATGACAGGTTTCCCGGCGCCGCTCGCGCGCAACCTCGCGCGCCTCGCGCCGGGCTTCGTGCCGCAGTTCAAGATTCTCTCGTTCGTGTGCGCGGTGGCCGTCACCGTGTGCTGGATGGTGCTCGTGCGCTGGCGCGTGGCGCGCCATCCGAAGGTGCTGTGGCGCAGCGTCGTGCTCTCGAGCGGCGGCACCACGCTCATGTGGGTGCTGCTCATGACGCTGTGGCTGCCGGTCGTCAACTACAGCCGGACCTACAAGGACGTGGCCGAGCAGATCGCCGCGCACCTGCCCGCCGACTATCAGTGCATCTCGCCTGTGCGCCTCGGCGACGCGCAGATCGCCACCTTCGCGTACTTCGGCAGGATGCACTTCGCGTTCAACGAGGATTGCGACGTGATCCTGCGCCAGGACACGCAGGAATACGGCGAGCCGAGCTCGATGCCGGACTATGTGTGGAAGCTCGTCTGGGAAGGCCGCCGCGTCGCCGACCGCGACGAACGCTTCCGCCTGTACGTGCGCATCGACCGTCCGACGCCGCCGCTCAAGAAGCGTGTCTGGCGCAAGCGTCCGGACTGAGGCCGCGGTGACCACGACGTTCGCGGGCGACATCCGGCGCATCGCCGCGCTCGCGTGGCCGGTTCTGATCGGCCAGCTCGCGATCATCGCGTTCGGCGTAATCGACACCGCGATGGTCGGCCGCTACTCGGCGCTCGATCTCGCCGCGCTCGGCCTGGGTTCGTCGATCTACATCTCGGTGTATATCGCCCTCACGGGCATTCTCAGCGCGCTGCAGCCCGTTGCGGCGCAGCTCTATGGCGCGCGCAAGGACACGGAAATCGGCCTCGAGGTGCGCCAGGCGTTCTGGCTCGCGCTCGTACTGATGGTGATCGGATTTACGATCCTCTACTTTCCCGGCCTGCTGCTCGACCTCGCGCACGCGCCCGAGGCGCTGCGCGAGCGCACTATCGGCTATCTGCGGCTGCTCTCGTTCGGGCTGCCCGCGGCGCTGGCCTTTCGCATCTACAGCTCGCTCGCCAATGCGGTGGGGCGGCCGCGCCTCGTGATGTTTCTGCAGGTCGGCGCGCTCATGCTCAAGGTGCCGCTCAACACGTGGTTCATCTTCGGCGGCCTCGGCGTGCCCGCGCTCGGCGGCCCGGGCTGCGCGCTCGCGAGCACCTCGATCAACTGGGCGCTCGCCTTGTGCGCGGCCGTCGCGCTCACGCGTGTGGACGTGTTCGCGCCGTTCGAGATCTTCAAGCATTTTTGCTGGCCCGAGTGGAAGCGCCAGGCCGAACTGCTCAAGCTCGGCATTCCGATGGGCCTTTCGTATCTCATCGAAGTGACGTCGTACACGTTCATGGCGATTTTCATCGCGCGCATGGGCACGACCACGCTCGCCGGCCATCAGATCGCCGGCAACATCGGCGCCGTGCTCTACATGACGCCGCTTTCGATCGGCGTGGCGACCTCGACGCTCGTCGCCCAGGCGCTGGGCGGCAATCGCCCCGCCGAAGCGCGCACGCTCGCGCGGCACGGCGTAGCGACGGCCGTGGCGATTGCCTGCTGCTACGGCGCGATCGTGTTCGTGCTGCGCCCGTTCATCATCGGCGGCTATACGCCGGACCCCGCCGTGGCGGTCGCGGCCATGCCGCTCGTCGCCATCGTCACCTGCTATCACCTGTTCGACGCCCTGCAGATCACCACGGCCTTCGCGTTGCGCGCCTACAAGGTCGCGGTCGTGCCGACCATCATCTATGCGCTTGCGCTCTGGGGCGTGGGCCTCGGCGGCGGCTACGCGCTGGGCTTCGACGTGACCGGCACGATGCCCGCCTGGGCGACGGGCGCGCGCGGGTTCTGGCTCGCCAACATGGCGAGCCTCCTGATCGCCGGTGCTGGACTCCTGTTTTATCTCTCGCGGGTGAGTGCGCGCTTTGTGCGAGAACGCGCCTAGCCCGTTGGCATCAGAGACGCTAGGCGGTTAGTTGCAAACGTGGATCACCCCGCCTCGGCCTGCCGCGCCGCCTCCACGGTCTGGGCTGCGTGATACGACGAACGGACCAGCGGCCCGGCCACCACCTCGCTGAATCCCATTGCCAGCCCCGCCGTGCGCAACGCGGCGAATGCGTCGGGATGGACGTAGCGCTTGACCGGCAGATGAAACCGCGACGGCGCGAGATATTGCCCGATCGTCAGCACTTCTACGCGATGCGCGCGCAGGTCGCGCATCGTCGCGAGCAACTCCTCATCGGTTTCGCCCAGACCCACCATCAGTCCCGACTTCGTGACGAGCGCGCTGTTGGCCGCTTTCGCGCGCGCAAGCAGGTCGAGCGAGCCGTAATAGTCCGCGCCTGGCCGCGCCGCGCGATACAGCGCGGGCACGGTCTCGATGTTGTGATTGAACACGTCGGGCCATGCGTACGAAAGCGCCTCGAGCGCACGCCCGATACGGCCGCGGAAATCGGGCGTCAGCACCTCGACGCCGATCCCCGGCACGCGCTCGCGCACCTGCGCAATGCAACGCGCGAAGTGCGTCGCGCCGCCGTCGCGCAAGTCGTCGCGATCGACCGAGGTGATGACGACGTGACGCAAGCCCAGCGCCGCGACCGCTGCCGCAAGGTGGGCGGGTTCGTCCTCGTCGAGCGGCGCGGGCCGCCCGTGAGCGACGTCGCAGAACGGACAGCGCCGCGTGCACAGCCCGCCCATGATCATGAAGGTCGCGGTGCGCTGCGCGAAGCATTCGCCGATGTTCGGGCACATCGCTTCTTCGCACACCGAATGAAGCCGATGCTCGCGCAGTACGGCCGCCACGCCCGCTACGGTCTCGCTCATGAGCGGACGGGCGCGCAGCCAGGGCGGCTTCGGCAAGACCGCGTCGGCGCCGGCAGGCGGCACGATCTTCACCGGAATGCGCGCGAGCTTCTCGCGGCTGCGCAGGCCCTCCTGACCCAGCGCCGTACTCGACGAACGGGAAGTTCCAGACGTGGCGGCCTCCATGCTCAGGCTCCTTCGTCGAAAAAGGCTTTGAGCAGGCGATTGACCTCCTGCGCCGCCTCCATCTGCACCATATGCCCCTTGCCCGCGATCACCTCCACGCGCACCGGCGACGGCAGCCCCTGCGCGTGGCTCGCCGGAATGATCTGGTCGGCCTCGCCCCAGATCACGAGCGCGCGCGGCGCAAGCGTCACCACACGCTCGCGGAACACACGCCGCTGCGCGCCGGCTTCGAACGCCTGCCCGGCAATCTTGCCGAGCGCGGCCTGCACGCCTTCGAGCCGCTTGTACTTCACGAGGTCCTCGACGAGCTGACGCGTGACCAGCGCGGGATCGGCGAACAGCTTCGTCACGTGCGGCTTGAGCGCATTGCGATTGCCCGCCGCGACGAAGCCCTCGATATACGCCCCATCGATCTCGCTGCCAAGGCCCGCACTCGAAATCAGCGCAAGGGATGCCACGCGCCCGGGCGCCTGCTCGGCCACCGCCATGGCCACCGCACCGCCCAGCGAGTGCCCGACGAGATGCGCGCGGTCGATCTTCTGTGCGTCGAGGAACGCGATCACGCTTTGCGCAAGCTCGTCGAGGCTGCCGCTCTCGAGCGCCTTGCCCGACTCGCCGTGACCCGGCAGATCGAGCGCCCAGACGGTGCGCTCAGCCGCGAGATCGGTGTGGTTGAAGAGCCAGTTGTTGAGATCGCCGCCGAAGCCGTGGATCAGCACGACCGGCACGCCCTCGCCTTCGCCCTGCTTCAGGTAGCGCACGGTCCGGCCGCCAATCTGCGACTTTTCCGGCTGCGGTCCCGCGTCGGCGTCGCCGGCCTGTGCGGGCACGAAGTCGCGCTGGAACTCCGCCACCGCGGCGTCGATATCCGCGTCGGCCGCTTCGGCATCGGCGACCACGCCGAGCAGCGCGCCCACGGGTAGCGTGTCGCCCTCCTGCGCGATCTGCCTCCGCAACACGCCCTCGAAAGCGCACTCGACGCCCGACGCGATCTTGTCGGACTCGACGTCGAGCAACTCATCGCCCTTGGTGACCTTGTCGCCGGGCGACTTGAGCCAGCCGTTCACCTGGCCCTGCTCCATCGACAGGCCCCATTTTGGCATCGTGATCATGTGAATCGTCATGACTTCAGCTCCTTGCTGCGCGCGCGGCTTCGGCGATCTTCTCCGCCGAGGGGATGTAGAGGTCTTCGAGCGATGCCGCGAACGGCACCGGCGTATGCGGCGCGGTGACCATTCCGACCGGTACCTTCAGCTCCTTGAACGCCTTCTGGCCAACGAGTGCGGCAATATCGGTTGCGATCGAGCAGCGCGGATTGGCTTCGTCCACGACCACGACCCGGCCCGTGCGGCGCGCGCTTTCGAGGATCGTTTCCTCGTCGAGCGGCGAAGTCGTGCGCAAGTCGATCACATCCGCCTCGATGCCGTCTTTCGCGAGCTTTTGCGCCGCGTCGAGCGCGTAGTGCACCATCCGTCCATATGTGACGATCGTGACGTCGTCGCCATCGCGCACGATGTTGGCCTCGCCGAACGGAATCGAATAGGATTCCTCCGGAACGTCGCCTTCCATCGTGTAAAGCAGCTTGTGCTCGCAGAAGATCACAGGGTCATTGTCGCGAATCGCCTCGATCATAAGGCCCTTGGCGTCATAGGGCGTGGCCGGGCACACGACCTTCAGCCCCGGAATATGCGTAAAGAGCGAGGTGAGCATCTGCGAGTGCTGCGCCGCCGCGCGCAAGCCCGCGCCATACATGGTGCGAATCACGACCGGCGTGACCGCCTTGCCGCCGAACATGTAGCGGAACTTCGCCGCCTGGTTGAAGATCTGGTCGAAGCACACGCCCATGAAGTCGATGAACATCAACTCCGCGACCGGCCGCATGCCGCACGCCGCCGCGCCCACTGCCGTGCCGATAAAGCCGCCTTCCGAGAGCGGCGTATCGAGCACGCGCCCGGGGAACTTGCCGTAAAGGCCCTTCGTCACGCCGAGCACGCCGCCCCACGCGTCCTGCTCGCCGGGCGCGCCGGCGCCGCCCGCGTTGTCCTCGCCCATCACGATCACGCTCTCGTCGCGGCCCATCTCCTGGGCGAGCGCTTCGTTGATGGCCTGCGAATAGGTGATTTTCCGTGCCATTTCCGTCTCCTTGATCTGGAATCCTGATGACCTGAGCGCGCAGCGCTTAAGGGTACGACACGTACACGTCCGTGAGCAGCGCCTCGGCCGGCGGCAGCGGCGCGGCCTTGGCCTGCGACACGGCATCGTCGATCAGTTGCTTCACTTCTGCGTCCACCTTGCGCAGATCGTCGCTGCTCGCGAGTTCGGCGCGCACCACGCGCTCCTCGAAGCGCTTCAGACAGTCCTTCTCTTCGCGCAGCTTCTGCACTTCGCCAGGGGCGCGGTAGGTTTGCGCGTCGCCTTCGAAATGGCCGAAATAGCGCGAGAGTTTCATCTCCACGAGCGTCGGGCCGCCACCGCTGCGAGCGCGGGCAATGGCCTCGCCCAGCGCCTCGTGCACGGCGAAAAAGTCGAAGCCGTCGACGATCACGCCCGGCATGCCAAAGCCGTTCGCGCGGTCGGCGATGTTGTCGGCCGCGACCGACCATGTGGACGAGGTCGCCTCGGCGTAGCCGTTGTTTTCCGCGACGAAGATCACCGGCAAGCGCCACACGGAGGCGAGATTCATCGACTCGAAGATCACCCCCTGGTTCGACGCGCCGTCACCGAAGAAGCACACGCCCACGCCACCGGTCTTCTTCTGCTTGGCGGCGAGCGCGGCCCCGCACGTGAGCGGACCGCCAGCGCCGACGATGCCGTTGGCGCCCAGCATGCCCTTCGACAGATCTGCGATATGCATCGAGCCGCCTTTGCCCCGGCACGACCCCGTGGCGCGGCCGTAGATCTCGGCCATCATCTCGCGCACGTCCACGCCCTTGGCGATGCAGTGGCCGTGGCCGCGGTGCGTGGTCGCGACGTAGTCGGTATCGTTCAGATGGCTCATCGTGCCGACTGCGGAGGCCTCCTCGCCCGCGTACAGGTGCACGAAGCCTGGAATTTCGCCGGTTGCGAACTCGACGTGCAAGCGTTCCTCGAACTCGCGGATCGTGCGCATCGAGCGATACGCGGTGAGCAACTGCTCCTTGTTCAACTGAACTGACATGGTTGTCTCCTGGGTGTACGACGCTGTACCGCTCTGGATTAGCTTGCTGCGGGGAAATACCACTGCTCCTAATGAAAAGTGAAACCGCCGTCGACGTTCACCGACTGGCCCGTGACGTTGTCCATCGTCGCGAAGAACAGGGCGAGGCGCCCCATGTCCTCCGGCGTTTGCGCGCGGCCCTGCGGGATCAGCGTGAGTTGATGGCGCTGCCAGGACTCTTCGACGCTTTCGCCTTCGGTCTTCCATTCGTCGGAGAGCCGATCCCACATATACGTGCGCACGATCCCGGGGCAAATTGCATTCACGGTGATGCCCTCGCGCGCAACCTCCTTGGCAAGCGCATTGGTGAAGCCGACCACGGCGAATTTCGAGGCGCTGTAGTGCGCGAGATTGGGGAACCCTTCCTTGCCCGCAATCGAAGCGACGTTGATGATCCGTCCGCGTTTTTGCGTGCGGAAATGCGGCAATGCAGCCTTGCAGCCGAGGAACACGCCTTTCGCATTGACGCCCATGACGAAGTCCCAGTCCCGCTCCGTCAATTCGGATACCGGACTAATGGAAATCACGCCGGCGCAGTTCACGAGAATATCGAAGCCGCCGTATTCCGAGAGCGCCTGCGAGACCATGCCTTCGAGCTGAACGGCCTGGGTGACGTCGACTTTGGCAAACGCGGCGCGTCTGCCCAGCGCCCGTATTTCATCTGCAGTCGCGGCAAGCGGTTCTTCGAGCAGATCCGCGAGCAGCACGTCCGCGCCGGCCTGCGCGAGCGTGAGCGCTATGCCGCGGCCGATGCCGCGCGCGCCGCCGGTCACGATCGCGACCTGGCCTTTCAAGGGGGTATCCATTTCAATGTCTCCTTCTTTCGGTTCCGTGTGGAGGAAGCAAGCCAGATCGCTATGCGCGCGCGGCGGCCTCGCGCAGCAATTGATGCGACGCCGCGTAACGCAGCGTGCGCGCGACATCGACGGTCAGCGGACCATTCCAGTCGAGCGTCACTTCATAGCGGTCGCCGCGCGCCGGTTCGATCTCGCGTTCGCCGTCGAACGCAAGCGTGCCGTGGTCCGCTTCGAGCGGCAGCGCCACGCCGACTTCGAGGCGCTGGCAGGTGCGCATCGTCAGGCGCTCGACGCGGCCCGGCGCAATCGGCGCGAGCAACGGCACGCCCGCGCCGCTGCCCTCGGGCGCACCCGCCTGGGCGAACGTCATATGCAGGCCGTGCGCCGCATCGCGCCCGACCGGCGCCCACGCCCCGCCGATCGACGAGAGACCGATGCCGTCGGGCGGCGCAAAGGTCAGAAAAAGTGATTCGATATCCGAACTTTCCGAAATCGCGCGCGCACCGATGAACGGCTGACGCGCCATGCAAATGTCGACGAGCGCGATTTCCTCCCGCCCGCGCGACGGTCCTTCCACGCAGCGCGCGACGAGCCGCTTGTTGCGCGAGAGCGCCGACCCGGCCGGCACCGCGCCGGTCGCGACGAGCGCGCCCGCGAGGCCCGCCACGGTGGCCTCGCGCAGTTCGGGAAAGGCGTTGTTGGTGCCGGTGGAGAGCGCGAGCAGCGGCGTCGCGCCGCAATGCGCCGCGACGGCGCGATGGGTGCCGTCGCCGCCCAGCACGGCGATCAGCGCGACCTCCTCACGCACCATGTGATCGACGCCGGCGTACGTATCGGCAACGCTTTCGCTAACCGGCAGGTCGACGAACACGACCTCGGGCCAGGGCTCGTGCGCGGCAATCGCCGCGTGCGTCTCGATCGCGCGCAGGAGCAGCGCGGCCACGCCGGTGTTGTCGCGCAACGTGAGCACGCGCGCCACGCCGAGCGCGCCCAGGCCCGCGAGCAGGCGCACGACCATGTTCGCCTTCTCGGCCGTGGGAAAGACGGATGCATGCGAAGTGAGACGGCGGATGTCGCGGCCCGATGCGGGGTTCGCGATCACGCCTACGGTCACGGGCGTCGTCACGGGTCTTGTCTCCTGATGGCGTCGCACCGTGAATGGCCGTGCGCCGCTTTTGCCAGCCAACTCTGCAAGCGTCATGCCAATGACGTCGAGGAGGCGGCACGTTCGAGCAGAAGGCCGCGTGGCGGGGTTCCGCGGTAATTGCACGCCGCGGCGCCGGCACGATTCGCGTCGCGCGCGGCGTCTCAGTCGCCGTCTCGCGTGAGCGACGCGCCGGTCGCACCGCTAGCCGCGCGCGCGAAGGAAAATGCGCACAGCCCCGCGTGGCGTGCATGAGCGGCGACTAAGCACCTCTGTCCGCCGCGTCGGAATGCGCGACAAGACACGCTGAGACGTTCGTCTCAGCCGTCTCGCATGCTGCGCTGCGGTGTGATCGCGCGCAAAGGATGTGCTACAAAAGACTCCCGCCGAACGCTTTCCGGTCCGACGTAACCCGACGTTACCCGACGCTCACCGCGAGCCGTCGCCTGGAACCGCACATGCCCTACGCCCTTGCGTCTACCCGGCACGCCGAGCGCGTGCGTGGCGCCGTAGAAGGCCGGCTGCCCGCGCCGTCCGATTCGCCGCGCCTCGTCTCGTCGTGGCAGCGCTCGTTCGAGCGCTATCAGCTGGACCCCGGCTCCGTGATCGGCCCGCGCGTGCTGAGCGCCGCCGAGCTGCGCGAGATCCGCGATCGCGAGGAGTCCTTTCTGCGCGCCTCGGGCCAGTGCCTCACGCGGCTGCACGACATGGTGCGCGAGGCCGACTACTGCGTGATGCTGACCGACGCGCACGGCGTGACGATCGACTACCGCCTCGACCGCGAGCGCCGCAACGACTTCAAGCACGCGGGCCTCTATATCGGCTCGTGCTGGTCCGAGAGCGAGGAAGGCACCTGCGGCATCGCGAACGTGCTCACCGATCTCGCGCCCATCACGGTGCACAAGACCGACCATTTCCGCGCCGCGTTCACTACGCTCACGTGCAGCGCCGCGCCGATCTTCGCGCCGGGCGGCGAGCTGATCGGCGTACTCGATGCGTCGGCCGTGCAATCGCCCGACAATCGCGAGAGCCAGCGCATCGTCAACCAGCTCGTGCGCCAGAGCGCCACGCTGATCGAAGACGGCTATTTCCTGCATCGTCTCGCATCGTGCTGGATCCTCTTCGGTCACCAGAATCGCAACTACGTGGAAGCGCAGCCCGAGCTGCTGATTGCTTTCGACGAGAACGGCAACGTGGTCGCCGCGAACCGGCGCGCGCGCGAATGCATGCCCTGTCTCGACGGCCCGCGTCATATCGACGAGATCTTCGATTCGTCGCACGTGCAGTTGCGCGACATCGGGCGCATCGAGACTATCGCGGCGCTGCGCCTGCGCGCGAACGGCTCGATGCTGTATGCGCGCATTCGCGCGCCGCTCGGGGCGAGCGGTTACGGCGGACACAGTGCACGCA
Source organism: Paraburkholderia sp. EG286B (assembly GCF_040965655.1). Classification (NCBI taxonomy): domain Bacteria; kingdom Pseudomonadati; phylum Pseudomonadota; class Betaproteobacteria; order Burkholderiales; family Burkholderiaceae; genus Paraburkholderia; species Paraburkholderia sp. EG286B. The sequence goes on along the minus strand of NZ_JBFRCF010000006.1, from coordinate 498,582 downwards.
GCGGACCCAGCACCGGCGCGGCGCATGGCGCCATGCCGCTGCGGCGCGACGCCGCCGAGACGCACGAATACGACCGCAGCGCGCTCGGCCCCTTCCTGCGCAGCGCCGACGCGCGCGTGGCCGAAAACGCGCGCATTGCGCAGCGCGTGGCGGGCAAGCGCTTGCCGATCCTGCTGCTCGGCGAAACCGGCGCCGGCAAGGAAGTGTTCGCGCGCGCCATTCACGACGCCGGCGCGCGACGCAATCGTCCGTTCATCGCGGTGAATTGCGGGGCGCTGCCCGAGTCGCTGATCGAGAGCGAGCTGTTCGGCTATGCGCCGGGCGCGTTCACGGGTGCGCGGCGCCACGGCGCGCGCGGCAAGATCGCGATGGCCGACGGCGGCACGCTCTTCCTCGACGAGATCGGCGACATGCCGCTCGTGCTGCAGACGCGCCTGTTGCGCGTGCTGGCCGAGGGCGAAGTCCTGCCGCTCGGGAGCGAAACGCCGGTGCGCGTCGACATCGATGTGGTCTGCGCAACGCACCGGGACCTCGCGCAGATGGCCAGCGCGGGCGCATTCCGCGACGATCTCTACTATCGCCTGAGCGGCGCGGTGCTCACGCTGCCGCCGCTGCGCGAGCGGCGCGACATCGCGATGCTCATCGACACGGTCTTCGCGGAAGAAGCGCAGGCCGCCGGCCGGCCGCTCGCGCTCGACGCCTCGCTCGCGACGCGGCTCGCGAAGTTCGCTTGGCCCGGCAACCTGCGGCAGCTGCGCAATGCGATGCGCTACGCATGCGCCGTCTGCGACACCGTGCTGGTCGAAGCGCGGCACCTGAGCGCCGACCTCGCCGCGAGCCTGCCGCCACTCGCAGCGGCGGCCGCGTCCGGCTGCCCAGCCGGCATTCCGCCAGCGTCGCCGCTCTCCGACGAAGACGAGCGCGCACGCATCGTCGCGGCGCTCACGGCGCACCGCTGGCGTCCGAACGCCGCCGCGCAGGCGCTGGGCATCTCGCGCGCGACGCTCTACCGGCGCATGGCGAAGCTCGCCATCGTCGGGCCCCATCGCGTTTGAGCCGGTTTGCGCTGACCGCTGCGCGTTTCGCGTCGCCCGATTGCACAGAAGTATTAAATATTGTGCGGCGCGATTTACTTGCCACACTCAGGCCGGTATAAATCGAGCGCTCGCGATCCACGGATACGCCATCTGGCCTATTCTTGTACCGCAGCCCCCTCCGCTGGATGCGTCGTCCGTTCCCGGCTCACTGAAATGCCCTCAATGGAGTGATTGCCATGCTCAAGAAGCTGCTGATGCTGTTCCTCGCAATCGGCCTGTCGCTGTCCGCCGTGCTCGCCGCAGCCGTGGAAGTGAACACCGCCGACGAGACCGCGCTCGAATCGGTCAAGGGCATCGGCCCCGTCCATGCCAAGGCAATCATCGACGAACGCACGAAGAACGGCCCGTTCAAGGACGCCGACGACCTCGTGAACCGCGTCAAGGGCATTGGCCCTAAGTCGGTGCAGAACCTCGAGGCGGCAGGGCTCACGATCAACGGCTCCTCCGCGCCGCCGGCGGGCAAGACGGCCAGCGCGAAGAGCGGCAAGAGCGCCGCTGCCACGAGCGCCGCGCCCGCTGCGACCACGGCCAATCCGATGACGGCGCAGACGCCGGCGGCCGCGACCACGGCGCAAGCCGCCTCGGACACCGCCGCGGGCAAGTCGAAGCACAAGAGCAAGAAGGACAAGGCAGCCGCCGCTGCCAGCGCGCCCGAAGCGGGCTCCGCTGCGGCTGCGCCGGCCACCGCATCCGATACGAAGGCGAAAAAGCCCAAAAAGTCGAAGAAGGACAAGGCCGCATCGGGGGCGGCCGCTTCCGGCGGCTGATTGCCGCCATCGTCCGGCGCGTGCAAGCCGTACACCGGACCTCGAAAACGCGGCGCCGCGTGCGCCGTCCGATTTACCGGCCGCGTCCCCCCCATCGCGGCCATCACCCAGAGAGATCGTCATGAGTCTGCTAGATACCCTCGGTTCCCTGCTCGGTTCGCAGTCGCAACAGCAAGGCGGCGGCCAGGCCCAGCTCCTCGCCGCGGCGATGGAGTTCGTCAACAACCAGCCCGGCGGGCTGAACGGCCTCATCGAGAAGTTCCAGCAAGGCGGCCTCGGCGACATCGTGCAGTCGTGGGTCGGCAACGGCGAGAACCAGCCTGTTTCGGCGGATCAACTGCACAACGTGCTCGGCTCGGACGTCGTCTCGGGTCTCGCCCAGAAGGTCGGCATGCAGCCCGACCAGGTGAGCGGCCTGCTCGCTCAGGTGCTGCCGCACGTGGTCAACGCGGGCACGCCGAACGGCGAAGTGCCGCAAGGCGGCCAGATCAACGCCGAGAGCGTGCTCGGCACGCTTGGCGGGCTGGCGTCGCTGTTCGGCGGCGGCAACAAGCAGGCGTAAGCGCCCGTTAGCGCTTCTTTGCAGGCATGAAAAAAGGGCAGCGGATCACTCCGCTGCCCTTTTCGTTTCGGCTCGGCGCGCGCCTTCCGGCACGCGTCTCACCCGAGTCCGGCGACTCGCCTTAGTGCACCACGCGCTCGAACACGAACTTGCCGTCGTGCACGCCGACCGGAATCACGTCCTTCGGCCCGAACTTGCCCGCGAGGATCAGCTTGGCGACCGGGTTCTCAATCTCCTGCTGGATCGCGCGCTTGAGCGGCCGTGCGCCGAACAGCGGATCGTAACCGACCTTGGCGATCTGGCCCAGCGCCTCGTCCGACACCATGAGTTCCATGTCGAGCTTCTCCAGACGCTCGCGCAGACGCTGCAACTGGATCTTCGCAATCGACTCGATATTCGAGCGATCGAGCGCATGGAACACGACGACCTCGTCGATCCGGTTCAGGAACTCGGGGCGGAACTGCTGCTTCACTTCGTTCCACACGGCGTCCTTCACGGCTTCCTGAGGCTCACCCGCCATCGCCTGAATGAGGTGCGAACCGAGGTTCGACGTCATCACGATCACGGTGTTCTTGAAGTCGACGGTGCGGCCCTGGCCATCGGTCATGCGGCCGTCGTCGAGCACCTGCAGCAGCACGTTGAACACGTCCGGGTGCGCCTTCTCGACTTCGTCGAGCAGGATCACGCTATACGGCTTGCGACGCACGGCCTCGGTCAGATAGCCGCCCTCTTCGTAGCCCACGTATCCCGGCGGCGCGCCGATCAAACGCGCCACGCTGTGCTTCTCCATGAACTCGCTCATGTCGATGCGGATGAGGTGATCTTCCGAATCGAACAGGAAGCCCGCCAGCGCCTTGCACAGCTCGGTCTTGCCCACCCCCGTCGGCCCGAGGAACAGGAACGAGCCGTACGGCCGGTTCGGGTCCGAGAGGCCGGCGCGCGAGCGGCGAATCGCGTCGGCCACGGCGGTAATGGCCTCGTCCTGACCGATCACGCGCTCGTGCAGTTTCTCTTCGATCTGCAGCAGCTTTTCGCGCTCGCCCTGCATCATGCGCGAAACAGGAATGCCGGTCGAACGCGACACGACTTCCGCAATTTCCTCGGCGCCCACGAGCGTGCGCAGCAGGCGCAAACGCGTGGGGTTGTTCTGCTCGTTCGCCTCGGCGAGCGTCACCTGCTTGAGCTGCGCTTCGAGTTCCGGCAACTTGCCGTACTGCAGTTCCGCGACCTTTTCGAGCTTGCCTTCGCGCTGGAAGCGATTGATCTCCGCGCGCACCCGGTCGATCTCTTCCTTGATCTGCGCGCCGCCCTGCACCGCGGCCTTCTCGGTGGTCCAGATCTCTTCGAGGTCCTTATATTCGAGGCTCAGCCGGTCGATCTCTTCCTCGATCAGCTGCAGACGCTTTTGCGACGCTTCGTCCTTCTCTTTCTTGACGGCCTCGCGCTCGATCTTCAGCTGGATCAGGCGGCGATCGAGCTTGTCCATGGCTTCGGGCTTCGAATCGATTTCCATCTTGATCTTCGAAGCCGCTTCGTCGATCAGGTCGATGGCCTTGTCCGGCAGGAAACGGTCGGTGATGTAGCGATGCGAGAGCTCCGCCGCCGCGACGATCGCCGGATCGGTGATTTCCACGCCGTGGTGCAGCTCGTACTTCTCCTTCAGGCCGCGCAGGATCGCGATGGTCGCCTCGACCGACGGTTCATCGACGAGCACTTTCTGGAAGCGGCGTTCGAGTGCGGCGTCCTTTTCGATGTACTTGCGATATTCGTCGAGCGTCGTCGCGCCGATGCAGTGCAGCTCGCCGCGCGAGAGCGCCGGCTTGAGCATGTTGCCCGCGTCCAGCGCGCCTTCGGCCTTGCCCGCGCCGACCATCGTGTGAATTTCATCGATGAAGACGATGGTCTGGCCTTCGTCCTTGGCGATGTCGTTGAGCACGGCCTTCAGGCGTTCCTCGAACTCGCCGCGATATTTCGCGCCCGCGAGCAGCGCGGCCATGTCGAGCGAGAGCACGCGCTTGCCCTTGAGCGTCTCGGGCACTTCGCCGTTGACGATGCGCTGCGCGAGGCCTTCGACGATGGCCGTCTTGCCCACGCCCGGTTCGCCGATCAGCACCGGATTGTTCTTGGTGCGGCGTTGCAGGATCTGGATCGAGCGGCGGATTTCGTCGTCACGGCCGATCACGGGGTCGAGCTTGCCCGACCGCGCGCGCTCGGTCAGATCGACGGTGTACTTCTTGAGCGCTTCGCGCTGGCTCTCGGCGTCCTGGCTGTGCACCTGCGCGCCGCCGCGCACCGCGACGATCGCGGCTTCGAGCGACTTGCGCGTCAGGCCGTGCTGGCGCGCGAGACGACCCGCTTCGCCCCTGTCTTCGGAAACAGCGAGCAGGAACATCTCGCTCGCGATATAGGTGTCGTTGAGCTTCTGCGCTTCCTTGTCGGCCTGATTGAGCAGACCCGTGAGCTCGCGGCCGATCTGCACGTTGCCGTCGGTGCCCTGCACCTGCGGCAAGCGGTTGATGGCGTCGTTCAGCGCGTTCTGCAGCGCCTGGACCTGCACGCCCGCACGCGACATGAGCGAGCGCGCGGAGCCGTCCTGCTGCGCGACGAGCGCAGCCAGCAGGTGAACGGGTTCGATGTACTGGTTATCGTGGCCCACCGCGAGGCTTTGCGCGTCGGCGATGGCTTCCTGGAACTTGGTGGTGAGTTTGTCGATTCTCATTTGATGCGAGACCTCCAGATTTCTAGACTGTCACCAAATTTGAGGGGGGACGCGCCGGTTTCAAGCGCTCTGGCGTCATTTTTTCCGATTTCTGCGATTCAAGCGCAGGCGGCGGCCATCGGCAACCCCTGCCGCGGCGTGAGAAAACGGGGAAAGAATGCGAGGCGGCCGCAGCCGCGCGAGGCAAAGCGCCGCGGCTCGGGGAGATGAAAAACGAAGAGGTGACGCCGACGCGTCCTTCAATGCTCGCGTGAAGACGCGGAGCGCGCTGCCTGCGCGCGCGGCATGAACTGGATTGGCGCGAGGCCGAGCAGCCCGGTCAGTTCGCCTGCCGGCTGCGCCAGCTCGCCGATGGTATGGCGGTCGAGTTCCGCGAGAAACGCATCGCGCGCCGCCGCCAGTGCGTGCTTGAGCCGGCACTGCGGCTCGATGACGCAGCTGCGCCGGTCGCCATGCTCGTCCGGAAAGCAGCCGACCAGCGAGAAGTCACTTTCCGTCTCACGGACGACCGCGCCAACGCTCAGCTCGAGCGATGCAGGCGCGAGCCGCAAGCCGCCATTGCGCCCGCGGACGGTGTCGACCCAGCCAAGCTCGCCAAGGCGCTGCACGACTTTCATCAGATGATTCTTCGATACGCCGTAGGCGTCCGAGATCTCCTGGATCGTGGCCAGGCTGTCGCGACGCAGCGCGAGATACAGCATCACGCGCAACGAATAGTCGGTGTAGTCGGTCAGTCTCATGGCGGTCGCAATGACAGAGGTGGTGCGGGTGACAGAAACCCACACAATAACATGCAGGTAGCATGCAGGTTTTGCCTGGACTGGGTATGATTGTCACTTCGATGGACGCTTCGCAGTGCCTGGCAGCTTGCATGCGGCTCACTGTCGCACCGTGCCGGCGCCCCGCCGCCGACTACACTCCAGGCACCCCAGGTATCACCCAGGCCCCAAATGACTCGCCCCGACACCCGCCCCGCTGCCACGCTGCACGCCCAGCCGACTGAAGAGAACCTCCGCGAACTCGTCTACGCGTTCTACGACCGCGTGCGCGACGACGCCATGCTCGGACCGGTGTTCGACGGCGTGCTCGCCGGGCGCTGGGACGAACATCTGCCGAAAATGTGCCGCTTCTGGTCGAGTCTCGTGCTCGGCACCAAAAGCTACCGCGGCAACGTGCAGCAGGCGCACGATCCGGTGCCCGGCGTCGAACCGCAGCATTTCAGCCGCTGGCTCTATCTTTTCCTCGATACGGTTCAGGCTCGCTACGAGCCCGCGGCGGCGGTGCAGTTCATGGAACCCGCGTTGCGGATTGCGCAAAGCCTGCAACTGAGCCGCTTTGGCTGGGGCTACACGATTCCGCCCGAGCAACAGGCCCTTCTCGATCGCGTAGCGCCGCGCAGGCGCCCCGCCAGCCACGGCCACGACTTGCCTACGCGCCCGACCGGCGAGCCGTTTCCGGCCCGTTTCATTGGCCGCCAGATGGATGTCGACGAGAGCACGCCGGCAGAGTGAGCGCATCTGCTTTCAGGGCGGTGCGGAAATAGGCAGTTAGTTGCGTTACAAGGGGGCGGCGGTGAACTACATCTGTCCCTTCACCCCGGCGGACGAGCACCTAGCTGGATTCCCGCGAAGCGTTCCCCGACGCCACACCCCAGCGCGCCAGCGCCGTATCGTCGCTCTCGCGTGCATCGACCCAGCGCGCGCCCTGCTCCGTCTCTTCCTTCTTCCAGAACGGCGCCTCGGTCTTGAGGTAATCCATCACGAACTCGCAGGACGCGAACGCGTCGCCGCGATGCTTCGAGGTGGTCGCGACCAGCACGATCTGGTCGAGCGGCTCGAGCTTGCCCACCCTGTGTACGATCAGCACCTCGATGCCCGCCCAGCGCCGCTGCGCTTCGGCGACGATCGCCTCCAGCGCCTTCTCGGTCATGCCCGGATAGTGCTCGAGTTCGAGCGAGGCGATCGTGCTGCCATCGTTCAGATCGCGCACCGTGCCGACGAAGCACGCCACCGCGCCGATCGCCGGATTGCGCGCACGCAGCTGCGCCACCTCCGCGGTGAGGTCGAAATCTTCCGTTTGTACGCGCACGGGCATCGTGAGTCTCCTGTGACGCTCAGCCGCCCGTCACCGGCGGGAAAAACGCCACTTCGCAGCCCTCGGTGATGCGCGTGCGCGGATCCGTCATCACGTGATTGCAGGCCATGCGCAGCGCGCGGCCTTCCGCCAGCGTCTCGGCCCAGACACCGCCACGCGCACGCAGCCAGCCGCGCACGTCGCCGACCGTCGCGATGCCGTCCGGCAGCGTGACCGTTTCGTCCGCGACGCCAAGCGCCTCGCGCACACTCGCAAAAAATTTCAACTGGATCTTCATCGCTCGAGGCTTTTCAGTACAGCAATTCGGTGAACGGAATAAAGCGCACGGTCTCGCCGGCGCTGATCACATGATTGGGCGGATTGTCGATGAGACCGTCGCCCCAGACCGTGGAGGTGAGAACCGCCGAACTCTGGTTCGGGAACAGGTCGAGACCGCCAGCCGGGTTCACGCGCGCGCGCAGGAATTCGTTGCGGCGGTCGCTCTTCGCCTGGGTGAAATCAGCACGCAGCGAGAGCGCGCGCGGGCTCACCTGGGTCGCGCCCGCAAGCCGCAGCAGGAACGGACGCACGAACAACAGAAAGGTGACGAAACTCGACACCGGGTTGCCCGGCAGCCCGATGAAGAACGCCTCGCCGGTTCCCGCGTTCGTCGCCCCTTGCGCCCGACGCACTGCGCCGAACGCGAGCGGCTTGCCCGGCTTCATGGCGATCTGCCACAGGTTGATGCGGCCTTCGGCCTCGACGGCAGGCCGCACGTGATCCTCCTCGCCGACCGAGACGCCGCCCGAGGTGAGGATGAGGTCGTGGGCGGCGGCCGCCTCGCGCAGCGTCGCGCGTGTGACGTCGAGCTGGTCCGGCACGATGCCGTAGTCGGTGACTTCGCAGCCGAGGTTGCGCAAGAGGCCCGTGAGCGTGAAGCGGTTCGAGTTGTAGATCGCGCCGGGCTTGAGCGGCTCGCCCGGCATCGTCAGCTCGTCGCCGGTGAAGAACACCGCGACCTTCACGCGGCGCACGACGGTGAGCGTGGCGCACCCGACCGACGCCGCGAGCCCGAGCGCCGCCGGCGTGAGGCGCGTGCCCGCCGGCAGGATCACCGTGTTCTTGCGGATATCGGCGCCCTGCGCCGTGATCCATTCGCCCGCCTTGGGCGTGTGCAGAAAAGTAACGGCGCCTTCCGCGGCCTCGGTCTGCTCCTGCATCACCACGGCGTCCGCGCCCGGCGGCACCGTCGCGCCCGTGAAGATGCGCGCCGCCGTGCCCGCCGCGAGCGGCTGTGGCGCGTGACCCGCGGGAATGCGCTGGGAAACCGGCAGACGGCGGCTGCCTTGCGCGAGATCGGCCACGCGCACCGCGTAGCCGTCCATTGCGCTCGTATGCATCGGCGGCACGTCGAGCGGCGAAACGACGTCTACGGCGAGCACGCGGTTCAGCGCGTCGAACGTCGAAATCGTTTCGGCGCCGGCGAGCGGCTGCGCCGCGGCAAGCAGCGCGGCGAGGGCGTCGGCGGTGGAGAGCATCGACGCGCGCGGCGCGGGCGCCGGCGCAGCGGAAGACGGGGACGTAGGCGTGGACATCGAGGTCGTCTCGGACTTGGCGGCGGGGCCGCCAGCAGCGGTTGGTCTGCCGTTATTGTAGCGGCGCGACCGGCGCGCTGTGCCTTATGCCGTGGATATCCCTGGCGCGCGATGCCTGCGCATGCGCACGATCGGCTGAAGTGATGCAGCGGACGGGTTCGGGCAACCCGCCGCCGCGTAAAAGCTGAGGCGATGTCGACACGCCGGGACCGCGAACCGATCCGGCCCCGGCTGCGTCGATCAGTCCGCCGTATGAGCGGCGATATAGTCCTTCACGCGCTGGGCGTCGGCCGGCACGACTTCGAAGCGCTGCGGCAGCGCCTCGAGGCCTTCGAACGCCGCCGGACGCTCCGGCTCGCGGTCCAGCGCTTCGCGAATCGTCTCGCCGAACTTCACCGGCTGCGCGGTTTCGAGCACGATCATCGGCACACCGGGCTGCAGGTGTTCGCGGGCGACCTTCACGCCGTCGGCCGTATGGGTGTCGATCATCGTCTGGTAGCGCGAGTAGATGTCGCGAATCGTGGCGATGCGGTCGTCGTGGCTGCTGCGGCCCGAAACGAAGCCGAACTGCTGCACGCGCACGAAGTCGCCGCTCGCCACGAGATCGAAGCCGCCCTTCTCCTCGACGTCGCGGAACAGCTGCGTCACGCGCGCCGGATCGCGGCCCAGCAAGTCGTACACGAAGCGCTCGAAATTCGACGCCTTCGAGATGTCCATGCTCGGGCTCGTCGTGTGATACGTCTCGGCCGAGCCGCGCACGCGATAAATGCCGGTGCGGAAGAACTCGTCGAGCACGTCGTTCTCGTTGGTCGCGACCACGAGCTTTTCGATCGGCAGGCCCATCATGCGCGCGATATGGCCCGCGCATACGTTGCCGAAGTTGCCCGAGGGCACCGTGAACGAAACGCGCTCGTCGTTCGACTTCGTCGCCGCGAAGTAGCCGGCAAAGTAGTACACGACCTGCGCCACGACGCGCGCCCAGTTGATCGAATTGACCGTGCCGATCTTCTGCTGCGCCTTGAACGCGTGGTCGTTCGAAACCGCCTTGACGATGTCCTGGCAGTCGTCGAACACGCCTTCAACAGCCAGATTGAAGATGTTCGGGTCCTGCAGGCTGAACATCTGCGCCGTCTGGAACGCGCTCATCTTCCTGTGCGGCGAAAGCATGAACACGCGCACGCCCTTCTTGCCGCGCATGGCGTATTCCGCCGCGCTGCCGGTGTCGCCCGAGGTCGCGCCGAGAATGTTCAGCTCCTGGCCGGCCTTCGCGAGCGCGTACTCGAACAGGTTGCCGAGCAGCTGCATCGCCATGTCCTTGAACGCGAGCGTCGGACCGTTCGAGAGTTCGAGCAGCGAGAGCTGCGCGCCGTTTTCCTCGCCAAGCGTGGTGAGCGGCGTGATCTTGCTCGCGTCTTCGCCATGGCGCACGTTGCGGTAGGTCTCGCCCGTGTAGGTGCGGCGCGCGATCTCGCGCAGGTCGTCGGCGGGAATGTCGCCGGCGAACTTCGAGAGGATCTCGAACGCGAGATCCGCGTACGAAAGGCCGCGCCAGCGCGCCAGTTCTTCCTTGCTGATCTGCGGATACTCGGCCGGCAGATACAGGCCGCCGTCGCGCGCGAGGCCGCCCAGCAGGATGTCGGAAAACGAATGATGCTCGCCGGCGCCCGCGCCGCGCGTAGATACGTAATTCATAGCCCTTGCCTTAGTTCAGTCCTTCCATGCGCAGCTTCGTGACCTGCGACTTCACCGTCGCGAGCTTCTCGATCTGCGCGATCGCCGCGTTGACGTTCTTCTCGATCGTCTCGTGGGTGATCAGGATGATGTCGGTTTCCGCCTTGCCTTGCGCGTCGACCTGCTCCGCTTCCTTTTGCAGCAGCGCGTCGATCGAGATGCCGCTGTCCGCCAGGATGCGCGTGATGGCCGCCATCACGCCGGTCTGGTCCGCCACGCGCAGGCGCAGGTAGTAGCCGCTCGTGACTTCGTCGATCGGCAGGATCGGCGTGTTCGAGAGGCTGTCCGGCTGGAATGCCAGATGCGGCACGCGGTGCTCGGGGTCGGCCGTGTGCAGACGCGTCACATCGACGAGATCGGCCACCACGGCGGAGGCCGTCGGCTCCGCACCCGCGCCCTTGCCGTAGTACAGCGTCGTGCCCACCGCGTCGCCATGCACGACCACCGCGTTCATCGCACCTTCCACGTTGGCGAGCAGGCGCTTGGCCGGAATCAGCGTGGGATGCGTGCGCAGCTCGATGCCGCGCTCGGTGCGGCGCGCGATGCCGAGCAGCTTGATGCGATAGCCCAGCTCTTCCGCGTACTTGATGTCGATGGCGTCGAGCTTGCTGATGCCTTCCACGTACGCCTTGTCGAACTGCACGGGCACGCCGAACGCGATCGCGCTCATGATCGTCGCCTTGTGCGCGGCGTCCACGCCTTCGATGTCGAAGGTCGGATCGGCTTCGGCGTAGCCCAGTTCCTGCGCGGCTTTCAATGCGGTCGCGAAGTCGAGCCCGCGCTCGCGCATTTCCGAGAGGATGTAGTTGGTCGTGCCGTTGATGATGCCGGCGATGTACTGGATGCGGTTGGCCGTGAGACCTTCGCGCAGCGCCTTGATGATGGGGATGCCGCCCGCCACGGCCGCCTCGAACGCGACCATCACGCCCTTGGCGCGCGCCGCTTCGAAGATCTCGGTGCCGTGCACCGCCAGCAGCGCCTTGTTCGCCGTGACGACATGCTTGCCATTGGCAATCGCGCGCAGCACGAGATCCCTGGCGAGCGTCGTGCCGCCGATCATTTCGGCGACGATCGAAATCGAGGGATCGTCGACCACGGCGTTGAAGTCGGTCGTCAGGTCGACGCTGCCGGCTTCACTGCCGAGCGCCGTCGTGGCCTTGGCCGGGTTGCGCACGGCAATGCGCGCCACCTCGATGCCGCGGCCCGCGCGGCGTTTGATTTCTTCCTGGTTGCGGCGCAGTACCGTGAAGGTGCCGCTGCCCACCGTGCCGAAGCCCAAGAGACCTACTTTGATCGGATCCATGCAGCGTGTGTTCGTCCAAGTGTTTGAAAAGGGAATGCGTGTGACTGGCTCAGGTGCCGTGCCGCTGACGATAACCGTCGAGGAAGCGCGCGATGCGGTTGATCGAATCGGTCAGGTCGTCGACGTTCGGCAGGAACACCACGCGGAAGTGGTCCGGCTGCTTCCAGTTGAAGCCCGTGCCCTGCACGAGCAGCACGCGCTCCTGCAGCAGCAGATCGAGGATGAACTGCTGGTCGTTCTCGATCGGATAGAGCTTCGGGTCGAGGCGCGGGAACATGTAGAGCGCTGCCTCGGGCTTCACGCAGGTCACGCCGGGAATGGCCGTGAGCATGTTGTACGCGAGTTCGCGCTGGCGATACAGGCGCCCGCCCGGCTGGATCAGCTCGTTGATGCTCTGGTAGCCGCCCAGCGCCGTCTGGATCGCGTACTGGCCCGGCACGTTCGCGCACAGGCGCATCGAGGCGAGAATGCCGAGACCTTCCGTGTAGTCCTTCGAGCGGCGGCGGTTTTCCCCCGTCATGCCCGAGAGGAACATCCAGCCCGCGCGGTAGCCGCACGCGCGATAGCTCTTCGACAGGCTGTTGAGCGTGACGGTGATCACGTCTTCCGAGAGCGAGCCGAGCGCCGTGTGCGTCTTGCCGTCGTAGATGATCTTGTCGTAGACCTCGTCGGCGAACAGGATCAGGCCGTGCTCGCGCGCGATCGCCACGAGCCCGCGCAGCAGGTCGTCAGAATAAAGCGCGCCGGTCGGGTTGTTCGGGTTGATGACGACGATCGCGCGCGTGTTCGGCGTGATCTTCGAGCGGATGTCGTCGAGGTCGGGCATCCACGCGTTCGACTCGTCGCAGATGTAGTGCACGGGCGTGCCGCCCGAGAGGCTCACCGCCGCCGTCCACAGCGGATAGTCGGGCGCGGGCAGCAGCACTTCGTCGCCGTCGTTCAGGAGCGCCTGCATGGCCATGACGATCAGTTCGGACGCGCCGTTGCCGATGTAGATGTCGTCGAGCTCGACGCCCTTGATGCCCTTTTGCTGCGCGTAATGCATGATCGCCTTGCGCGCGGCGAACACACCCTTCGAATCCGAATACCCCGAGGAGCCCGGCAGGTTCAGGATCATGTCCTGAATGACCTCGTCGGGCGCGTCGAAACCGAACGGCGCAAGATTGCCGATGTTCAGCTTGATGATGCGATGGCCTTCTTCTTCGAGGCGCTTCGCGTGCTCGAGCACCGGCCCGCGGATGTCGTAGCAAACGTTCTGCAGCTTGTTGGATTTGAGAATCGGTTTCACGGCGGGCTATCGGTCAGAGAAGCGGTCAGAGAATCAGTCAGGGCGTCAGCGGCGAGTAAGACGCGGTAAAAGGGCTGGAACAGGCTGAAATGCCGTTGACCGGCCGGCGGATGGCGCCTTGGCGGACAGGACAGGCAAGGGGGCCGGAGGGCGCCCCCGGCGGGACAAAAGCCGTGCACGATTGCGAAGGGAGCGCCGGGCGCACGCGCGACGCTTCGCAAAGCGTACGCTGGTGGCCAACCCGACTTCCCCAAAACCGCCCCGGCAGCTTGTGGCTGCCCTCGCCCGATGCGCGGATGGCGCGCGTAGCGGCCTGCCGGCGCGGTCTACCCGCGGGCGCCGCCGCAGCGGCGGCTAAAAAGCTATAATTTAGCGGATTTTGACCAACTTCCGCAATGCGCAATCGGCCAGGAGGCGGGTCGCGAAGCGGGTGACACGGCGGGCTGCAAGGCGGTTCGCGCCGAGGCCGGCGTCGGCACAGGATATGCGCCCTCTCGCTTGCGCACCCGACCTGCCCTTACCCCGGAACCCCGTTTTGAAACTACACCAGGACTCCAGCGCCGCGCTGAACACCGTGACCGGTTACGGCGCCGACTACGTCGAAGTGAACCTCGAACGCCATACGGGCAGCATCATCGTGATGCCAGAAGCGCCGGTCACCCCCTGGCCGGTGCAGTCGTTCGACGCCCTCACGCCCGAGCTCTTCGAGCTGCTGCTCCCGCTGAACCCCGAAGTGGTCGTGTTCGGCAGCGGAGAGCGGCTGCGCTTTCCGCATCCGCGCCTGACCGCGGCGCTGGCCGCGAAGCGCATCGGCGTGGAGGCAATGGACTTCAAGGCCGCCTGCCGCACCTACAACATCCTCATGGCCGAAGGCCGCCGCGTGGCGGCCGCGCTTCTGATCGAAAGCTGACGCGCCTTAAGCTTGCCATCAGGTCGCCGCGCGGCGGCGTAGTACACTTGCGCGCCGCGTGCGTAGCGCGTGCTCCGGACCTGGCCCGCACACCGCGCGCGGCCAGCGCGCACGCTTCGCACCCCGACCGCAACGACTGCAACAAGAACAGGCTGAAACCCATGAACGATACGCCATCGAGGCTACCGCTCAAGCGCAGCACGATCCTGCTCCTGATCCTCGCCCTCGCCGTGATCTGGTTCCTGCCGCTCGGCTGGCGCCACCTGCTGCCGAGCGACGAAGGACGCTACGCCGAAATGGCGCGCGAAATGCTCGCGAGCGGCGACTGGATCACGCCGCGCTACAACGACTACAAGTACTTCGAAAAGCCGCCGCTGCAAACCTGGATGAACGCGCTCACGTTCGCGTGGTTCGGCATCGGCGAGTGGCAGGCGCGCCTGTACACGGCGCTCACCGGCTTCGCGGGCGTGCTGCTGATCGGCTTCACCGGCGCGCGCGTGTTCAACGCCGCCACGGGCTTCTTCGCCGCGGTCGTGCTCGCCTGCGCGCCGTACTGGAACCTGATGGGCCACTTCAACACGCTCGACATGGGCCTGTCGTTCTGGATGCAGCTCTCGCTGTGCGCCCTGCTGCTCGCGCAGCGTCCGAGCCTGCCCAAAGCGAACGCGCGCCTGTGGATGTGGCTGTGCTGGGCGGCCATGGCGATGGCGGTGCTGTCCAAGGGCCTCGTCGGCCTGATCCTGCCAGGCGCCGTGCTGGTGCTCTATACGGCGATTTCGCGGGACTGGGCGCTCTGGAAGCGCCTCTATCTCGTGAGCGGCCTGATCGTGTTCTTCGCGATCGTGTCGCCGTGGTTCATCCTCGTGCAGCAGCGCAATCCCGAGTTCTTCAACTTCTTCTTCATCGTCCAGCAGTTCCAGCGCTACCTCACGCCCGCGCAGAACCGCCCCGGCCCGTTCTACTACTTCGTGCCGGTCATGCTGGTGGGCTTCCTGCCGTGGCTTTCGGTCAGCGTGCAGAGCGTGCGCCATGCGCTGCGCGCGCCGCGTCAGCCCAACGGTTTCTCGCCCGTCACGCTGATGATCGTGTGGACGGTGTTCATTTTCCTGTTCTTCAGCGCCTCACACTCCAAGCTCGTCTCCTACGTCCTGCCGATCGCGCCGCCCGTGGCGCTCATCATCGGCATGTATCTGCCGGTCATGACGCGCGCCCAGTGGAACAAGCATCTCGCGGGCTACGCGCTGTTTGCCGTCGTGCTGATGGCGGGCTCGTTCGTGCTCACGCGGCTCGGCGACGCGCGCAATCCGAACGCGCTCTACCGGGAGTTCCAGGTCTGGGTGTTCGCCGCGGCCGCGGTGGCCTTCGTCGTCACCATGGTCGGCCTGCGCCTGAACCGCGCGAAGCGCACGCCCGAAACCGGCGCGCGCGCACCGGTGCTCGCGCTCGGCACGGCGTGGCTGCTGCTCGCGACCATTGCGGGCACGGGCCACGACGTGTTCGGCACCCTGAGTTCCGGCGCGCCGCTCGCGCCCGCGGTGCGCGCCGCCATCGCGAAGCTGCCGCCCGACACGCCGTTCTACTCGGTGGGCGTACTCGACCATACCCTGCCCTTCTACGTGCGCCATACGATGACGATGGTCGAAGTCACCGACGAACTGGCCTTCGGCATCTCCGAGGAACCGCAAAAATGGGTGCCGACCATTGCCGACTGGGAGGCGCGCTGGAAGGCCGACCGCTATGCGCTCGCGCTGATTCCCGTGAAGCGTTACGAAGGACTGGCCGCGCAGGGCCTGCCGATGCAGGTGATCGCCCGCGACGCGCGGCGCGTGATCGTTGAAAAGCCGCAATCCTGAGTGCTTCCTGGCCCCGAATGACGCATGGGCGATAATCGGGCCGCGCCGGCTCGGCCTACGCGGGCCGGCCTGCGCGGCGTGGCCCGGCTCCCGCCCCAACCCGATAACCCGTTGAACCACCCTTTCCGATGAATCCGATTTCCCTCATCTGCATCCTCGCCGGCGTCGGCCTCAACGCATGCGCGCAACTGTTGCTGAAAGCGGGTGTCAATGCCGTTGGACACTTCGAATTCAGCCGTGCGAACATCTTGCCCATTGGCGTGAAGCTCGCGACGCAAGTGCCGATTCTCGGCGGCCTCACCTGCTACGTGTTCAGCGTGGTCGTGTGGATCGTCGGGCTCTCGCGCGTGGACGTCTCGATCGCCTACCCGATGCTCTCGCTCGGCTACGTGGTCAACGCGTTCGCGGCGTGGTATCTGTTCGGCGAGGTGCTGAGCGTGCAGCGGCTCGTGGGTATCGGCATCATCCTGATCGGCGTGTTCGTGCTGGCGCGCAGCTGACGCGCCGCGGCGCGCGTTTCTGGCGCGCGTGGCGAGGCCGCTTGCAGCGCAGCATATTGCGCCCATATAAGCATTTCGTAAGATGCGCCGCGGCGGCCTTGCTGCCCGGCCCCACTTTCTGACGAGCAAAGAGCAAAGCACTCATGACCCAGTCATCCCCGCAGTCGCCCCTTCCGTTCCTGCCGTTCGTGCGTCCCGAAATCGACGAGGAAACCATCCAGGGCGTCGCCGACGTGCTGCGCTCGGGGTGGATCACGACCGGCCCGCAGAACCAGGCGTTCGAAGCGGCGCTCTCCGAATACTGCGGCGGCCGTCCCGTGCGCACCTTCAACTCGGGCACGGCGACGCTCGAAATCGGTTTGCGCCTTGCCGGCGTGGGTCCCGGCGACGAAGTCATCACCACGCCCGCCTCGTGGGTCGCGACCAGCAATGTGGTCTATGAAGTCGGCGCGACGCCCGTGTTCGCCGACATCGATCCCGTCACGCGCAACATCGACCTCGACAAGCTCGAAGCCGCCATCACGCCGAAGACCAAAGCGATCATCCCGGTCTTCCTCTCGGGCCTGCCCGTCGACATGGACCGGCTCTACGCGATCGCCCGCCAGCACAAGCTGCGTGTGATCGAGGACGCCGCGCAGGCGTTCGGTTCGAGCTGGAACGGCAAGCGTATCGGCGCGATCGGCGACATCGTCTCGTTCAGCTTCCACGCCAACAAGAACCTCACGTCGATCGAAGGCGGCGCGCTCGTCCTCAACGACGAAGCCGAAGCCGTGCTCGCACAGAAGTACCGCCTCCAGGGCATTACGCGCACGGGCTTCGACGGCATGGACTGCGACGTGCTCGGCGGCAAGTACAATCTCACGGATGTGGCGGCGCGCGTCGGCCTTGGCCAGCTCAAGCACATCGAGCGCTTCATCCGGCAGCGCCGCGAGCTTGCGCGGGCTTACTTCGCGGGCTTCGAAGGCGGCGCGGCGGTTAAGCTCGGCGTCGGCCTGCCGCTCGCCGATTTCGCCAACAGCAACTGGCACATGTTCCAGATCACGCTACCCCTCGACCAGCTCGCGATCGACCGCGCCGGTTTCATGGGCGAACTCAAGGAGCGCGGCATCGGCTCGGGCGTGCATTACCCGGCCATCCACCTCTTCACGCTCTACCGCGAGCGTGGTTTCAGGGCGGGCATGTTCCCGCACGCGGAGCGCTTCGGCGCGAGCACGGTTACGCTGCCGCTCTTCACGCAGATGACCGAAGCCGACGTGGGGCGCGTGTGCAGCGCGGTGAACGAGATTTGCGCGAAATTTGCGAAGTAGTTGGCAAGACAGGCAGTAACGGAAGTCGGGGACGGGATACCGCCGCCTCGACGGGCATGGGACCCGAGCCAGCGCCAAAGCGCCAATTCGGGTCGACACAGGGGAAACGCAGGCGGACGGCGCAGCGCACGCGCCGCCGATTTGCGCATGCAGCAAACCGAAGCATCCAATAACGGAATCGACGCACACATGAGTCAAACGGAACAAGGCACCTTGACCCCGGACACGCCGGAAGTCTCGGTCATCATTCCGGTCTACAACGAGGAAGCTGGCCTTCCCGCGCTGTTCGCGCGCCTGTATCCGGCGCTCGACAAGCTCGGCACCTCGTACGAAGTGATCTTCATCAACGACGGCAGCCGCGACCGCTCGGCCGCGATGCTCGCGGAGCAGTTCCGCGCGCGGCCCGATACCACGCGCGCGATCCTGCTCAACGGCAACTACGGCCAGCACATGGCGATTCTCGCGGGCTTCGAGCAGGCCCGCGGGGAGATCGTCATCACGCTCGACGCCGACCTGCAGAATCCGCCCGAGGAAATCGGCAAGCTCGTCGAGAAGATGCGCGAGGGCTACGACTACGTCGGCACCATCCGCAAGCAGCGCCAGGACAGCCTCTGGCGGCGCAAGGCCTCGCAGGCGATGAACCGTCTGCGCGAGCGCATCACGCGCATCAAGATGACCGACCAGGGCTGCATGCTGCGCGCGTACAACCGCCGCATCATCGACACGATCAACCGCTGCGGCGAAATCAACACCTTCATTCCGGCGCTCGCCTACACGTTCTCGCAGAACCCGGTCGAGGTCGAGGTGGCG
Organism: Paraburkholderia sp. EG286B; assembly: GCF_040965655.1. Taxonomy (NCBI): domain Bacteria; kingdom Pseudomonadati; phylum Pseudomonadota; class Betaproteobacteria; order Burkholderiales; family Burkholderiaceae; genus Paraburkholderia; species Paraburkholderia sp. EG286B. Next base: position 480,067 of record NZ_JBFRCF010000006.1, on the reverse strand, counting down.
CACGAAGAGCGCTTCGCGGGCGAATCGAAGTACTCGCTCTACAGCCTGATTCGCCTGAATTTCGACCTCGTGACGGGCTTCTCCGTCGTGCCGCTGCAGTGGCTCTCGTTCATCGGCGTGATCCTCTCGCTCGGCTCGGCAGGCCTCTTCCTGCTGCTGCTGATCCGCCGCTTCATCCTCGGCGCGGAAGTGCAAGGCGTGTTCACGCTCTTCGCCATCACGTTCTTCCTGCTCGGCGTGATCATCTTCGCGCTCGGTCTGCTCGGCGAGTACATCGGCCGCATCTACCAGCAGGTGCGCGCGCGTCCGCGTTACCTGATCCAGACGATCCTCGAGGAGCGTAATGGCCGCGCCGTCGTCGATACGCCGCGCCAGGATTTCATGCAGGCCGCCGCCTTCGCGCAGCCGGCTGAACCCACGCGAACGGCCGGTACGGTTGCACGGCCGGCCACCACGAACCCGGCCAACGAAGGAGCTGGCCAATGAAACCGCGCGCCGTTGTCTTCGCGTATCACAACGTGGGCGTGCGCTGTCTGCAGGTGTTGCTCGCGGGCGGCGTCGACGTGGCGCTCGTCGTCACGCATGAAGACAGCCCGACCGAAAACATCTGGTTCGGCAGCGTGAAGTCGGTGGCCGAGGAGCATGGCATCGAGGTCGTCACGCCCGCCGACCCGAAGAGCGCCGAGCTGCGCGCGGCCGTTTCCGCGGCGCGCCCGGACTTCATCTTCTCGTTCTACTACCGGCACATGCTGCCCGTGGACCTGCTCGCGCTCGCCGGGCGCGGCGCGTACAACGTGCACGGCTCGCTGCTGCCGAAATACCGCGGCCGCGTACCCACGAACTGGGCCGTGCTCAACGGCGAAACCGAAACGGGCGCCACGCTGCACGAAATGGGCGCGAAGCCCGACGCGGGCGCGATCGTCGCGCAGACCCCGGTGCCGATCCTGCCCGACGACACCGCCGCGCAGGTCTTCGACAAGGTGACGGTCGCCGCCGAGCAGACGCTCTGGCGGGTGCTGCCCGCGCTGATCGCGGGCGAAGCGCCGCATCTGCCGAACGATCTCACGAAGGGCAGCTACTACGGCGGGCGCAAGCCGGAAGACGGCCGCATCGACTTCGGCGAGAGCGCGCAGCACGTGTACAACCTGATCCGCGCCGTTGCGCCGCCCTATCCGGGCGCGTTCACCGACATCGGCAACGAGCGTTTCGTGATTGCCCGCGCGCGTCTCGTGCGCCCCGGCTCGCAAGACGCCGAAAGGGTCCGCCCCCTCGCCGGATTGCCCGCCGGCATCCACGTAAGCGATAATGCGTTTTTCGCCGTCTGCGGCGACGCACGCGCCATCGCGATCCACGAACTGCGGCACCAGCACGATGGTCAAGAGACCGTCGTCAGCCCTGCCGCGTTCTCCGAACTCATTTCATCTGTCCCCCGTCCATGACCAAAAAAGTTCTGATCCTGGGTGTGAACGGCTTTATCGGCCACCACCTCTCCAAGCGCATCCTCGAAAACACGAACTGGGAAGTGTTCGGCATGGACATGCAGACGGATCGCCTCGGCGACCTCGTCAAGCATGAGCGGATGCACTTCTTCGAAGGCGACATCACGATCAACAAGGAGTGGGTCGAGTATCACGTCAAGAAGTGCGACGTGATCCTGCCGCTGGTCGCCATCGCGACGCCCGCCACCTACGTGCAGCAGCCGCTGCGCGTGTTCGAGCTCGACTTCGAAGCGAACCTGCCGATCGTGCGTTCGGCCGTGAAGTACCGCAAGCACCTCGTCTTCCCGTCGACCTCGGAAGTCTATGGCATGTGCTCGGACGAGCAGTTCGACCCGGACGCGTCGGCGCTGACCTACGGCCCGATCAACAAGCCGCGCTGGATCTACGCGTGCTCGAAGCAGCTGATGGACCGCGTGATCTGGGGCTACGGCATGGAAGGCCTGAACTTCACGCTGTTCCGTCCGTTCAACTGGATCGGCCCGGGCCTCGACTCGATCTACACGCCGAAGGAAGGTTCGTCGCGCGTCGTGACGCAGTTCCTCGGCCACATCGTGCGCGGCGAGAACATCAGCCTCGTGGATGGCGGCGCGCAAAAGCGCGCGTTCACCGACATCGACGACGGCATCGAAGCGCTCATGAAGATCATCGAGAACAAGGACGGCGTCGCCACGGGCAAGATCTACAACATCGGCAACCCGACCAACAACTTCTCGGTGCGCGAGCTCGCGCACAAGATGCTCGCGCTCGCCGCCGAATTCCCGGAGTACGCGGAAACGGCGAAGAAGGTGCAGCTCGTCGAAACGTCGTCGGGCGCGTACTACGGCGCGGGCTATCAGGACGTGCAGAATCGCGTGCCGAAGATCGACAACACGAAGCAGGAACTCGGCTGGGCGCCGAAGTCGACCTTCGACGAAGCGCTGCGCAAGATCTTCGAAGCGTACCGCGGCCACGTCGCCGAAGCGCGTGCGCTCGTCGAGCAACACTAAGCATCAGAGAAAGGTCCCCGCCTCTTGGCTCGCATCGTCCTGAAAATCGACGTCGACACGCTGCGCGGCACGCGCGAAGGCGTGCCGAACCTCGCGCGCATCTTCGACCGCTACAAGGCGCGCGCCACGTTCCTGTTCAGCCTCGGCCCCGATCACACGGGCTGGGCGCTGCGCCGCGTGCTGCGGCCGGGCTTTCTCAAGAAGGTCTCGCGCACGTCGGTGGTCGAACACTACGGCGTCAAGCAGCTGATGTACGGCGTGCTGCTGCCGGGCCCCGACATCGGCGTGGAAGCCGCTGCTGAAATGCGCGCGATTCACGAAGCCGGCTTCGAGTGCGGCATCCATACGTGGGATCACGTGTACTGGCAGGACAACGTGCGCAAGCGTGACGCGCAGTGGACCGCGCGCCAGATGCAGAAGAGCCACGACCGCTTCACGCGCATCTTCGGCACGCCGCCCGTCACGCACGGCGCGGCGGGCTGGCAGATGAACGAGGCCGCCTTCGAGCAGATCGACACGTGGGGCATGCGCTACGCCTCCGACGGGCGCGGTCATTCGCCCTACCGTCCGGTGGTGGCGGGCCGCACGCTGAACCACGTGCAGATGCCCACCACGCTGCCCACGCTCGACGAGGTGCTCGGCGTGGATGGCGTCGATACCGATACGGTCGCCGCCTGGATGCTCAAGCGCACCGAAAACAACCCGCACGACCAGGTCTTCACGCTGCACGCCGAACTCGAAGGCCAAAAGCTCGCCCCGGTGTTCGAGCAGCTGCTCGCCGGCTGGCGCGCGCAAGGCCACACGTTTGCCACGATGGGCGACTACCATGCGACGCTGGACCCGGATTCGCTGCCATCGTACCCTGTCACCTGGGGCGAGATCGCCGGCCGCTCCGGCCAGCTGATCGTTCAGCCCGACTGAATCCGCCGCCCGCGCGCCGCTCAGTGCCTGCCAGGACCCACGCCCGCGCAACACCCCCCGCCGCGGGCGGCACGCCGTTCCGGCGAACCGGCGCCGCGCGCTGCGGCAACGCCAGCCAATAACAAAGGGAGAGCCACGTGCCTGACGTGACCATCGCAGTCGACCACCCCGTTCCCGACTTCACCGCCCCCGCTACCGGCGGCGACTTCACGCTGTCGAGCCTGAAGGGCAGCAAGGTGGTGCTGTACTTCTATCCGAAAGACAACACGCCGGGCTGCACGACCGAAGGCCTGCAGTTCCGCGACCTCTCTCCGAAGTTCAAAAAGGCCGGCGCGCAGATCGTGGGCGTGTCGCGCGACAGCGTGCGCTCGCACGATAACTTCAAGGCCAAGCTCGAACTGCCGTTTACCTTGGTATCGGATGCCGACGAAGCGCTGTGCACGCTCTTCGACGTCATCAAATTGAAGAAAATGTATGGCAAAGAGGTACGAGGGATCGAACGCTCGACCTTCCTGATCGACGCGACCGGCGTGCTGCGCCAAGAGTGGCGCGGCATCAAGGTCCCGGGCCATGTCGAGGAAGTTCTGGAGGCTGTACAAGCGCTTTGAGGAGCGTTATATTGGGCTGCAATGAGTCCCTGTCCAACCCTTTTTACGTCGCGTTGCGGCGGTTTCGCAGCCGGTCATGGAATGACCGGAAGTGCGTATCCGAGGCAACGGGACAACACCGAAGTGAAGCCGCTTGCCTCGTCATCCGGGGCGGCGGCTTTTTTGTTTGTTCGATGCTGTTCTCTCCCGCTTTTCCCCCTGTTCGTGCCGGCTTTGCGACCCGGCGCGCGCAAACGTCAAGGAGCTGATCGAAAACCAGGCGAACCGGCATTTTCTGACCTGAGCGCGCACCTTGCGCAGTAACGGCGGAGGCCTACCCGGCACCCGCACGCACCGCCCGAAAGCGCGCCTTACTGGGTAACCCCGCGACCACTCGACCCGATTTTTTCGAGGGACACCATGCCTTTGCCTACTCCCCCCAGCAAGCTCGGCAACCTGCTGCCGCCCGAAGAATACAAGGCGCGTGCCCGCACGACGCGCAGCACACGCAAGGCCGCGAGCGAGAACGACGCGGCCGACGTTGCAGAATACGGCCCCGGCAGTGTCGCCGAGCCGATGACGCAGGCCGCCAACGCCGCGACCACCTTGCGCACGGTGCCGCTTTCGAGCGCCAGCGCCGAACTGGCCGCGCTCGAACCGGTCGCACCCGCGCCCGCGCGCAACAAGCGCAACAACAGCAAGCAAGTCGCGGCCGCGCTGCTGCAGCCTCTCGAGGCACGCATCGAAGCTGACGAGACGCCCGTGGCGCGCGGCGGCAAACCCGCCTCGGCCAAAGCCTCCGGCGGCGCTGCTGCGCCCGCCGCGCGCGCCGGCGCGAAAAAACGCTTGCATCCAGAAGAGAGCACCGAAGTTCAGAAGCTCTTCGTGCTCGACACGAACGTGCTGATGCACGACCCGACCTGCCTGTTCCGTTTCGAGGAACACGACGTCTATCTGCCGATGATGACGTTGGAAGAACTCGACAACCACAAGAAGGGCATGTCGGAAGTGGCGCGCAACGCGCGCCAGGTGAGCCGCACGCTCGACCAGCTGGTCGCCAACGCGGGCCCGATCTCGGAAGGCATTTCGCTCGGCCGCCTCGGCAGCCGCGAGGCGCTTGGGCGCCTGTACTTCCAGACCACGCTCACGCATATCGATCCGGTCGACGGCCTGCCCCAGGGCAAGGCCGATAACCAGATCCTCGGCGTGGTGCGCGCGCTGCAGCGCGACCGGCCGGACCGCCTCGTCGTGCTGGTGTCGAAAGACATCAACATGCGCATCAAGGCCCATGCGCTCGGCCTGCCCGCGGAAGACTACTTCAACGACCAGGTTCTCGAAGACAAGGACCTGCTCTACTCGGGCGTGCGCGCGCTCCAGCAGGACTTCTGGTCGAAGCACGCCAAGGGCATGGAGTCCTGGCAGGACACCAAGACCGGCACGACGTATTACCGCGTGACGGGTCCCGAGTGCCTGTCGATGCTCGTGAACGAGTTCGTCTATCTCGAGCCGCAGAACGGCGAACCGGCGTTCCATGCGATCGTGCGCGAACTCAACGGCAAGACGGCGCTCCTGCAGACGCTGCGCGACTATGGCCACCACAAGAACAACGTGTGGGGCATCACGGCGCGCAACCGCGAGCAGAACTTCGCGCTGAACCTGCTGATGAACCCGGAGATCGACTTCGTCACGCTGCTCGGCCAGGCCGGCACGGGCAAGACGCTCGTCGCGCTCGCGGCGGGCCTCGCGCAGGTGCTCGACGAGAAGCGCTACAACGAGATCATCGTCACGCGCGCGACCGTGCCGGTCGGCGAGGACATCGGCTTCCTGCCGGGCACCGAAGAGGAAAAGATGCAGCCGTGGATGGGCGCCTTCGACGACAACCTCGAAGTGCTCCAGAAGACCGATGACGCCGCCGGCGAATGGGGCCGCGCCGCGACCCAGGAGCTGATCCGCTCGCGCCTGAAGGTCAAGAGCATGAACTTCATGCGCGGCCGCACGTTCGTGGACAAGTATCTGATCATCGACGAGGCGCAGAACCTCACGCCAAAGCAGATGAAGACGCTCGTCACGCGCGCGGGTCCAGGCACGAAGATCGTGTGTCTCGGCAACATCGCGCAGATCGACACGCCGTATCTGACCGAAGGCAGCTCCGGCCTCACCTACGTGGTGGACCGCTTCAAGGGCTGGGCGCACAGCGGCCACGTGACGCTCGCACGCGGCGAACGCTCGCGGCTTGCCGATTACGCGTCCGATATCCTGTAATCCATTCGCTGGGCGCCGCCTTTCGCGGGCGCCCGTGCAGATGGCGAGGACCGTATCCGGGGCACCGGATACGGTCCTTTTTTATTGCCCGGGCGTCCCCCAGGCACAACAGTTGGCGCACGAACTTCAAGTAAGTTGTGAAGAATTGTTGCGGAAGCCGTGACGGGCGGGCTACCATCCGCCCATGACCCGTTTTCCCCATGGCGCACGCGTTGCGTGCGCCACCTCCGTTTCATGCGTCGACTCTGGCTTCCGCTTCTGATCGCAGTCCTGCTTGCCGCGTGCTCCAGCGCGCCGCAAAAGGTATCGCGCAGCGGCTCCTCTTCCAGCGAAAACGCGTGGCGCACCAAGCCGCCGGGCTTTCCCAATTTCGTCGATCACAGCGTGGGCCGCGAGGAAATCTCGATCCAGGCGATGGGCCTCGTCGGCATTCCGTATCGCTGGGGCGGCAATACGCCCGATAGCGGCTTCGATTGCAGCGGTCTCGTCAAATACGTGCTTGCACGCTCGGCCTCGGTGGACTTGCCCCGCACCACGGCCGACATGAGTATGCGCGGCGAAACGATCGAGCCCGACGAGATTGCCGCCGGCGACCTCGTGTTCTTCAATACGACGGGGCGGCCGCATTCGCACGTCGGGATCTACGTCGGCAACCTGCGCTTCGTCAACGCGCCTTCGACGGGCGGCACGGTGCGTCTCGACTATCTGACCAACCCCTACTGGGCCAGGCGCTTCGACGGCATCCGCCGCATGGCGCCGCCCAAACGCACGCCGTTCGAGACGCCGACCTGGGAAGCGTCTGCGCCGCCTGAACGCATGCCTGGTGCGAACGCCGCGCCACCGACTGCCGCAATGGCCAGCGTCGCGCCGGCTGCGGCGGCGCAGCCCGCGCCGCGAGCCGTGGCCGCAAGCCAGAACCACATCGTCGCGGCACCGCAGCCGGTCTATGCGGCAACGCCGGCCACCACGCAGACGGCATCCCCGGCCGACGCATTCGAGCCGCCGCCCGCCTCGCTCGGCGCGGCGCAGACGCAGGCACGCGACGCGGGCGCGCTCGCACCCGCGGTTGCGCCCGGCAACAACACGCCTTCATACGCTGCCAGCCCCGCCGCCAGCGCCCCGCGCGACGCCATCGACGCCGCCGCCGACGCCTTCGAGCCCCCGCCGCCCACGGCAAGCGCAGCGGCGCGCCAGGCCGGCCAGGTGGGCTCGACGCCGATCCAGGCGGCGTCGCCGGCCGCGGGTGGCGCGCAGATCATGCGCGCCTCGACAGCCGGCCCGGCCGCGCCCGCCCCGACCCAGTCCAGCGACGACCCCATCGCGCGCTTTGCCAACGGCGGCGACTGAAGCGGCGCCGCCGCGTCGCCGAGCGGCCTGTTGCCCCCGGCCGGACGACCAAGCGTGCTTCCAGCGGTTTGCGGCGCCCCGCGCCTCTGCTATCGTTTTGGGACCGTTTTTCATACTTTCGCGCAGCGAGGCGACGATGGATCTTGGACTCAGCAAGAAGGTGGTACTCGTGACGGGCGGCAGCAAGGGCATTGGCCTTGCCTGCGCGCGCGCCTTTGCGCAGGAAGGCGCCCGCGTGGCGATCGTCTCGCGCGACCCCGCCAATCTCGCGCGCGCCCGCGAGCAGCTGGCGAGCGTTGGCCTGCACGTGCACCTCACGCGCGCGGACCTGCACGAAGCGCACAGCGCCGCCGACGTGGTCGAGGAAGTCTCCACCGCGGTCGGCCCCATCGATATCCTCGTCAACAGCGCGGGCGCGGCACGCCGCTACGACCCGGAAACGCTCGATGCGGACGCGTTCAGGGCCACGATGGAGGCGAAATATTTCCCCTACATCTACCCGCAGCAGGAGGTGCTGCGCCGCATGGTGCAGCGGATCAAGTCGGGCGAGAGCATGGAGCCCGGGGCGATCGTCAATATCATCGGCATGGGTGGCAAGTTCGCGAGCGACATCCATATCGCGGGCGGCGCGGCCAACGCGGCGCTGATGCTCGCGACCGTGGGCCTCGCGCACTACCACGCGCGCTACGGCATCCGCATCAATGCAATCAACCCCGGCGCCACGCTCACGGAACGGCTGCAGGAGGCCGTTCAGCTGGAGGCGCAACGCACGGGCGTCGGCCCACAGGAGGCCTTGGCGAGCGGCGAATCGAAGGTGCCGCTCGGGCGCTACGCGAAGCCGGAGGAAATCGCCGATGTGGCGCTCTTCCTCGCGAGCCGCCGCGCGAGCTACGTCACCGGCGCGCTCATTCCGATGGATGGGGCGAGCACGCCGCTGATCTAAATCTGAAGCGCCCGCCAGCGTGCGGGCGAGGCCTTAAAAGCACTGCGGCGCCCGAAGGCGCCGCAGGTTTTACATGAAGCGGTGACCGAGCCACCACGCGGCCGCGGCCAGCGTGGCCGAAGCCGGTATGGTCAGCACCCAGGCCCAGACGATGTTGCCCGCCACGCCCCAGCGCACCGCGCTGAGCTTCTGCGTCGCGCCAACGCCGACAATTGCGCCGGTGATCGTGTGCGTGGTCGAAACGGGAATGCCCAGCGACGAAGCCGTGAAGAGCGTGAGCGCCCCGCCCGCCTCCGCACAGAAACCGCCCACCGGCTTGAGCTTCGTGATCTTCTGGCCCATCGTGCGCACGATGCGCCAGCCGCCGAACAGCGTGCCGAGCCCCATCGACAGATAGCAGCCGCCGATCACCCAGATGGGCGGCGCGTCCGAGCCGATCGCCGAGTAGCCCGTTGCGATCAGCAGCATCCAGATGATGCCGATGGTCTTCTGCGCGTCGTTGCCGCCGTGGCCGAGGCTATAGAGGCTCGCGGAAAGCAGCTGCAGGCGCCGGAAGCGCCGGTCGACCTTGCTGGGCGGCGTGCGGAAGTACAGCCACGACACCGTGAGCATGAAGAACGAACCCAGCACGAAACCGAGCAGCGGCGAAATGAAGATGAACGCCACGGTCTTCATGAGGCCGTCGAAGTTGAGCGAGGCCCAGCCCGACTTCGCGAGCGCCGCGCCCACGAGACCGCCGATCAGCGCGTGCGACGAACTCGACGGAATGCCGTAGTACCAGGTGAGCACGTTCCAGCCGATCGCGCCCATCAACGCGCCGAACACCACGTAGTGGTCGACGATATCGGGGTCGATGGTGCCCTTGCCTACCGTCTGCGCCACCTTCAGGTGGAACACGAAATAGGCGATCACGTTGAACATGGCGGCGAAGGCCACCGCCTGCTGCGGCTTCAGAACACCCGTGGATACGACCGTGGCGATGGAATTCGCCGCGTCGTGAAAACCGTTCATGAAGTCGAAGACGAGAGCGATGGCGACCAGCGTCGCGACCGCCCAGAGAGCGAGTTGTATCGATTGCATCGCTGTGTGCTCAGGCGTTCTCTAGCACGATGCCTTCGATGATGTTCGCGACATCCTCGCACTTGTCCGTGATCGCCTCGAGCAGTTCGTAGATCGCCTTCAGCTTGATCAGGTTCTTGACGTCGTCTTCCTCGCGGAAGAGCTTCGAAATGGCCCCGCGCAGCAAGCGGTCGGCGTCGGATTCGAGGCGGTCGATGTCTTCGCAGGCCTGCAGGATCTCGCGCGCCTGCTTCATGTCGGAGAGCAGGCCCACCGCCAGCTGCACGCGCTCGGCCGTGGCCGTCACCACGTGCGCGAGCTGGCTCGCCTCGGCGGTCACGGCTTGCACGTCGTAGAGCGAAATGGCCGTCGCGACGTCCTCCATGAGGTCGAGGCAGTCGTCCATCGTCGTGATCAGCTTGTGGATCTCGTCGCGGTCGAGCGGCGTGATGAAGGTCTTGTGCAGCAGGTCGATCGCCTCGTGCGTGAGCTTGTCGGCGGCCTTTTCGGAGGCCTGCACATTCTGCTTGTGGACCTCGGCGTCAGCGAGGTTATCGATCAGGAGTTCGAGTTCGCGGCTCGCGGAAACGATGCATTTCGCATGCGCATTGAAAATCTCGAAGAACTTGCCCTCGGTGGGCATGAATCGACCGAACATTGGTATCCCGGAAATTGGTCTCGGATTGCCGTCACGAAGCGGTGACTTCGCGTTCACTTCACGGCAACAAGGCGGCAAAATAAGCGACAGAGCTGACTGTCATAAAACGGCAATATTGTATCGTCAGGCGAGAGCTACCGCATGGATCGGCAGTCGCCAAAGCGGCATTTGCGCCACTTTGGCGCAAGCCGCGCAACGCTTTGCGTTATTCGCCGTAGAAGGTTTGCGCCCCGGCAAAATTATCGAACTTCGTGTATTGGCCGTGGAACGTGAGGCGAACGGGTCCGATCGGACCGTTACGCTGCTTGCCGATGATGATTTCGGCCGTGCCCTTGTCGGGACTGTCGGGGTTGTAGACTTCGTCGCGATAGATGAACAGGATGACGTCCGCGTCCTGTTCGATTGCGCCCGATTCGCGCAGATCCGACATCACCGGCCGCTTGTTCGGACGCTGCTCCAGCCCGCGATTCAGCTGCGAGAGCGCGATCACCGGGACATCCAGTTCCTTCGCCAGGCTCTTGAGCGAGCGCGAAATTTCCGAGATTTCGGTCGCGCGGTTCTCGCCCGTGCCCGAGCCGCTCATCAGCTGCAGGTAGTCGATGATGATGAGCCCGAGCTTGCCGCACTGGCGCGACAGACGCCGCGCGCGCGAGCGCAACTCCATCGGGTTCAGGCCGCCCGTTTCGTCGATGAAGATCTGCGCTTCGCTCATTTTCTGCACAGCGTGCGTGAGCTTCGGCCAATCCTCGTCGGTCAGGCGGCCCGTGCGCATGCGGTGCTGATCCAGACGGCCAACCGACCCGAGCATACGCATGATGAGCTGCGTGCCCGGCATTTCCATCGAGAACACCGCCACCGGCAGGCCGTACTCCACGGCCACGTACTCGCCGACGTTCATCGAGAACGCGGTCTTACCCATCGAGGGGCGCCCTGCCACGATGATCAGCTCGCCGCCATGCATGCCCGACGTCATGCGGTCGAGGTCCATGAAGCCCGTAGGCGTGCCCGTGACGTCGCTCGGGTTGGCCGTGTGATAGAGCGTGTCGATGCGCTCCACGACCTGCGTGAGCAGCGGCCCGATCTCGAGAAAGCCCTGGGTGCCGCGCGCGCCGTCTTCGGCGATCGAGAACACCTTCGACTCCGCCTCGTCGAGCAGCTGGCGCACTTCCTTGCCCTGCGGGTTGAAGGCGTCGGCGGAAATCTCGTCGGCGACGGAAACGAGGCGGCGCAGCACCGCGCGGTCACGCACGATTTCCGCGTAGCGGCGAATGTTCGCGGCGCTCGGCGTGTTCTGCGCGAGCGCGTTCAGGTACGCGAGGCCGCCCACGTCATCCGCTTTGCCCGAGGTGCCGAGCGCCTCGTACACCGTCACCACGTCGGCCGGGCGCGTGGCGGCGATCAGCCGGCCAATGTGCTCGAAGATGATGCGGTGGTCGTAGCGATAGAAGTCGCTTTGCGAGAGGAAGTCGGCAATCCGGTCCCATGCGCCGTTATCCAGCAGCAGGCCGCCGAGCACCGATTGCTCGGCTTCGATCGAATGCGGCGGGACTTTCAGCGAGTCGAGTTGGGGATCTTTCGGAGCGTTCATGGAGGGCAATTATCGGACAAGGGGGTGCCTCGAACAAGCTTGAAAACTTGCAACGCGCGTAGCGTCCAGGCAGCGCACAACAAAAAAGGCAGAAGCCCTGCGGCTCCTGCCCTTCCTGAGTCTTGCGTCAAACCGCGCGGCCCGCGAGGGCCGCACGTGGGTACTTAGGCGTGCTCGCCCAGCACCGACACCGTGACGTCGACGACGACGTCGGTGTGCAGCGCAACCTGCACCGGGTGGTCGCCCACCATCTTCAGCGGGCCTTCCGGCAGACGCACTTGCGCCTTTTCCACTGCGAAGCCTTGCTTCGTGAGCGCAACGGCGATGTCCGCGTTCGTGACCGAACCGAACAGGCGGCCGTCCACGCCGGCCTTCTGGCCGATCTGGACGGTCAGGCCGTTCAGCTTTTCGCCTTCGGCTTGAGCTGCTGCCAGCTTTTCAGCGGCGACCTTTTCGAGTTCTGCGCGGCGGACTTCGAATTCAGCGATTGCGTCCTTCGTAGCACGGCGTGCCTTCTTGTTCGGGATCAGGAAGTTACGTGCGTAACCGTCCTTCACCTTGACGATGTCGCCGAGGTTACCCAAGTTGACGACTTTTTCCAGAAGAATGATCTGCATTCTATTGCTCCTTATCGCGTCGTCTTATTAGGCCTTGTGCTGGTCGGTGTACGGCATCAGCGCGAGGAAACGCGCGCGCTTGATAGCCGTGTCCAGCTGACGCTGATAGTGGGCCTTCGTACCCGTCAGACGAGCCGGCGTGATCTTGCCGTTTTCGCCGATGAAGTCCTTCAGCGTATCGAGGTCCTTGTAGTCGATCTGCTCGACGCCTGCAGCCGTGAAGCGGCAGAACTTCTTGCGCTTGAAGAGCGGGTTTTGTTGCTGACGACGCTTGTCGAATTTCTTACCAGTCGGGCGGGGCATGATTAGTCCTTTCCTGTGCCTTGCATTTCGGTGATGTGAAACACCAGGGTTCGCGCATTGCGGTGCTTTTTCGCCAGAAAACCGGTGAAGAGCGCTTCCACGCCCATCTCACAGCTTTCTACGAGACCGCAGGCTTTGCCGGCCGCCACCGCGGGCATCGTGAGTTCGACGAAGCGGGGAATGCCGGCCTCGACGACCTCCGTGCGGTGCTGCAACGTGACGCTTGCGATCGGAACGCCGGCGGGGGTATACCGCACCGGTTCGCGTTCGACGACGCTAGCGGTAAGTTGAAGCCTGTTCACGCGGGGTTGGCTATGACTTTGCTCGAATCCTGATGGCTTACGTACTTAAGCCTGCGCTTCGGTCGGCTGGGCAGCCGCCTTCTTGGCTTCTTCGCGCTGCACTTCCTTCATCATCGGCGACGGGCCGGTTTCGGCCTTCTTCATCTTGACGATGAGGTGACGCAGAACAGCGTCGTTGAACTTGAACGCGTGTTCCAGTTCGTCGAGCGTGGTCTGGTCGCATTCGATGTTCATGCAGACGTAGTGAGCCTTCGCGAGTTTCTCGATCATGTAGGCCAGTTGACGACGGCCCCAGTCTTCGATGCGGTGGATCTGGCCACCGTGCGAGGTGATCGTGCCCTTGTAGCGCTCGATCATGGCGGGCACTTGCTCGCTCTGATCCGGGTGCACGATAAAGACGATTTCGTAATGACGCATGTATCACTCCTTTTGGATTAAAGCCACCCGGGCGTCGGAACCGGTGCGGCAAGTGAGAAGCCGAAGATTGTAGCGCGGATGGGCTACGCACGCAAGACAGATCGTGCGTTCGGGCGATGAATCGGGCGTGTTTTCAATGACTTGCGCGGCGGGGCGCGTACTGAAAGCGTCCCACCGCGCCCGTGTGGCGCGCCAGCTTAGCTGCCGGCCGCCTCGCTCGCGCCGCCCGCGAGACGGGCGTCGAGCGCCGCGCGCAGGCCGTCCAGCGCGTCCGCACCGGCGTCCGACACGGCCCACCAGGTCATGCCCGCCGCCTGCCAGCGCAGGAGTGCGTAGCCTTCGCTCGAACTCTGCGGCGGGGCGCCCGAGACGGCCGGTCCGCCCGCGCCCGGCGGGAACACATAGACATCGATCACGTGCTTGCCATGGTGATAGACGAGCACGGCGACGCGTTCGCGCCCCACATAATCGAGACGTCCGCCCGCGAGCGCAAAGCCCTGTTGCGCGAGATCGAAGACCGGCGGCGCGTAGTCGATGCGGCCGTTGAACCATGGCTTCACGGTATGGCGGTCCGTCGAGATCACGTCGATATCGCGGCCCGAAATCTGGGCCCGCACGTGGCTCGACACGAGATCGTCGACGAAGGCCGTCTCAGCGGCCGGGCGGCGCAGATGCAGCGTGGCGATCACCGCCAGCGCACAAAGGATCAACAACGCGCAGCCGAACCACGCGAGCGTGGCCGCGTGCGGCCCCGCGTTGGCGGACGCAGCGCCCCAGCCACGACCGCCCGCGATGCCACGCGCCCCGCCGCCGCTGCCCGGCCACCAGTTGCGCAGCCAGGCGCGCCAGCCGCCCGAGTCGTGTGCGGGGGCTGGCGAAGGTGTTGCCCTTTCAGGCGCCGCAACCGTTTCGGTCGCCGGCAATCCCGCGACGATGCGCGCAGCCAGCCCAGCCGGCGCACGGTGGTACGGCGCGGATCGAATCATTCGAGAGATGGCCTGCGCATCGTCGGCGACACGGCGGCATTGCTCGCAGCCTGCGAGATGCTCGCGCACACGCCATTCGTCGGCAGCGGAGAGTTCGCGGTCGACGCTCGCGTCGACCAGCGGGCGCGCTTCGTTACAGTTCATCTGGCGCCTCCGTCGTTCGGGCCTTCGGTTTGAGAGCGAGGGCGCAACGGCGCTCCGCCGTCGGCGGCCGGCTCCTCGCGGAACCGACCGCCGTTCCCCCGGCCGGATGGTCTCCTGGCTTGACTGCTTCCCCCGACTCCTGCCCTGTCGTCCGCGCAGCCGTGGGCGCGGACAACCGAATCGTCGGCAGTCTCATCGACTGCACTACCCGCGGCTGACCTGTTGCGCTCGCCGCCGTGGTACGCCGCCAGCAGCGTCGCCAACCGTCTGCGGCCACGCGCGAGCCGCGACATCACGGTGCCGAGCGGCAGATCGGCGATCGCCGCGATCTCGCGATAGCCCAGCTCCTCCAGCTCGCGCAGCACCAGTACTTCCCGATACTCCACCGGCAGGCGCCTGAGCGCGTCCTGCACGTGACGGGTGTCTTCGGCGCGGATCGCGAGCGTCTCGGGATCGACGCCGCCCGTTTCCCAGCCTTCGAGCGGCGCGTCGTCGCGCAACTCGTCGAACGGCGCCACCTCTTCCGCGCCCGCGCGCCGCCGCCATTCGTCGTACCAGACGCGCCGCACGATCGCGAGGAGCCAGGGAC
Source organism: Paraburkholderia sp. EG286B (assembly GCF_040965655.1). Classification (NCBI taxonomy): domain Bacteria; kingdom Pseudomonadati; phylum Pseudomonadota; class Betaproteobacteria; order Burkholderiales; family Burkholderiaceae; genus Paraburkholderia; species Paraburkholderia sp. EG286B. The sequence continues at coordinate 464,859 of NZ_JBFRCF010000006.1, read as the reverse complement.
GGGCTTCATCGCCGCGAAACGCGTCGAAGAAGCGGAACGCCCGCAGAAACGCCTCCTGAACGATATCTTCCGCGTCGCCCGGGTTACGCGAGAGCCAGCGCGCGAGGTTGTAGGCCGCATCGAGATGCGGCAGCGCCAGCGCCTGAAAGCGGCGGCTGCGTGCGGCCTCATCCTGCTCGTACGCGGTTTCTCCCACGTCGTCCCCTCGCGTCTTCGTTTGGCTTACGCGACCGTGGCCGCATACAGGCACTACCGAAGCTCGGGCCAGTTTATTCCCGCTCCGTACGCACGAAAACGAAAAATAAATGCGAAGCGCGCGATTACGCGCCGGCCCAATACCCCGGCCGCGCGTAGACCTCCTTGAGGTAGTCGATGAAGTAGCGCACGCGCGCCGGCACGTAGCGCTGCTGCGGATACACCGCGAGGATGTCGTAATCGGGCAGCGCGTATTCGTCGAGCACCGTTTCGAGTTCGCCGCGCGCGAGCTGGGCGTCGATCTCCCAGGTCGAACGCCAGCCGAGGCCGAGGCTCTCGGTCACCCAGCGATGCAGCAGCTCGCCGTCGTTACAGTCGAGCGTGCCGCCCACGCGCACGGTGACGAGCTTGCCGCCGCGGCTGAAGTACCAGCCGCGGTTCTGGCCGCCCTGCAGGTTGAACGCCAGGCAATTGTGGTTCGGCAGGTCTTCGAGCGCTTTCGGCCGCCCGTGCCTGCGGAAATATTCGGGCGTGCCGCACACGACGCGCCGGTTGGTGGCGAGCTTCACGGCGACGAAGTTCGGGTCCACCGCGCCGCCGATGCGAATCGACAGGTCGTAGCCCTCGCGCACCAGATCGACCACACGGTCGGTGAGATTGAACGACACCTGGAGTTCGGGCTTGTCGGCGAGAAACTCGGGGGCGAGCGGCGCCACGTGCTTGCGCCCGAACGCCGCCGGCGCCGACACGATCAGATGGCCGCTCACCACCTGGCGCCCGGCGGACAGCTCGTTTTCGGCCTGGTCCCAGTCGGCGAGCAGCCCGCGGCAGCGTTCGAGAAAGGCCGCGCCCTCCTCGCTCACCACGAGCCGCCGCGTGGAACGGTAGATGAGCTTCACGCCGAGGCGCTTTTCCAGCGCGTCGATACGACGCCCGAGGATCACCGGCGAGACGCCTTCCTCGAGCGCCGCCGCCGCGAGGCTGCCCGCGTCCGCGACGCGCACGAAGGTTTCGATCTGCTTGAAGCGGTCCATTGCTTGTCTCCATCCAGCCGGAAGCCGCATCCCGCCGGAATTCCATACTTTTTGTTTCGGAATAAACGACCTGGACTGATCTTATCAAACCTTTCCTGCGCCCCTAAAGTGGGCCTCAACGCATCGCCATTCCTCGCATACGAGACATTCAGGAGACAATCATGGCCAAAATGAGAGCCGTCGACGCCGCAGTGCTGGTGCTCGAAAAAGAAGGCATCGATACCGCTTTCGGCGTGCCGGGCGCAGCCATCAATCCGTTCTATTCGGCGATGAAAAAGGCTGGCGGCATCACGCACGTGCTGGCGCGCCACGTCGAAGGCGCCTCGCACATGGCCGAAGGCTATACGCGCGCCACGCCGGGCAACATCGGCGTGTGTATCGGCACCTCGGGCCCCGCGGGCACCGACATGATCACGGGCCTCTACTCGGCCCAGGCCGATTCGATTCCGATCCTCGCGATCACGGGCCAGGCGCCGCGCGCCCGCCTCTACAAGGAAGACTTCCAGGCCGTCGACATCGAGTCGATCGCCAAGCCCGTCACCAAGTGGGCCGTCACCGTGCGCGAGCCGGCGCTCGTGCCGCGCGTGTTCCAGCAGGCGTTCCATCTGATGCGCTCGGGCCGTCCGGGTCCGGTGCTGGTCGATCTGCCGATCGACGTGCAGCTCGCCGAAATCGAATTCGACATCGACACGTACGAGCCGCTGCCGGTCTACAAGCCGAAGGCGACGCGCAAGCAGATCGAAGCCGCGCTCGAACTGCTCAACGCCAGCGACAAGCCGCTGATCGTCTCGGGCGGCGGCGTGCTCAACGCAGCCGCCGAAGACCTGCTCGTGCAGTTCGCCGAAACGGTGGGCGTGCCCGTGATCCCGACGCTCATGTCGTGGGGCGCGATTGCCGACGACCATCCGCTCATGGCCGGCATGGTCGGCCTGCAGACCTCGCACCGCTACGGCAACGCCACGATGCTCGCCTCCGACTTCGTGCTCGGCATCGGCAACCGCTGGGCGAATCGCCATACGGGCAGCGTCGAGGTGTACACGAAGGGCCGCAAGTTCGTGCACGTCGATATCGAACCCACGCAGATCGGCCGCGTGTTCGGCCCCGATCTCGGCATCGTCTCGGACGCGAAGGCCGCGCTCGAACTGTTCGTCGAGATCGCCAGGGAATGGAAGGCCGCGGGCAAGCTGAAGGACCGCAGCGCGTGGGTGGCCGACTGCCAGGAACGCAAGCGCACGATGCTTCGCAAGACGCACTTCGAGAACACGCCGATCAAGCCGCAACGCGTGTACGAAGAGATGAACAAGGCGTTTGGCCGCGACACCTGCTACGTGAGCACCATCGGCCTTTCGCAGATCGCCGGCGCGCAGTTCCTGCACGTGTACAAGGCGCGCAACTGGATCAACTGCGGCCAGGCGGGCCCGCTCGGCTGGACGATTCCGGCGGCGCTCGGTGTGCGCGCAGCCGATCCGACGCGTCCCATCGTGGCGCTCTCAGGCGACTACGACTTCCAGTTCATGGTCGAAGAACTGGCCGTGGGCGCGCAGTTCAAGCTGCCTTACGTGCACGTGGTCGTGAACAACTCGTATCTCGGCCTGATCCGCCAGGCGCAGCGCGCGTTCGACATGGACTTCTGCGTGCAGCTCGCGTTCGAGAACATCAACGCGCCGGAAGTGAACGGCTATGGCGTGGATCACGTCACGGTCGCCGAAGGCCTCGGCTGCAAGGCGCTGCGCGTGTTCAAGCCGGAAGAGATCGCCCCGGCGCTCAAGCAGGCTCAAGCGCTCGCCGCCGAGCACAGCGTGCCGGTTGTCGTCGAAGTGATTCTCGAGCGTGTGACCAACATCTCGATGGGCACCGAGATCGACGCCATCAACGAGTTCGAGGAACTGGCCGAAAAGCCCGAGCACGCGCCGACTGCCATCAGCGCGATCAATGCCCTCGACTGAGCGCACTCGAGCCCGCATCAACGCAGCACGGGCAGCGCGCACGGCATCGGCGCGCTGCCTGACTGACTTCCTTTACTGACCGACCAGCGAGACCCAGCACCATGCCAAAATTCGCCGCGAACCTCACCATGCTGTTCAACGAAGTGCCCTTCCTCGACCGCTTCGCCGCGGCCGCGCAAGCGGGCTTCGACGCCGTGGAGTTCCTGTTCCCGTATCCATACAAGGCCGCCGAGCTGGCCGAGCGCCTCGAGGTCAACGGGCTCAAGCTCGTCCTCCACAACCTGCCCGCCGGCAACTGGGAAGCGGGCGAGCGCGGCATTGCCTGCCTGCCCGAGCGGCGCGGCGAGTTCCAGCAAGGCGTGGGCCGCGCGATCGACTATGCGAAGGCGCTGAAGGTGCCGCAACTGAACTGCCTCGTCGGCATTCCGACGGCCGGCGTCGATCGCGACACGGCGCTCGCCACCATCGTCGAGAACCTGCGCTACGCAGCCGGCGAACTGAAACGCGAAGGCATCCGCCTGCTCGTCGAGCCGTGCAATTCGTACGACATTCCCGGCTTCGCGCTGAACCGCTCGGGCGAAGCGCTCGACGTGATCGAAAAGACCGGCTCGGACAACCTGTTCCTGCAGTACGACATCTATCACATGCAGCGTATGGAAGGCGAACTCGCCGCGACGATCAAGAAGCACTTCGCGAAGATCGCCCACGTCCAGCTCGCCGACAATCCCGGCCGCAACGAACCCGGCACGGGCGAAATCAACTACCCGTTCCTGTTCGATCTGCTCGACTCGCTCGGCTACGAAGGCCACATCGGCTGCGAGTACAAGCCGCGCACGACGACCGTCGAAGGACTCGGCTGGCTGCGCAGCGCGAAGCAGCGCACCGCCGAACTCGCCTGAGCCCCTACGCACATTCACGCATTCGCTTTCACGGAGACACAAGATGGCAAAGATTGGCTTTATCGGACTCGGCATCATGGGCGCGCACATGGCACGCAACCTCATCAAGGGCGGCCACACGCTCGCCGTGAACGGCAAGTACCCGGTGCCCGACGACCTGCGCACCCAAACCGAAGTCGTCGCCGATTCGACGGCTGTCGCAAAGGTCTCGGACCTCGTCATCGTGATGGTGCCGGACACGCCTGATGTCGCCAACGTCCTGTTCGCCGACGACGGCGTCGCCAACGGTCTCTCGGCCGGCAAGCTCGTGATCGACATGAGCTCGATCTCGCCGCTCGAAACGCAGCAGTTCGCCAAACAGATCAACGCGCTCGGCTGCGACTATCTCGACGCGCCGGTCTCGGGCGGCGAAGTCGGCGCACGCGAAGCCACGCTCACGATCATGGTGGGCGGCCCGCAGCAGTCGTTCGATCTTGCCAAGCCGCTGTTCGAACTGATGGGCAAGAACATTTCGCTCATCGGCGACAACGGCGCGGGCCAGACCTGCAAGGTGGCGAACCAGATCATCGTCGCGCTGAACATCGAAGCCGTGGCCGAAGCGCTGCTGTTCGCGGCACGTTCGGGCGCGGACCCCGAGCGCGTGCGCAAGGCCCTCATGGGCGGCTTCGCTTCGTCGCGCATTCTCGAAGTGCACGGCGAGCGCATGACCAGGCGCACGTTCAATCCGGGCTTCCGCATCGAACTGCACCAGAAGGACCTGAACCTCGCGATCGACGGCGCGCGCAAGCTGGGCATCGCGCTGCCGCATACGGCGAGCGCGCAGCAGCTCTTCAGCGTGTGCGCCGCGAACGGCGGCAAGGCATGGGACCACTCGGCCATGATCCGCGCGCTCGAGATCATGGCGAACTTCGAGATCGCCGAGCCGCAAACGCAAGTGAAGGCGGCTTGAGTTTTAGCCGTAGCAGGCAGCAGGACGGCGGTTTGCGCAACGCAACGCGCGGACCGCCCGCAGAACCGGATCACGCATACCGGCTCGCGCGCAACGACTGAAGCGCACGAGCCTCCCGTGGGGCGCTTCGCGGCGGCGGCAACCGCCGCGAGGCAAATCGGTGCCGCTCTGGGCTGAGGGCGGCCAGTGGGGTCCGAAAGCGGCGCCCGGTGACGACGGGGAAGCCTTGGTCGGTCAGACGTCGTCATCGGGTGTCCGCGTGTCGGATGCCCGTTTTTCTTTGCCCTCTCTTTTCTCTCCCCGATTTCACACTCTTTGACGCTGCCCCGATGGACGCCTTCGCGGCCGCGTTTCTAGAATTGTGCTTTCATCCGGCTGTCACGCAGACGGGTCAAGGTGGACACGACGCGTGACCACCCAGTCATTTCCAGAACGTGAGGAGTGTGATCGATGGGCATTATCAATTTCATCAAGGAAGCAGGCGAAAAACTGTTCGGCACGGCTGCAGCGCCGGCCGCCGCCGCGGAACCCGCCGCCGCACCGGCAGACCCCGCGGCGAATCTCGCCGAACTGAACCAGAAGGCCGGCGACGCGATCGCGGCCTATATCCGCTCGCAGGGCCTCGACGCCGACAACCTCGGCGTGACCTACGACGGCGTCTCGCACACGGTGACGGTCACCGGCAACGCCGCCGACCAGCCGACGAAGGAGAAAATTCTCGTGGCGGCCGGCAACGTGCAGAACGTCGACAAGGTCGACGACCAGATGACCGTCACGAACCCCGCGCCCGAAGCGCAGCACCACACGGTCGTTGCCGGCGACAACCTCTGGAAGATCGCCGAAAAGTACTATGGCAGCGGCGCGAAGAACGACGCGATCTTCGAGGCGAACACGCCGATGCTCAAGAGCCCGGACAAGATCTATCCGGGTCAGGTGCTCGTGATTCCGCCGCTGCAGTAAGCGCGGCACCACGCAAGCACGGCCAGAAACGCAACGGGCCTGGCGGAGCAATCCGCCAGGCCCGTTTCTCCTTGTGCGCGGCCAGCCTCAGTACGTGTCGAACACGTCCTGCAGTCCCGCCTTGTCGGTCGTGCCGGCTGCCAGCGCGAGCAGCAGCAGCACACGCGCCTTGTACGGGCTGAGCGTGCCCGACGAGACGAAGCCGAGCGTATCGTCCTGGGCCGCGCCGTTGTGCATCACATGACCCGAGCCGACGCGCGAGGCACGCACGACGGCCACGCCCTTGGCGGCCGCCTCGGCGAGCGACTGCTGCAACGCGCCATGAATCGAGCCGTTGCCGGTACCGGCCACGACGAGCCCATCCACACCGGCGGCAACGAGCGCTTCGACCGCCGCGCGCGACACGCCCGCGTAGCTCGTCACGATCTCGACCTGCGGCCATTGCGCCGACGCCGCAAACGGCGCATCGACCGTATGCGGGCGCAGCGCGCGACGCTGGAATTCCACGCGGCCATCCTGCACCCAGCCCAGCGCGCCGATTTCCGGCGACTGGAAGGCATCCACCGCGTAGGTGCTGACCTTCGCGACGTCGCGCGCGCAATGAATGCGGTTATTGAACGCCACCAGCACGCCCTGCCCGGCCGCCGCCTCGCTCGCCGCGAGCGTGACGGCATTGAGCAGATTGAGCGGGCCGTCGGCGGAGAGCGCCGTGGCGGGCCGCATGGCCGCCGTCAAAATGCATGGCTTCGCGCTCTTCACCGTGAGATGCAGCAGGTACGCGGTTTCTTCGAGCGTATCGGTGCCGTGCGTGATCACCACGCCATCGACTTCGTCGCTGGCCAGCAGTTCGTTCACGCGCTGCGCGAGCGTGGTCCACAGCGCAAGCGACATGTCCTTGCTGTCGATGCTCGCGATCTGCTCGGCATGGATCTGCGCGATGGCGTCGATGCCCGGCACCGCTGCGAGCAGTTGCGCGACGCCGATCACGCCGGCCTGGTAGCCCGCGGTGTTCGCAGCGTCCGCGGCGGAGCCCGCAATCGTGCCGCCGGTGGCGAGCACGGCGATGCGCGGCAGCGCGCTGGGCGCCGCCGCGGAAGAGGAAGTGGAAGTATTCATGGCGGCGATTTTAAGCGATCCGCCGCCCGCCGAGAAAATCAGCGCGCTTTTCAGGTTGCCTCGCGCAGTTGGCTCGCGATCTGCTGCTCGGTCAGCTGCGGCGCGAACATTTCGATGAGCCGGTACGCGTACTGGCGCAGGAACGCGCCCTTGCGCAGGCCCACCCGGGTCGTGCTCGCGTCGAAGAGATGCTCCGTGTCGAGCGCGACGAGTTCGCTGTCGCGCTTCGGGTCGTAGGCCATCGCCGCGACGATGCCCACGCCCATGCCGAGTTCGACGTAGGTCTTGATCACGTCCGCGTCGATGGCGGTCAGCACCACGTCGGGCACCACGCTCGCCTTCGCGAACGCCTGGTCGATATGCGAGCGGCCCGTGAAGTCCTGGTCGTAGGTGATGACCGGATACTCGGCCACGTCTTCGAGCGTGAGATTTTCGCGGCCCACGAGCGGATGCGTCTTCGGCACGACCACCACGTGATGCCACGAGTAGCACGGGAACGTGACGATATCGGGGAAGCGGTCAAGCGCCTCGGTCGAGATGCCGAGGTCGGCCTCGCCGTTGATGATCATCTGCGCGATCTGCTGCGGATTGCCCTGGCGCAGCGCGAGGTGGACCTTCGGAAACACTTCGCGGAACTGGTGCACGACCTTGGGCAGCGCGTAACGCGCCTGCGTGTGCGTCGTCGCGACCACGAGGTGGCCGCTGTCCTGGTCGGCGAACTGGCGCGCGACGCGGCGCAGGTTCTCGGCGTCGAGCAGCATGCGCTCGATCAGCTGATGCACGGCCTTGCCCGGCTCCGTGAGGCCGGTCAGACGCTTGCCGCGGCGAATGAAAATGTCCACGCCGAGTTCGTCTTCGAGATCCTTGATCTGCTTGGAGACGCCCGATTGCGACGTATACAGCACGTTCGCGACTTCGGTCAGGTTCATGTTCTGCCGCACGGCTTCGCGCACGAAGCGCAACTGCTGAAAATTCATGGTCTTCTCTCCGGGACTGCTGACCGATTATTCGTTTTTGTCGATGTGAGCACTGTAACGCTCATTGCGCCGGAAATACGCGCAGCCCGCGCGGCACCGCCGTCACGCCCTCGCCCACCGAAAGCCCCAGCGCGCGCCACGACTCGCGGTCGAGCTCGGCTTCGAGCGCGCCGCCCGTGCGGCTTTCCAGCTCCACGCGCACCGAGCCGCCCAGCGTCACCACGCGGCGCACGTCGACGACGATGCCGTCGCGATGATCGCTCGCTTCGCGGTGCAGCACGAGGTCGTGCGGCCGTACGTAGGCAAGCGCCGGGCCTTCGAAGCCCGCGTGCACCGAGATCGGCTGCGCGGCGCCCTCGGCGACGAAACCGCGTGCGTCGACGCTGCCGCGCAGCCGGTTCGCGGCGCCGAGGAATTCGTAGACGAAAGCCGTCTGCGGATGATCATAGACGTCCTGCGGGCTGCCCACCTGCTCCACGTGCCCATGATTCATCACGACGATGCGATCGGCCACCTCGAGCGCCTCCTCCTGGTCGTGCGTAACGAAGATCGTCGAGATGTGCAGGTCGTCGTGCAGGCGCCGCAGCCACGAGCGCAACTCCTTGCGCACCTTGGCGTCGAGCGCACCGAACGGTTCGTCGAGCAGCAGCACCTTCGGCTCGACGGCGAGCGCGCGCGCCAGCGCGATGCGCTGACGCTGGCCGCCCGACAGCTCGGACGGATAGCGCTGCGCGAGCCAGTCGAGTTGCACGAGCTTGAGCAATTCATGCACCTTCGCGCGAATCACGGCCTCCGAGGGCCGCTCGCTGCGCGGCTTCACGCGCAGGCCGAACGCCACGTTCTCGAACACCGTCATGTGGCGGAACAGCGCGTAATGCTGGAACACGAAGCCCACCTGGCGCTCGCGCGCGCCCACCTCGCCCACGTCCTGGCCTTGCAGCACGACCTGGCCCGCGTCGGCGTATTCGAGGCCCGCGATCACGCGCAGCAGCGTGGTCTTGCCACAACCGGAAGGTCCGAGCAGCGCAACCAGTTCGCCCGGCGGAAAGTCGAGCGAGACGTTGTCGAGGGCGGTGAAGTCGCCGAAGCGCTTGTGCAGATTGCTGACGGTGATGCCCATGTTTACTGCTCCCCTGCTTGAATCGGTTGGCGCACGGCGCGAGGCGCTGCGTGTTGTGAAACGTGTTGCACGGCCACGGCTTGCGGGCCGGCGTAAGCGGGAATCTCGTCCGCGCGGCGCAGTTGCGCCGAAAGGCGGCGCTCCGCGAGCAGCTTCAGGCCGAGCGTGACGAGCGCGAGCAACGCGAGCAGCGATGCGACGGCAAATGCCGCCGCGAAGTTGTACTCGTTGTAAAGGATCTCGACGTGCAGCGGCATCGTGTCGGTCTGGCCGCGAATATGACCCGACACCACGGAGACTGCGCCGAACTCGCCCATCGCACGCGCATTGCAGAGAATCACGCCGTACAGCAGACCCCAGCGGATATTGGGCAGCGTCACGCGGCGGAACATCTGCCAGCCCGAGGCGCCCAGCACGTGGGCGGCCTCTTCTTCGTCGTTGCCCTGCGCCTGCATCAGCGGAATCAGCTCGCGCGCGACGAACGGGAACGTCACGAAGATCGTGGCGAGCACGATGCCCGGCACCGCGAAGATGATCTGCACGTCGTGGTCTTCGAGCCAAGGTCCGAGCCAGCCCTGCGCACCGAACAGCAGCACGTAGATGAGCCCTGAAATCACGGGCGAAACCGAAAACGGCAGGTCGATCAGCGTGGTTAGCAGCGCCTTGCCGCGAAACTCGAACTTCGCGATCGCCCATGAAGCCGCGAGGCCGAAGGCCAGATTCAGCGGCACCGCGATCGCCGCGGTGATGAGCGTGAGCCTGATCGCGGCGAGCGCATCGGGATCGACGAGCGACGTGAAATAGAAGCCGATGCCCTTCGACAACGCCTGCCAGAACACGGCGACGAGAGGCACCACGAGAAACAGCGCGAGAAACGCGAGCGCGATGCCAGTCAGCAGCCAGCGCACCCACGCTGATTCGGTGACCGGATCCGGCCGGCGCGTGCTGCGTTGTTGCGGCAGCGTGCTCATTGCGCACCTCCCGCGACGGTTGCGCCCGCCACGGCATTCGGCGCGCTGCCGGCCGAGACGCCGCGGCTCGTGCGGCGTTGCAAATACCACTGCAGCGAATTGATGAGGAGCAGCATGACGAACGAGACGCAGAGCATCATTACGGCGAGTGCCGTCGCGCCCGCATAGTCGTATTGCTCGAGCTTCGTGATGATGAGCAGCGACGTGATCTCCGACTTCATCGGCACGTTGCCGGCGATGAAGATGACCGAGCCGTACTCGCCCAGCGCACGCGCGAACGCGAGCGCGAAGCCGGTGAGGAGCGCCGGCAGCACCGCGGGCAGCACGACACGGCGGAACGTGAGCCAGCGCGTTGCGCCGAGGCACGCGGCGGCCTCTTCCTGTTCGCGCTCGAAGTCCTCGAGCACCGGCTGCACCGTGCGCACGACGAACGGCAAGCCGATGAAGGTCAGCGCCACGAGCACGCCGAGCGGCGTGAAGGCGATCTTCAGACCGAGCGGCTGCAGGAACTGGCCGATCCAGCCGTTGCCCGCATACACGGCGGCTAGTGAAATGCCCGCCACGGAAGTGGGCAATGCGAACGGCAGATCGACGAGCGCATCGATCACCCGTTTGAACGGGAACGTATAGCGCACGAGCACCCACGCGAGCAGGAAGCCGAATACCGCATTGATCAGTGCCCCGCCGAGCGCGGCGCTGAACGTGAGCCGGTACGACGCGATCACGCGCGGCGACCACACGGCGCGCACGAACTGGCTCCAGTCGAGTGTCGCCGTCTTGAGAAAGGTGGCGGCAAGCGGAATGAGCACCACGAGGCTCAGGTAAGCCACCGTGATGCCGAGCGTCAAGCCGAAGCCAGGCAGCGCACTGGGCTTGCGCAATCGAAACGTTGTCATGCTCATCGTCCAGACATGGGTTGCGCGATTCGTGCGTTGCCAATTCGCGCCGAAAAGCGCGCCCGTAGGCGCGCTTCGTTGTTATGCGGTCACGTCGTTATGCGGACCGCGTACTGCCCGACAGCTTTACTGCGGCTGATAGATCGAATCGAACACGCCGCCATCTGCGAAATGCGTCTTCTGCGCGTTGGGCCAGCCGCCGAAGGTGTCGTCGACCGTGTAGAGCTTGAGCTTCGGAAACTTCGCCGTGAGCGCCGCCGGGACCTTGTCCGAACGCGGACGGTAGAAGTTCTTCGCGGCGATCTCCTGGCCCTCTTCGCTATAGAGGAACTGCAGGTAGGCCTCGGCCTCCTTGCGCGTGCCCTTCTTGTCGACGACCTTGTCCACCACGGCGACCGGCGGCTCAGCCAGAATGCTCACGGAGGGCACCACGATCTCGAACTTGTCCGGGCCGAACTCCTTGAGCGAGAGAAATGCTTCGTTCTCCCATGCAATCAGCACATCGCCGATGCCGCGCTGCACGAAGCTCGTCGTCGCGCCGCGCGCGCCCGAATCGAGCACGCCCGCGTTCTTGTAGAGCTTCGTGACGAAGTCCTTCGCCTTCTGCTCGTTGCCGCCCGGCTGGTGCAGCGCATACGCCCACGCCGCGAGATAGTTCCAGCGCGCGCCACCCGAGGTTTTCGGATTCGGCGTGACGATCGAGACGCCCGGTTTGGTCAGATCGTCCCAGTCCTTGATGTGCTTGGGGTTGCCCTTGCGCACGAGGAACACGATGGTCGACGTGTACGGCGAGGCGTTGTCGGGCAGACGCTTTTGCCAGTCCTTCGCGACGATGCCCTTGTTGGCGAGCGCGTCGATGTCCCATGCCAGCGCGAGCGTCACGACGTCGGCCTGCAGGCCGTCGAGCACCGAGCGCGCCTGTGCGCCCGAGCCGCCATGCGACTGCTTGATGGTGAGCGTTTCGCCCGTCTTCGGCTTCCACTGCTTGATGAAGGCTTCGTTGATGTCCTGGTACAGCTCGCGCGTCGGATCGTAGGAGACATTGAGCAGCGAGGTATCCGCGTGAGCGGCGATGGGCGCCATGGCCGCCATCGCCGTGACCCCGACGAGCGGCGCCACGCCGATGACCAGTTTTGCCGCCAGTGTTTTCAGCCAGCCCGCGCGCCCCGTATGTGTCGTGCCCATCTATCTGTTCTCCGTTCTCGTGTGTGCTCGTTTGCGCTCATTGGTGAGTTGCAGCTAACGATGGAGGCCAGTCTAGCGATCCGCTTACATTATTAAAAATGATGTTTTCTCATTTTTTAATACGCAAAAGTGGTAAGGGCAGAGGAAGTCGCTGCTGGAACGCGGTTTCATCCGCGCAAACACGGGAAAGCGGCCTGATGGCAACGCTCAGTCGATGAACTTCAAGTAACACTTGAAAAGTGGCGAGTACTGTATAAAAATACAGTTACCTGTTCAAACATACAGTGGCGCCATGACCAAACTCACCGCACGACAGCAGCAGGTTTTCGATCTGGTTCGCCGGGCCATCGAGCGCACGGGCTTCCCGCCCACGCGCGCCGAGATCGCGGCGGAACTCGGCTTCAGCTCGGCCAACTCCGCGGAGGAGCATCTGCGTGCGCTGGCGCGCAAGGGCGTGATCGAACTGGCTGCGGGCGCCTCGCGCGGCATCCGTCTCGTGCCGGGGCCCGACGACCTGCCGCACCAGTTCACGCTCCCGCACCCGAGCATCATGCAGCTCTCGCTGCCGCTCGTCGGCCGCGTCGCGGCGGGTAGCCCGATCCTCGCGCAGGAGCACATCTCGCAGAACTACATGTGCGACCCGGCGCTCTTCTCGAGCCGCCCCGACTACCTCCTGAAGGTGCGCGGCCTGTCCATGCGCGACGCCGGCATCCTCGACGGCGACCTGCTAGCCGTGCAGAAGAAGGCCGAAGCGAAAGACGGCCAGATCATCGTGGCGCGCCTTGGCGACGACGTCACCGTGAAGCGCCTGAAGCGCCGTCCGAACGGGCTCGAGCTGATCGCCGAGAACCCCGACTACGACAATATTTTTGTCGAGGCCGGCAGCGCGGAATTCGCGCTCGAAGGCATTGCGGTCGGCCTGATCCGCCCCACCGAATTCTAAGCAATCCGTCTGCGCGTAGTTTGCGCGCAGTTCGCGCAGAGTTTGCGCACGCACCGTCTGCGCACTACCTGGAGAGAGTCATGGAACGCCTTGCCCGCCTGCTGCCCTTCCGCCAATTCGGCCGTCTTCGCCATCTCCGTGGAATCGCCTCGTGCGCGGTCCGCGAAGTGCGCGGTTCGGCTGCCGCGCTGAGCGGCTCGCTTTTCGAAGACTCGCCAGAGATGGTGGCGGCCAGCACGGCCGACCTGCCCGTGCTGCCCTCGGCCCAGCCCGCGTTTGCGCGCGTGTCGCTCAACAGCACGCTCAACACCGAACAGCCCATGCGCCGCGCGCCCGTGCGCGTCTATCAGGGCCCGTCGCGGCTCATCCTCGTCGGTACGGTCGACGCGGTTTGCCGCGCGATCGACCGCTGCATCGCCGAACAGCACAGCGACCTGCCCGCGGCGCTCGCGAAGTAAGCAGGAACGCAGCTGAAATGTGAGAAGAGGTTACGGGCGGGATCGTTTGGCCTGGTTTGCGGTCAACACCGTGTTTAAACGATTTGCCCTATGCCGATGACGGAATCTCTCTCTACCCCGCGTAAGACCCAAGGCTGGAAAAAGCCCGTCGCGATCACGGTTGCCGTCGCAATGGTGGTTGCCGCGATCGGCTACGCCTATGCGTCGCCCTATATCGCGGTGAAGCACATGAAAGCCGCCGCCGATGCGCGTGACGCCGTCGCGCTCAACGAGTACGTCGATTACCCTGCGCTGCGCCTGAGCCTGAAACAGCAGGTGGGCGAGATGCTGCATCGGCGCGTCGAGGGGCAGCACAGCAGCAATCCGCTGCTGATCCTCGGCGCCGTGATTGGCGCGGCATTGATTAGTCCGCTCGTCGATGCCTACGCCACACCGGAAGGCGTGGCCGCCCTGCTCGATGGCATGCCGCCGACGGGCAAGCCCGGCGACCGCCCGCACGCGCCGCCGCCGGCGGAATCCGGCGCGCCATCCACGCAATCGGCGGAACCGGCGCAATCGGCACCCGCCTCTGCCTCGCCACCGGCCCCGGCGGCATCCGGCAATCCCGCGCCCGAGGCCCGGCCAGTGACCACGGCCGGCTATCGCGGCCTCAACGAGTTCGCGCTCACGTGGGACCGCGGCAGTACGGGCGAGCACTACGCCGCCATCCTGCAGCGTCACGGGCTCTTCTCGTGGAAGCTCTCGGCCGTCGAGCTCGACGAAGGCAACGTCTCGAACTGAGACAGACCGGTGGTGACAGCCGAGCCAGGCCGGCTCTCTACGAACCGGCCCGCTTGATCCGCTATGCGGCGGCTTGCTGCTGCTTTTCCTCAGCCGCCGACGAACACGCCACCAGAATGCTGCACGATACGCGGTCGAGCAGCGGCGTGTTGCCCGCGCCCATCCACCAGCGCGAGAGCCCCGTGCGGCAGCGGTGGCCCACCACCACGAGGTCGGCATTCAGCTCGTTGGCCAGATTCGCGATTTCGTCGATCGGATGACCGAACGCGAAATGCCCCTGAGCGCGCACGCCGCGCTCGGTTAGCCAGTCCACGCCTTCCTGAAGGATCTCGCGCGCCGTTTCTTCGAAGCGGCCGCAGGCCACATCGGTCAGCAAGCCGGCGCTCTGCGCAATCGTCGAACGCATGTCGACGACCGAGAGCAAATGCGTCTCGGCTTGCAGATCGAGTGCAAGATCGGCGCCGCAACGCAGTGCCTTGCGGCCTTCGCGCGAGCCGTCGTAACAGAGCAGAATTTTTTTATAGCTCGCCATGATCGCTTCTCCCCGCCCGCGTGATTTGCAGGCTGTGCGATTCTCATGATGGTGCGCCGCAATTCCACATGCAAGGGCTGGAAAACGCCAGGTGTGCATCGAAAAACGCCAGATGTGTCGCGACCGCCGCACGCATCTTGCTCAGTGCTGAATGCTTGCCGTGACATGCATTTGCCCGCGTATCGTCAAACCGCTTCGAAGCGCGGCCCGACCCGCCACGCAGCAATGCACTAAAATGGGCCGCCTTGTTTCGTGCGATTTTTCGTTCGGTACTTCGAGCGACTCGCGCGATGCCCGTTCGACTCACGTTCAACCGGTCCATGCCAGCACCCGCCATCGAATTCGAGCAGGTCATCAAACATTACGGAGACAGGGCGGTCGTCAACGGCCTGTCGTTCGACGTCGTTCCCGGCGAGTGCTTCGGACTGCTCGGCCCGAACGGCGCGGGGAAAACCACGACGCTGCGCATGCTGCTCGGCATCGTTTCGCCCGATGCGGGTCGCATCAGCCTGTGCGGCGAGCCGGTGCCGGCGCGCGCACGCCACGCCCGCCAGCGCGTGGGGGTGGTGCCGCAGTTCGACAATCTCGACCCCGACTTCACCGTGCGCGAGAACCTGCTCGTGTTCGGCCGCTACTTCGGCTTGTCTGCGCGCGAAACGCGCGACCTCGTCGCGCCGCTGCTCGAATTCGCGCGCCTCGAAAGCAAGGCCGACGCGCGCGTGGGCGAGCTCTCCGGCGGCATGCGCCGGCGTCTCACGCTCGCGCGCGCGCTCGTGAACGACCCCGACGTGCTCGTGATGGACGAGCCCACCACGGGCCTCGATCCGCAGGCGCGGCATCTGATCTGGGAGCGGCTGCGCTCGCTGCTCGCGCGCGGCAAGACGATCCTCCTCACCACGCATTTCATGGAGGAGGCCGAACGGCTTTGCAATCGCGTCTGCGTGATCGAGGAAGGCCGCAAGATCGCCGAGGGCGCACCCAAGGCGCTGATCGAATCGGAGATCGGCTGCGACGTGATCGAGGTGTACGGACCGGACCCGGTGGCGCTGCGCGACGAACTCGCGGGCGATGCGAAGCGCACGGAGATCAGCGGCGAGACGCTGTTCTGCTATGTGGACGACCCCGCGCCCGTCCATGCGAAGCTGCGCCATCGCTCCGATTTGCGCTACCTGCACCGGCCCGCGAATCTCGAAGACGTGTTCCTGCGGCTCACGGGCCGCGAGATGCAGGATTAACGGCGGCTGGATTAACGGCGGCAAGATCGACGGCGGCGTACGAATCGCCAAGGACACCATGCAGACACGCACCAACAACCCGACGCCCTCGCGCCCCGAGCATGCGAGCGTGCGCGAGCCGCGCGCCGCGCTGCCTTCGAACGCCACGCACTGGATGGCCGTGTGGCGGCGCAACTATCTGGTCTGGCGCAAGCTCGCCCTCGCGTCGATGTTCGGCAATCTCGCCGACCCGATGATCTATCTGTTCGGTCTCGGCTTCGGGCTCGGGCTGATGGTCGGGCACGTCGACGGCGTCTCGTACATCGCGTTTCTCGCGGCGGGCACGGTGTCGTCTTCGGTGATGATGTCGGCGAGCTTCGAGTCGATGTACTCGGGCTTCTCGCGCATGCACGTGCAGCGCACGTGGGAAGCGATCATGCACACGCCGCTCACGCTCGGCGACGTCGTGCTCGGCGAGGTGATGTGGGCCGCGAGCAAGTCGGTGCTCTCGGGCGTGGCGATCATGGTGGTGGCGGGCCTGCTCGGCTACGCGAGCTTTCCTTCCATGCTACTCGCGCTGCCCGTGATCGCGCTCGCGGGCCTCGCGTTCGCGAGCTGCGCGATGATCGTCACCGCGCTCGCGCCCTCCTACGACTTCTTCATGTTTTATCAGACGCTCGTGCTCACGCCGATGCTGCTGCTCTCCGGCGTGTTCTTTCCGATCGCGCAACTGCCCGCGGCCGCGCAGCACATCACGCTGATGCTGCCGCTCGCGCACGCCGTTGCGCTGATCCGCCCTGCCATGCTCGACCGGCCTGTCGAGCAGGCCGGCCTGCACCTGCTGGTGCTCGCGATCTACGTGGTGGTGCCGTTCGCGATCGCATCCGTACTGTTCCGCCGACGCATGATGCGCTGAAACGGCACAGCGAGGCGCTCAGTCCTCGTCGTCGCCCCAGGGAATATCGACGTCCGAAATAAACGCGACCGTCGCGAACGGGCCGCCTTCCTGGCGGCCGACCTTGCCGTCGGCGCGATGCCATTCCACGCGGAACATCGTCGATTGGGTCTGGGCGAGCAAACGCACCGTGCGGATCTCTTCGGGATCCGACTCCTCCACCGGGCCATCGAGCGAAACCAGCAACGACTGCGGCCAGAGACCGTCGGCCGGGTCGTAGATGCGATCACCGTCGGGAATCGAGGTATCCGCCTCGACGCCGATGGTGGCCGAAGCCTCGACGATCATCTTGCCGAGCGCGCGTAGCACCGCCGTGGCGCGGGCCGAATTGGCCTGGCGAATGGCGAGATCGCCGCGCGTGAGCGCCTGCTCGAGTTTCGGATTGGTTTTTTGCTTTGCCATGCTGGTTTTCGGGCCGGGGCCCGCTCCGTGGCGGACGGCGAACCGCCCGCTTATTACAAGAATGCCAACGCTGAACGCATGGCGCCTGCCTCGTCCCGGCGTCCCTAGAAGCCCAGGGCCACCGCCGCGAGCCCGGCGGCAATGCCGAAGAACACCACCGTCGTGCCCACGACCGCGAGCATGCGCGGCCGGAACGAGCCCGCCAGCATCGCGAACGACGGCACGCTCACGGGCGGCAGCGTCATCAGCAGCGCACCCGCGGGTCCCACGCCCATGCCGAGCGCGAGCATCGCCTGGATGATGGGGACCTCGCCGGCCGTGGGGATCACGAACAGCATGCCGACCACGGCGAACGTGACGATCCAGCCAAGGCTGCTCGTGACTTCCGGGCCGATGTGCGGGAACAGCCACGCGCGCGCCGCGCCAAGCAACAGCACCAGCACGATGTATTCCGGCACCAGCCGCACGGCCATACGCGCAAAGATACGCGCCCAGCGCACGAAGACGTTGCCGCCCTCGGCCTGCTGCTGGGCGAGTTGCGCCAGCCGATCGTCGGCGGCGCGCGATTCCTCGGGCGTCACGAGCCGGTTGCAGACCCAGCCGAGGCCGAACACCATCAGCAGGCCCAGCGTGAGACGCAGCGCACTCCATTGCCAGCCGAGCACGAAGCCCATGAACACGAGCGTGGCGGGATTGAGCACGGAGTTGCCGAGCCAGAACGCGATCGCGCCGCCCGCCGACGCATTGCGCGCGCGCAGGCCCACCACCACGGGCGCGGCGCAGCAGGTGCACATCATGCCGGGCACGGCGAGCAGGCCGCCCGCCGCCACGCTGCCGAAGCCGCGCCGGCCGAGCACGCGCGCGACCCACTGCACGGGCAGGAGCGCCTGCACGCCGGAGCCGAGCAGCAGGCCGAGCACCATGGCCTGCCAGATCGCCTTGCCGTAGGCGTAGGCGTAATCGAGCGCGGCGGAGAACGAGGGGTCGGGGGCCGTGGCCGAGCCGCCCATCAGGATCGATTTGCCGATGGAGTGGGTTTCCTCGGCCGTGAATGCGCGGTGATAGTACGGGAACCACTTCACGTAGAAGAGGCCGGCCACCGCCAGCAAAATGAAAATGGGCCAGCCGTAAGACGGGGGCGATTGCGCTGGACGTGCGCTCGTCATTGTGAAAATTCTCCGGGATTGAGCGTATGGACGGCCGCCGGGCGCCGTCACGCGAGGCGTGATGGCGCCCCGGGCGGCGCATGCTGGATCGTAGTGTATGCCTTGCGAATCGCCAACGACTTTGCTGCGTTGGCGACTCGCGCGGCGCCGCGCGGCCCGGCAAAGGACAGCGCAGTTTCCCGCTTTCCCGTTAAGGGGCCGGATTGGGCTGCTGCTCGTGCAACGCGTCGATCTGCGCGAGCAGTTCGGGAGTGAGTTTGACGTCGGCGCTGGCGATATTTTCCTTCAACTGCTCGAGCGAGGTCGCGCCGATCAGGTTGCTGGTGAGGAACGGCCGGCTGTTGACGAACGCGAGTGCGAACTGCGCGGACGTGTAGCCATGGGCGCGGGCGAGTTCCACGTAGCGCGTCGTCGCGGCCACCGATTCCGGCTTGCTGTAGCGCTTGAAGCGCTCGAACCGCGTGATGCGCGCGCCTTCCGGACGCGCCCCGCCCTCGTACTTGCCCGACAGCCAGCCGAACGCGAGCGGCGAATACGCGAGCAGGCCCACGGCTTCGCGGTGCGCGAATTCGGACAGGCCGCTTTCGAACGTGCGGTTGAGCAAGCTGTACGGATTCTGGATGCTGACAATTCGCGGCAGCCCGAGCTTTTCGGCGGCGCGCAGGAACTGCGCGACGCCCCACGGCGTTTCGTTCGACACGCCGATATGGCGGATCTTGCCCGCCTTCACGAAATCGGCGAGCACGCTGAGCGTTTCCTCGATCGGCACCGTGTACGCATCGTCGAGATACGGATACATGCTGCGGCCGAACGTCATCGTGCTGCGGTCGGGCCAGTGCAACTGATACAGGTCGACGTAATCGGTCTGCAGGCGTTTCAGGCTGCCGTCGAGCGCTTCGGTCAGATTCTTGCGGTCGAACTGGTTCTGCGGCCCGCGAATGTGCTGCGGGTTGTGCGGCTGGCGCGCCGGGCCCGCAATCTTGGTGGCGAGCACGATGCGCTCGCGCGCCGCGCGATGCTGCGCGAGCCACGTCCCGATGAAGCGCTCGGTCTGTCCCTGCGTCTCCGGGCGCGGCGGCACGGGGTACATTTCGGCGGCATCGATCAGCGTGACGCCCTGCTCGAGCGCGTAGTCGATCTGCTCGTGCGCCTCGCGCTCCGTGTTCTGCTCGCCCCACGTCATCGTGCCGAGCCCGATCAGGCTCACCTTGACGTCGGTATCGCCGAGTGTGCGGTATTCCATGGAAACGTTGTCCATCAGTTCGGTTGGGGAGCGCCGAAACTACCACGACGCGGGAAATTTTTCAGGAGTTGCAGAATACGGCCGCATTTCTGCACAAGCGGCCGCATGCACTGCGGCCGGCCGCGGCGCCGCTCGGCGACAGACGTGCCAGAATCCGCACAGGCGCCTACGAGGAGCAATCGGCATGGAAAATCGACGCAGCTACGAATACATGGGCTTCGACATGACAGCCGGCGTGGACGGCGACCACGAAGCCGGCTTCTTCGTCTCGACGCAGATCATCCAGAGCCTCACGGACGCGGAAAACGGCAACGTGCCCGTCGACGGCATCGCCGCCGGCCGCTTTCCGACCCAGGACAACGCCTTCGACGCGGCCTTCGATCGCATTCGCGAGGCGATCGACAAGCGCGTGCGCGCCGCATCCTGAGCGTCGCCCCGGGGAAAAACCAGAACGGACGCAGAAAAGCAAAAGCCGGACGTCGCAATGACATCCGGCTTTCAGGCCGCCCGACTGACGGGCGGCTCAGCAACGAATCGGAAACTTCGGCGGGACTTACTGGCCGAAGAAAACCGATTGCGGGCCCGTGGCCTTCGCGTGGCTGCCCGACTGCGAAGCCGAGCCGGCGACACCGCCGTAAGCCGTTTGGGCGCCTTGTTCCTGGACGCGTTCGGCGGCCACGGTCTGGACGCTCTGGCCACGCTGCGAAGCGGGCGCGCCGACGTCCGGACGATAGAACGGTGCCGGGCCGTAGCCGCTGGCGAACGCCGGAGCGGCAACAGAAGCGGTAGCTGCGACCAGCAGCGCTGCGATGAGTTTGGTCTTCATGGTGGACTCCAATATCAGGTTCAGTTGCGGATCGGGAAGGCGCCGCGCCTGGGAGGTCAGTGCCCACGAGCTGCGTCAACGAAACTCAGTGTATACACCTACTATCGGAAAATAATCGCGATAATCCGAATTTACTATTCTCCGTTACACAACAATCCTGTCAGGCAGTTCTGACGGGGCTGAGCGACGAACAGACCCTAAAAGCGCTCTCAAAATAATTTGCGCGACGCAGCAAATTCCCTGCGGATTACATAACGCCGTTAGGGTTTTTCGGCCGAAAATGGCTATCGGGCGCGCTTCCTGCAGAGGTATCCGGCAAATTGGCGCAGTGCGCAAAGGGTACGAAGAACGCGGCCCGTATGCGTTAAAATGCAAGGTTGTTCCACGCCAGCCGTTACTCATCGGTTTCCATCGCCATGTCCGCCAACCGTCAAGCCAGCCCCCGCCGCGTTTCCGTCGCGCCGATGATGGACTGGACCGATCGCCACTGCCGTTCGCTGCATCGCTTCATCTCCCGGCACACGTGGCTGTATACGGAGATGGTGACGACGGGCGCCCTCATCCACGGCGACGTGCCGCGCCATCTCGCGTTCACGCCGGCCGAGGCGCCGGTCGCGCTTCAGCTGGGCGGCAGCGAACCCGACGACCTCGCGCGCGCCGCGAAGCTCGGCGAACAGTGGGGCTACGACGAGATCAACCTGAACTGCGGCTGCCCGTCCGAGCGCGTGCAGCGCGGCGCGTTCGGCGCGTGCCTCATGAACGAACCGCAACTGGTGGCGGACTGCGTGAAGGCGATGCGCGATGTCGTCTCCGTGCCCGTGACGGTCAAGCACCGCATCGGCGTGGATACGGTCGAGGACTATGCGTTCGTGCGCGACTTTGTCGGCACGATTGCCGAAGCCGGCTGCGAGGTGTTCATCGTGCACGCGCGCAACGCGATCCTGAAGGGCTTGAGCCCGAAGGAAAACCGCGAGATTCCGCCGCTCAAGTACGACTACGCGTACCAGCTCAAGCGCGACTTCCCGCAGCTCGAAATCATCATCAACGGCGGCATCAAGACGCTCGACGAAGTCGAGCAGCATCTACAGCACGTCGATGGCGTGATGCTCGGCCGCGAGGCGTACCACAACCCCTACGTGCTCGCCGACGTCGATGCGCGCTTCTATGGCGCAACCGACGCTGCGCTCACGCGCGAGGAAGTGGAAGCGCGGCTCATCGAGTACTGCGCGAGCGAAATCGCGCGCGGCACTTACCTGGGCGCGATCGTGCGCCATGCGCTGGGCCTCTATCGCGGCGTGGCCGGCGCGCGCGGCTGGCGCCGCATCCTCTCGGACAGCCGCAAGCTCGCGAAGGCAGATCTCGCGATCTTCGACGAGGCCCGCGAATATCTGCGCGTTCCGGACGAAATTCTTGAATAAAGGGCTAGGCAAGCAAGCTTTGGTATGTATATAATCTTGCTTCTTGATTGACGCCGCTTTCGAAGCCGCGCTAATTGAGGAAAACAGTGGTGGCTGTAGCTCAGTTGGTAGAGTCCAGGATTGTGATTCCTGTCGTCGTGGGTTCGAGTCCCATCAGCCACCCCAAAGAATTCAAGCGCTTAGCCCAGTTCGATGAACTGGGCTTTTTGCTTTCTGGAATCCGTGTAAGCGCCGGTATAAGCAATTTTCGTCAGACTGAACCGCTCGCAGACCAAGTCGAAGCGGCGCGAGCCGACGGATTCATCTAGTGAACGCCATGCGGCGCCCTGCCGCTCTGAAAACAAGGCACTACATGTGGCCGGCCAGCGGCGGTCAACAAAAGGCGGCGCGAGCGGTTGACCGCGAAAGCGATCCCGTATGCGACGGCTGCAATCCTTTGTGTGCACGTTCTGCACATATGCATCGGGCACGCGGCAGTCTGCACCCATGTGCCCCGCGGTAACCTGGTCAACGTGATCAATCGCACCGACAGGTGTCGCGGTAGCGTTCGCGCTTGAAATCGCATGCTTCAAGCCGTCTGCCGCCGAATTCTGATTCGGTACATCGCGCTTCGGTATCGCCATAACAGCGAACACGCGCTTCCCCGCAACATTGGCGCGCTGCGTGAAAATGTTGAGGTCCTGGCGAATTGCGCCTCCGCTGGGTCGTCAGCCTGAGCCAGGCATGAAACACTTTTGAACTGTCGCCTAAGTCATGCCGTTTGCCCGATCTCTCGCAGCAACGAATTGCCGGTGAGTAGCGACCTCGCGCGCGATCAGGGCGCGTATCAAATCGTCGTTTGGGTTTTCGAGGATCAGCGGCGGCAGATCACGCGCCAATCCTTCGCGTGCCGCGACCCAAGCCTCGTAGGCAGTTGTGAGCTCGTCAACTTTGTCCAAAGTTTGTCCCCGACGACTGGCAATGATTCTCCGGCCCATTGCACCGATTTCGCTTGCTGCGCCGCTCGCATGGGCGCGAGCGGGAGCAAGTTAATCACACATTTGCGTCAGAAACGACCAAGGATTTTCGAGGCAGCGTTCAGTACATTCGTGCGCTGCCAGATCCCCGCCACACAACCGCAGAGAGATGGCCAGGTACGACGACGAGATCAATCCAATCAATACGCAGCGCAGTGGTTGCGTAACCTGACACGCAGCATTAGTCGAGGTCAATCATTTGCAAAGCTTGCAGTTTCCCGATTGCTGTTGCCTCTTCGTAGGTACCGCGATGCATCAAACGACCACTAGACAACGGGACACTGCCAGCCCAGACAGTATCGTCCATTGCGATGGCCCACCGCGGACCGAATTCTCCGTTGCCAACATCAAACGGCGTGAAATCGACGATGTATCCCTTGTAGCGAATGACGTGATTGTTCATTGGCTCTCCTCCCGGTTGCAATCTAACACCGGCGCCGAGGGTGAATTTTTAGAGATTGTTAAGTGAATGTGGACGCGCCACGGAAATCGTTAACGGCGGCTGTGGCAGCAACCTTTAGCGACTTGGGGCAATCCCCCCATCACAGAGCGGCAGAGAGATGACTGCGTATTACAACGAGATCGACAAGCGAAGCGCGCGGCAGCGTCATCGCAGCAGCCGACGAAGCAACGACCGCGTAACGAATAGAGGAAGCGATGGCATCAATCAACGAAACATCCGCATCAACGCCGCGCTTCGCGCCGCGGTAAAGGTCTGCACGCTGTCGAGCCCTGATCACATCGAAGCCTGCCGACTCATCACCGTCGGCGAACGAGTCGCTCTCGCGCCTTCCGATGCGACGAGAGCGCCGAGTGAAACAGGTTTTGGCGAAAGTGCGCAGTTCTCCACAGAAACTGTGGGCAAACCTGTGCGAAGGGCGAGCGACGCAGAGCGCGCTACAGGCAGAAATGAGCGCGACGAGCCTAGCCCGTCAAGATTTCATCGACCATCGCGCGCCCCCAAGCGAACCCGGCGCTTTCCGCATCGTCCCGAGTCCTGTGGCTCGTCTCCAGGTCTTGACTCGAAGCGATGTCGCGTTCCGTGCCCCTGCTTACTTTCGCGCGCCATACCCACATTTCATTGGGGCACTCAAGTGTTTCCGAATGAAGGTCATAGCCACGGTAGTCGGTAAAGCGCACGTTCCAGCCCATCAGCAGTCTCCTTTCAAATTGAAAGGAAATAGTAGCATGGCCGGCGGCGGCGCTATGCATGTAACAGGTAATCGCCTCCAATAGCCGGGAACCGACGCACTCAAGGCAAGTAGCGAATAGAGCAATCGATGAGCGACTACCTGACCACGAGCGAACTCGCCGACCTCATCGGCTGCAAGCCGAACCAGCGCACCAGCATGATCAACTAGCTGTCGGACAACCGCTGGAAGTTCGTCATCGATCGCAACGGAATCCCTAAGGTCGCACGCGCGTTCCGCGACCTGACGCTCGGGCTCAGTGCGGATACCAAAGCAACGAAATTAGCTGGACCGGCTAAAATAGCTACAGCATTTTGGAACGCTCCGCCGCAAACCCGCGCAAGTGCCAGGTCGATGAAGTGGGGCATATTCCGAAATCAAAATCACAGGGCTTTGATTTTTAACCTGAATTTGGTGTTCGACGACTCGATTGCGATTCCTGTTGTCGTGGGTTCGAGTCCCATCAGCCACCCCAAAGAATTCAGCAGTGAACAAATGAGCCCGCACTGGTTGCGGGCTCATTTGCGTCTGTGCACGAGAGACACCCGGGAACGCCTTTGAGCTTCGAGGAATACTACAGGCGGCTGCAACTGCCGGAGACTGCGTCGCCGGCGGAAATCAAGCGCGCCTACCGTCAACTGCGCGCGAAGTACCACCCCGACCGCAACAAGGGTCGCGAGGCGGCAGTCGAGCCGGTGTTCAAGCTCATTCAGGAAGCCTTCGAGATTCTGAGCGGCCGGCGCGTCGCGCCAACGGGCACCGCAGGTTCGGCCAGCAAGACCCGCAACGGCGAGGCTCCGCCGCGCCAGCGCCGCGCGGCGCCGCCCATGCGCGGCGCCAACTGCCTCGTCGAGCTATTCGTGCCGCTCGAAGTCGCGCTCAATGGCGGCGGCGTTCAGGCCCACTACCCCGTCAAAGGTCCGTGTCCCGCATGTGAAAAGGAAGATCGCGGCGCGCTTTGCGAACAATGTCACGGCACCGGCGTCAAGACGTGGCGCAAATCGGAAATGGTCGAGATCCCTCGCGGGGCATGGGACGGCCAGCGTCTCGTGGTGGCCGGTGGCGGCCATCCCGGCGTCAACGGCGGTCCGTCCGGAGACGCGACTTTCTCGGTCTCCATCGTTTGCGGCCCGGGCTTCACGCGCAACGGGCTCGACCTCGCCTGCGAGCTTCCAGTCGACTTCGTGACGGCCATGCTGGGCGGCGGCGTTCAGGCAAAGGTACTCGGCCGCACGTTCGAAGTGAAAATTCCCGCGAACGCGAATGCGCGCACGCCAATCCGTCTGGCGGGTGTCGGACTCGCGGATCGCAACGGCGTGCACGGCAACCTCACGCTGCACCTGGTGCTCACCGTGCCGGCCGCCGCCGCACATTTGACCGGCGCCGAGCGCCAGCAGCTACGCGACATGTTCGCCGACGCAACGCGCCGGGCAAGCCAGCCGCCCGGCGCGGGTTCGCAAGGCAAACGCTAGCGCGCTTGCGTGCCGCGCGCATCGATCCACGCGCGCGCCGCTTCGAAGCCCGCCTCTGCCGCCGCGTGCTCGGTGGACCAGAGGCGCGTGATATGCACGAGCTGCCAGTCCTCCACGACCGTATCGCCCTGCAGCACGCGATAGTGCGCCTTCACGCCCGTGAGCACCTGCTCGACCGCGACTTCGATGTCGTAGTCCTTGTAGCGCTCCTGGTAGTCGCCCATGTCGATGCCCTTCGGCTCCATGCTCGCCTCTTTCGTCGTCCGCTGACAGTTCATGCTAGCACTTCCGCCCGCCGCGACTCGCGGGCGCCGCCGACTCGCGGGCACGCTTCACAGGCGCGCGATCGACACCTCCGTCGACTTCACCAGCGCGACCACTTCCGAGCCCACCTTCAACTCGAGTTCGTCGATCGAGCGCGTGGTGATGACCGAGGTGACGATGCCGAATGCCGTATCGACATCGACTTCCGAAACGACGGGTCCGCGAATGATCTCCTTGATCTTGCCGCGAAACTGGTTGCGTACGTTGATGGCGGTAATGCTCATAGGTTCGGCTCCGTGAGTTCGAGGATAAACAAGAGGATTCCTGATAAAAAATGATTCAAGCCACTGCGCCCAACGGCCGTCCGGCGGCTTGCTGTGGCCCGTGGCCGAGCACGCGCTGCAGCACGCGCTCCTCGAGCGCCGCGAAGCGTGCGTCGACACGCGCCCGCGGGCGCTCGAGCGGCACGCGCTGATCGAGCGCGATGCGCCCCGCCTCGACGAGCAAAATACGGTCGCCCAGTGCGACGGCTTCGTGCACGTCGTGCGTCACCAGCAGCGCGGTGAAGCGATGCTCGCGCCACAGGCGCTCGATCAGCGCATGCATCTCGAGACGCGTCAGCGCGTCGAGTGCGCCGAGCGGCTCGTCGAGCAGCAACAGGCTCGGACGATGCACGAGCGCGCGGGCGAGCGCCACCCGCTGGCGCTGGCCGCCCGAGAGGCGCGCGGGCCACTCGTCGGCGCGCGCGAGCAGGCCCACCTCGTCGAGCACCGCGCGGGCGTCGTCACGCGCGCCGCGCCCAAGTCCTAGCATCACGTTCTGCAAGACGGTCTTCCACGGCAGGAGGCGCGCGTCCTGAAACATGATGCGCGTATCGAGCGGCGCGCCCTCCGCGCCGCGCCGCTCCACCGCGCCCTCGTCCGGCGTTTCGAGGCCGGCGATCAGGCGCAGCAAGGTGGACTTGCCGCAACCGCTGCGTCCGACGATCGACACAAAACTGCCGCGCTCGATCGCGAGGTCGAAACCGGCGAGCACGGCGCGCTCGCCGTAGCGTTTGCCCACGCCGCGAAGGGCAACGGCGGCGTCCATTTCGGGTGTATGCGTGCGCGGTGTCGCGCCCTCGCGCGCCGCCTGCGCCTTGTCGTTGCGTTCGCGCGCCTGTACGCGCTCGAAAGCTTCCCGCTTTACGCCATAGTTCGGCGCCAGTTGACTCGCGCTCATGCTTCGTTCTCCTGTTGATAAGCGGGGTGCCAGCGCAGCGCCAAGCGTTCGAGCGACTTCGCGAGCCAGTCGGCGAGCTTGCCGAGCGCCGCATACAGCAGGATGCCGACCACCACCACATCGGTTTGCAGGAATTCGCGCGCGTTCATCGTCATGTAGCCAATGCCCGACTGCGCGGAGATCGTTTCGGCGACGATCAGCGTCACCCACATCAGGCCGAGCGCGAAACGCACGCCGACGAGAATCGAAGGCAACGCCCCCGGCAATATCACCTCGTGATAAAGCGCGAAACCTTTGAGCCCGTAGCTGCGCGCCATCTCGACGAGATTGGCGTCCACCGAGCGGATACCGTGGAACGTATTCACGTAGACGGGAAAGAACACGCCCAGCGCCACGAGAAAGACTTTCGCCTCCTCGCCAATGCCGAACCAGAGAATCACGAGCGGAATCATGGCGAGCGCAGGAATATTGCGGACCATCTGCACGGTTGAATCGAGCGCGGTTTCAGCGGGCTTGAAGAGCCCGGTAGCCAGCCCGAGCACGAGCCCAATGCCGCCGCCGATCGCGAACCCCGAAAGCGCCCGCCACGTGCTCACGCGCACGTCGGCCCACATTTCGCCCGACTCGATCAGCGACCACGCCGCCCGCACCACGGCGAGCGGCTCGGGCAGCACGCGCGTCGAGAGCGCGCCACTTCTTGCGGCGATCTCCCAGATCGCCAGCACCGCCAGCGGCACGAGCCAGGGGGCGAGCCGCCGCCGGCCCGCCCGCACGAAGGCCCGCGCGGCGCGCAGCACGCCGCCGCCTGGGCGCGAGCGGTCGCGTGCGGGTGCAGCCGTTACCAGGGATTGCGTCATCGTTGCATCCTCCACGATTGCTGCCGTTCTCCAGCGCCTCAGCTCTGGCTCACTTTCGGCAGATAGTGATTGCCGACCACTTCGCCAAACGGCCCTGAAAGCGGGCCGCCCGCGCCCTTCGCCGCGCGCCCCGGCAGCAGCGGGAAGACGAGTTCCGCAAACCGGTAGGATTCCTCGAGATGGGGATAGCCGGACAAAATGAACGTCTCAATGCCGAGCTGCGCATACTCCTTCATGAGCGCGGCCACCTGTTCAGGATTGCCGACGAGCGCCGTGCCCGCGCCGCCGCGCACGAGGCCCACGCCCGCCCACAAATTCGGATACACCTCGAGATCCTTGCGCGTGCCGCGCTTACCGCCGTGCAGCGCGGCCATGCGGCGCTGGCCTTCCGAATCCATCTTTGCGAACGCGGCCTGGGCGCGCGCGACCGTCTCGTCGTCGAGGTG
Organism: Paraburkholderia sp. EG286B; assembly: GCF_040965655.1. NCBI lineage: Bacteria > Pseudomonadati > Pseudomonadota > Betaproteobacteria > Burkholderiales > Burkholderiaceae > Paraburkholderia > Paraburkholderia sp. EG286B. The sequence continues at coordinate 436,208 of NZ_JBFRCF010000006.1, read as the reverse complement.
GCTGATGAGCTTGTCGGCGGCGGCCCACGCTTCGTCTTCGGTCTCGCGCACGATCACGTGCAGGCGAATGCCGAAGCGAATCGTGCGTCCATGCTCGGCCGCGCGCGCGCGAATGTCGGCGATCTTGCGCGCGACGGCTTCGGGCGGCTCGCCCCACGTCAGATAGGTGTCGATGTGCGCGCCCGCCATGGCGTGCGCGGCCGGCGACGAGCCGCCGAACCACAACGGCGGATGCGGATGCTGCGCGGGCGGATACAGCACCTTGCCGCCCACCGAGCGCAGATGGCGCCCCTCGAAGTCGATCGCCTCGTTCGCGTGCGATGCCGCGAGCAGCTTGCGCCAGACATGCAGGAACTCGTCGGTGATCTCGTAGCGCGTGTCGTGATCGACGAAGAGGCCATCGCCCTCCAGCTCGGCCGTGTCGCCGCCCGTCACGACGTTGATGAGCAGGCGGCCATTGGAGAGCCGGTCGAACGTGGCGGCCATGCGCGCGGAAAGCGCCGGCGACGAGAGGCCCGGGCGGATCGCCACGAGAAACTTCAGGCGCCGCGTCGCGGCGATGAGGCTCGACGCCACGACCCACGCGTCCTCGCACGAGCGGCCCGTGGGCAGCAGCACGCCTTCGTAGCCGAGCGTATCGGCGGCGACGGCGATCTGCTGGAAATACGCGAGATCGGCCGCGCGCGCCCCCTGGGTCGTGCCCAGATAGCGGCTGTCGCCGTGGGTCGGGATGAACCAGAACACATTCATGCGTTGCTCCTGCCTGGAAATTCGAAACACGAATCGGGTGACTGCCGGCCAGCGAGCGAGCGCGGGCACGCCGCGCAAACGAATGCGCCGCTCGTGGCTCGACTGAAAGGATTCGACAGCAGACGGAATGCGCCGGCGCGTTCCCCGCGCGCCTCGCGAGAGCGCCCGGCGACGGCGGCGCCGTCTTCATGGGGAACCAGTCTAGGGACCGCTCGCACCCTTTAGAACGATTTTTTTGAGCTTAGGTTTTCCACTTTCGTGCTTTGCCCGACGCTTTAGCATACGGTGCGCCTCGCGCGCACCGCGCGCCGATATAATGGCGCACGCACCCACAAAAACACCGGCACGCCGCGCGCGCACCGCTCCATGAGGCGCATTGCGCAGCGAGGCCAAGAAGCTCTCGCAAGATTCCATGCAAAAACTGATTCTGCCGTTCGTATCCGGCTTTCTGGCGTCGCTCTTCTTTCGCGAGGCGACGCTCGCACTCCTGCATGCCGCACAAGTCATCGACGCGGCCGGATTTTCGACGGACCCGTTCCAGCCGCTCGGGCTGCCCGAGTTCCTCGTGAATGCGATCTGGAGCGCCATCTGGGCCGTGCTGATGGCGTGGCTGCTGCGCGTATCGCCTTCGCGGCCCGCGCCGTGGGTTCAGGCCTTCGTGTTCGGCGGCATCGTGCTCACCGCGGCGATGGTGTTCGTCGTCGATCCGCTGCGCGGCATCTGGCCGACCGGCAACATGCTGCCGCGGCTTGCCACGGGCTTCGCTTCGAATGCGATGTGGGGCTGGGGCGCGCTGGTTTTCATGCGCGCGTTCATGAGCGAAACCGCCGAAGACTGATCCCGCCTGCGGGCCGTGCGCAACGCGCGGCCCGAGTTTTCCCGCCGCGCTTCCCCCCTTCCCTCGCGCGCGCCAGTTCAACCGATGAGTTCGCGCAGCGGATGCTCCATCAAGCTCCAGGGACTCTCGAACATCCGCTCGACGTCTTCGCGGCGCACGCCTTCGCTATTCGCGAAGCGCCAGTGCGGATGATTGTCCTTGTCGATGATGCGCGCGCGGATGCCCTCCATCACGTCGCCAATCGCGAAGCTCGAGCGCGTGAGGTCGAGGTCGCGGCGCAGACAGTCGGCCATCGTGCCTTCCGCGCGCGACACCACCTCGAGCGACACCGCCATGGAAAGCGGCGAACGCTCACGCAGCACGTCTACCATCTGCCCGGCCCATTGCGCCTGGTCGCCCGCGCCCGCATGGCGAGCGGCTTCGAGCGATGCCAGCATGGCCGGCACATCGGCAAGCGAGAAATGCTGGTCGATCCAGCCGCGCACCGCGGCCAGCGAGGAGCCTTCGGCGAGGCACCGCAGGCCGGGCGCAGGCAAGGCCGCCTGGCGGATGCGCGCGACCACTTCCGCGCCGCTCGCAAACGGCTCGCTCTCCAGCGCATCGAGCAGCGCCGGCCACGCGGACTCGTCAAGCGACGCATCGGCGAGGCCCGCATACACGGCGCTGGCCTGATCGAGCGTCTCGCCGGTCACCGCGAGATAGCGGCCGATCGCGCCAGGCGTGCGCGCAAGAAACCAGCCCATGCCGACATCGGGAAAGAGGCCGATGCGCGTCTCCGGCATCGCCATGCGCGTGGTCGGACCCACGAGCCGCAGCCCGCCCGTGCGATGCGCGCCCTGCGAGATGCCCATGCCGCCGCCCATGACCACGCCGTTGAGCATCGCGATATACGGCTTCGGAAAGGTGAAGATGGCGTGGTTGAGGCGATATTCGTCGGCGAAGAAGGTGTCGAGCGCCGCCTGTTCGCCCGCGCGGTACGACTCGTACAGAAAGCGAATATCGCCGCCCGCGCAGAACGCGCGCGGGTGGCGCGTACGCACGATCACGGCGAGCACGCCCGGGTCGTCGCGCCAGCGATCTAGCGCCGCGTGCATCGTGCGGACCATGGCGGTGGTGAGCGCATTGAGCGCCTGCGGGCGCTCGAGTTCGATAAAACCGATGCGGTTCACTACGCGCGTGAGCACGTGCGAGTCGGCATCGGCTGCGGTCGGGCTTGCGTTGGCTTCGTGTGACATGGCGATTGGCAAGGCAGAACGATGAGCGGCGCCTGCGTCGGGCGACGCGCGATCACAGACTTTCTGAGGCTATCACGACGCCACACCGGGCGCTTGCCCGGCCGGCAACGTGGCCGCGGCGGCGCGCGTGCCGAACCAGGCATCGAGCGTGGCGTCGATCAACGGACCGGGGGTCGCGTGCTCAAAGCCGGCACGCGCGAGCGTGAGCATCACCACGCCGTGCAGCGTGGCCCAAAGCGACTGCGCGAGCAGCGGGCCATCGATATGGGCCCCGCTCGCCGGCGTCAGTGCGGACAGTGTGGCGGCAAAGAGTTGCGCGCCGGAGGCCGGCGCGGCGTCCGCTTCAGGCGCGCCAGCCGCATCGGCCAGCGCGTCGCGCTGACGACGTGCGGCCGGTCCCACGTGCTCCGCGCGCGCCTTGTGCGCCATGAAGATGAGTTCGTAAGTCTGCGGATGGTCGCAGCCGTACGCCACGTATGCATGCGCGAGCGCATGAAGCCGCTCGCGCGCGTCGGCGATCAGCGCGAGCGGTTCGAGCTGCGCGAGCAGTTGTGCGTAGCCTTCGCGGCCGAGCGCCTCGGCAATCTCGTCGCGGCCGGCGAAATAAAGGTAGAGGGACGCAGGGGAATAACCGATCGCATCGGCGATCTTGCGCATGGAAAGCGCGGCGAGGCCTTCGCGCATGACGATGCGGCGCGCAGCGTCGAGGATGCGCTCGCGCTGGTCGTGCGCGCGCGCTGCTTGCCTTGCGTGGAGTTCGCGTTCCTTGCGTTCGACGATGCTCATGGCGACGCTAGCCAGTTGCGGCAACCAAAAATCCCGTGACGCCCGAGCGGGCGTGCCTGACTACGAGTACAAGCCTACGAGTCCAGGCGTCCGGGCGGAAAGTGACCGCTCTTGAGCAGCACCGGCGTGCCGTTGCTGAGTTCGAGATGGGCGCGTGCCACAGCCTCGATGCGCGAGCGGCCGGCGTCGAACGCCTGCATCCACGCGTCGCGGTTCGCGGGCAGCGCGCCGAAATGGTCCTCGAGCGCCTCGACGGAAATCGCGCAGGGTACGCGTGTGCCGTCAACGAGCGCGGCAAAGACCACGGTCAGATTGGCGTCGCGATAGAGCGGCGCGTCGGCGGGAAAGCGAATGATCATGTCCAGCCCCAATGGGGAAAATCTGCAGAAAGCATTGCCGCCGGAGGACGACGCGGCACACGGCGGTAACCGGCCATGTTACGCGCGAGGCGCAAGGTCTGGCGCGAACGTGGCCAATGCGGCGGCCAACGCAGTCGCCGGTTCAGCCGCCGTCTTTCAATGCGCCTGCATCTTCGAGAACAGATTCAGCACGACCACCCCGGCCACGATGAGACCGAGCCCGAGCACGGCCGGCAGATCGGGCACCTGCCGATAGAGCGCCATCGCCACGAGCGTGATGAGCACAATGCCTACGCCCGACCACACCGCATAGACGATGCCCACCGGCAAACTGCGCAACGTGAGCGAGAGCCCGTAGAACGCGATGCCATACCCCACCACGACGATCGCCGACGGCACGAGCCGCGTGAAGCCATCCGACGCGCGCAGCGCAGAGGTGGCGATGACTTCCGCGACGATCGCGATGACGAGCCAGGTCCAGGCCGAAAACGGAGGAATGCGCATCGTCTCAGACCTTCGCGAGCGCGAGCTGCGCGTAGTCGACGTCGAGTTGCGCGCAGAGCGCTTCGACCACCAGTTCGTGATCGGCGCGCTGGGGCAGGCCCGAGACCGTGATCGAGCCGATCACGCCCGCACCCGCCACCGTGAGCGGAAACGAACCGCCATGCGGCGCGAAATCGCTGTTGGGCAAGCCGTGCTTTTCGGCGAGCGTCGAGCCGGTTTGCTGCATGCGCAAGCCGATCGCATAGGAGCTGCGCCGGAAGTGCTCGACCACGCGCGACTTGCGGCGGACCCAGTCGGCGTTGTCGGGCGTGGCGCCGTCCAGCGCGCAGAAGAAGAGCTGCTGCCCGAAAGTGCGCACGTCGATGGCGACGGGCAGCGCGCGAGCGCGCGCGAGTTCATGCAGATGCGCACCGAGCTGCCAGGCGCGATCGGCGTCGAAACGGGGAAACACCAGCGCGTGCTCCTGAGCGGCTATCGATTGCAGATCGAGGGGAATGTCCATGGAAGAGGCAAATGAAGCGCAGTGCGCTGTAGAAGGCAAAGGCGCAGCGTGAACACTGCGAAGAGCGAGCACGGCGCCAAACGAGCCCCGATTCTATCCTGACGATTCAAGATGCCCTGACGCGCGCGTCCTGCAAACATTTTGCAATCGCCTGGAAAGGCACTCGTCATTTGTTGTTGCAACGCGGCGCGAACTGTCATATAATCTTTTCTTCGACGGACGCGGGGTGGAGCAGTCTGGCAGCTCGTCGGGCTCATAACCCGAAGGTCGTAGGTTCAAATCCTACCCCCGCAACCAGCAGAATTCGAAAGGGTTACAGGTCATTGGCCTGTAACCCTTTTTCCGTTTACGCCTCTTCAAGACGCGGCCTTCCCAGCGTTGGGCACATGAGCGAAGCCGCTGAGCGGTGATAAACTCGCATCACCCATCCCCCTATCGTGCCCATGAAATTCTGCTCGACTTGCGGTCAGGCGGTCAGCCTGCTCATTCCGCCCGGCGACAATCGCGAACGCTACGTCTGCTCACACTGCGGCACCATCCACTATCAGAATCCGCGCAACGTGGTCGGCACGGTTCCGGTCTGGGAAGACAAGGTGCTGTTGTGCCGCCGCGCGATCGAGCCGCGCTACGGCTACTGGACGCTGCCCGCCGGCTTCATGGAGATGGGCGAGACGACCGCCGAAGCCGCTGCGCGCGAAACGCTCGAGGAAGCCGGCGCGCGCGTCGAGGTGCAGAACCTCTTTTCGCTCCTGAACGTACCGCGCGTGCATCAGGTGCATCTGTTCTATCTCGCGCGCCTGCTCGACATCGATATCGCAGCTGGCGAGGAAAGCCTCGAAGTGCGGCTTTTCGAAGAGCACGAGATTCCCTGGGACGACATCGCGTTCCCAACGGTCGGGCAGACCCTGCGCTGTTTCTTCGCCGATCGCCAGTCGGGCAGCTTCGGGCTGCACACAGGCGACGTCCTGCGCTCGCTGCGCGACGGCTGATCGCCCTTCTGACTGCGCCCGCGACGATGGTCCCCTGGCTTTCGCCCGACGAACCGTTTCCCGCCGTCGAGCGCGCACTCGGCGCGGCGAGCGGCGCGCCGGGCCTGCTCGCCGCCAGCGCGGACCTGCTCCCCTCGCGCCTCATCGATGCCTACCGGCGCGGCATTTTCCCGTGGTACTCAGACGGCCAGCCGGTGCTCTGGTGGAGCCCCGACCCGCGCATGATCCTGCGCCCCGACGAATTCAAGGTCTCGCCCTCGTTCAGGAAAACGCTCAAGCGCGTGCTGCGTGAGGATGCGTGGGAAATTCGCGTCGACAACAATTTCGCCGCCGTGATGCGCGCATGCGCGAACGCGCCGCGGCGCGGCCAGCGCGGCACCTGGATCACCGGCGACGTGATCGACGCCTACTCCACCCTGCACCGCGTGGGCGATGCGCACAGCGTCGAGGCCTGGTTCGGCGGCGAGCGTGTGGGCGGCCTCTACGGTGTGGCGCTCGGCACGATGTTCTTCGGCGAGTCGATGTTCGCCTCCATGACCGACGCCTCGAAGATCGCGCTCGCGGCGCTCGTCGCGCATCTGCGCCGCCACGGCGTCGAGTTGATCGATTGCCAGCAGAACACCGCGCATCTCGCCTCGCTCGGCGGGCGCGAAATCTCGCGCAAGGCGTTCATCGCCCACGTACGCACGCACGTGAACGCCGCGCCCATTCCCTGGAAATTCGACAAAGCCGTGCTCGCCGATCTGCTCGGCGGCACAGGCGCGCCTGACGAGTTCTTGCCCGCAGCGTGACTCGCCGGTGGGCGGTAAATGAGTGGCACATGAGCGACGCACGATTGCCGCGTGCGCACTTGCTACGGCCCGCTCAATTCGATGGATACATGTTCGGCGTCAATGTTAGACTGAATAGCGAACCCGTCGCCGCCCGGCCTTCCCTGGCACGCCATGTGCGGCGCGCCGTGTGGCCCGGCAAGGCTTGCGCGCGAGGCTGGGGGCGCGACGCGCGCGCCACGCGACGATCCGAACTGCTACGAGAGCTGCCAACGTGACGCATCCAAACGAGCTGCCGCTTTCACCGCTTTCCGCGCTGCAATTCTATGCGACGGCGCCCTATCCCTGCAGTTACCTGGAGGGGCGCATCGCGCGCTCGCAGGTGGCAACGCCCAGTCATCTCATCAATTCCGACGTCTATACCGATCTCGTGAAGGCCGGCTTCCGGCGCTCGGGCGTGTTCACCTATCGCCCCTATTGCGACGGTTGCCGCGCGTGCGTGCCGGTGCGCGTGCCGGTCGAGCGCTTCACGCCGAGCCGCACGCAGCGCCGCGCGTGGAAGCGGCACGGCGCGCTCGTCGCGACGGTCGCGCCGCTGCACTACGACGAGGCGCATTACGCGCTCTACATGCGCTATCAGTCCGCGCGCCACGCGGGCGGCGGGATGGATCGCGACAGCCGCGACCAGTACGAGCAGTTCCTGCTGCAAAGCCGGATCAACTCGCGGCTGGTCGAATTCCGCGAACCGGACCCTGCGCATCCGGACGAGCCCGGCGCGTTGCGCATGGTGAGCATGATCGACATCCTCGGGGACGGGCTCTCGTCGGTCTACACGTTCTTCGACCCGGACACGCTCCATACGAGCTACGGCACCTACAACATCCTCTGGCAGATCGAGCAGGCCCGCAGCCTTCAGCTGCCTTACGTCTATCTCGGCTACTGGATCCGCGAGAGCCCGAAAATGGCGTACAAGGCGCGCTTCCAGCCGCTCGAAGGCCTCTTCGACGGCGCATGGACCGCACTCACGGCCGAAGCCTGAGCCCCGGGCGCATCGCCCAGGGTCCGCGTTACCGCTAAAATAGCGGGTTCCCATTTTCTGGCGCCCGCGCCTTCTCCCTCGTGTTCAGCACCCTTTATCCGTTCGTCCGCGACCAGCTCTTTCGCATGGACGCCGAAGACGCCCATCACCTCTCGCTGCGCATGATCGGCGCCGCCGGCCGCACCGGCATGGCGGGCCTGCTCGCCCCGCGCGTGCCCGATTCGCCGCGCACCGTCATGGGCCTCACCTTCCGCAACCCGGTGGGGCTCGCCGCGGGCCTCGACAAGGAAGGCGCCGCGATCGACGGTTTCGCCGCGCTCGGCTTCGGCTTCATCGAGGTGGGCACCGTGACGCCGCGCCCGCAGCCGGGCAATCCGCGCCCGCGCATTTTCCGGCTGCCGCAGGCGGGCGGCATCATCAACCGCATGGGGTTCAACAACCACGGCGTCGAGCAGTTCGTGAAGAACGTGCAGGCCGCGCGCTATCGCGGCATTCTCGGCCTGAATATCGGCAAGAACGCCGACACGCCGATCGAGCGCGCCGCCGACGACTATCTCTTCTGCCTCGAGCGCGTCTATCCGTTCGCGAGCTACGTGACGATCAATATCTCGTCGCCGAACACGAAGAATCTGCGCCAGCTGCAAGGCGGCGGCGAACTCGACGCCCTGCTCGCCGCGCTCAAGGACAAGCAGCAGCGTCTCGCCGACATGCACGGCAAGCTCGTGCCGCTCGCGCTGAAGATCGCGCCCGATCTCGACGACGAGCAGATCAAGGAAATCGCCGACACGCTCCTGCGCCACAAGATCGAAGGCGTGATCGCGACCAACACCACGCTCTCGCGCGCGGCGGTGGAAGGCATGCCAAATGCGAACGAAACGGGCGGCCTCTCGGGACGCCCCGTGTTCGATGCCTCGAACAACGTGATCCGCAAGCTGCGCGCCGAACTGGGCGGCGACGTGCCCATCATCGGTGTGGGCGGCATTTTTTCGGGCGACGACGCGCGCGCCAAGATCGCGGCCGGCGCCTCGCTCGTGCAGGTCTACACGGGCTTCATCTACCGGGGCCCGGCGCTCGTCGCCGAATGTGCGCGGGCGCTGGCCTCGGGCCGCGCGTAAAGCTATAGTGGCACGCTAGTCATGGCGCATCGGAGGCGCTGTGCACCAGCACCAGAATCGCAGCAGCAGAACAAGAGGAAAACATGAAATCCGGTTTGCTGAAAAAACTCCTTGCACTTGCAATCGTTGGCGCATCGTTCGTCGCAGCCAGCGCCCACGCCGATGACCTGCTCGACCAGGTCAAGGCGCGCGGCACGCTGCGCATCGGTCTCGAAGGCACGTTCCCCCCGTTCAACTCGAAGGCGCCCAACGGCGAGCTGGTCGGCTATGACGTCGACATCGCGAAGGCCGTGGCCGCGAAAATGGGCCTCAAGCCCGAATTCGTCACGACCGAATGGAGCGGCATCATCGCGGGCCTGCAGGCAGGCAAGTTCGACGTGATCGTGAATCAGGTCGGCGTGACCGACCAGCGCAAGGCCGTGCTCGACTTCTCGCCGGCGTACACGTACTCGGCCGCGCAACTCATCCAGCGCAAGGACGACACGCGCCAGTTCAAGACGCTCGAAGACCTCAAGGGCAAGAAGCTCGGCGTCGGCCTCGGCACCAATTACATGGACATGGCCAAGTCGGTGCCGGGCATCGACGTGAAGACCTATCCGGGTGCCCCCGAATATCTGCGCGACCTCGCAGCGAGCCGTCTCGACGCGGCGCTGAACGACCGCCTGATGCTCGCCTACCTGCTCAAGAACTCGCAGCTGCCGCTGCGCACGGGCGCGATGGTCGGCGCCGGCAACCCGTCGGCCATTCCGTTCAAGAAGGGCAATCCGAAGTTCGCCAAGGCGATCGACGACGCGATGACGCAACTCGAAGCCGATGGCACCTTCACGAAGATCTCGGACAAGTGGTTCGGCATCGACGTGACGAAGCCGATCTCGCAATGATCCGGCAATGATCGCGAGCGCCGCACATTCCGGCTGACGCGAAGGGCGGCATCGTACGATGCCGCCCTTCGCACATATGCCTCCATTGCAAACCGCGCCACTTCCATTCGTTACCTACGCCCATGCCCATCTATACGCTCATCATCCAGTCGCTGCCGGTGCTCGCACAGGGCGCGGTGCTGACGGTCAAGTTCGCCGTGCTTTCGATGATCTTCGGGCTCATCGGCGGTGCCGTGCTCGCGCTCATGGGCATCAGTTCGAACCGCACGCTCGTGTTCATCGCACGCGTGTATGTGAGCCTGATGCGCGGCACGCCGCTGCTCGTGCAGATCTTCGTCATTTATTACGGATTGCCGAGCGTCGGCATCTCGCTCGACCCGACGCCCGCAGGCGTGATCGCGCTTTCCGCGAACGTGGCGGCGTATCTCTCGGAGAGCATGCGCGGCGCGATTCTCGGCATTCACAGCGGACAGTGGCTCGCGGCCTATAGCCTCGGCCTCTCGCGCAGCCAGACCCTGCGCTACGTGATCGCGCCGCAGGCGTTGCGCATCGCCGTGCCGAGTCTCTCGAACAGCCTCATCAGCCTCATCAAGGACACGTCGCTCGTTTCGGTCATCACCGTGACGGAGCTGCTGCGCAGCGCGCAGGAAATCATCGCTTCGACGTATCAGCCGCTGCCGCTCTATCTCGCGGCCGCCGCCGTGTACTGGGTGCTCTGCCAGGTGCTCGAATGGGTGCAGCACTGGTACGAAAAGCGCCTCGCGCTGCCTGCGCGCCACTGATTTTCCTCCCTGCCTCAGGCGTTTTCATGCACGGCCCGCCCACGCGGGCCGTGTCGCTTGCGGGCCGCTGTTTAGCTTGTCACTCGCAGGGGAAACGCAGTCCGAGCGCCGCTCGCGCGGCGTCGGCCATGGCGAGCATGCGGCGCGAGGTGTCGTGCGGCATCACCGGGCTTTCCAGCGCGCCCGCGCGCAGCAGCTCGCAGAAGTGCGCGGTCTCGTAGTTGAGGCCGCCGCCCTCGAACGGCTCGTCGAGTTCGGCGACGCGGCCATCCACGTAGCGCACCGTCGCGCGCGCCGGATTCCACCAGTTCGCGTGGATCGTCACGTTGCCGAGCGGCCCCGCCAGCAGCGCGTCGCCATAGCCGTGCAGATCGAGCCCGCAGAACAGTTGCGCGATGCCGCGCTCATGCTGGCAATTGAGACTCGCGAAGGTATCCACGCCAGTCGAGCCGAGGCGCCCGACGGTCTGCACTTCGCGCGGCGCACCGAGCCAGTCGACCGCAAGAAACATTTCATACACGCCGATGTCGAGCAGCGCCCCGCCCGCGTGTTCGAATGACAGCGAGGGATGGTCGGCAGGCACGCTTGCCACCGAACAACCCGCGCGCACGAGCCCGACCGGCCCGATGGGATCGGCGTCCAGTTGCGCGCGCAACTTTCGATAGAGGGGATAAAACGGCGGCTTCATCGCCTCCATGAAGAGGCGCTGCGCGCGGCGCGCCGCGTCGAGCACGCGTTCGAACTGCGCGCCGTTCACGGTGGCGGGTTTTTCGCACAGCACGGGCAAGCCGGCTTCGAGCGCGGCAATGGCGTACTGGGCGTGGCTGTCCTGCATCGTGGCGATGTACACGGCTTCGATGCCGCTCGCGAAGAGCGCATCCAGGCTCTCGCACGCCTTTGCGCCGCAGGTAGCGGCAAGCGCCTGCGCAGTAGCCGCGCGCCGCGACCAAACCGCCTCGACGCGTGCATGCGGCACGTGCGCGACGCCCTGTGCGAAGCGGTGCGCAATGCGGCCCGCGCCGACGATGCCCCAACGTATCGTTTGTGTTTCGCTCATGTGCTGCGTGCTCCGGCTGTGAGGTCGAGGGCCGCCGCACAACGTACCTCATGTACGTCACGCGCGGCGCACCCAAAGACACGCACGATACCGGCACACGCAGCGCGCCGCAATGCGCTCGCCTCGATCCGCGCACGGCGCCTGGATCGAGGCGAGCGAAGCGACGCCGCGAACGGCCTTAGCGCTGCTCCAGCGCCTCGGGCGAGAGTGCCCGAGTGAGCTCGTCGGCGGTGTATTCGATCATCGCGAGCGCAGCCGCTTCGGCCTCTTTCGGCGCACGCCGCTCGATCGCTTCGACGATGCGCCCATGGGCCGCCACGACGTTGTTCCAGCCGCCGTCACGCGTGTTGAGAATCGGATTCACGAGCGACAGCGCGCCGCGAATGATCGCCGCCATCTGCTGATAAAACTGATTCCCGCTCGCCGCGAGGATGCGCGTGTGCAGAAGCGCGTCGGCGGTCTGGAAATTCGGATCGTCGGTGCTCGTCTGGCGCAGCGCCTCGAACGCCTCGCGAATGCCGGTAATGTCCGCGGCGCTCGCGCGCGTGGCCGCGAGCGCGCACGCCGCCGGTTCGATCAGGCCGCGAAACTCGATCACGTCGCGCAAGAACGTCTTGTCCGGTTTCGAACGGAAACGCCAGTTCACGACGTCCTCGTCGATCATGCGCCAGTCGCGCATGGGCCGGATGCGCGTGCCTATTTTCGGCCGCACGTCGAGCATGTGACGCGCGAGCAGCATGGAGAGCGCTTCGCGCATCACCGTGCGGCTCACGTCGAACTCCTTCGAGAGGATGTCCTGCGGCGGCAGCACGGCGCCATACCGCTCCTCGACGATGCCTGAAATCAGCCCGTCCATCACCTTGCTGACGAGCGAGCGTTCCTTGTTCCCCAGTTCCATGACCCTACCCCCCCGATGTGGGCGTTATCGCCCATGTTTGCCGGATACTGCGCGGGCCCTCGTGCGTCGTCGAACTTAGGTGTTACGTTGCCATGCGCTTCGCATATTTCGCCAGCCAGGATATCTCCTGACATGATGCTTGCGCGCACGCATCTTGTTCGTATTTACGCGTGTTCCGTCGGCCCTTGCGCTGCTGTTTTTGTAAGGCGTTCGTATGAATCGCCCACTTACTTCAATCGACACGCTTTCAACTGGCTTCAAATCGATCGGCAGTCCCTGGCTGTGCATATGCAGGGATGCCGGCGCGCATGTTTCTTCTGCGCACGCTTTTTCGCGCGCGGCCCAACGTCGTGCTTTTCAACCTTGTACTTGTTCACCGTTGTATCCGGCCGTACTCATCGTCGAAGCGCACGATGTCGTCTTCGCCCAGATAACCGCCTGACTGCACCTCGATGATCTCGAGCGGCGTCTTGCCCGGATTTTCCAGCCGGTGCTTCACGCCCAGCGGAATGTAGGTCGATTCGTTTTCCGACAGCAAAAAGACCTCCTCGCCGCGCGTGACGCGCGCCGTGCCACGCACCACGGTCCAGTGCTCCGCGCGGTGATGATGCATCTGCAGCGACAGCCGCCCGCCCGGCTTCACGACGATGCGCTTGACCTGAAAGCGTTCGCCCTGATCGAGCGAGTCGTAGCAGCCCCATGGCCGCTCCACGCGCCGGTGATGCTGCGCGACCGCGCTGCGCTCCTGCCTGAGTTTGCCCACGATCGCCTTGACGTCCTGCACGCGATCCCTGGCCGCGACGAGGACGGCGTCGGCCGTTTCGACCACCACCACGCCGTGCACGCCCACGCAGGCCACGAGCCGTCCGTCCGAATGTGCGAACGTGTCGGTCACGTCTTCGAACATCACGCGCCCGCGGGCCACGTTGCCGCTTGCGTCCTTGTTCGACACCTGCCACACCGCATCCCACGCGCCCACGTCGGACCAGCCGGCCGCGAGCGGCACGACCACGCCCGTGAGCCGCGCATTGGCGCCGAGCGACTCCATCACCGCGTAGTCGATCGAATCGGACGGGCACGCGGCGAGCGCCGCGGCATCGAGATGCACGGTGCCGTCGGCGTCGATGGCGGCCGCCTCGAACGCTGCCGCGCATTGCGCCGCGATAGCCGGCCGGCAGTGCGCGATCGCGGCGAGCCATACTGATGCGCGCACCACGAAAATGCCGCTATTCCAGAGGTAATCGCCCGAGGCCACGTAACTCGCCGCGAGTTCGGCGCCGGGCTTTTCCACGAAACGTTCGATCACGCGCGCGCCGCTCGCGCCGAGCGCCGCCCCCGCGCCGATGTACCCGTAGCCGGTCTCCGCGCGCTGCGGCGGCACGCCCAGCGTGACGATCGCGCCGCGCGCCGCGTAGCCCACCGCTTCTTCGAGCGCGGCGGCAAACGCCGCGCGATCCGCGATCAGGTGGTCCGCAGGCGTGGCGATGAGCACGGGGTCGCTGTCGCATACGGCAAGCGCGCCATTGCGGACGAGCGCCGCCTCGTGCCCGGCGCGCGCTGCCAGCGCCGCCACAGTGAGCGCCGGCGCCGTGTTGCGTGCGACCGGTTCGAGCACGACGCGAGCGGACATGCCGCTGCGGCCGAGCCGGTCGACGGTCATGAGCCGCAATTCCTCGCTGCTCACGACGACCGGCGCGGCCTTGCGGATCGCCGCGCCCGCCTCGGCATACATGCCGTCGAGCCGCCGCACCGTGGCTTCGAGCAGCGACTCGCCGTCGAGCAGATCGATCAGCTGTTTCGGGCAATGCTCGCGCGAGAGCGGCCAGAGCCGCGTGCCCGAGCCCCCGGCCAGCACCACGGGCTGAACGATGAGCGCGACGTCGGGTTCATTGGCTGCCGCGAGCAAGCCGGCAGGCGTCACGAGCTGATTCATGCGGTGAGCTCCCCGTTGAAATACGCCGGGTCACGTCGACGAGCGCCGCCCCTGCCTGCCGGCCGGCTCGCCCGAAGCGTCACGCGCTTCCCGGATCTCTCAAGCCTCACAACGCCTCGAGGCTTTTTACGGACCTCATTGGAGCAAACCTCGGCATGCCAATCTGTACGCATACCCACACTGACCGCATGCGCACCGGCGGGCACGCCGCAAGCCACCCTCGCGCGATGTTTCAGCGCCGAACGTTTTTTCGCCGGCTTCGTCTGCGTTGCAACAGAAGTGAATCAAAACCGCTTGTTTTTTGGGTCGCTGCCCGAATCGCCCCGGATCCATGTTTCAACGAGGAGCCATTTCTGAATCCCCCGCTCGCCAGGGGAAATAATTCAATCAAATCATTGTCTTGCGATTTTCAATCGGGCTGCGCGCAGCACGGCGGCCTGCAAGGTCGCCGTACAAAACTGAAACAAAAACGCGGCGTTTCGCCGCGCTGCCGCATGGCCGGCTCGCGCTCAGCCGCTTCAATGCGTGCTTTCGCACCAACTGGCACACACCCTGCTAAAGAGAGATCGCCACACGAGCGCAGATGCGGACGAACGATACCGCGCCCGCAAACGCGCGAATGGGACGAGGCAAGAACAAGCTGGAACAAGCACCAACAAGCGGGACTATGGGGCCGGCACGACGAACACAAAAGCCGCACGGGAAACGGCAGATAACAACGAGTTCGGCGAACGGAATCAAAAACAGGAGGCGGCTCGCGCTGCTTCACACGAGGACCAGTCATGTTAACCCTTCAATCCGATCTTCACGGCAACCATTTGCTGGGCGCCCTCCCGTCGCATGAATGGCAGGCTCTCGCCCCGCACCTCGAACTCGTTCATCTGCGCACCGAACAGTTGATCTGCGATTCCGGCCAGCGCATTCATCACGTGTACTTTCCGACCACTGCGATCGTCTCGCTGCTCTCGACGATGGAAGACGGCAGCTCGGTCGAAATCGCGGCGGTCGGCCGCGAAGGCATGACGGGCGTGCCGGTGCTGACGGGCGGCGAAACGATGCCGAACCGCGTGCAGGTGCAATGCGCGGGCTTCGCCTATCGCATGAGCGCGCAAGCCCTCAAGCAGCAATTCGCGCGCTCGGATTTCCTGCGCCGCCTCATGCTGCTCTATATGCACGCGCTGCTCACGCAGGTGGCACAGACCGCTGCGTGCAATCGTCACCACTCGCTGAGCAAGCAGCTGTGCCGCTGGCTGCTGATCGAAGTGGACCGCGTGGCCTCCAACGATCTCAGCGTCACGCAGCAGCTGATCGCCGACATGCTCGGCGTGCGCCGCGAAGGCATTACCGAAGCCGCCGGCAAGCTGCACGACGAAGGCCTGATCCATCACAGCCGCGGCCATATCCGCGTGCTCGATCGCGAAGGCCTCGAAGCCCGCGCCTGCGAGTGCTACGGGCTCGTGCGCCGCGAATTCGACCGGCTGCTGCCGCGCCTGCATCAGGCGGAAACGGTCGCTTGAGCGCGTAATCGCGTGCGTTTCCGTTGCGCGCCGCGAGTTCATTCGCGTCTCGTCCTTCTGACAAAGCGTGCCCGTAGCGGCACGCTTTTGCGCGCCTGCTCGCTTTGCCTGCGCCATCGCGCGCCCCGTCAGGCAAGGTCGAAGGCAACCGGAGCATAGAGGATACCGAATCGATCGGATCTCTCCGCGCTAGCTGGAGAGAACAGGAGAGCGCCCTCTTCTCTTCAGCCTTGCCGGACTCAATGGGCCGAAGGCACGAGCGCCTGCGCAAGCGGCAAGGCGGGCAAGTGCTCGCGTTCGCGCACGAACGGGTCGGTCGGCTCCTGAAGCTTCGGATCCGGGCTCGTGTCGGCATTGCGCAATTGCACGGGTGCGCCGTCGTTCTTCGCGACCTTGCGATTGTCGCCGCAAGGATGATCGGTCAGCGCGGCAGCCTCGCGGAAGTCGTCTTCCTGACACATGATGTTGAACGCGATGTCCTTGCGGTCCATGCGCCAGGCCACGGCCGCATTCAGGCGCTTGTTGCAGTCCATATCCTTGATGGTGCCCGCGGCCGTCGCGCCCACGCCCACCACCGACACCGCGGCGGAAATACTGCCCCAGCAGGTCTCGGTCACCGAGGCCGTCAGGGCCGGCGCGTAGACCGTAGGCGTCGTGCGTACATCGTAGCCGCCGTGATACGTGACGTCCGACGTACCGCCGCTCGGCAATACGACGGTATTGGAGACGGTGCTCGTCTGGCTCGACGTGGACGTGGTCCCCGACGTCATCGTCGGCGTGGTTTGCGCCCACGCGGCGCCTGCAAACAGCAACACCCCGGCAACGGCAATTTTTTGCTTCAGCTTGCTCATTCTTCTCTCCGTGAACGGAAAGGGGGCTGCGCCCCCTCTCCGACGCGCTAGTGAACGGCTGACCCGTTCGGATTACCAGTGCATGCCACCCGTGAGCGAACCCGAACCGCCCGCTGCGACGATGCCGACGCCGCCGTCCGCATTGGCCGTGCCGCTGCCGTTCGCGGTCGCGTTCGACGTGAAGCCCGAGCCGCCGTAGCTGCCGCTCGAACCGTCGAACGACGTGTTGATCACCGACGAGTTGAAGTTCTGCGAGCCCGACTGCGTGGCGCTCGTGAAGCCGAGCGTCGACGAATTCTGGTTCGTGGTCGTCGTGCCGGTCTGGCCGACGTAGCCGCTAGCCGTCTGGCCGTAGGTCTGCGAGTTGCCGTTTTGCGTCGTGTAGCTCGAACCGAACGTGAGGCTCGCGTTCGAAAACGACTGGTTGCCTTGCGACACGGTGGCGTCGATATGGCCCGGCACCGTCAGCGCCGACGTGAAGCTGCCGTTGACCGACGAGGTCGAGTTCGACGTGAGTGCCGTCGCACCAAAGCCGACGCCCGCTGCGCCCACCGCCGACGTGGTGGAGGACGACGGCGCGCCCATGCCGCCGGCACCGCCTGCAAATGCGGCAACCGAACCGAAAGAGAGCATGGCGGCGAGCGAAATGGCCTGAATCTTCTTCATGATTGTGGTCTTCCTGATAAAACAGGGGAACGTTGGATGAATGCGCGCGCACTCCCCCTGATAGCGCGGGCGCATTTAACACGACTTCAATTGCCATACCGATTAAATTGCTGCATTTAAAACGCGCGAATATCCCCGCGGACCATCCCGATATCGGGAAGACCGTTTAACGGAGTGACCAGATTAAAACTCGCGCGCAGAACGCCTTAAGCTTTACGCACTCGCGTAAATCAGGCGGTCATGCAGAATTGAAAATCCGGAGAACAGAAAGGAATGCCCCGTAAAGCCCCGTACGCTTCGCGGACTCCATTGAATAGCAGTCCGATACAAATCGCTCAACACCCGCTGTTATCATTATTTCCCCGTGTACCGCACGGCGTACGCCAGTCACTCTCACGCACTGCCTGACAGAAACCCTCGGGCCGCTGCGCATTTTTGCGCGCCGCCCTTCCCCTGCCCGGTCGTTTCGACGTCTCTTTTAGCGAACCGTTTGCATAACGTCGCCGGACGGTGAATTTATATCTCAGACAGTCAGACTATTGCTACGTCATTCGCATTTTTGTGTGCGGTTCTCAACGTAGTGATTTTCGATGACCTTGAATTGGGGGATTTCCTTTCAATAATAATCGAAAGGCGAATTGAAGTTTCAGATGGATGCACGGACAACCAGATCGGAAAATCGCGTTCTTTTAATGATTAATCGCGATGTTCGGTTCGGCAGGCCACGCAGGCCTGCCGGAATAAAGAGCGGCAGCGCACAGGCAATCAGGCGCAAGCCTGTTGCACGCGCCGCTCGCGCGAGGCCGCTCAGGCCTTGCGGTAATCGATGCGCTCGACGCCGTTTTCACCGCCGAGCAGGCAGAAGTCCGCGCCGCGTGCGGCGAACAGGCCCACCGTCACCACGCCCGGCCATGCGTTGACATGCGCCTCGAGCGTGCGCGGGTCGCTGATACGCAGGCCCTTCACGTCGAGAATCTCGTTGCCGTTGTCGGTGATGAAGGGCGAGCCGTCCTTTTGCACACGCAGCACCGGCACGCCGCCGAGCGCCGTCACGCGGCGGCCAATGGCCGTGCGCGCCATCGGCACGACTTCGATGGGCAGCGGGAACTGGCCGAGCACGTCGACACGCTTGCTCGCATCGGCGATGCAGACGAACACGTCCGACACCGACGCGACGATCTTCTCGCGCGTGAGCGCGCCGCCGCCGCCCTTGATCATGGCGCCGGCGCCGTCGATTTCATCGGCGCCGTCCACGTACACGGGCAGCGATTCGATCTCGTTGAGGTCGAAAATCTTGAAGCCGTGCGCTTCGAGGCGCGCGGTGGTCGCGACCGAGCTCGACACGGCGCCGCGGTAGCGGCCCTTGCTCGCCGCCAGTGCGTCGATGAAGCAGTTCGCGGTGGAGCCCGTGCCGACGCCGATCACGGCGCCTTCCGGCACGTTCGCGTTGACATAGTCGGCGGCGGCCTGGCCGACCAGTTGCTTGAGTTCGTCTTGAGTCATGGGAGTACAGCCCGAGGAGGAGAAAAACGCGGAATCCGCATAGTTTACCGGAGATGCGGGCACGGGCTGCCCGCATCTCGCAGGATCGCGCGGCAGGTCATCCCGCGGGCGACCGGTCGGCGCTCAGCGCGCGGCCGCGCGTTGGCGCACCGCTTCGAACAGGCACACGCCCGACGCCACGGAAACGTTGAGGCTCTCGACCGTGCCCGCCATCGGAATCTGCATGACTTCGTCGCAGGTTTCGCGCGTGAGGCGGCGCATGCCCTCGCCTTCGGCGCCCAGCACGAGCGCCACGGGACCGTCGAGCTTCGTCTCGTAGAGGCTCGCGCTAGCGTCGCCGGCGGTGCCGACCACCCACACGCCCGCGTCCTTGAGTTCGCGCAGCGCACGCGCGAGATTCGTCACGGTGATATAGGGCACGGTGTCCGCCGCGCCGCTCGCCACCTTCGCGGCCGTGGCGTTCAGACCCACGGCGCGGTCGCGCGGGGCGATCACGGCGTGCGCGCCGGCTGCGTCGGCCACGCGCAGGCACGCGCCGAGATTGTGCGGATCGGTCACGCCGTCGAGCACGAGCAAGAGCGGCGAGCCCTGGATGCCGTCGAGCAGCTCAGCGAGGTTCTGCGCGAGCGCCAGATCGTGGACGCGGGCCACCACGCCCTGGTGGCGCTCCGTGTGCGCGAGACCCCAGAGGCGCGTTTCGTCGGCTGCGATCACGCGCGCGCCGGCTTCCTTCGCGGTGTGCAGGAAGTCCTGCATGCGGCGGTCGCGGCGCGTCGGATCGTAGTAGACATCCTCGACCGTGGACGCGTCGTGCCGCAAGCGTGCGGTCACCGCATGAAACCCGTAAAGAACCTTGAGACGTGACATGACTGAACCAACCTCTGATGAACGTTTTGCGACGCAGATACAGCGCCGCCGACAACGATAGTCAGCCGGCCGCGTCGTGCGGTCCGGCGTATGCAAGCCGCGCGCGCATGTGGCAAAAGCCGACGCGGCCGGCAAGTGAAAAAACCGGGCGCGCGCACGGCGGCGCGGCCCGGATAATGAAACGGCTGCGGAGCACGTTGGCGCTCCGCATGCAGGTGCTCAGCGCTTCTTGCGCGGCGCCTGCTTCTTGGGCGTCGGCTTCACGGCCGAGCGCTTCTTCGCGGTCTTGGCGGCGCCGCGCGCTGCGCGCGCCTCCTTCACCGCGACGCTCGGCGCCGGCGCAGCCTTCTTCTGGCGCGCCATGTCGCCGCCCTGCAGCGCACGCACGCGCGGACCACCCTCCATGCCGCTCTTGTCGACCGGCATCGGCCGGTTGCCGCCCGGCTTCACGGGCGTATCGCGCACGAGGCGGAAGTCGATCTTGCGCGCGTCGAGATCCACGCGGCTCACCTGCACGCGCACGCGGTCCGACAGGCGATAGCGAATGCCGGTGCGCTCGCCACGCAGCTCGTTCTTGATCTCGTCGTACTGGAAGTAGTCCGAGCCCAGTTCCGTCACGTGCACGAGGCCTTCGATGAAGAGCGCGTCGAGCTGCACGAAAATGCCGAACGACGTCACACCGCTCACCATCCCGCCGTACTCTTCGCCGAGCTTGTCGCGCATGAAGTAGCACTTGAGCCAGGCTTCGACGTCGCGCGAGGCTTCGTCGGCGCGGCGCTCGTTCGCCGAGCAGTGCAGGCCGAGTTCTTCCCAGATCGCCGTGTTGGCGCCGCGCGCGCGCTTGCCGCGCTTCTCCTCGTCCTCGGCCTGCAGCGCGCGGGCGCGCGGCGAGAGCGCGGTATTGAGCTCGACGCCATCGGGTGCCTGCGGCTGGTACTTCTTGCCCTGCAGGATCGCGTAGATCGCGCGGTGCGTGAGCAGGTCGGGATAGCGGCGAATCGGGCTCGTGAAGTGCGCGTACGCCTCGTAGGCAAGACCGAAGTGACCGATATTGTCCGGGCTGTACACGGCCTGCTGCATCGAGCGCAGCAGCATGGTCTGCAGCATCTGCGCGTCGGGCCGGTCGCGGATGTGCGCCATCAGCGCGGCGTAGTCGCTCGCGTGCGGCGTGTCGCCGCCGCCGAGCGAAAGGCCCATGCCGCGCAGGAAGGTACGCAGGTTTTCGAGCTTTTCGGCCGTCGGCCCCGCGTGCACGCGGTACAGGCCCGGGTGCTTGTGGCGCTTCATGAAGTCGGCCGCGCACACGTTGGCTGCGAGCATGCACTCTTCGATCAGCTTGTGCGCGTCGTTGCGCTGGCGCGGCACGATCTGCTCGATCTTGCCTTGCGCGTTGCAGACGATATACGTCTCAGTCGTGTCGAAATCGATCGCACCGCGCTTCTGGCGCGCGGCGAACAGCGACTTGTACACGCCATAGAGATTCTGCAGTTGCGGCAGCAGCGCCGCACGGCGTGTCGCCTCGGGGCCCTTGGTGTTGGTGAGCACCGCCGCGACTTCAGTATACGTGAGCCGCGCCGCCGAGTGCATGACGCCCGGATAGAACTGGTACGCCTTGATCTCGCCGCGCGCGGTGATCACCATGTCGCACACGAGCACGCAGCGGTCGACGTGCGGATTGAGCGAACAGAGCCCGTTCGACAGCTTCTCGGGCAGCATCGGGATCACGCGGCGCGGGAAGTACACCGACGTGCTGCGCTCGATCGCGTCCACATCGAGACCGCCGCCCGGCAGCACGTAATGCGAGACGTCGGCGATGGCGACGATCAGGCGGAAGCCCTCGCCACGGCCGACCTGCATCGGCTCGCAATAGACGGCGTCGTCGAAGTCGCGCGCATCTTCGCCGTCGATGGTGACGAGCGGCACGTCGCGCAGGTCCACGCGATAACGAATGTCAGTGGGACGCACGGCGTCGGGCAGCTTCGCGGCTTCGTCGAGCGCGGGCTTGCTGAACTCGTGCGGCACGCCGTACTTGCGCACGGCGATCTCGATCTCCATGCCCGGGTCGTCGATATCGCCGAGCACTTCCATCACCCGGCCGAGCGGCTGCGAGTGGCGGCTGGGGAAATCGGTGAGCTCGACGACCACGACCTGGCCGACCTTGGCCTTCTTGGGATTCTGCGTGACGAGAATATCGTGGCCGATGCGCTTGTCTTCCGGCGCAACGATCAACGCGCCGTTCTCGTTGAGCAGGCGCCCGATGACACTGCGGTTCGCACGGTCGGTGACTTCGACGATATGCCCTTCCGGCCGCCCGCGCCGGTCATAGCCGACGATGCGCGCGAGCACGCGGTCGTTGTGCATGACCTTCTGCATTTCGCCTTGCGGCAGGAACAGGTCGTCCTGACCGTCGTCGCGCACGAGGAAGCCGTAGCCGTCGCGATGACCCTGCACACGCCCGGCGACGAAATTCGAAGGATGGGCGAGCTGGTAGTGGCCGCGCGAGTCGAGCCGGATCTGCCCGTCGCGCTCCATGGCGGCGAGCCGCCTGAAGAACCCTTCACGCTCCTGGCGCTTGATGGAGAGCGCCTCGGCGATATCGTTCGCGGTGCACGGCGAGTCGCTGGTCCGCAGCACGCCGAGAATCTCTTCGCGGCTGGGAATCGGATACGGATATTTGCTCAAGGGCTTATCGATGGTTGTTCTCGTTGCGTGGACGTCGGATTTTGCGCGGCCTGAATGTGCGATACATGCACGCGGCGCCCGGTCTTCGAGTGCTGCAATCTGCCGGCCCGTAACGTGGATTGCCTGACCGCTCGCGTTGCGTGCGCCACGCTGCACGCAGCACCTGAATCACGGACTTTTGCCGGCGGAACTTCTGCGAGGCATTCTAACACCCGCATCGCACCCTACGAGCCGTGGGAGCGGCCTCGCGGCCCGACGAGACGGCCACTCCACGCGGTCTGCAACGCTTCGGCAGGCGCGTTTCATCACCTTCCACAAAACGCTTGACAGCCGTTCCGATCCCGCTATAATTTCGGTCTTTGCTGCACAACACGTTGAACAGCAAACGACACCTTGCCCAGGTGGCGGAATTGGTAGACGCACCAGGTTCAGGTCCTGGCGGTGGCAACACTGTGGAGGTTCGAGTCCTCTCTTGGGCACCAGATTCAAAAGGCCGGCTTTATGCCGGCCTTTTTCATTTCCGGCGTAGGCAACGAGTACAACTGCCCTGCTATCGCGCAAAACGCAGCAGCCCCGTTCCCGGGATGAAGATTTTTTGAAAAGATCTATTGACAGACACGCGAATTCACGTCACAATTTTCTTCTAGCTTGAAGACGTGCCCAGGTGGCGGAATTGGTAGACGCACCAGGTTCAGGTCCTGGCGGTGGCAACACTGTGGAGGTTCGAGTCCTCTCCTGGGCACCACAAGGCTGTTTAGCGTAGTACAGAGAAGTCCAGAAGACCCCGTAAATGATTGAATTTGCGGGGTTTTTTGTTTATTGCCGTCCAAGCTGGAGCACGGCAAGCCGCGTGCAGATGAGTGCGTTTTTGAGTACATTGAAAGTTCGAGATAACCCAATGTACTCGCCATGCCCCTCACCGTCCGAGAAGTCGAAGCAGCCCGGCCCCGGCCGAAGCCCTACGGTATCGCCGATGGCGACGGTCTGGTCCTCTGGGTAACGCCGGAGGGCAACAAGTTCTGGCATTTCCGCTATCGGCTGCACGGCAAGCAACCGCGCATCTCGTTAGGACGCTACCCCGACGTTACGCTTCAGAAAGCAAGGCAGCAGGCCGCGTCATATCGGACGCTCGTCGCCGATGGCGCCGATCCTCGCGCGAAACGACGGATCGATCGCCAGCGGGCGGACACGAGCGACGATGGCACGTTCAAGGCAGCCGCTGAGCTCTGGTACAAGAGCAAACAGGATGCGGGCCGATCCGCCTCGACGCTGAACAAGATCCGAACGTACCTCGACAAGGACATCCAGCCCGAACTCGGTTCGATCAAGCTCGTAAACATCACGCGCGCCGACTGCGCCCGCGTCCAAGAACGCTTCGAAAAGCGCGACGCCCTCAACGTATCGAAGAAAGCCCGCGGCTGGTTACGCGAAATCTTCAGTCAGGCCATCGCACGCGGCCAGTGCGAGTTCAATCCCGCATCCGAGCTCAAGGTCATTGCGAAACCCGCGCGAAAAGCAAAACCCTATCCCCACCTCCTCGAACCGGAGCTGCCCGATTTTCTGCGTGCACTCGAGAAATCAACGAGTCGCCTCATCGCCTACGTCTCTGCCTGGATGACGATCTGGACGGCGAGCCGTCCCGGCATGGTCCGCTACGCCGAATGGACCGAGATTGATCTCGACGGCGCGCTGTGGACGATCTCCGCCGAAAAGATGAAGATGCGACGCAGCCACGTCACGCCGCTACCGTCGCAACTCGTTACGGCGCTCAGGGAGCTCAAAAAGCTGACAGGCCGTCACCAGTACGTTTTTCCCGGCATCGGCACGAAGCACCAGGTCATCAGCGAGAACACGATAAACCTTGTGTTTTCGAAGATCGGCTACAAGGGCCGCATGGTCGGTCACGGTACACGGCATACCGCAAGCACCCTTCTTCGCGAACATGGCTGGGTAAAAGACCACGTCGAAACGCAGCTAGCCCACCTTGAAGAAGGCACAGCCGGTGACTACAACCACGCCAGGTATCTGGTGCAACGTCGCGCGATGATCCAGTGGTACGCCGACTACCTTGATGCACTCAAGACAGGCATGCAACCCGCCGATCAGCGTTCATTGGCCCAACGGGTCAACAACATACCCACGCGATCACGCCCAGCGCCTTCGCAAATGGTCGACAACGACGAAATCGCTATCTGATGAACCCGCGGGATCAACGCTCGAACACCGACGTCGAGAAGGTGGCGGCATGAACGCGTCCGCGCATGATGGTGGCCGCGTGGCCCTGATGCTCAACGAGCCGCCTTTGCCAACGATCGGCCGGTTGTGCCCCGAGTTCGCTGAGCGCTCGGACAAGGAAGCCTGGCCGGCCGCATGCCTGCTTGGCGCACTGCTAGAGCACGAGCTGGCCGAACGCGCTAAACGACGTATCGAGCGGCACCGAACCGAGTCGCATCTGGACCCGACCAAGACGCTCGCCGCCTTCGACTTCGGCGCCGTGCCGATGGTCTCAAAAGCGCATGTCACAGCGCTGGCCACCGGAGAGTCATGGTTGGAGAAAGGCGTCACGGTTCTCCTGTTCGGCCCGCCTGGGGGCCGAAAAAACCACCTGGGATCGGCTATCGGTCATGCATTGATCGACGTCGGCTACCGCGTGTTGTTCACGCGTACCAGCGAGCTCGTCCAGAAGCTGCAGGCCGCGCGCCAGAGCATGCAGTTGCCTTCCGCGCTGGCCAAGCTCGACCGCTCGATCTGATCATCCTCGACCTGTCGTATGCCCGCAAGGACCGGGCCGAGACCAGCGTTCTGTTCGAGCTGATTGCTGAGAGGTATGAGCGGAAAGCCTTCTGATAACTGCAAACCAACCGCTCTCGGGCTGGAACGACGTGTTCCCCGACCCCGGCATGACGGTCGCCGCCATCGACCGGCTTGTGCATCACTCGACGATCGTCGAGCTCAACGTCGAAAGCTACCGCCGCCGCAAGGCCGGCGACAAAAAAAATGCACGGGCGGCCATCCTAATTGACAATCTACACGAGTACGTCCTCGCCGGTCAGCTCGACATAGCGCCGCCGGCTACCACCTGCCGGCGCCCTTTTTATTCAGTCTTTCCAAAACAGCCTCGACCAATTCGGAAACTGAATCCAACGCGCAAACATCACACGAAGCCGCGGCGCCTACCTGGAGGGCGCGCAAATGAAATGTGAAAGATGTTGACAGCCCACTCGGAACTCGGGCAAGGCTTCTATAAGTTGGCAGCCGATTGCTGCTCTAACAGAGTCTCAGCATAGAGTTCGTGTTTTGGAAATCTCAGCTCGACATTCGTCGCCTCGGAGACTTCGCAACGACGGCGACCAAACCTTCGAAGGCTTGGCTCAAGCAGGATACCGGCGATGGCTGACAGCTCATTGCGTTTCAGCAATTCATCCACCAATTCGACATGCCCGAAGAACAGCAAGGTGTTCAACACGTGCTGCAATGCTGCCGGCTTGTTCATGAGGTAGAACGCGGATTGACGTAGCCTTGCTTCCCCTGCATCACGGTGGGCCAGCGTGTCGCGAACAGCTATCTCCCGCTCTCTTTCGAAATCCTCGCTATACAAAGAGCTATTCCTTGAGAAGTAGTACAAAGCTCTGAGTTCTCCGAACGCTTCCGGCGATATATTGTCCCTAAGCGTTGGCCAGATTTCGGTTCGCAAGGCCGCGTCTGCAACAAATTCCTCGAAACTCCATGAACCAGCTACCTCAGCATCCAGCAGAGCAGCACGTTCTTCTGATGCTGGAGCATATCGCCGCTTCACATCGTCAATGCCAATAATTTTGCACCACGAATCGAAGAACAATTGGAGTTGCGCTGAAGTTAAAAATTTGAATTCGAGACGGGCATCGATAATGGCACCCATTTCGATGTTCGCCTGAATGAGATTCAGCGCTAGCGTGAACTGTTTGGAGCTAAGGTTGTAGTGTTCTCGAAGCGCAGCCTCCGCGACTGTGAACGCATCTGTGCGCCATTCAGCTCTCGGCGGCAGTTGGTAGCCGATGCACACAAGGTCAAAGCGCGAGAGGTGTCGGGTGTAAGTCTTGTGTCGATACTCGTCACCAAAGAATTCACCCTGGTAGTTCAACGTTTTCAGGTCCGCAACCAACGCCCGAAACTTCCTCCAGAGGACCAGAAGATTGATTATTGCAAGCTCCGTCAGGTGCTTTTGATTCTCGCGCCCAAACGGGTAGCGAAAGACCTGTCCAGTGGCGTCCACCTCCGCAAAATCTGATATGGCAGTATCCAGAGGCTCGATGACTTTTTTATAACGCCAATCTAGTGCAACCGAGTGCTCTTTGAAATAACGCCACAGCATCCCGATATCGTGTGATGTCTGAACGTCGACGTCAGGCAAACGATAATCGTGATGAGCAAGCGGGCGCAATGATTCGATAGCTGCCTTGATGTACAGTTCTATCGCATGACGCATGTTGAAGCAAATAGGATACACAAAGGTGTCCGTCGGATGCTTCAAACCTCGGTGACGTATGACCTGCTCTAGCAGCACCTGGGCGGCATTAGCAAAGCCCGCGGCATAGTCCACGATGTCGGGCGAGCCGTTTTCGCCCACGCAGGCATTTGCCCACGACGGTTCTGCGTTTCTGAACGTTTCGTTGCCAGGATTCTGCGACATGTCGTATTGCAATAGTTAGCGGTCAGAGCACAATTTTACGCAAAGGTTGCGGCTTCGGCGTGCTCGGATGCTCTTCAATCTCCTTCCGCATGCGCCCATAAGGCCCGAACGTCACGAGCACCGAAGCGAAGTCGAGGAAACTCGCCGAGTTCACGCGCGGCGTCGAAGACCTGAAAATAGGCTCCGAGGAAACTCCCTTGATTCGGGCAGAACGTCGCGTACTTATGCAGCTCAGCGTAATCAAGCGCGATACACGGCAGGCCTGTCTCATCGAATGCGCTGAACAAAGACTTGCTGTATTCGGCGTAGGTGTCGGTGAAAAGCTCTCGCACAATAACCAACGACAAAAGATGGTGCTTACTGATGTCTACACAGACCTCGCCTCCATCAACAATCATACGAAGCGGCCGCGTGGAATCCGCGTAGCCCACCGCGCCAACAACCTGCTTCAGAGCATCGTTTACCTGATGCACCGACATCAGTTTCTTTCGTTTCAGGGTGCGCTGTAGCGTTTTCTCTGTATTCGGTGAGTCCTTGGCCTGCACTATAAGACACAGGTCGTCGGTGATGACGATGACGTCCGCAATCTCTTCTTTGTCGTAGTGACGCCTTGGTGCGTGATAAATCTGCTCGGACTTGAAGACTCGCTGGAGCATCAAAATAATATCAAGCTCCTGGAATGCTCCTGGCTCCTCCCGCTCCAGCGAAGTGAATGCGTACCCCTGCCCACCGTGGAACTGGTACATCTGTGGCCGGGTGTCGGCTATCGTCAAGTCTTCTGGAAACAAAGGCTCCTCGAATCGCACGGCAATCGCGTCAGCGTCGTCAGCAGCAGTTCTGAGGCCAAACCACATGTTTGCCTGTTCATGCGCGTGACCAAAGCTTGAGTCACTCAAGGGGGGGAACCTTACATGCTCGAGGCGCATCTTCGCCATGAGAGGCACATCGACCTCTGCGCTGTAACCTAACAGCTCGCGATTCTGCTCATCAAATATGTGGACCAGAATCTCGCGCCGGCTGAGCAGATGCAGAAGGTCGAGGGACGGTACGTCATCCGTGAGGAGACGCCATAACGTCAGCGGACAATCCTCGTCGTCGAAGAATGCGCTCATGAGCCCTATCGTTGACTGCCCGTTCAGTTCAACCGGGACGACGTAAATCTTGAACCCTCGATTCAACTTCGCCGGCAGGAGGTAGGACACCGACAACTTCAAAATAAGCCGCATCGTGCCCTCTTCCGGAGCACGTACACAGTGAATTCCGTCTGGATAGTCAAGCACCCCTCGGTAAAGCTCTGGCTGGTCAATCGAAAGCATGTCCCATCACCCTGCAATTCAGAAGCTATTGATTACGCACCCAGTGCAGTACGCCGGCTGAATCGCACCTCGCTCGAGCGGGCGTGTTCGCATCGGTGCCGCAGCACACCGAAGCACTGCACCGTATGTCAATCACCTCGTCCATCAGAAACGCCCGCCTTCTTTTCGGATTTGCTCCTGGGAGCGGCGCGCCGAGCACCGCTTACCTTCTTTGCCGAATGGATGCAAAGTACGTTCTGGACGAAGCGAATTCCCGAGTTTCTTGCGGCGAGCGCCGCAATCAGATACTGCACTGCGAAGACCACCGCAGACCACACAACAGCCGTGACCGTGTTGCCGAACAGAAAAAGCCCAAGCGCCACCAGCGGTACGAGCAATAGCGACATCGCTGCGATGTCCCGGAACATCAGATATTTCTGGTGGCTCTCAAGCACCGATACTTCGTTCTCCACCTGCTTGTAGAGCCGATACCACATCGAATTTTGGTCGCGGTCATC
Source organism: Paraburkholderia sp. EG286B (assembly GCF_040965655.1). Lineage (NCBI taxonomy): Bacteria > Pseudomonadati > Pseudomonadota > Betaproteobacteria > Burkholderiales > Burkholderiaceae > Paraburkholderia > Paraburkholderia sp. EG286B. The sequence continues at coordinate 407,202 of NZ_JBFRCF010000006.1, read as the reverse complement.
ACTCGGGAAGGCTCCCACATTTTTCTTCAGCGTATCTAAGTCAATCCGCGTATCGGTCTGTGCATGCACGGAGAAGGCGCGCGAACCAGGCATCGGGTTACGAAGGCGCCAGAATACGAGAATCGCCTTCTGCGAATGCGAGAGCAAGTACGAAAGAAAAATAATGGGAACAGGCAGGAAAACCGACAGGCCCGTTCGCAGCGCCACCCCTTTGTCCGCGGTGAAGTCGTCGATGGGGTGATGAAAGGCGATGACCATCAATATGATGACATCGAAGACGCCAACGGCGACTAGCCAGACCATATTGCGCGCTTTCAACGACTTTCCAGGCGATGCTACTTGTGCGACCTGCTGAAGAGCGTCCATGTGTTTCCCCGTAGTGTCGAGTATCGAAGCCGTGTGAGCCTTACGCTGGCGCGCCATCGCGGACCAGCGCAGCGTAACCTCGCGGGTGGCGAATGAGCAGAACTGCCGCGTGGCGGATTTGTCCATCGAGCGATTTCGCGGTGTCCCGGTCCATCTGTGATGGACCACTCACCGTCAAATGGTTATGCCATGTCCCGAGGCACCAGAGCGTGTGTCCACCAAGCGCTTCGTAGTCGCGAATAGTATCGAGCGTTCCGTCGACCCCGAGCACAAAACGCGCAGGTGAGCGCGTGCTGTCAGGCGACGCAGGCAGGACGTCAGTGATGAATATCTCTCTGGTGAGCGCAGAGACATTTCCCACGATGAGGCCGCCTGTTTCGACCGTTGGATGCTCTGCAACATCGGCGACAATTTTCTTATGCGCCCTATCAAGCACGCGCACGGTCCACGCCTTCTTATCGAACACCTCCGCCACATGCGTTGCGCCAACCTCGTCGTGAACCCACGTGATGGACATCCCATCTTCGCCGACTGAAGCGACGGACGCCATGCCGGTCCGTAGCAAGCCGACCTCATCGTAGTGATGCAGTCTCTGACCAATACCAGCTGCGACGAGCGAGACTCGAGCGTCAGACATGGGGATAGTGACCGAGTGGCAACCGATACCGATTTCGAGAGTGTTCGCCGCCGCGGTTACACCTGCATCCCGCAGAAAGCCGAGAGAGCGCAATCGCTCGTATGCGTGATACAGCAGGTCGACAGTTGAGGGATTTTTGCCTTCTCCTTCCACAGTCATGAATGCTGCGTCGCCGTGATGGATGAGCGCCCCCTCCATAATGCGTGCGTCAAATTTCGCCCTTGCGAAATAGTCGCGCACAGCTGACGAGCCGGTCGTGTTCACCACCACCGATTGCGCGCTACGAAAAAAATCTCGGTATTTGGCTGCTTTGACGTCTAAGCCGCGAACGTCCGATGCGGCAACCTTCGGGCGTTTTGAACCAAAGCTTGCCATGATTTGCGCCAGCCGCTCTGCCTTGCCGTGGAAGTTAGCCACATCTTCAGGCAGCAGCGCATGGCGAGCCACGTTATGTGCGGCAGCAAGCTTCCCGTCTACAAGCAGCGCTGCCTTACCGCCCGCGCGCGCGACATGCACGGCAACCTTCGACCCGAGGCTCCCGCATCCCACAAACGTCAGTTGTAACTCTTTCGATTGTTCTTGCAGCGCCGACGTCTGCCTCAACAATTTCGAAGAGATGGGCGAGGTGAAAGCAACGGCACTGACCGGCGTCGTATCTTCCACAGACAGTTTTGCCGGCAGCGAGAGCCGCATCTTGTAGCCCAGCATCTCAAACTGGCTCTGCGTACCGATAATGTTTGTGGGCCTGCGCACCGGGAAGGCAAAATACAAGAGCGCTTCGAACTTGTCTTTCGACGTTGCAAGGGTGCGGTTGAAGTTGTTCACGAAATCGTCTAGCGCGACTCGACATCCCCACTCGGTCGCCTGCTCGGCAAGCTCTGCAAACGTCGTGACCGTATCGGCCTTATATCGCTCATGGACGACGGGTTGCTCTCCAGGAGCGGTTTGCGGCCAGCAGAAAACCAAAGGTTCATGCCCGCGATAAGCCGTCTCGTTCACCCCAAGCGTGTTCAGCCACTCACGCATGAAGTTGCGGTCACCAACGGGGAACTTCTGCTGCGGGTCACGCGCCAACGACCAGCGGCCGTCTTTGCTCCAGCACGTCATGCACATGAATAAGCGCCACCCGCCGTACGGTGGCTTGTCGAAATATCCTGCGGGGTGCATCTCGACAAAGTTGAAGCCAACTTCCCTTCGACTCGGTTCCCAGCCCTTTTCATTGATGGCCAGCTCATCGACCGCAGCTTTGTTCAGCCAATCCGACATCTGGTCGGCAAGGCGAAAGAACCCGTCTGAATGCATTACATCAAGCATGTCGCCGAACGTAATGCACGGTGGCACCCGACTTCCGCGCTTGTGCAGATAAATATGCGGCAACGCATCAGGAAAATCCTCACGCAACGTGAATCGCGGAGCCCTATCCGGAAAACCGGACGGAAGTTCGACGAGCACTTCCTCTCGCGCTCGTACCCCGTTCGGACTCGCGCCCGCGGCGGCCCAACGCGACGGCAGGTCGACGAGAAATGTCGCGGAGACGTTTGCACCACCGCCAGAAGTTTCTTCGACCTTTACCGACTCGACCGCAGGATGCGCCTCGAGCAGCTGGATTGCACCCTGCAGTAGAGCGTTCATAGCGACCCCGTCTTAGCCGTGCGACAGAGGCTTCGAGCCGAACGCTGCGGCGGCACCAGCCGCTGCAGGAGCCGCCGCAACCTTCCATTTCGCCTTGACGCCACCCGACATGACCTCGAAAACCATCGGCTCGGGATTCTTTTCGTTGGGATGGGCCGAGGTGTTCACAAACTTGCCCGAGCCCTCCTTCGCGGTAGCCTCGTACTCGCGCTTCGCACGGATGCAAGGCGGGTCATTGTCGTCGTCGAGAATCAGGTTGCTGCTGGCGACGATGTAAGCGCCCGCGCGCGTCTGCGACAGTGCTTTGCGCGCGTCGGAAGACACTTCAGCGTCCTCTTTCTTCTTGCTCCAGCTGTGCCACGAGAGCGTGTGCCACGAGCAATGGTGCGGCGTCGACAGCAAGTCGTACTCGAGTGCCGTCGTGTCGTCCTTGTGGCGTTTCCACTGCTTTTCCCAGATGTACACCTCTGCATCGCCGCCCGACAGGAACTTCACGGCGTCGGCGACCGCTCCCGTGCCGATGGAGTAGTTGATGATGATGCTCGACTCGTTCTTCGAGAGTTCGTCGGCATCGTGCTCGTCGTCAGCAGGCATCGGCGCCAGAAGCAACGCGCTGAAGTTTTCCTGCTCTTTGCCGGCCACCGCCGTGATGCGCTCGTCCGTCTTCACTACGATGTCGAGAATGTCGTCGGTCTTGCCGTCCGTGTCCTCGCCCATAATCAAGATGCGGTCGCCATCTTCCAGCTCCCCTTCTTCGCGGAAGAGCGCAACGCGACGCTTTGCCTCCGTGTTCCACGCGCGCGCGTCGTCCAACTCGGCAAGCGCAGTGAGCAGAAGAAACCGCGCAACGATCGGAAGCGGTCCCGATAGACGCCCCTCTGAGGGGCGTCCGACGTGGCCCGCTACGATCGAACATTGGGGGTCCTGATTGGATAGATTGCGAGAACTGCTGCTGCGCGCAGTGCACGGCGGCTGCGTGACGATAGTGCGAACAGGCCGGGCAAGTCTCGATCCGGATAGACAAGCCGGCCTGCCCGACAGATCATGCGTAGCGCCTGTTACTGGCTTGCGCCAGCGGCTGCATTGGCTTTCTTTTGTGCATTCTGAAGATTCTGCGGATAGTTCGGGTCATTCTGCGATGGCCTATAGCCGTTCTCGCCAAGCTGCTTTAACTCCGCATTGTTCCTGGCACGCGCGGCTTTGCGTTCCGCCTTGCGCTGCGCCTTGGCCTGTTGCTTCTTTTCTGCATTGGTAAGCGGCTTCGAGGCTGCAGATTCGGCGACCGCTGGCGCGCTACCCTCAGATTGTGCGAACGACGGTACTGCTGCGCCGACTAGGAGCGCCGCAACCGCCGCGGCGAGAGAGAGCTTTGTGGTAGTGACACGCATGAATACTCCTATCGATTCATTTGGGCTCGGCTTGCTCAAAACGATGCAAGTGCCGCACGTAACATTGAAAGCGGGTGGCCAGCCCACTAAAGCGAATCTCTCCCGAGAGTCTCTGACTGCACTGCAGCGCGCGCACTTCGCCCGCCACAACAGCGAAACCCCGCCCTTTCGCTCGGACTCTGGATCTCAATTGTGAGAGGCCCGCAAGCCACCCTGTTGCGCCGTGCTTCGCAATTGCAGTGATGGCCATATATCGTGCCTGCACGAAAGACCCCTACCTGCTCACCGCTCTACACCGGAGCAGTTGTCGCAAGGGTGTCCGTGTGATCGTCAATCACGTCGTCGGCTCGTCGTTCATCCGACATTCGCCTATTCAATTTCCTCGAACTGACGCAATTTGCGTGTGATCCCGAGAGCCGTTCGACTACGTGCCAGTCGACCTGTACACCAAGTCCGTCGCCGGTTGGCAGTTCCACGTACCCGTCACGATATTCGATCGGGGACTTGATGATGTCTTCGCTCAACATCAGCGGCCCAGGCAGCGCAGCGCCATGCCTCATGTCTTTAAGCGCGCACGCAGTCTGTAGATATGCGGCGGTTCCAAGGCCGGTCTCTGTCATGCAGTCCAAGTAACAGGAAAGACCGGCAGCATCTGCGACTTGGGCGCTTTGCAGGGTTCCGAGTATCCCACCTGACTTGGCCACTTTCAGTGCAATCATGTCCGCCGCCGCGGAGAGGATGACGTTCATGACCTCGTTGGCGTTCATCGCAGAGTCGTTCGCCACTATCGCAAGCTGTGCCTGATGCCTGAGACGGGCCATTCCCGCGAGGTCCCAGCTCGGCAAAGGTTGTTCGAGGGCAGTGATGCCAAGTTCACGAAGGCGCGGCAGCATCCATGCAGCGGTCATTTCGTTCCAGCGCTGGTTGGCATCAAGCCGGAATTCAAACGCGGGCGAAACATTGCGAACCAGCCTGGCAACACGCTCCAGATCGACTGCGGGACAAGCGGCGCCAACCTTCACCTTGAACAGACGAACACCGAGTCTCTCGTTGACGTCAAGGACCTCTTCGATTTCCTGCTCGACAACGCCGGAGTCGAGCGACCAGACCATCGGGACTTTGTCGCGGTGCTGCCCCCCGATCAATTGCGCAGCTCCAACGCCAAGTGCGTTTCCCAGGATGTCAAAGCATGCCATCTCGATCGCCGCCTTCGCGAACGGATTCCCGCGGACCGCCCTTCTCATAGTGGCCGCGATTTCGGAAATTCTGCAGGGATCGCGTCCGATGAGGACGGGCGCGAGGTACTCCTTGATGATCGACAGCACGGTCATAGCAGATTCCCCGCTCCAGACGGGGCCACCCGGCATCGACGCCTCGCCTGCGCCGACAATTCCGTAGTCCGTCTGAACCTTCACTATCACCGAATGTGCGCCATGCGGTAGCCCCGAACCTGCAGTGAGCTTTCGGCGATAAGGTATTCGGATTTCGAAGCAGTCGATCGAAACGATCTTCATGAATGATGTTCCCTTTGGCGTGCGGGCTCAGTTCGGTCGAAACGACACTGGGCGCCGGTCCGCATGACACAACCCCACTGCGATGCCGCGGGCAGAGGTCCGATAGCACGTCTCGCAACCCCAGCGCAGCGCCGCCAGACCATTCCCCATCGACGCGTGGCGGCGGTGCCGACCGAATCGGCGAGTTGCGGCGAGGTTGACCTGGTTGCAACGCCGTCGGGCCCTATAGTCTCTCTAGCTATGCGCGAAGGAGATCGGCAAACTGAGCCTGTCGGTGCATCTCCCGAATCTGGGCGAAAAGCGCTTCCCGATCAAATGAGGTAGATGGTGTCGCGCGCGCGGTACCGTCCCGAAGCTTCCCGAAAATGTCGTCCCAGGTCGGTGGATCCTCCGGGGAACCACGGGGATTGACCTTGCAAGCGCTCAAATGCGTTCCGTCCGTCAGAACGACCTCGACGTTGCCTGCTGCCATAGTTTTCGATGCCGTAACCATGCGCACTCGCGGCATGAGCGTCGCAATATCAACGCGATCAAGCGCGGATGTCTCAAAATCGTCCAGTGAAACCTTGCCACGTGCCAATGCAACGGCTACCGCGTAACTCATACTGAATTTGGCTTCGATGCCCGACGTCGGGTTCGGAAATCGCAAATAGTGAGTGCACTCCTCGCGTACCGAACAGGTGACCTGCTCGATACGCGACGGATTGAAAGCGCGGCGACGATGAATATCGATGGCCGCATCGATCGCCAGGTGAGTGCAACTACAGCATGGATAAAGCTTCACCGCGAGCCCAGGTGAAATCAGTTCCCAGTCGCTTCCCAATACGGGCAAATCAATCTGGTCCAGCGATCGGTCAGTCAAGGTATCCAGAAACCCCGATTTCACTTCGAGAATGTCTGTGCCCGCCGTAAACCCCTGCTCTGCAAGCGCCGCGGCCAGGTATCCTGCCTGGGCGGCGCGGCCGCAATGAAGAGCCTTGGTCATCGTTCCTGTGTTGCCAAGCAAGCCACCAGCAAAAGAACCCGCTATCCCCAGCGCATGCTCCACTTGAACGGCGTCAAGTCCGCGCAGATTAGCCGCGGCTGCTGTGGCCCCTAACGTGCCGAGCGTCGACATCGTATGCCAGCCGCGGCGGGTATGCGCGGCGCCCAGCGCACTGCCAAGCTTGCACGCCACTTCGACTCCAACGGCATATGCGCGGATCACGTCCCCGCCGCTCGCGCCGGTCACGCTCGCCGTCGTTGCCAGGGCACTCACGATAGGCGCACTCGGATGGCCGTTCATCGAGTACTCACTTGTATCGTCGAAATCGTCCGCGTGAGCACACACACCCATGAGCATTGCGGCTACCGCTGGATCATTCCAGGCGCCCAACCCGGGAACGATAATTCGCCCGTTTCCTTCGGAGGGCACGGAGACCTGCGTCAGTAGAGCAGCGGCATGTGATGCCGACCCGGCGTAGATGCACGCCAGGGTATCGGCTATATGAAGCGCGGCGCGTTCGACAACGTCCGGGGGCAACGCGCGGACGTTGAAGATGAATTCAGAAAGGCGAGCGGTGGCGGACATAGCCATGACGTTCGTTTCGTTGCGTCGATTTACGAGGTGACAAATTCTGGAAAAGGATCTCGAGCAATGAATCCACCTTCTACGTCAGACACTTGAGGCGCAAAAGGCGTTTGCCGATCGAGACCTTCGGCCCAGGACGAGCGTCGCCGGCATCCAACCTGGTTGCTCTCAGGCAACGCGCTTCAGGAACGACACGGTTCGCGCATTGGTCGACTTCGAGAAGATCTGATCGGGAGGGCCATCTTCAATGATGGCGCCCTTGTCCATGACGATGACACGGTCTGCTACCTCACGGGCAAATCCCATCTCGTGAGTGACAACGACCATGGTCATCCCGTTGTTCGCCAGCTCCTTCATCACAGCCAGGACCTCGCCAACCATTTCCGGATCCAGCGCGCTGGTCGGTTCGTCGAACAACACGATATCCGGCTTCATTGCGAGCACACGAGCGATCGCGACACGTTGCTGCTGTCCGCCGGACAATTGAGCCGGATACTGGTCCTTCTTGTCGGCCAGCCCCACACGTTCGAGCAGCGCCAGCGCGTGCGTCGTTGCTTCCTGCCGCGTCTGCTTCAGTACATGCATCGGCGCTTCGATAATATTCTGCAGTGCAGTCAGATGGGGGAACAGATTAAATCGCTGAAAAACCATCCCCACATTACGGCGTGTTGCCGTCTTCTCCTTCTCGCTAAGGGGAACCTTCCTGTTCCCGAGAATTCGATGGCTGACGAGTGATCCATTAACGAAGATCTCGCCATCCTCAATTTCTTCAAGGTGATTTATGCAGCGGATGAGCGTCGTCTTGCCTGAACCTGACGGGCCGATGATCACCACGGTCTCGTTACGTTCAACGGTCAGCGAGACATGATCGAACACCTTCAGGGTGCCAAAGGATTTGCTCACGTTGCGCAGCTCCACGGCCGGCGCAGTTCGACCTTCGCGCATATCAGTTCTCCATTTGCAAGAGGGTTGCGGTTTTATCGTCAAGCTTCTGTTTCACCGTGCGTGCGCTCCAGGACAGACGCTTTTCGATCCACCGCTGAAAGAACATCCACGCTGCGCTGAGCAGCAGGTAGTAGACAGAGATTGCGGCGTACGCCTCGAAGGTCTTGAAGTTGCTCGAGCGCAGGTTGTCAGCAACGTGCACCAGTTCCGGTACCGCGATAACGCTCAGGAATGCAGTCGTCTTGAACATGAGGTTGCACTGGTTGCCGAGCGAAGGAATAATCGTGCGGATTGCCTGTGGAAGAATGACTCTGCGCATGGCGAGCGAGCCTGACATGCCGAGGGCCAACGCGGCCTCCCGCTGCCCCTTGTCGATCGATCGTATGCCAGCCCGGGTAATCTCGCTCATGTGTGCCGCCTCGTGCAAACTAAACGCGAGGATGCCCGCCACAATACTGCCGCTGATCGAAAATACCAGCGTGTGTATGGTTGAGGGAAAAAGGTCGACGCCAAACAGTGAGGGTAAGCCAAAGTAGATCAGAAACATTTGCACAAGAACCGGCGTGCCCCGGAAGAACCACACATAGAACCGGTTGAGCCCCTTCAGGCTCCCCAGCCGGCTGCAGCCGAATAGCGCAAGCAACAGACCAACGACTGTCCCGACCGTCATTGACGTCAAGGTGACTGAAACGGTTATCCAGACTGCGTAAAGCAGCTGTGGAGGTGGCGTGAAGACCAGCTCAAGGAAGTAATGTAGATCGAAATTCACAGATGCTTCTCCACGACTGAGTCTCCATGACCACGACAAACCAACGGCGCTTCAACGAAACGATCAACAAAAGTCACCGATCCTGATTTCATATCGCGCTGAACCCCTTTGAGTATCGCTTCTCCAGCATGTCCTGAACGAATCCCCATGCGGTTGTAAGCGCGAGATAATAAATGGAGACACCGAGATAGACCTCAATCGTCTTGTAGTTCACCGACTGGATGGCGTCAGCAATGAACAGCATCTCGGGCACGGCGATCAGGTACAACAGGGAAGTCGCCTTGAACATCCCGTTGATCTGATTGCCCAGCGGAGGCAACATGATCCGGACGGCCTGAGGCAGGATGACGCGCTTCATGACGAGCCCCGGTGCCATCCCGAGAGCCCTGCCGGCCTCCCATTGCCCGCTATCCACCGACGCAATTGCGGCACGAGCGATTTCGCTGACGTATGCTGCTTCGTGCAGGGCGAACGCCGTGACACCCGCGACGATGGCGCCAGCGACAGAGATAGCGCCGAACAGCTGCACGTCCTGAGGAAACAGGTTCAGATTGGTCAGATACGGCAACCCAAAATAGATGACGATAACCTGCACCAGGAGCGGAGTCCCGCGAAACACAAAGATATAGGCGCTGTTGACCCAGCGAAGCAGGCGCCATCTAGAAAGACCACACACTGACAGCAACAGCCCGAGTACCACGCCAATTGCCATGGACACGAATGTCGTCAAGACCGTCGTCAGCAGCCCCCGCAACAGTGCAAGCGGGGGGTGGAAGACGAAACCAAGAAAGTAACCTACGTCGAAATGCATTTCGGAAATCTCTTCACTGGTAAAGAAAATTGTAAGTCAGCCCCTGGTCCTCAAACCGCTGTTCCACCGATGCCAACTCTGCTGCATTGGTGAAGCAGGGTCTGACTTCGTCATCCTAACCGCATGGTCCTCCCCGGATATCTACACGCTCTTCACGAGCATGGCTTGTCGTCGCGACAGAGGGCGACCAGGTCGGCCATTCCCCATCGTTTCGCTGCCTGTTCGACAAAACCGCTGTCATACAGCGCAAAATAGGCTTTGCGCACAGCATTCTCTGTCTCCGGGTCATCCTTGCGCAGAACGATGCCAATGGTGAGTGGTTCAACCGGAAGTCCACCGACCTCGAACTTGTCCTTGATGAGATGCGTGAAGTAGCCGATCGTCATGGCATCACCCACAAACGCGTCGACCCGACCGAGTTCCAGCTGACGAAATACCACCGTATTTTGCGGGTACGACTGGATCTCGATCGGCTTCTTCCCTTGAGCGACCAGCTTCTCGTTGGTGGCCTTGAGGAGGCGTTCAGTGGTACTGGATACAAGGACGGCAGCGCGGTGACCAGACAAGTCTTCAAAGGTCTTCAGGCCCAGGGGATTTCCCTTGGGGACCATCAATCCCAGCCGGATGGTCATGTAGGAAACGAAGTTGTAGCGCGCAAGCCGGGCTGGACTCTTGGAGTCAGTCGACATGACCGCGTCGCATTTCCCGGAATCGAGTGCGGCGAAAATGTCCGCGAACGGATAGTTGACGACCTGGCTCTTGATCCCCATCACCGGACCGACGGCGGACATGATATCGATGTTGAACCCCCTTGGCGTCACACCGTCTTCTGCCAGGAAGCCGCCGGGCGGATCGCCCAGTTCCGTACACATCACAATCTTGCCAGCTTTCGCCAGTCGTACTGAGGGCGTAACGCTCTTCTGGACCTTGGTCGCAAGCTTCACGTCGAATGCAGTGCCGGCGGCCACGTCTTCGCTGCGAGCATTCAACGAGGTCAGGCTGCCTGCGAGAGCGAGGCAAGCGCTAAAGGCTACTGCGCATGAACGAACAGTCATGGAAATCCCTCTTCTTGTGATCGCTCCACGGCACCGTTGAAACGTGGTGAGTTTCAGCACCAGGAGGCGTCTCTGCATAATTGGAAGAAACCAAAAGCCTCTACGTGGTCTCGATCCCGATGATCCTGCTGGGTCGGGCTGACGTCGAGTGCACGGTAGATCAGTCAAACTGGACGAGCGGGTTTGTCTTTCGGGACGCCATGGGTGACACGCACTGGGGCCGGCAAGATCCCGACACTGCGCGACCTGCTTCTCGCCAATCGCCCGAAAGCGTCAGCACGTGGCACAGCCGGCGGATGTGGCGATGCGTTTTCACAAGTTGTCTCCGAATTGATTTTTTGATCACACGACGTCGGTGGAGAGGTCACGTATTCAGGCGATATTGCTGCCTTTTCACGCGCCAGCCCTGTTGCGCCGGTACCATGATCAAAGCATATGTTTATCAAAAAAAATGTACAATATCTTTTTCGTTATTGAACATAATCGGCGCCGATGGATCTTCAGACGTTTGTCGAGCAGATCAGTTCCCGAACGATGCGAGGCATTGCGCTGGAAGTCGCCGAGCTCATTCGTAGCGGGAGAGTCCCCATCGGTACGCAGTTGCCGCCGGTTCGTGAGCTCGCTGATGCTTTCGGGGTAAGCCCTGCGACCGTATCCGGAGCGTGGAAGGAACTGCGCACGTTCCGCATGGTGGGAGGTAGTGGCCGAACCGGCACGTGGGTACTCGGTGACCAGACGACCCTGCGGCCGGCGCGGTACGAGGACTTTGCAAACTACGGCGAGAACGTCGTAGCCGATCTGCGCTTCGCCTCACCGGACCCCCAATTGCTGCCCGATGTTAGCCGCGCACTCAGCCTTGCGAATCGCACCCGAAATCTGCATAGCTATGCGCGCGAATCCATATCGAGAGAACTTAAAAATGCCGTTGCGCCGGACTGGCCATATGACGAATGCGTATTTACCGCTACCAATGGCGGCTACGACGGCCTCTACACCGCGCTGAAGCTTATTGTCGTCCCTGGCTGCTCGATCGCGATCGAGGATCCGACGACATTGCGCGTATTCGACGTTCTCGAGAAGCTGGGCGCGCGCTCGATTGGTGTGGAAAGTGATTGCCACGGGCCGCGCCCGGACTCGCTGGCTGCCGCCCTTGAACAGCAGCCTGTTGCGTTCGTCTACCAGCCCGGGACGCACTCGCTAACCGGCACGCGCGTCAGCGCCGCAAGGCTGGACCAGTTGCGCGGCCTCCTCGCTGGCAACTCGACGCGCATCGTAGAACTCGATGGTCTGGCAGGACTTTCGAGCGCCGCTCCACTCAGCCTCGGAGGCGCCTTTCCCGAGCGCACCGTACATATCCGTACGTTCTCGAAGTCGCTCGGAACCGACTTCCGGTTGGCCGTGTTGTCCAGCTCCGGGGCCTTTGCCGACCAGATTCAGGCGCTCAGGAATTTTCGCGAGGGCTGGACCAGCCGGCTCCTCCAGAGTACAGCGGCTGCGCTTCTCACGGATCCGCAGGCACTACGCCAGGTCGCCTTTGCTCGCGACACGTATGCAGTCAGACGCAAGCGGCTGGCAGACGCTCTCGAAGAGCGCGGACTGAGTGTGTCCGGCGAAGGAACGTTATGCATCTGGCTGCCAGTTCGCGATCAGCAATATGCCCTGGTAACCCTTGCTGCACGCGGGATTGCGGTACAGCCAGGCTCCCGCTTCCAGGTTACACACCGCCCACATATCCGCGTCGCCATTTCCATTGACGCCGATCACGTGGCCAAGATCGCCAACGCACTGGTTCAGGCCGCGGGACCATTTGATGGTCAGAATTCAAGAGATCAGCCCGGGTCCGAACAGCCTTAAACGCAGCCTGCCACTTCCTGCGACCCGTTGACCCACTTAACCCCATGCGGTGCACCGTCTGGCGCTGCCCTCACGCGACGGTCTGCATCGCAACCGTGAGCCGTGGTCAACGCCCTCACCGAAGAGCATCGAGCCATATCGTCCCCAGAGAACGTGAACGGTCATCGACTGGGCATAGCGACAGAACGAGCAAACCCACGAGGCCCCGGGGTAGTCGCTTGTGGGCACGACCAGTTCGCTGCGTGTACGGGTGTTCGCGAGCGCGTGCCCGCGAACGAATTGACTGAGGCCATCGAAACCCGCCGAACTTGACAACTAAATGTTGCCGCCAGACGTCACCCGGGAACACGCCGTGTCGCGCCGGGTGACTCGACAATACGGCGCGACCCCATCACGATCTCACGTATCGGAGCCCTCGCGCAGCTTGAACGCCGCCGCTATCTCCGCAAGCGCCTGGGCCTCGTCCTGCAACGCGCGTGCCGCCGCGGCGGCGCGCTCGACGAGTGCCGCGTTCAGTTGGGTACCTTTGTCCATTGCGCTGACGGCGACGCTAACCTGCATGAGACCGCTGCTCTGCTCCTTTGACGCCGCTGAGATCTCGGACATGATCGTATGGACCCGCGATACCGCGTCGATCAGCTCGCTCATCGTATCGCCAGCGTCGCTGACAAGCCTGGAACCGACCTCAATACGGGACGTTGCGCTAAGGATCAAATCCTTGATCTCTTTTGCGGCCGCCGACGATCGCTGTGCAAGTACGCGTACTTCGCCCGCAACGACAGCAAAACCACGCCCCTGTGGTCCGGCGCGAGCGGCTTCGACAGCGGCGTTGAGCGCCAGTATGTTCGTCTGAAAGGCGATACCTTCGATGATTGACGAGATTTCGGACACAGCCGATGATCTGTGCCGGATCTCGCTCATCGTGGTAACCACATTGGCAACGACCTCGTGCCCGCGCCGCGCAATTTCCAGAGCCGACGACGACAGGCTGCTCGCGCGCTGGGCGTTCTCGGAGTTCTGACTGACCGTGCTCGTCAATTCCTCGGTACTAGCCGCGGTTTCCTGAAGGGAAGCCGCGTGCGACTCTGTCCGCGCCTGCAGGTCGGCGTTGCCCTGGGCGATCTCCCGCGTCGCCGTCGCGATCGCGCTGCTCCCCTCACGCAGGGTAAATACGGTGCGAGTCAGACTATCCTGCATGCCGGCGAGCCCCTCAAGCATGCGCCCCATCTCGTCGCGTCTCCTGATGTCGATGTTGCGGCTCAGGTCACCGCGAGCGATGCGCTCAAAATGCGTGATGCATTCATTCACCGGCACGAGGATTGCCTTGCCCAGGAAGTACCAGCCGCCTAGCGCCGCGAGAACGCCTATCGCGATCGCAGCGATGCAACCCGCCCGCAACATCTTGTATCGGCGTTCGCTCGCTTCGTACTGAAGCTTCGATTGCTCATACTGGTACGTCTTGAGCGCGTTCGCGGCATCCTGCATTTGCGAGTAGGTCTTCCCAACACTGTAGAGCAGTGTCACGATCTCATCCAGATTGCCGAGTATCGTGGCATTGCGAAACCTCGTCAGCTCCTTTTCGACCGCTTCATATTCATTCGTGACCCTGGCGGCAAGGCGATCCTCACCCGCGTCCCGTGACAACGAAAGGTATGTGCGCCACGCCTTGGCCGCCGCGGCACGGTCCACCCGCTCCTCGCCATACATGTTGACGGCATCCTGTGACCCCGGATTAATTGCCGCCCGGTCCAGCGAAGCGCGTTGCTTTCCGACCACAATCGCCATTTCGCCGACCGCGATGGATTTGGGCATCTGCTCGGAATACGTTCGACGATTTGCATCGTTGCTCAGCGCCATGCCGGCAAGGCCAAATGCTCCGATGCTCAGGAGCAGAATCCCCAGAAGTGCCATCACCGAGGCGAGTCGCCCGTTGATTGAAAGACGTGAAAGCAACATTGTTATTTCCTTGCACAGCTTGGTGTGCTTCGGCAGCAACATGGTGGTATGCGATCGCGCGGCGAGCGAAGCCTGTTGATACTTCAGCCCGATGGTCCTCTTCGCTGTCCCGATAGCAACGAGTCTCTGTTACATGACAGTCTATATTTCGTATTGCTCATTTATATCGAAACTCAGTCGGCGCGCAGGCGCACTTTCCCCCGTCGATGCGTGCCGCCGACTTTCCTGCTCCGCCCCGATCAATCCCCGTTCATGCCAAGGCTGACAGCAGGAGCGTTAAGGCGCACTCTCTCCTCTGGAGCCTGGGCGTTGTGACCTAGTTGTAGCCAAGAATTGCTGCGAAGTGGACGTCTGCGCGATCGCTGACGCTGCTCACTAGCGACGCCATGGGCACCTGGAGTAGCGATGCGTACGGGGACTTCCCACGTGTCTTGTTCAGATCGCTCGGCGCCTCGAATTCCCCAGGTGCGTCCGGGGATCGGAACTGAGGAATACCAGTTTCACGGGATACCATTTTCTTTACCTTGACGTGCTAACCAGCTGCTTTCATCAGAGTGCCCTCGGCGCCGCCCATGCGGCGACCGAAAGGACGTTTGAACAAAAAGGCGTACTCACCGGTTCGTGCCACGCACAGCTTCAACAGCCCTGCTTACGAGACGCTCAAGTAACGGTTCAATGAGTGCTGCCCGACTGTTGTCGTATGCGTAGGGGAAGTCCTCGTCCATATACGTTCGCTGCGCGAGCTCAAGCTGGATCGCATGGATGCCTTCGTGTGGCCGGCCATATTCTCGCGTGATATAGCCTCCACGGAAGCGACCGTTCGCGACCACTGAATAACTCCCGTAGTCCTCGACGATCTTTGCCATCTCTTCGGCGAGACCAGGCACTGCGCTCCCTCCCCCCGCAGTGCCGAAGTTGAAATCCGGCAATATGCCGTCGAACAGGCGAGGTACCTGCGAACGAATTGAATGTGCCTCCCACAGCAGCACCACACCGTGCTGTTGTTTCAGTGCAGCCAGTTCGCCAACAAGTGCTTCGTGGTACGGCTTCCAGTAAATATCGCGCCGACGCGAAATTTCCGGCCTTCCTGGCAACTGACCATCCAGATAAAGCGGCTTCCTGTCGAATGTATCAACCGGAACCAGTCCGGTTGTATCCTGCCCCGGATACAGGTTTGCGTCGTCAGGTGGTCGATTTAGATCGATCACGTAGCGTGCATACGACGGCGTTATGATCGACGCACCAAGGTGCTTCGCGAACGAATACAGACGATCCAGGTGCCAGTCGCAATCGTCCGTTTGCGACGCCACGTCCGTCATCGTCGAAGCAATGTCCTCCGGAATGCACGTTCCCAGATGCGGGATCGACACAAGCAGTGGAATCCTGCCCGGGTGAAGAGTGAAAACTGGCACATCCTTGCGTTCGATCATTTGAAACCCCTGCTGATTTATATTAAGTCCTGGCTACTGACCCAACAGCTCGGCGAGTGCGTCTTTATACGCGCCGTAGGCGACATCCTCGTCTCGATGCACACGGTCCTGTACAACCCGTTCGCCACCCGTGTAGACGTCACGAACAGCACTTTCGCCGTGCTCCGCGAAGACCACGGATGAAAGCCACGTGTCGGGGCCGTGGCCCGCGATAGCAGGATGATCGGTATCCAGCACCATCCAGTCGGCGCGCCGCCCAACTGCAAGCGCGCCAACTGAGCGGCCGCTCGCCTGAGCACCGCCATCGAGTGCCGCGGCGAACAACCGGTCAGCGACCCGCGGCATCTCCGCAGACGCGAGAACGTTTCGCTCGCGCCGCAGGAGCCGCTGCCCGTATTCAAGGAGTCGCAGCTCCGCGCGCCAGTCGACCGCGATATGGCTGTCTGAGCCCACACCGATGCGCCCACGCGCGCCAAGGTAGTCGTACGCAGGGAAGAGGCCATCCCCGAGATTGGCCTCAGTCGTCAGGCTTAGCCCGGCCACGGCGCCGCTGCGCGCAAGCGCCGCGGTTTCCGCACGATTGACGTGCGTTGCATGCACAAGACACCAGCGGGAATCCACATCAAAGCGATCCAGCAACCATTCCACCGGGCGCGCGCCCGAGAACGCAACTGATGCGTCGACTTCGGCTGTCTGCTCTGCAATATGGATATGCACCGGTGCACTGCGATCCACCGTATCAAGGCCAGCAAGCAGTTCGCGCAGCGACGGCTCCGAGACCGCACGCAGGGAGTGTGGCGCAACGCCGTATGCGCGGGAGCTGTCGGCGGGCAATGCCGCACGCAGCGATGCGAGCAGGCCAAGCAGACCCTCGGGCGTGTTGAGGAACCGGCCCTGATCGTCACGCGGCGGCTGTGAGCCGAAACCGGAGTACTGGTAAAGCACGGGCAGCATCGTCATGCCGATTCCGCTCGCTGTCGCTGCGTCAACCACGCGCGCTGCGAGCTCGTGCGGCCGGGCGTAGCGTCCGCCACCCGGCAAGTGATGCACATAGTGGAACTCGCACACCGAGGTATAGCCGCTCTTGAGCATTTCGATGTACAGCCATCGTGCTATCGCTCCAAGCGTCTCCGGCGTGATTCGTGTGGCAAAGCGATACATCAGGTCGCGCCAGCTCCAGAACGTATCTGTCGCGTTGGCGCGATATTCGGTAAGTCCTGCCATAGCGCGCTGGAACGCGTGCGAGTGCAGATTCGGCATGCCCGGCAGCAAAGGCCCAACAGCGCACGGGGCTCCCAAAGCCGACGAGTCAACCTCGATCTGTGTCAGCGTGCCGGCGCGGTCCCACTCAAGGCGAACGTTGCGACGCCAGCCGTCGGGCAACCATGCATATTCTGCAAAAAGGGTGTTGTTCATTGTGTATTCCGATGACAACTGGACGGGCCGCGATGAATCACTCAATCGCCTCGCATCTGGTAGACAGTATGACCAGCCCGGACTACCCGGCTGCACAGCGGTCGACCAAACCAGTAGACAAGTTCAGCGAGCGATTGCACCCGCCAGGCTGCAAAATCGGCCTGGCGCCCTGCTTCGAGCGTGCCGTGACGGCCAGCCTGACCGAGCGCGCGAGCGGCGTGTACGGTCACCCCCCGCAGCACTTCGGGCACCGACATCCGGAAGAGCGTCGCGGCCATATTCATCATCGTCAGCAATGACGTGCACGGCGAGGTGCCCGGGTTGCAGTCGGTCGACACTGCGACTGGCACCCGATGGCGACGCAGCAAATCGAGCGGCGGCAGTTGCGTCTCCCGGATGAAGTAGAACGCACCCGGCAGCAAGACAGCGACCGTCCCACTTTCGATCATCGCAAGCACGCCTGCTTCGTCCAGAAATTCGAGGTGATCGGCGGAAATCGCGTTGTATCGTGCGGCGAGCTGTGTGCCGCCCATGTTCGAGAGTTGCTCGGCGTGTACCTTGACCGGCAGGCCCGCACGCTCAGCTGCCTCGAATACGCGCTCGCTTTGCGCCAGGGAGAACCCAATGCGCTCGCAGAACACGTCGACGGCATCCACGAGCCCCTCGTCAGCGAGCGCCGGAAGCATACGATCGCAGACTTCGTTGATATAGGCATCAGCGCGACCGGCAAACTCGGGCGGCAGCGCGTGCGCACCGAGAAACGTCGTGTAGACCGTGACGGGATATCGCTCGCCCAACCGACGAGCGACGCGCAGCATCTTGCGTTCGCTTTCAAGATCGAGCCCGTAGCCGGACTTGATTTCGATGGCGGTCACGCCTTCCGCGAGGAGTGCCTCGAGACGCTCAGCCGATTGCGCGAAGAGCGCCTCTTCACTCGCTGCGCGTGTCGCGCGCACGGTTGAGACGATGCCCCCACCGCGCCTTGCGATTTCCTCATAGCTTGCGCCCGCAAGTCGCTGGGCAAACTCATCTGCACGTTGTCCGCCGTAGACAAGATGCGTGTGACAATCGACCAGGCCCGGGGTGACCCACGCACGTTTCAGGTCTTCGCGGTGCCAGCCGGCGTACAGGGAGGGAAGGTCGCGCTGCGCGCCAAGCCAGGCGATTGTGCCGTCATCCTGGACCGCGATGGCCCCATCGAGTATCGTCACGTCCGGGTCGCCATGCGGACAAAGGTTCAGGTTATGCCAAACGGTCGGTTTCATGAATGAGTCGCACCTTGAGCACCCGCACGCATGCGCAGCCGGATCGCGAGAACCACGCCACCCTCCCCCTGGAGCGTGCAGCTGACGGTCCCCGGAGCATCGATGCGCAACGTGTCGCGCGTTTCGAGTGCATGCCGGCTTCCGGTCGACAGCGCGACCTCGAGCGGACCGTGAACGCAATACAGCAACACCGTGTCTGCCTTCTGTGCGTCGAAGTCTCCCCCGCGCCAAACCGTGAGGTCGCCATGCGCACAGGTACGACGCACCATGAGGTTGAAGTCGCGCGTGGGGCCGGCCACGAGCCGTGCATCGATTGGCGTTTCGCCAGCGAAGCTCGCGATCTCGAGCGGCTGCGTGAGCGTACGTGTTGTGGCGCCTGCGCCAGCCTCTTCAAGGACCATGCCCGCGCCCTCAAGCAATACGAGCGTTCGGTCCACGCCCTCGAATCGCGAGAACGGTCCAGCTTGAGCGACGTCGGCGATACTCACTCGCCACGCAAAGGTGTCCAGTCCGGCGCCCGCCCCGCTCGCGCACGCCGGACCTTCCACCATCGCACCAGCTTGCGCCGCCGCGATCTCGCGCGTGACGCCGCCGCCGTTCTTCCACGGCGACGCCACCAGATCGGCACCGCGCAACAATGCAACCCGCGCGGCACACATTTCGTTTGCCTGAGTCATCGGCCCAGCATCGGCAGCTTCAGGCCCGCCTCGCGCGCGGTTTGCTGCGCGAGTTCGTAGCCAGCATCCGCATGGCGCATGACGCCCGTGGCCGGGTCGTTGTGCAGCACACGACCCAGACGCTCGTGCGCCGCCTGCGTGCCGTCCGCCACGATCACCACGCCTGCGTGCTGCGAGAAGCCCATGCCCACGCCGCCGCCGTGGTGCAGAGACACCCACGACGCGCCGCCCGCCGTGTTCAGCAGCGCATTGAGCAACGGCCAGTCGCTCACGGCGTCCGAGCCGTCCTTCATCGATTCCGTTTCGCGGTTCGGGCTCGCCACCGAGCCGGTGTCGAGGTGGTCGCGGCCGATCACGACCGGCGCCTTCAGCTCGCCGTTCTTGACCATTTCGTTGAACGCCTGGCCCAAGCGGTAGCGATCCTTCACGCCCACCCAGCAGATACGCGAAGGCAGACCCTGGAACGCAATGCGCTCGCGCGCCATGTCGAGCCAGTTGTGCAGGTGCGGATCGTCGGGGATCAGTTCCTTGACCTTCGCATCGGTCTTGTAGATGTCCTCAGGGTCGCCCGAGAGCGCCACCCAGCGGAACGGGCCCTTGCCCTCGCAGAACAGCGGACGGATATACGCCGGCACGAAGCCCGGGAAATCGAACGCGTTTTCCACGCCCATTTCCAGCGCCATCTGGCGGATGTTGTTGCCGTAGTCGAGCGTGGCCGCGCCGCGCTCCTGTAGCGTGAGCATCGCGCGCACCTGGTGGGCCATCGACTCCTTCGCGACCTTCACGATGGATTCGGGCGCCACCTTCTGCGCTTCGCGCCACTGCTCCACCGTCCAGCCCTGCGGCAGGTAGCCGTTGATCGGGTCGTGCGCGCTCGTCTGGTCGGTCACGCAGTCGGGCGTGATGCCGCGCTTCACGAACTCGGCGAACACGTCGGCGGCATTGCCGAGCAGGCTCACCGAAACCGGCTTGCCCGTCTGCTTCGCTTCCTCGACGATGGCCAGCGCCTCGTCGATGGTCTTCGCCTTGCGGTCCACGTAGCGCGTCTTCAGCCGGAAGTCGATGCGCGTCTCGTCGCATTCCACCGCGATCATCGAGAAACCCGCCATCGTCGCTGCGAGCGGCTGTGCGCCGCCCATGCCGCCGAGGCCACCCGTGAGGATCCAGCGGCCCTTCGGGTCGCCGTTGAAGTGCTGGTTCGCGACCGAATAGAACGTTTCGTAGGTGCCCTGCACGATGCCCTGCGAGCCGATGTAGATCCAGCTGCCCGCCGTCATCTGGCCGTACATCATGAGGCCCTTGCGGTCCAGTTCGTGGAAATGTTCCCAGGTGGCCCAGTGCGGCACGAGGTTCGAGTTCGCGAGCAGCACGCGCGGGGCGTCGGCATGGGTGCGGAACACGCCCACGGGCTTGCCCGACTGGATCAGCAGCGTCTCGTCCTCGTTCAGGTCCTTCAGCGACGCGAGGATCTGGTCGAAGCACTCCCAGTTGCGCGCGGCGCGGCCGATGCCGCCATACACCACGAGCGCATGCGGATGCTCGGCGACTTCGGGGTCCAGATTATTCTGGATCATCCGGTAGGCGGCTTCCGCCAGCCAGGTCTTGCAGACCTTCTCGCTGCCGCGCGGCGCGCGGATGGTCCGGGTCGGGTCAAGTCGGGGATCAATGTGTTTCCGGTGATTCATCATGTTCCTCCTGCTCAGTGCAGTTTGCTTTCCGAGGCGAAAGAAAAGGGCGAGAAGCTCGCAACCGTACCGGCAATGACCTGATCGGCAATTGCAGCGATATCGGGCGCGAAATAGCGATCCAGGTCGTAGTGCGGAACGTCACGACGAATCGCGCGCACCACCTGCTGCAGACGAGGACTGGTGACGACCGGCGCGCGCAGGTCTACGCCCTGCGCAGCAGCGAGCAATTCGATCGCGAGGATGTTGGCCACGTTGTCTGCAATATCGGACAACTTGCGTGCTGCGAAGGTCGCCATCGAAACGTGGTCTTCCTGGTTTGCCGACGTCGGCAGCGAATCGACAGACGCAGGATGCGCAAGCGTCTTGTTTTCAGACGCGAGTGCGGCGGCCGTGACGTGTGCAATCATGAAGCCCGAATTCACACCGCCATCCTTGACGAGGAAAGGCGGAAGCCCCGACATGGTCGCATCGATCAACAACGCGACGCGGCGCTCCGCGATGGCTCCGATTTCCGACGCTGCGATTGCGAGATTGTCGGCAGCAAAGGCAACAGGCTCTGCGTGGAAATTGCCGCCGGAAATCACTTCGCCCGTCTCAGGGAAAATCAGCGGGTTATCGGATACTGCATTCGCCTCAATCAGCAGCACATCCGCCGCGTGGAGGATCTGGTCGAGACACGCGCCCATGACCTGAGGTTGACAGCGCAGGCAATACGGGTCCTGCACCTTGTCGCAATTGACGTGCGACTCGACAATCGGGGAGTCTGCCAGCAGCGTCCGATAAGCCGCTGCAGCGTCGATCTGCCCCTGATGCCCGCGCAACGAATGAATACGCGAATCGAACGGTTTGACCGACCCCATCGCGGCATCGACCGACAGCGCACCCGCAACCAGTGCAGTGCGGTAGAGATCCTCGATCGCAAACAGGTTGTAGATGGCGAGCGCGGTGGACGCCTGGGTGCCGTTCAGCAGGGCGAGGCCTTCCTTGGCCTGCAGCGTAAGCGGCGACAGGCCAGCGAGTTCAAGTCCCTGGCGCGCGCTCATGCGCACACCCTTTGCAAAGACGTCACCCACGCCGAGAAGCACGGCTGACATATGCGCCAGGGGCGAAAGGTCGCCGGAGGCGCCGACGGAACCCTTGACGGGGATGACCGGCAGCACATCCGCGTTGAACAACGCGATCAATGCATCCATTACCTCCCTTCGGATACCGGAGTTACCCCTGCCAAGGCTGGACAGCTTCAGCGCGATGAGAAGGCGAACAACCGGCGGCGACATTGGCTCGCCCACGCCGACGGCGTGCGAGAGGACCAGGTTCTTCTGGAGCAGTTCGAGGCTTTCTCGAGGAATATGCGTGCTCGCCAGCCGGCCGAACCCTGTATTGATGCCGTACGCCGGCTCGCCTTTCGCGACGATATCCGCCACAGTCTTCGCACTGGCATCGATTGCGGCATGACTCGCCGGATCGAGTTCCAGGGTTACGTTCGAGCGCGCAATCTGGCGCAACTGAGCAAGCGTTACTTTCCCGGGTGTAAGAATCATTTCCGAAATCCTGTCTGTTCGTTCATTGCCAATGGGCCCGTCCGCAGCGCGGATGCGCAGGTCGTAGCGGGCCCAGTTCATATCAATTCGCTGTGGCGAGCTGGTGCCCTGCGATGAACTGCCTTACCCGCTGGGATCCACCACCGCCAAAGACCTCATCGGGCGTGCCGTCTACATCGACCTGCCCCTGGTGAAGGAACACGATGCGGTTCGATACGTCGCGTGCAAAGCCGAGTTCGTGTGTGACTACCAGCATCGTCCTGCCTTCTTCAGCGAGGGACCGCATGACACGAAGGACTTCTCCAACCAGTTCGGGATCGAGAGCCGACGTCGGTTCATCGAACAGCATGACTTTCGGACGCATCGCGAGCGCACGGGCAATTGCCACACGTTGCTGTTGACCACCGGAAAGCTGTGCCGGGTAGTGCCCGCTCTTGTCGGCCAGCCCGACTTTCGCGAGCAGCACTTCCGCTTCGTCGATTACTTCTGCCCTGGGGCGCTTTTGTACGTGCGTTGGCCCCTCAATGAGGTTCTGCATGACGGTCATGTGATTCCAGAGGTTGAAACTCTGAAATACCATCGCAAGTTCGGTCCGGATCCGCTGGACCTGCCGGCGGTCGCTGCGCTGCAACTTTCCGTGTCGGTGCCGCGCCATGTCGAACTCTTCGCCTGATACCGCGACCGAGCCCTCGTCGGGGGTCTCAAGCAGGTTCAGGCACCGGAGAAACGTGCTTTTCCCCGAGCCGCTTGCTCCAAGGATTGAAATCACGTCGCCTTGATGGGCGTCCAGCGAAATGCCCTTCAGAACATGGTGATTCCCGAACCATTTGTGGATATTCTTCGCCGAAAGTGCGGCAGAATTTCCGTCATCCATGATGTCTTCCTTACGCGGGTAGTCGATCCGACGGGGGCACCGCGGCGGCGCCGGAATCCCGCTTCGTTTCCGGCACCGCATCCGTCGGTCTGACGAGATTCTTCAGGTCAGCTCAGCCGCTTGCAGTGGCTTGCCGCCCCAACCCTGTCCGCATCACGCGAGGTGCGAACCGGAGGCCCGCACCCAATCGTCTGTCGAGTACGACAACGGCAATGACTTAGCTCAGTCGGCCAGTTCGACCGTCATCCAGATCAGGTCCTTCGACTCGAAGGTCGATTCCCAGACCGCCTTGCCGACCTCTGCCAGCTTGGCGGCATCCGCTTCATCGATCTCCCCGAGAACCGGCTGCGAAAGATCTTCAGTGGTCGGGCCGTACTGGACGATGAATTTTTGACCCGTGGACTGCGAGAAACGAATCCGGCCAATCGGCGCGTCACAGATGCGCTCACGCAGACGGATCGGTGCCGTGCTGACGAACGGCGACCATGCGTACATCGACTCGCCCGTCACGACGGCGTGATCCTGGATCGTCGTGAAGGGAAGCGCGGCAACCAGATCCGCACAGAGTTCCGGGTTCTCCTTGGTCGCCAACGTCGCGTTGACCGTAATGTTCAGCGGCTTCCAGCTGATACGGATGCGTTGACCGCTCTTGATGTGCGCACGGGTCGCGCCGAGATCAGCGACAGGCGGCGGAGCGGTCTTCAGACGGTCTTCCGGATACTGGAAGTACTTGCCGAGCCCCCACGGGAAATAGTGGAACGACCAGGCCTGAAGCTTGTTGGTGTAGTCGGTGAACGCGCGCAGCGCCGTCACCACCTCTTCCCTGGAGGGGTTGTCTTTCAGGTGGGCACGCAGCTCGAGCGCGAGGGCGCCCATCTTCGGAAAGCCGCTGTAGCGCAGATAGTTGCTGTACGCCTGGTCCAGCGCATCCACAATCTTCGACATCTGTCGCGGCTGAACGTCGGGATCCTCAGCCAGGACGACCAGCGGATACAGGGTGTACATCGAGTAGTCGCGCAGCATGCCGTGAGCAATGTCCCACGTTCCGAAGTACTGGCCGTAGCTCCCGGCCGGAATTTCCATTTCGCCGAGCCGCAGGTCGGAAATTTCCTTGGGTTCTTCGCTCATCATGCGATCGGTCAACGCCTTGACCTCGGCAACGAATTCGCTCAGCGATCTTTGAGTCTGGGACATCTAGTTTCTCCAGTGGTGGTTAAGGTAATCCGGTCAGCACCACTTAATTAGTAGTACGAATTACCAACAGAACAAAATTTACGCAAACATCATCTACCCGGACACACCTGGTGGTGACGTCCTACAAGTACGGTCGCGAGGACGATTGGTCGAGGCTCAGAGATCCTCTTCGTCACACTTCCCTGACATCGACCACGCCCCGCGTACCAGAGGCGCCACGCTGCCTAGTTTGCTGCCTCCGGGTGAGGACTCTTTCCAACGCTCGACTCGCGTTTGCGGTTGGAGCGCAGATGCCTCGACAAACGCTTCTCGATGAAGTGTTGAATGATGGTCCACAAGCCCGTGAGCGCCAGGTAGTACACCGACACGCCGAGGTAGACCTCAAAAGTCATGAAGGTTGCGGCTTGCAGCTGCTGGGCAACCCGGAACATTTCTGCGACACCAATCACACTGAGTAGTGATGTGGTCTTCAGCATATTGTTGAACTGATTGCCCAGCGCGGGAACCAGCAGTGGCAATGCCTGGGGCAGGATGATTCGTTGCATCGTCATTCCCGACGTCATCCCGATCGCTTGGGCAGCTTCCCATTGCCCCCGTGGAATGGACGTAATGCTTGCCCGCGTGATTTCGCTCATGTACGCACCTTCGTGCATCCCGAAAGCGATAATCCCCGCGATCAACGCCCCGCTGATCTCGACCGGGCCGAGATGCATCACCGCCGGGAAGAGATCGAAGCCGACGAGATAAGGGAGGCCAAAATAGATAAGCACCAGTTGAACGAGAACCGGTGTGCCACGGAAAAACCAGATATAGACCTGGTTAAACCCGCGGAAGACCCGTCCTGGCGCCATGCCGGCGATGGCCAGAACGACGCCGATGATCGTCCCGAGAAGCTGTGCGATCGCCGCCGCGCTAACGGTAGCCACCAGTCCTCGCAGCAAGGCTGGACTCGGCGAAAGCACGAACTTCAGGAAGAAGTCCGGGTCGAATACAACGTGAACGTTCTCTAACATAGTTCCTTACCTCTCTCCTTGGTCCCGCCTGAAACATGCGCAGGAATGGGTGCTTCTACCAAATGCGACGCCATTCTTGATTCCCCCGGCTCAAGAGCCGATATGACCGGAATCATCTTCAGCACGCTCAGGGCAGGGATATCCGCGCTAACCTCAGTCTCCTCTGCGCGGATCCCAAACGTCATTTTTTCCTGCTTCAACCCGCGAAATCGCTACTGCAAGACACTGTCGCCCGCAAGCCGTGCCGCTTCTTCGGACAGCGCGCGCTGCAAGCTTTCTTCGGTAACCGTCGCACCGGCTGCGGTCAGACGTCGGCGGACGGCATCCACGAGAAGCTGCCGATGCGCTTTTGGCCGTTGCAGGCTGGCTTTCGCAAAATCGGCGCGCACTGCGTCGGGCCAGATACTGTCATAGGCGGTACGCTCAGGTCCCATGTCGAACGCTGCGGGAACATGTGAGGGCCTGCGCGCCACCCGTGTCGCCTCCGTGGCACCATGATCGATCGAACCGTCCGCCGCGAAGACGACCCCGTAGTCCCTCGCAGCTGCGGCCGCCGACAACATACCCCGCTGCAGATCGTGCTCGATTGCGCGAAGATCACGCTCAAGAGGATCCCCAAACCCGCCACCTGCGGGAGTGACCAGACGCAGTACATCTCCACGCTTGAGCTTGAGTACCGTGACCCGCTGCAGGGTCTCCTCGTTTTCCTTCCCCGGATTCAACACAACTTCAGCCATCCTGCCGGGGTGACCACCGTGGACCCCCCAGGGGCGGAAGGAGAAGCGGTTCATGCCGCGAATTGTCATCGTCGCTTCGGCGTCGGTGTTCTCCATCTCCATCAGGAGTGCTGCACCGCTGCGCCAGCGACCAGGTGAGTAGCTATCCTCAAGCAGCCGGTTTGCGTGGACGAAAAGCACGGTCTCTACTTCAATGACCTCGGTCGGAACACTCTTCAGGTATCCGGATCGCGAATCGATGGCATCCGTGCCATCGCTGCCAGCTCGCCCGCCTCCGCCACCGCACAAGGGGTTAATCACGCTAACCTGGCGTTTGCCGCTGCGCGGGTCCCGCGCGCTAAGGACGATCACCGCCGACATTCCCGGACCCGATGCCGTCAATCCGCCTTTAACTGCCTGCTGCAGACAGCCGAGCAGCGTATCGTAGACGCGCGTGCTCGCCGCGACGCGTGAGCCACCGGCAGCCGGAAATTCCGCATTGATGACGGTCCCGCGGGGCGCGTGCATCTTGATTGCACGCAGCAAGCCAGCGTTTCGCGGTGCATCCGGTTCTACCGTCAGCAAGTAGTAGAGAAACGCCTGGACCGTATACGGATGCGTCCGGTCACCGCTTACGAAGTTGTACGCGGCGGGAATCTGCGGGTCGGTACCGTCGAAGTCGAACGAAACGCCATCGCCCTCCACCCGCATGGCGCAGCGGATGTAAGTGTGCTGACCCGGCTCGATACCCTCGAGGTAGTCGCCGAATTCGTAGGTCCCATCGGGCAGCTGCGCGATCACGGCGCGAGCCTTTGCTTCGGCAAAAGACAGGACGTCACGCATACCCTGCTCGACCGCGGTGCGACCATACGCTTCGCACAGCTGGTGGAATCGCCGGTCCATGCTTTGCAGGGCGGAAAGCATGGCTTTCATATCGCCCCAGAGGTCATCCGGGATCCGGCTGTTGTCGAGGAAGAGACGGCGAACGTCCTCGTTGACCTTGCCCTTCTTGTAGAGCTTGACCGGTCGGATCCGGATCCCTTCCTGAAAAACCTCCGTGAAAGCCGGGGAAATGCTGCCAGGCACAGCCCCGCCGATATCCGACGCGTGAACAAAGCCCCAGGAGAACGCGATCAGCCGCCCGCCGACGAAGATCGGTCGGACCATCGTGACGTCCATCATGTGCGTGACGAGGCCATCGGTGGAAAACGGGTCGTTCGTGAGGAAGCAGTCACCCTCCTCGATGCCAAGCTCGTGCAGCTGTTCGATGGTTTTCTGCAGGGGAACGCCGATGAACGAACTCACACCCGACTGGCTCGGATACGCAAAGATTTCGCCCTCAGGGGTCGCAACCGCACACTGATAGTCCTGCACCAGCTTCACGAAGGTCGTATGAGCCGTGCGATACATTACCGCTGACGCTTCCTCGACGATCGCGGTAAAGCGGTTATTCATTACTGCTGTCCGGACCGCATCCATCTCAAGACTCCTTCGTCAACAGGATATTGCCGTGCGAATCCACCGTCGCCACATAGCCAGGCGGGACAAGGATTGTCGTGTCGTTCTGCTCAATGATCGCGGTACCTTTCAGCGTGTCTCCTGCACGCAAACGCTCACGTGCGTAGACGTTGCACATCAGCTCCGAGCGCCCCGCAATCTGGAGATCCCGCTTTCCGACAAGCGCATCCTCGACGTGATCCTTACGCGACGGCACTGCTGCGGGCGTCGGTGTTGGCAGCATGCCCCGGATACGTACGCGAAACTCCGTGAATTCCACGGGCGCCGACGGGTCTGAATGCGCATAGAGCCGCTCGTGCTGGCGATGGAACTCCTGCTCCATTGCTGCCACATCGCCCCTCTTTGCCGCTTCGGCGGGCACATTCACCGTCAGCTGGAACGACTGGCCGCGGTATCGCGCTTCCGCACGGTATTCCAGAACAGTTTCGCGCAGACCCGCTCCAACGTTCTGGGTTGCCAGCCACTGACGCGCGCTGGTCTCAAGCGAAGCGAATTGCGCCTTCGTCGTGTCGCTGTCGACCGCGACACCCTGCATGCTTTTCACGTTGTCGTGCGTCAAGCCGGCCACGAGGCCGCCAAATGCGCAGAATACGGATGGCATACCAGGGACGAGCACGCGACCAATGCCAAGCTCGGCAGCCAGCAACGGGCCGTGAAGTGAACCTGCACCGCCGTAGACGACCAGTGTGACGTCCGCGGGATCCAGCCCGTAACGGGCGAGATAAGGCAGCACGCTTGCGACCATGTTGGAAGTAGCGACCGTGAGGCATGCTTCAGCAGCGGCCACCACGTTGGTCTCTAGCGCTTCCGCGATCGGCCGCATGGCTGCCTGCGCCGCGGCCAGATCCAGGGCCATCCGGCCGCCAAGGAAGTGCTGCGGATGAATCAGACCGCAAAGCAGATATGCATCCGTCACGGTCGGCTGCGTACCACCGTGTCCGAAGCAGGCCGGGCCAGGCCGGGCCCCGGAGCTGCGCGGACCAACCCGCAGCACGCCCCCGTCGATCCAGCAGATCGAGCCGCCGCCCGCGCCGATTGCCTCGATGCCGGTAACCGGCATCATCAGCGGAAAGTCGCCGACTTCCGCATCTCCCGTGATGGACGGTTCGCCATCCTGAATGAGCGAAATATCGGTGCTGGTGCCGCCCATATCCATGGTCAGCATGCAACGCTCGTCGAGGGAGACGCCGAGATATTGCGCCGCCGACACACCGGATGCCGGCCCCGACAGCAGCGTATGCACCGGCATCGCGCGCGCCTCGGCGGCGGCCAGCGCCCCGCCATTGGACTGCATGATGAAAAGCTTCGCGTCCGGCAGACGTTCGCCGAGCCAACGCTCGATTTCGGCGATGTACGCGGTCATCCGGGGTTTAACGTACGTGTTCAGCACCGCGACGATCGCGCGCTCGTACTCACCGATCTTCGGCCAGATGTCGCTTGATATCGAGACGTTCTGGATGCCCGTCGCGGCAATGATGGCGTCCCGCGCTGCCTGTTCGTGAGCGGGATTCCGGAAGCTGTGAAGGAAGGCCACAGCGATGCCCTCGACTCCCGCTTCTTTCGCCAGTACTGCAGCGCGCTTTACCGCGTCGAGATCGATTTCCTTTCGCACACGTCCATCCGAAGCCATGCGCTCCGGAATTTCATAGACCAGTTCGCGCGGCACGAGAGGCTGGACGCGATCCCCGAGAAGATCAATCGCGCGACGCAGCCGAAGGCGCTGCAGTTCGAGGATGTCACGAAAGCCATTCGTTGTAAAAAGCGCGATCGGAGGCCCGTTGCGCTCGATGACCGTGTTGGTCGCCACGGTGGTGCCGTGCACCACAACAATCTGCTCACCATCGCGAGGCTTCATGCGCTTGAGCATTTCCTCGCAGCCGTTCTTGAAACCCTCTGCAAAGTGCGGCGGTGTCGAGGGTACTTTCAACGTCTCAACCTTCTGCTCCCCTCCTTCGCGCCAGGCTGCGAAGTCGGTGAACGTTCCGCCGATGTCTACTCCGATCTTAAGCATCTTTTCTCCGCGTCTTCTCACGACAAGGCTTGCTACTCGACGGGCAACCTGTTTCTCCAGGCTTCTGTCCCGGCACCCGTTTTACCGACCAGGAATCGTTGGCGGGCCTCGACACACATCATCAAGCGCGCTCTACCAGACATTCATCGGCGACTACCGACAATCATCTGTTCACGATGGAGATAGCTTATGTTCAAAAAACGAAATGTACAATTGTTTTTTTGTTATTGAACAAAACTTGATCGAAGCTTCGCCGAACATGCGTTTCGATGAGGAACGCGCGCATCGCTGAGGTGATCGCTACAACGCTGATTTGGGCCGGGACACTAAACGTCGCAGCGCAGCGGCCGCGCGCTTTCAAGGCCGTTCAGCACTCAAAGGCGACCTTGCGCACCCGCGTAAGACAAAGCTAGGAGGATGCGCGAGCCTGAGCCTCGCCACCCTGTGGAAAAGAGAAGGGGCGAAACGCCTAATAAAAGTCGCCACCGATCCGCGGAGGGGACCGCCAGATCTGGTTTGGCCTGAACATACCTGGGCGTTGGGCCATGTACGGCGTAAGCGAGCCGCGTGACCCTGGGATATACCGGGAAGAAAAAGAGGCGATCGCGTACGATCGCCTCCTGTACAACTATTGATCCACTGCGATCACGTGCCGGCCATCTAGCTCACCGCACCTGAGGAATCCGTACGTAGTCGCCTATCCATCCCGCCTACTGGCAGGGATTGGCCGAACTGCATGCAACGACGCCGTTTTCGATTCCCCAAGTCTTGATCAACTGGGCCATCTGACCGCTGGAGTTCATCTTGTCAACCGCGGCCTGTACTGCATTCCTCAGGTCTGTGTTTCCCTTCAGAATCGCAATCGACATTGTTTTCGGGGGTACCGGGACGCCACCAATCGAAAACCGCCCGTGAGAACGTGACATGTAGTAATTCATGACGACCGTATCGCTCACGAGAGCGTCGACGCGCCCAAGACTCAGATCCTGAAAGGCAACCTCGTTCGTTCCCAGTTCAACGATGTCGATCGGCGGCTTTCCGGCCGCTTTCAGGTCATCGCTGATCTTGTGCAGCGCCTTCGAGTTGTTGCTGCCGAGAAGTACGGCGACACGCTTGCCGGAAAGGTCCTCGAACCGGGTCAGATGCTTCGGGTTACCTGCGGGGACGAGCAAACCTGAACCAAACCGCCAGTAGTCGACGAGTTCATACCGCTGCGCACGCTCCGGTGTCTTACCGAGGCTGGCGACAGCCAGATCGCACTTCCCGGTATCAAGGGCGGCAAAGAGGCCGGAGAACTGATAGTTGTCGATTTTCGGCTTCACCCCCAGAAGCGACGCGATGTTGTTCATCATGTCGACCGCGGCACCTTTCGGCGTAACGCCGTCTTCCGCGATGCCTTCAGCCGGCGGATTCTCGAGGTCCGAGCAAAACGTCAGAACTTTCTTCGCCTTGATCGCTGCGGGTGCCTCCACTGCCCCGGGCACAGCAGCCCACGAATGAGCTGCCATGAATACGGCCACCAACGCCAAAGAACCTTTGATCCAGCGCATACAGACTCCTACATGTATCCAAGTTATCGATTTCGTAATCCTGTCGTTATCCAGACCGGCGGTGGACTGAATCGCAAATCCTCGCCGGTTCAGATAAGGCCGCCTTAGAACCTGTGAGTGATGCCGAGGCGTACAGCAGCCTGGGTATCCGAGAGCGACGGCGTCGTATCCCACCCCAACACCGGATTCACGCCCGAGGAGGCTTTCACGAAGTCCCCTGACACATACACGGTGGTCCGCTTCGACAGGCTGTACTGCGCACCGGCCGATACCTGATTCCAGGTATGCCCCATAAGCGTATTGTGCTGATAACCCGCCGCAAGGAGCCACGCGGGTGACAACTGGTAAGTCGCGCCGCCTTCATAGACGTGCATGTACGACGTCATATTCTTGTAGCCCAGCTCGGTATTCGTGAAGTTGCCGATGATCGTCACGCTCCCGATCTGATAGCTCGCACCGATCGCAAAAATCTTGTATGTGTCGAGGACGAAATTGGAGTTCAGATCCTTTTCAACATCATTCGATACCGTCGCGACCGTCTGACCAAAGAAGACCGGCGTACCCAGGCGGTTATATGGGTCGATCGAGTAGCCTGGCAGGGAAGCATATGCGAGCCCCATGTGAAACGGGCCATTAAGGTAGTTACCACCGACCTCCCACGCACTGCCAGTGTGGAAACTGCCTGGAGTGTTGCTAAACGAGTACATCACCCCGGCCCTGAAGCCAGCAATTCGGGGCGAGGTGTACTTGGCCGCGTTAGGCAGACGCGTACAGCTCATCCGGTCAATATCCCCCTGGTGAATACCGTATCCGCTTGCGATGAAACTGACGTTGTAATCGCAGGCATAGTCCGAAATCATGTCGTACTGGTCGCCCAGGGTCAGGGTACCCCATTGGCTGTCGAGACCAACGTACGATTGCCGGCCGAACACCGCCCCGCCGTTATTCGCCTTGCCCGTATTCACGTTGAAACCACCTTCCAAGGCAAAAACGGCTGCAAGACCTCCGCCGAGATCCTCCCGGCCCCTCATCCCCCAACGGTTACCGTGAGCGATACCGCTATCCATCTTGACGTTGCTGTGCCCGCTTTCATTCGACACCCATGTGATGCCGTCGTCGATCAAGCCATACAGCGTGACGGTGCTCTGCGCGTGTGCAACACCGACCATGGAACTCAATCCGCCAAAAGCAACCACCACTGCGAACCGCTTTTTCATTGTGACATTCCCCTAACCAGGTAGTAATCCTAATTGTCTGTTTATTGCGTTACGACGTGCCGGCGAACTTCAGTTGCGCATTCGCCTGTGGTCCCTTCGCGACAGAGGCAAAAGCTTCACGACGATGACTGCAGCTTATGTTCGCCAAAAAAAATGTACAATGAGTTTTTTGTTATTGAACAATGATTATTTTCAATCATTTTTGTTAGAGGAATCGGCACTTGCTGGCGAAGTCTTCTGTATGCTTTTAACGATGTTTGATTGCTGCGTCGCAATATACGCCACACGCCCGAACAGCGTGGCCGCAGCCAGCGCGACGCGGCATAGCAACATGAGCCGCCTTCGCTCTGCGCGTATCGCTCGGCCTTTCGTCGCCGTCGAGCTTGACCGAACTGACCACGTTCTCCACTCCTCAAAACCTTGTACAATGAAGCTTATGTTATTGAACATAGGGAATCAGCATGGACGTCCAGACGTTTGCTGAGCAAATCAGCTCCCGCACAATGCGCGGGATTGCGTTGGAGGTGGCTGAGCTAATTCGCAGCGGGTCAATTCCGGTTGGTTCGCAGTTGCCACCAGTGCGCGACCTCGCCGAAGCGTTTGGCGTCAGTCCTGCGACAGTGTCCGGCGCATGGAAACAGCTTCGCGCCGTCCGGATGGTGAGTGGAAGCGGCCGTACCGGCACCTGGGTGCGTGGCGATCAGACTTCGCTCAGGCCAGCGCGCTATGAGGACTTCGCGAACTATGGCGAGAACATTCTGGCTGATCTGCGATTCGCCTCACCGGATCCGGAGCTGCTCCCTGATCTCCGGCGTGCATTGGCTACAGCACATCAGGCGCACAACCTGCACAGCTACACCCGGGAGCCAATCTCGCGCGAGTTGAAAGAGGCTGTTGCCGATGAGTGGCCGTACAAGGAATGTACGTTCACTGCAATCAACGGTGGGTACGATGGACTGCATGCCGCGCTGCAAATGATCGTCGTTCCAGGCGCAACGGTGGCGATTGAAGACCCAACCACCCTGCGCGCGTTCGACATTCTTGAAAAGCTGGGCGCACGTGTCGTGGGAGTCGATTGCGACTCCCAAGGGCCGCTGCCCGAGTCGCTGGACGCCGCCTTGGAGCAACATCCAGTGGCCTTCGTCTACCAGCCAGGATCTCACTCGCTGACGGGGAAGCGGGTCAGCCAACCTCGTCTCAACCAGCTGCGCAAACTGCTTTCTGGCAAGGCGACGATGATTATCGAACTCGACGGACTGGCCGGTTTGGCTAGCGCCCCACCGCTGACTCTTGGGTCCGCATTTCCTGATCGCACCGTTCACATCCGCACATTCTCAAAATCACTCGGGACCGACTTCAGGCTTGCGGTACTTTCGAGCTCAGAGAAGTTCGCGGATCAGGTCCAGGCGTACCGGAATTTCCGGGAAGGCTGGACCAGCCGGATTCTGCAATGCACTGCTGCATCGCTTCTCACCGATCCGGAGTCGCTACAGCAAGTCACTGTTGCGCGGGAAACTTACGCGAAGAGGCGCGGCGCACTGACGGACGCCCTCGCAGAAAGAGGGGTAACGGTTTCGGGCCAGGATACGCTGTGCATCTGGCTTCCAGTATCCGACCAGCAATACGCTTTGGTAACGCTCGCTGCACGCGGTATCGCGGTACAGCCGGGATCGCGGTTCCAGGTGACCCCTCGACCGCACATCCGTGTCGCGACAGGCTTCAGGATGGACCAGGTGAGCGCGATCGCCGACGCTCTCGCGCAGGCGGTCGGCGCGTTCGATGGCCCGATTCTGCGCCGCTGATTGAACAATGCCGACATCTCGTTTGCAGACGCGAAGCCAACGCGCCCGGCTCCATCGCGATGAGGAAACGACAGAGGTGTTCACCGTAATATCGAGGCATATCTCCCGTTCACATGCAGAAGGCACGTGACGCACTCTGGTGGCCGCAGGTGAGCACGCAGCCACCACAGAGCTGGCGCGCGAAGAACGACCGCGACTTTGCAATGTATTGACGCATGCGGCAAAATCAGTGCGGAGATGGCGGCTAATTTCCGCAGCACTGGTCGCCGCCAATAAGCCGTCTACTTCTGAACTTCCGACTAAACCCAGCTGCGCCAAGTCAAAGCGGCGCCCCAGCCGCCAAGGCAGCGTAGCGCTTGAACAACAGAGTGGCAGTCTTTTTCCAAGGCAACTGCAGACGAGTACATTAATGAGTATTCTTTGATCAACCGAATCGTAAAAAACGCATCAAATCAATTACATAAACGTGTTTTTCGAGTCCTCTCCTGGGCACCACGTCTCATCAAGCAGAACTCGCAGCACCCAGGATTCATCGAAAAAGCCCGCAAATCTGCGGGCTTTTTTGCTTTTCGGCCCGGATCCGCTTGACTCTCTTCGTTATGTTTCATGGTATACATTGCCATACGGCACGGCGCGTGCGTGCCAACCCATGACAAGTCGATTGAGGAAGACCGAATGGAATTCGTTGTCGTCGCAGCGATCGTCGCCGTCAGCTTTGGCGCTGCCGCGACCTGGCTGCTCGCAACCCGGCTGCCCGAGCACTGGCTCGACAAGAGCGCCAGCGAGGGCCGTTA
Source organism: Paraburkholderia sp. EG286B (assembly GCF_040965655.1). NCBI lineage: Bacteria > Pseudomonadati > Pseudomonadota > Betaproteobacteria > Burkholderiales > Burkholderiaceae > Paraburkholderia > Paraburkholderia sp. EG286B. The sequence goes on along the minus strand of NZ_JBFRCF010000006.1, from coordinate 371,999 downwards.
CGCCCATCTCGGGCTGGAAAACGAGCGATCCGCCGAGGCGGACCCGCGTCGCGATCAGGCCCGCATCGATACGCGGCGCGTACGGCGCTCACGCGTGCGCGCAAGACTCCAGAGCGCGGCGCGGCTGATGCGGGCATTGCGCCCCGCAAGCGCACGCCGCGATCACGACCGCACCGCCCGCCCATAGCGCGTCAGGGCGCGCCCATCAATCGCGCTCACTCATGCGAGCCCAGCGGCGAAGGGACGAACGCCGAATCGGCAATCCTCGCCTCCTCACCCGACTGAAAGATCCAGCGCCGGCGCATCGGCTGCAAGATCACCTTGGCGCTCACGCCCGCCATCATCGCCACGCAGGCGACCATGTCGAACACCATGTTCCAGCCGCCGTGGATCGCCAGCAGCGTCGCGACAGGCACGAGCATCGCCGCGGTCCCCTTCGCGGTATAGAGCGTGCCCGCGTTGCCGGCCGCGTATTTCGCTCCGAACGTATCGGCGCAGGTCGCCGGAAAGTTCGAAAAGATATCGCCGTAGAACAGGAACACGAGCCCCGAGAACAGCATGAAGAGATACGGGTCGTGGCCGAACGCGCGCAAGCCCAGCAGCGCGAGCCCCTCGCCGAGAAACGTGATGAACATCGTATTCTCGCGGCCGATGCGATCCGAAATGAGCCCGCACAGCGGCCGCGTAAAGCCGTTGCAGAGATTGTTGATCGACAGCGTCATGGTGAGCAGCGGCAGCGTCGCCGCGACGAGCGTAACCGGCATCGAGGCGAAGCCGTAGCTCTTCGCGATCGGGCCGATCTGCGCCGTCGCGATGATGCCGCCCGCCGCCACGCAGACGAACATCGCATACATCACCCAGAATACGGGAGCGCGAACCATTTGCCTCGTCGTGTAGTCGGTCTTCGTCGCCACGATGCGCTTCATGCCCGCCGCGTGAACGGGAGGCTTCGGCCGCACCATCACCAGCGCGAGCAGCATGATGCAGGCACCCTGCAGGAGTCCGAAGAACACGAACGCGCGCTCATAGCCCGACTGCTGGATCATGTTCGAGATCGGAATGACCGTGAGCGCCGCGCCCGCGCCGAAGCCTGCCGCCGTCATGCCGGCGGCGAGACCGCGCCGGTCCGGAAACCATTTGAGCGCGGTGCCGACGCACGTGCCGTACACGCACCCCGCGCCGATGCCCGAGATGACTGCCGCGACGTATAGCACCGGCAGCGCGGGCGCCCACGCGTCGAGCACCCAGCCGAGCGCCACGCAGCACGCGCCGCCCATCACCACGGGGCGCGGGCCAAAACGGTCTACGAGCCAACCCTCCACCGGCACGAGCCACGTTTCCGTCACGATGAAAATCGAAAAGGCGAGCTGGATCGCAGCCTGCCCCCAGTGATGCCGTGCGTCCATCGGCACGACGAAGAGCGTCCACGCGTACTGCAGGTTCGCCACGAGCCCCATGCAGAGAATGCCGGCAACGAGCTGCACCCAGCGGTTGTGCCGCCGGGCCGGGTAGCCGCCATCGATACGATCGGTATATGCCACTTGTCTGTCTCCGTCCGTTGTGATTGCGCGCGGGCCGGTTTCGCATCGCCTCGACCCCGGTGCGTGCACCATTTCCCGCGTTACCACCAGCGCGGCAGACTGAAATCCGCCGCTCCTTGCTTCAAACGTCAAGCCGCTTCGAGTTGCCGGAGTAGCGCGTCGACGCTGCCCTTCGCATCGCCGAACAACATTCGTGTGTTGTCCTTATAGAAGAGCGGATTGTCCACGCCCGCGTACCCCGTCGCCATGCTGCGCTTGGAGACGACCACGGTGCGCGCCTTCCACACCTCCAGCACCGGCATGCCGGCGATCGGGCTGCCCGCATCCTCCTGCGCGCCCGGATTGACGATATCGTTCGCGCCGATCACGAGCACGACGTCGGTGCTCGTGAAGTCTTCGTTGATTTCGTCCATTTCGAGCACGATGTCGTAAGGCACCTTCGCTTCCGCGAGCAGCACGTTCATGTGGCCAGGCAAGCGCCCCGCAACGGGGTGAATGCCAAAACGCACGCGAATGCCCAACGCGCGCAGCAGCCGCGTGATCTCGCTGATGGTGCCTTGCGCCTGCGCGACGGCCATGCCATAGCCCGGCACGATCACGACTTCCTGCGCGTCGCGCAACAGCGAGCCGACTTCGTCCACGCTGGTCGATACGACTTCGCCCTGCGGAGTCTCGCTTGCCGTAGCGCTCACCGCGCCGAAGCCGCCGAGGATCACCGAAACGAAACTGCGATTCATCGCGCGGCACATGATGTAGCTGAGAATCGCGCCGCTCGATCCCACCAGCGCGCCCGTCGTCACGAGCAGGTCGTTATCGAGCATGAAGCCCGTTGCCGCTGCGGCCCAGCCCGAATAGCTGTTGAGCATCGAGACCACCACGGGCATGTCCGCGCCGCCGATCGCCATCACGAGGTGCACGCCGAGCGCCGCCGCCAGCACGCACATCACGATCAGCGCGTAGAGTGCGTCGCCGCCATCAGGAGCACTGACGAAGCGATAACCGAGCACGATGCACGCGCCCAGCACGACCGCGTTGAGCAGATGCCGCGCGGGCAGCACGAGCGGCTTGCCGCTCACCGTGCCCTGCAGCTTCAGGAACGCGACAATCGAACCGCTGAACGTGACCGTGCCGATGAAGGCGCCGACGTAGATCTCGGTGTCGTGAATCGCGCGCTCGACGCCGCTCATCGCGATCTTTGGCGAGAGAAAGTTCGCAAAGGCGATGAGCGTGGCCGCGAGGCCGACGAAGCTGTGCAGCACCGCGACGAGCTGCGGCATCTGCGTCATCTCCACGCGGCGCGCGAGCGTCGCGCCGAGCCCGCCGCCCACCAGCGCGGCGATGAGCGCGATTTGCAGGCCCGCACCGCCCGTGACGAGCAGCGTGGCGAGCACGGCGATCACCATGCCGGTCACGCCATAGAGGTTGCCGCGCCGCGCGCTGGCGGGATGACTCAGCCCACGGAGGCTGAGGATGAAGAGCGTCGCCGCGCCGAGCCACGCCATGTTGCCGATTCCGTTGAGCATGACGTCTCCTCAGGTCCGTTGAAACATCTTCAGCATGCGCTGGGTGACGAGAAAGCCGCCCGCGATGTTGATGGTCGCGACGACGAGCGCAATGCCCGCCAGCACGGTCACGATCGTGCTGGCGTTGCCCGGATGCAGCAATGCGCCGATCACGATGATTCCGCTGATCGCATTCGTCACGCTCATGAGCGGCGTATGCAACGAGGGCGTGACGTTCCAGACCACCTGATAGCCGACGAACACGGCCAGCACGAACACCGCGAAGTGCGCGACGAACGCGGGCGGCGCGCGGCCTGCGCGGTGGCTTCTTTCGCGTCGCCAGTCGCGACGGCAACGGGCTTCGTCTGCGCAGCCGCTTGCGGCGTCGCCGAGACCTGTACCGGCGGCGGCGGCCAGCACACCTGGCCGCGCTGCATGACGGTGGTGCCGCGCTGCACGACGTCGTCCATGTCGAGCTTCAGCTCGCCGTCCTTCGCGGGCGTGAGATCGGTCAGCAGATGGCGGATATTGGTCGCGTAGAGCTGGCTCGACTGGTTCGCCATGCGGCTCGGCAGGTCCGTGTAACCGATCACGGTCACGCCGTTCGCATTCACGACTTCGCCGGGGCGGGTGAATTCGCAGTTGCCGCCCTGCTCGGCCGCCATGTCGACGATCACGCTGCCCGCGCGCATGCACGCCACCGTCTTCGCGTCGATGAGCCGCGGCGCCGGTTTGCCGGGAATGAGCGCGGTCGTGATGATGATGTCGACCTCGCGCGCCTGGGCCTCGAACAGCGCCATCTCCGCTTCGATGAACTTCGCGCTCATCTGTTTGGCGTACCCGCCCGAGCCGCCGCCCTCCTCCTCGATGTCGATGCTCAGGAACTCCGCGCCCATGCTTTCGACCTGCTGGCCGACTTCGGGGCGCGTATCGAACGCGCGCACGATGGCGCCAAGACCGCGCGCGGCGCCGATCGCCGCAAGCCCCGCCACGCCCGCGCCGATCACGAGCACCTTGGCGGGCGGCATCTTGCCCGCCGCCGTGATCTGCCCCGTGAAAACGCGCCCAAAATGCTGGGCCGCCTCGACGACCGCGCGATAGCCGGCCATGTTCGCCATCGAACTCAGCGCGTCGAGCTTCTGCGCGCGCGAGATGCGCGGCACGCAGTCCATCGCGAGCACCGTGACCTCGCGCGCCGCGAGTTGTTCGAGCAGCGCAGCGTTCTGCGCGGGCCAGATGAAACCGATCAGCGTCGCGCCGGGCTTCAGGCGCTGCACCTCTTCGCTCGAAGGCGGACGCACCTTGACGACGATATCCGCGCCGCTCAAGAGCGCTTGCGCGTCGTCCACGACACGCGCGCCTGCCGAGCGATATGCGTCGTCCGGGTAGGACGCATTCACACCCGCCGCCGTTTCGACCTCCACGGCATAACCGAGCTTGATTAGTTGTGCCACACTTTCCGGCGTCGCCGCGACGCGTCGTTCGCCTTCGAGTGTCTCGCGGGGGACCGCAATGGTCATCGCCATGATGCGCCTCCGTCGTTCACAACAGAGAGCGATGCGGCGAGACCATACGAAATGGGCGGCGCGCCAATGCATCTGGCGCGCCGAAAGCGTAGCCACGACTTCATGAAACGTCTCCTATGTCGGCCAGAGTTGGCGCTTCAGCGCCTTATTCCGGCCCCATGCGGTTTAGATTTTTGCCGGATGTTGGAATTCTTTGTGTGCCGCGGCTCGATGAGGGCTTTGCCCTATGACACGCCCAGGCTGGGCGAATTGCCGCTCTTGAGAAAAGCGAGCGCCGCCTGCCGTGCGCCGGCAATCGCAGCCGCCTCGCTTTCGAATACGGTTTCGTCGACCACCCATTGACGGGGCAAGACTGCGGCCGCCGGTTCGTCGGCAGCGGCCTCGACCGCGTGGATCGCGGCAAACGCGGCCCAGCCGCCGTTGTGAATCATTTGCCGGGCCGAGAGTTCGACCTCGAAATGTCCGAGTCTTTCGGTGTGCATCGAAGAGCTCCCGAGGTTTCAGCGGGTTTCAGGATTGCTGGGCCTGTGCTTCGAGTTCGGTGATGCGTTTCTTGAGCGCGCGCTCCTCCTGGAACCGCACCGTCTCGTCGCGGATCACGGCGACGATGCCGTCGAGTTCGCCCTGCGGCGAGTGCAGCAACGCCACGGTGAAGGCAATGGAAAGCGCCTTGCCCGCCTTGTCCACGGCCGGCACGCGCAGCACGTCGTTGCCATAGCGCGTCTGGCCGGTCGCCATCGTCTTGTGATAGCCCTCCCAATGGCGCCCGCGCAGCCGCTCGGGAATGATCACGTCGAGCGTCTTGCCGAGCGCTTCTTCCTGGGTATAGCCGAACATGCGCGTGGCCGCGGGATTCCAGAAGGTGATGTCGCCGGCTGCGTCCGAGATGACGATGGCGTCCCCGATGGCGTTTGCGAGCTGCTCGAAATCGATGGCGGATTGCATGGCGATGACTATGTGGGGTGAGTCGTTTATCGTCGCCGCGCGGCACGCATTGCACATGCCGCGCGGCGTCCTGCCTGCCAGTCTGGTATTGCGGTGCTGCGCGGGCACAGCGTTGGCCGCGCCCGCTTCCTGCGTTCAGCTTGTGGAACTCGATGCGGAACTCAAACCGCGCGCACCTCGTGCAGCGCCGCGATCTGCTGCGGCGTGTAACCGAGGTCGGCCAGCACCTGGTCGGTGTGCTCGCCGAGCAGCGGCGAACCCGTGATCTCCGGCTTCAGCTCCGAGAACTTGATCGGGCTGCCCACCGTGAGGTACGAGCCGCGCTCCTTGTGCGGCACCTCGACGATAGTACCGCTAGCGCGCAGCGACGGGTCATTGGCTATTTCCTTCATGCTGAGCACCGGCGCGCACGGGATGTCGAACTTGCGCAGGATGTCGACCGCTTCGAACTTGGTCTTGTCGGCGAGCCACGCTTCGATCGTCGCGAAGATGTCGAAGATATGCGGCTGACGCGCCTGCGCCGTAGCGTAGTTCGGATCGTCGATCCATTCGGGTTTGCCCAGGGCGCGGCAGATCGGCTCCCACGCGTGGCCCTGCACCGTGAAGTAGATGTACGCGTTCGGGTCCGTCTCCCAGCCCTTGCACTTCAGAACCCAGCCCGGCTGTCCACCGCCGCCCGCGTTGCCACCGCGCGGCACGACGTCGCTGAAGGTGCCGTGCGGATACTGCGGGTATTCCTCAAGGAAACCCTGGCGGTCCAGACGCTGCTGGTCGCGCAGCTTCACGCGGCACAGGTTGACCACGCTGTCCTGCATCGATACGGCCACCTTCTGGCCCTTACCGGTCTTGTCGCGGCCGATCAGCGCCGTGAGAATGCCGATGGCGAGGTGCATGCCCGTGTTGCTGTCGCCGAGCGCAGCGGCGCTCACCGTGGGCGGACCGTCCCAGAAGCCCGTGGTCGAAGCCGCGCCGCCCGCGCACTGTGCGACGTTCTCGTAGACCTTGAGGTCGTCGTAGTGGTGGCCTTCGCTGAAGCCCTTCACCGAAGCGACGATCATCTTCGGGTTGAGTTCCTTGATGCGCTCCCACGTGAAGCCCATGCGGTCCAGCGCGCCGGGGCCGAAGTTTTCGACCATCACGTCCGATTCGCGAATCAGCTTCTCCAGCACTTCCTTGCCTTCGGGCTTCTTCGTGTCGAGCGTGAGCGAGCGCTTGTTGCTGTTGAGCATGGTGAAGTACAGCGCATCGACTTCGGGAATGTCGCGCAGCTGCGAGCGCGTCACGTCGCCGGCGCCCGGGCGCTCCACCTTGATCACGTCCGCACCGAACCACGCGAGCATCTGCGTGCAGGCGGGACCGGCCTGTACGTGCGTGAAGTCGATGATCTTGATACCGTCGAGGGGTTTGCTCATTTCTCGTATCTCCTGGTCTACCTGATCTATGGGGCTTATTTCTTCATTGCCGCGCTTTGCGGATTCAGATTCGTGAGACGGCCGCTTTCGGTCCCGGCCGATTCGTCGATGACTGCGTTGATCAACGTGGGCTTGCCCGACGCGATCGCTTCGAGCAGCGCGCTCGTCAGTTCTTCCGGTGTCGTCGCCTGATGGCCGATGCCGCCGAAGGCCTCGATCATCTTGTCGTAGCGCGCGTTCTTCACGAACACCGTCGGCGCGACGTCGCAGCCGCCGCTCGGGTTGACGTCCGTGCCGCGATACACGCCGTTGTTGTTGAACACGATGGTGCAAACCGGCAGGTTGTAGCGGCAGATCGTCTCCAGCTCCATGCCCGAGAAGCCGAACGCGCTGTCGCCCTCGATCGCGACGACCTGCGTGCCGCTCGTCACGGCTGCGCCGATCGCGAAGCCCATGCCGATGCCCATGATCCCCCACGTGCCCGAGTCGAAGCGCTTGCGCGGCTGGTACATGTCGATGATGCTGCGCGCGTAGTCGAGCGTGTTCGCGCCTTCGTTGACCACATTGATGTCGGGACGCGTCTTGAGCACGTCGCGGATGGCGCGCAGCGCGCTGTGGAAGTTCATCGGCGACGGGCTCTTCGCGAGCGTCGCGGCCATCTTTTCGAGGTTCTTGTTCTTGCGTTCGGCCACGGCGTCGAGCCACTCTGCGGGCGGCTTCGGGAAGTCATTGCCGATGGCTGCAACGAGCGCTTCCACGCATGAACCGATGTCGCCGATCACGGGCGCTTCGATGGCGACGTTGCTGTCGATTTCCGTCGGCGCAATGTCGATCTGCACGAACTGCTTCGGGCCGGCAGCCGCGCCCCAGGTCTTGCCCTTGCCATGCGAAAGCAGCCAGTTCAGGCGCGCGCCGATCAGCACCACGGCGTCCGACTCGGCCAGCACGAACGAGCGCGCGGCCGACGCCGACTGCTCGTGCGTGTCGGGCAGGAGACCCTTGGCCATCGACATCGGCAGATACGGAATGCCGCTCTTCTCGACCAGTTCGCGGATTTGCGCGTCGGCCTGGGCGTAGGCGGCGCCCTTGCCGAGCAGGATCAGCGGACGCTTCGCATTCCTGAGCACGTCGATAGCGCGTTGCACCGCATCCGGTGCGGGAATCTGGCGCGGCGCCGCGTCGACGACCTTGATGAGCGACTGCTGACCCTTCACCGCGTCGATGGTCTGCGCGAGCAGCTTGGCTGGCAGGTCGAGATACACGCCGCCGGGGCGGCCCGAGACGGCCGCGCGAATCGCGCGCGCCACGCCGACGCCGATGTCCTCGGCGTGCAGCACGCGATACGCCGCCTTGGCATAAGGCTTCGCCGCGTTGAGTTGGTCCATCTCTTCGTAGTCGCCCTGCTGCAGGTCGACGATCTCGCGCTCGCTCGAACCGCTGATGAGGATCATCGGGAAGCAGTTCGTGGTCGCGTTGGCCAGTGCCGTGAGGCCGTTCAGGAAACCCGGCGCGGAGACTGTCAGGCAGATGCCCGGCTTCTTCGTCATGTAGCCCGCCACGGCCGCGGCGTTGCCGGCGTTCTGCTCGTGCCGGAAGCCGATGAAGCGCATGCCCTCGGCCTGCGCGAGACGGGCGAGATCGGTAATCGGAATACCGACGAGACCGAAGATCGTGTCGATATCGTTGAGTTTCAGCGCGTCGATGACGAGATGAAAGCCATCGGTCGTTTGCTGCGCTTCCGGCACAGGGTTCTGCTGTGCCTCGTTGATGCCTGCTTCTGCCATGACGTCTCCTCTTTGGCGGGGCGTTGTGTGATTCGTGATATACAATATTCCACACACAATATTAGTCAAGACGTTTTTTTTACCCACGCCGCGTTTGCTGCACTGCGTCGCGCCGCGCTCCACCGTTGCTGTCTCGTGCGATCGCTCGCCAGGCGGCAAACTTTGATGCGGCACACCATGGGCAGGCACCTTCAATCGGCCCAAACGTCCTGACGAACTTGTTACGGACTCCATACCTTTCTTTCAGCATCGCGACGCGCATTCAGACGAGCTGCGTATCGATGCCGCTGACTCATGCGCCGAACCGATATGAACCGGCGGCTCGACGCGGCGCGCCCTACACTTCAGTCCAGAAAATCGCAGTTGGCTTCCACGAACAGCGCGAGTTCGATCGAGTGCTGCCGCACGAGCTGCTCGACACGCTCGGTGTCGCGCGCCTCGAGCGCTTCGATAATGCGCATGTGCTCGACGATCGAGCGCGACGCGCGATCGCTCTGCGCGATCGTCATGCGCCGGATCGCGCGCACATGCATGAAGATGTTCTTGATGGTGTCGACGATGATGGGCGACTTCGAAAGCTCCACCAGTGACTGGTGAAACATGATGTTCGCTTCCGAGTATTCCTCGATATGGTCCGAGGGCGTCGAATCGCCGAAGGTCGCGAACATGCGCCGCAGTCCCGCGATGTCGTCGTCCGAGGCGCGCTGCGTGGCGAGACGCGCGGCGATGCTTTCGAGCGCGGCCCACATATAGATCATCTCGACGATCTCCTTGCGCGTCTTGCGCAGGATGTAAACACCGCGGCGCGGCACCGTGCGCAGAAAACCCTCCTGTTCCAGCAGCGTCATCGCCTCGCGAACCGGCGTCCGGCTCACGCCGAGCTTCTCGGTCAATTCCTTCTCGTCTAGCCGGATCTCGTCTCGCGAGCGGTAGATGTCGGTTTCGGCAATGGCCTGCTTGAGCTTCGCGTAAGCCTGATCGCGCAGCGAAGCGGTTGCGTTGATCGGCTCCAGCGTCAAGGTGACCGGGGGCATCCCGGTGACGAGTTCTCTTTCGGCGGACATCGGTCGCTTGTCTCCAACGTTCTGTTTAGCCGGCGCTGCTGGGGAATTTAATATTTGCAATACAATATATCAGTAACACGCTCGTGGCTAAGCGGGTTTACGCGTACCGGGTGCGTGTCTCGCTCGATTCGCGGGCTTACCCGCGATCCATACAGTCTTTCTTATATTTTTCGAAAAAAACTTTAACTATCGTTTATTCATTGGCGCTTCTACTCTTGCTTCACGCCACTCGACATGAGGAGACAGCCATGAGCCACCTGGACACCCGCCACGATCGTCAACTGGAAGCGCAACTGTGCGCATTCAATACGGCATTTGCCGAGCTGGGCCTGCGTTTTCGTTGGGATGCGCGCACGCTCTATTCGCTCGCGTCGATTGCCGGTGAACATGCGCGCGTCGCCGCCTATATCGAGACGAATCACCCGCATCTGCTGAAGGCGTACAGCATGGAATTTCTGTGCGAGGCGATCCTTGCCCGCAAGAACGCCCAGGCGCCCGGTGAATGGCCGCTCAGCGCGCCCGCTCCACGCGGTTCGCAGGAATGGGGCATGCCAGCCGCCATGGAGCAGGATTGGCGCGAAGGCGGCTTGCCCGCGCTTGCCGGCGCCTGATGCACACGCACGAACGTGCGAGCCCGATAAGAACGAAACCCGTCTGGATCGGCGCGCACTAGCGCGCTATCCAGACGGGCTCGAGATTGAAGGACAACGAAGAGAAATCGCGCAGGCCTGCGCGCTCAGGCGTTGCCGCGCGCCTCGGCCTCTTCTTCCTGCAGCTTGCGCCACAGAATCTTGCCGCTGCCCGACTTCGGCAGCGCGTCCACGAACTGCACGATGCGCGGCGCCTTGTACGCGGCCATGTTGTCGTGCGCCCAGGCGATGATGTCGTCTTCGTTCACGCTGCCGACCTGTTTCGGATCGAGCACGACCACGGCCTTCACGGTCTCACCGCGGCGCGCGTCCTGCGCACCGATGATGCACACTTCGTTGATCGCCGGGTGCCGGTACATCAGCGCCTCGACCTCGGCCGGCCAGACCTTGTAGCCCGACGCGTTGATCATGCGCTTGAGGCGGTCGGTCATGAAGTAATAGCCTTCCTCGTCGCGCCGCACGAGGTCGCCCGTACGCAGGAAGCGCTTGCCATCGCGTTCGATGAACGCTTCGCTCGTCGCCTTGGGGTTGCGCCAGTAGCCCTGCATTACCTGCGGCGCATGCATGATCAGTTCGCCCGACTCGCCTGGCGGCACCTCCTCCAGCGTGATCGGATCGATCACGCGCGAGTCGACGTCGAATACCGGAATGCCGAGACACTGCGGCTTGGGGCGCTGCGGCGGATTGATATGGGTGCCTGCCATGGTTTCCGACATGCCGTAGCCCTCGACGAAGTCGAGCCCGGTGAGATCCTTGAGCTTCTTCACCACCGCGTCGGGCATCGTCGCGCCGCCGCCGCGCATCCAGGCGAGGCTCGACAGGTCGTACTCGTGAATGCGGGGGTTCGAGATGAAGTCCACCACCATCGTCGAGATCGCCTGCCAGCCGTTGATGCGGTAATGCTCGATCGCACGCGCCGCGGCATCGCGATCCCAACGCGGCAGCAACACCACGGTCGAGCCGTTGTAGATCGGGCTGTTCATGCCGCCCTGCATGCCGGTTACGTGAAAGAGCGGCAGTACCGAAAGTTGTACGGCATCCTGATTACTTCCGAACCAGTTGCAGCCGCCCACGGCGGTCGCCATCACGCTGCGATGCGTGTGCATGCAGCCTTTGGGCTTGCCCGTCGTGCCCGAGGTGTAGGGCATCACGCAGAGGTCGTCGGGACCGGCGGTGAGTGCTCCGGGTACGCAGCGCGCCTCGAGCACGTCGGCCCAGTGCGCGACGCCCGGGCCGCTCACGGAGCGCGGCGCGCTCACGAATTCGGGCGGCGGCGAAAACGGCTCGCACTTCAGATAGTCGCTATACGTCGCAACGAGCAGGTGCTTGAGGCCCCCGTCCTCCTGGACGAGCGGCGCAACACGCGGGTAGAGATCCTGCGCGACGAAAGCCGTCGTCGCGCCACTGTCTTCCACGTAGTGCGCGAGTTCCTCGGTGAGGTTCATCGGGTTGACCGGCACGACCACGGCGTTGGCGCGCAGGATGCCGTAGTAAGCGATGACCCATTGCGGGCTGTTCTGCATGTAGAGCAGCACGCGGTCGCCGGCCTTCACGCCGCACTCCTGCTGCAGATAGCCGGCAATGCGCTCGGCCTCGTCCTTGAACTGCGCGAACGTAATGGGCGTGTCGTAGAAAACGATGAACGGCTTGTCGGGATAGCGCGCCGCCGAGACCTCTGCGTTATAGAAGAGGTTCGTTTGCGGAATGCTCAGATGCGGCGAAAGATGCGCGGGCCAATGCGGCGAGGCTGGCTGGGGCGATGCCGGCGAAGGTACGGAAAGCGTCGGGGCGGACGTGGACATGGCGGGCTCCGTCAGGCAAGACTTGTGAAGAATGCGGACGCCAACCGCTCGCTGAGGGCCGGCGCCACCTACCATGCGCAATCAGACGATGCTCGAGCCGCCATCCACGGCGAGATACTGACCCGTCATATGCCGCGAGGCCTGGCTCGCGAGAAACACCACGGCGCCCTTGAGATCGTCGTCGTCGCCGAGACGGTGCAGCGGCGTGTGGTCGATCACCACCTGCCCCAGCTTGTCGAGCAGCCCGGCCGACATCTTCGAGGGAAAGAACCCCGGGCAGATCGCATTCACGTTGATGTTGTACTTGCCCCATTCGGCAGCCAGCGCACGCGTAAAGTTGATGGCCGCCGCCTTCGAGGTGTTGTACGCGATGGTCTGCATGGGCCCGAGCGACCCCTTCAGGCCCGCAATCGAAGCCACGTTGATGATCTTGCCACGCTGGCGCGGGATCATGCTGCGCTTGCCCACTTCGCGCGCGAGGAAGAACGGCGCGGTCACGTTCAGGTTCATGACCTTGTGCCACGCCTCGTCGGGATAATCCTCCGCGGGGGCGCCCCACGTGGCGCCCGCATTGTTCACGAGAATGTCGATCTGACCGCCGGCCGCCAGCGTCTCGTCGACGAGCGGCTTGACGGCCTCGGCGCGCTGCAGGTCGCTCACGATCGTGGTCGCCTTGATGCCGAGCGCCTGCAGATGGCTCTGCGCCTCACCCAGTTCGTCGGCCTTGCGCGCCGTGATCACCACGTGGCAGCCCATCTCGCCGAGCGCCTGCGCCATCTGCAAACCCAGCCCGCGCGAGCCGCCGGTGATGAGTGCGACCTGACCGCCCAGCTCGAACATTTCCCTGACCCGCATGCTTTCGTCTCCTTGATGTCTTGTGGACCGGCCGACGTTCCCGGATGGCGGAACGCGATGAGATGCCAACGATTCTAGCGAGGCCCGCTAGTCAGAAAAATAGGGAAAAGCACGACCGTTCATTAAACGGTATTTGTGCTGTTGCCACCGGCCGTATGCGGGTTGGGTAGGCTGAAAAAGCAAACATGCGGGGAGTTAATTGCGCGCGCAACCGTTGCAAGCGCGCGACAGCCCGCGTTTTCACCCCTTCACCAAGCGTCTATCATCGGCCCCCCGGCCAGCATCCACTGGCCGGCACACGAAAAATTCGGGCCCCGGCACCCCGGCGGTCCGACGGACTGACAACACGCAGCAGAAGAAAAGGATTTCACCGTGAGACACACCCAGATCGCATCCGCCGTCGGCGGCCTCGCCCTCGCACTGGCTTGCCAGCACAGCTTCGCGCAAAGCTCGGTCACGCTCTACGGAATCGTCGACACCAGCATCCGCTACCTGACGAACGCCAACGCGCACAACGACAACGAGCTGCAGATGACGCAAGGCCCGATCACCGGCAGCCGCTGGGGCCTGAAGGGCGCCGAGGATCTGGGCGGCGGCCTCTCGGCCGTGTTCCGCCTCGAGAACGGGTTCAACCTCTGGAACGGCCAACTGGCGAGCTCGAATACGCTGTTCAACCGGATGGCGTACGTGGGGCTGTCGAGCAACAAGTACGGTACGGTCACGATGGGCCGTCAGAACACGCCCCTGTTCGACCAACTGGGCAACACCTTCGACCCGCTGACCGTTGGCAATTTCGACCAGGACGGCTGGCTGCCGGGCGCGCTCGGCTACGGTCTGCGTGAGAACAACTCGGTCAAGTACGACGGCAAGTTCGGCGGCCTCGAAGTCGAAGGCATGTACAGCTTCGGCGGCGTGGCGGGCAGCGTCGGCGCGAGCAACATGTACGGCTTCACGGCCACCTACGCAGCCGGTCCGGTCTCGCTGCTCGCGGGCTACCAGCAGAATAGCGACGCACACAACAACAAGTACCGCGTGGCCAACCTCGGCGCAGTCTATGCGCTCGGTCCGGTCCACCTGTACGGCGGCTGGCTGTGGGGCCAGGACAATACGGGCGTGGTCGACCAGTACATGGCAGCCGCGAACTCGCCCGCGGCGATCAACTTCGTGACGCCCGTGACGAAAACCAACCGTATCGACAACGGACTCTATGCCGGCGCAACGTGGCAGGTCAGCTCGCCGCTGCTGCTGACCGCAGCGTACTACTACGATCACGCAAAGAACGGCCTGAATGAAGACGGCGTGACGCTCAGCACCGGTGTGCGCTACTCGGCAGTACTGCTGGCCGAGTACTCGCTGTCCAAGCGCACCGAAGTGTATGGCACGGTCGACTTCATGCGCGGCACCGGCTCGACAACCGCCGACTTCCCGGGCCGCAACAACCAGACCGGCGTCGCCGTCGGCTTTCGCAACATCTTCTAATAGCGGGTTGCCTCGCCGGGTCTGATCACCGGCACAACGGCGGCGCGGCGCTTCGAGCGCGGCGCCGCCGTTTTTCTTTGCGACGCGCCGGCGGCGCCGTCCACGCGATATCTATCATTCGTCCGATTCGAGCGGGTAAATGCCCGCTCGTTTGCATTCGTTCATGCGCATCGATTAACTCATTCGCGCATTGAGTTACCTTCATTTAAATTACATTTAAATTACGAATAAAACAAAAAGCTTTCGCCTTTACCCGAATTCCCCAGGGATTACTACGGGTTCCAGTCAAGATGCATGCAAATGTTTAATGCCGGGCGTACACTGCTGGCGCGTGGCCCATTGCGGGGGGGGCCGCCCAAGCCACACAACCAGGCCACACAAGGCAATGCCGACACGTGCATGAGATCGCGCGAGGTGCACAAGCGCCCATCGCGATCGACAGGAGACATGGCATTGCCCCCAGTATCAAAGGAGAACAATCAACATGAGCTGGACGCGTGAACAGAAGAACGTCACGATCGCGGCGTACCTGGGATGGACGCTCGATGCATTCGATTTCTTTCTGATGGTTTTCGTTCTGAAAGACATCGCCACCGAATTCAACACCAAAATCCCGGCAGTGGCATTTGCCATTACGCTGACACTGGCCATGCGCCCGCTCGGCGCGCTGATATTCGGCCGCCTCGCCGACAAATACGGCCGCCGTCCCACGCTGATGATCAACATCGCGTGCTACTCGATACTCGAACTGCTCACGGGCTTCTCGCCCAACCTCGCGACCTTCATCGTCCTGCGCGGGCTCTTCGGCGTCGCTATGGGCGGCGAATGGGGCGTGGGCTCGGCGCTCACTATGGAAACCATTCCGCCCAAGTCGCGCGGCATCATTTCCGGGCTGCTGCAGGCGGGCTACCCGAGCGGCTATCTGCTCGCCTCGATCGTGTTCGGCGTGCTGTATCAGTACATCGGCTGGCGTGGCATGTTCTTCGTCGGCGTGCTGCCCGCGCTGCTCGTGGTCTATGTGCGTATGCACGTGCCCGAGTCGCCGGCTTTCAAGGAGATGGAAAAGCGCGCGCGTCCGAGCCTGCTCACCACGCTCAAGCACAACTGGAAGCTTTCCCTGTACGCCATCGTGCTGATGACGGCGTTCAACTTCTTCTCGCACGGCACGCAGGATCTGTATCCGACCTTCCTGCGCGAACAGCATCACTTCGATCCGCACACGGTTTCGATCATCACCATCGTGCTCAATATCGGCGCGATCGTGGGTGGCCTCTTCTTCGGCCGGATTTCCGAAAGTATCGGCCGCCGCAAGGCAATCTTCATCGCCGCGCTGATCGCGCTGCCGGTGCTGCCGCTGTGGGCATTCTCGCAAGGGCCGGTGCTGCTCGCGCTCGGCGCGTTCCTCATGCAGATTTCGGTGCAGGGCGCCTGGGGCGTGATCCCGGTTCACCTCAACGAAATTTCGCCTGACGAAGTGCGCGCGACCTTCCCGGGCCTCGTCTATCAGCTCGGTAACCTGTTCGCTTCGGTGAACGCCACGCTGCAGGCGTCGCTCGCCGAAACGCACAACCAGGACTACTCGATGGCCATGGCGATCGTCGCCGGCACGGTCGCCATCGTGATCGCGGTGCTGATCCCGTTCAGCCGCGAACGTCGAGGCATCGACATGACGCAGACCGCGAAAGAGGTGTCGGGCGTCTGACGTGCCACACGCGGCCGCCCCGTAACGCCGCACCGCAGCACCACGATGAAAGGCCGTGCCGGGTTCGCCCGCACGGCCTTTTTTGCTGGTTTTGGCGATGGTCGAGCCGCCCGCGCCCGCACACCGGGTAAGACCTCCTGGCCGCACGGCGCGTGGCGTTGCATGATGAAAGGCACTCGGTTGCCCTACCGTCCGGAGATCCATCATGAGCGAAACGCCCCAGCCCGATCCGGCGAGCCCCGTGGCAGCTTCCGCACCTCAGGCGGCCACACCTCAGGCGGCCGATCCCAACACCGACGGCATCTGGTACGCCTCGTACCCTCCCGGCGTGCCGCGCGAAATCGCCGCGAGCCAGTACGCCTCGCTCACCCATTTCTTCGACGACTGCACGGCGCGCTTCGGCGAGCGCGTCGCCTACGTGAGCGCCGGCTCGCCGATGACCTACGCCGCACTCGCCCGCAGGGCCACGGCGTTCGCGTCCTGGCTGCAAGGCGCGGGCGTGCAGCCGGGCGAGCGCGTCGCGATCATGCTGCCCAACACCTTGCAGTATCCGGTTGCCCTCTTCGGCGCGCTCAAGGCCGGCGCCGTGATCGTCAACGTCAACCCGCTCTACACCGTGCGCGAGCTCGAGCATCAGTTGCAGGACAGCGGCGCGCAGACCATCGTCGTGTTCGAGAACTTCGCCGCCACGCTCGAAGCGGCGCTGCCCGGCACGCAGGTGCAACGCATCGTCGTGACGGCGCTCGGCGACTTGCTGGGCGAAGGGCTGAACCTCAAGGGCCGCTTCGTCAACATCATGCTGCGCCACGTGAAGAAGATGGTGCCGCCCTACCACCTGCCGCGTGCGGTGCGCCTGCTCGATGCGCTCGCGCAAGGCGCGCGCGCCCCGCACGCGCCGGTGGCGACCCATGCCGACGATCTCGCGTTCCTCCAGTACACGGGCGGCACCACGGGTGTCGCGAAGGGCGCGATGCTCACGCACGGCAACGTGCTAGCGAACGTGCAGCAGGCAAAGGCGTGGATTGGCAACCAGTTCGACGCCAACGCCGAGACGGTGCTTACGCCCTTGCCGCTCTATCACATCTATTCGCTCACCATCAATGCGCTGATCTTCCTCGCACTCGGCGGACGCAACATCCTGATCGCCAATCCGCGCGACATGAAGCGCGTGATGAAGGTACTGGAGCACGAGACGTTCAGTTGCATCAGCGCGGTCAACACGCTCTATAGCGCACTGCTCGACAACGCGGCGTTCCGCCAGCGCGACTTCTCGGGCCTCAAGCTCGCGATGGCGGGCGGCATGGCCATGCAGAAGGCCGTCGCCGACCGGTTCCGGGCCGTCACGGGCAAGCCCGTCGTGGAAGGCTACGGTCTCACCGAATGCTCGCCGATCGTTTCGATGAATCCCGTCGATATCGCGCATGCAGAGGGGGACGAGGCGCATCCGGAAGGCTCGATCGGGCTGCCCGCGCCGTCCACGCAGGTGCGCTTTCGCAGGGACGACGGCACGTGGGCCGGCATCGGCGAAGCCGGCGAGCTCTGTGTCAAGGGTCCGCAAGTGATGAAGGGCTACTGGAATCGCCCGGACGAAACGGCGAAGGTATTCGCCGATGGATGGCTCACGACCGGCGACATCGGCGTGATGGATGCGCGCGGCTATATCCGCCTCGTCGACCGCAAGAAGGACATGATTCTCGTGTCGGGCTTCAACGTGTATCCGAACGAGATCGAGGACGTGGTGGCGATGCACCCCGGCGTGCGCGAGGTGGCGGCGATCGGCGTGCCCGATCCGGTGCAGGGCGAGCGCGTGAAGGTGTTCATCGTGAAGCGCGATCCCGCGCTCACGGAAGCCGCGCTGATCCAGTTCTGCCGCCAACAGCTCACGGGGTACAAGGTGCCGCGCATCGTGGAGTTCCGTGCGTCCCTGCCGCAGTCGACCATCGGCAAGATCCTGCGCCGCCAGCTGCGCGACGAGGAAATCGCGAAAGCGGCGAAGAAGCCGCCGACGTGAGATGTCGATGCGCGATCGCCAAGGTTGCCTAAGCGAAGTCGCGCAGCGTCACCCCGCGCGCGCTGGCGAGCCGCGCGAGCACGAAACGGTCCGAGGGACGCAACGCGCCAGTCAAGGCCGCACCGGGCTCGAGCCGCTGTGCAATGCGTGCGTGCCACAGGGTGCCGATGTCGCTAGCGGCCGTGTCGGCGCAGCCGTCGCCGATGGCCCACGCAACGCATCCCGCGCGCGCAACGGCGCGCGCGAGCACGCGGCCCTGGGCGAGCGCCGGGTCGTATACCGCAACACCACGCGCAAACGCCGCACCCGCGCGAGGCGCGCGTCCGCCAAACGCAACGCTGAGCGGAAGCGCCTGCCATGTCGCGCCTAGCACCACGGCACCGGCATCGCAGAGAAAAGCCCGCCTGTCCATCGAGTCCTCCGTGCGCCTTTCAACGAATCCTACCCGCCAATCGATACGCAGTCTTGATTAAATCGATCACGTATAGCCGCGCTCCGCACGCCACGCCTCGGGCCAGATGCCCTGCTTGCCCGGTGAGAGCACGCCTTGTGGATCGAGTGCGTCTTTCACGGTTTGCGCGAGGCGCAACAGCGCGCCGTCGTTGAAGGCGTACTGCGCCGCGGCGTAATCCATGTAGAGCAAATGCGAACGGTAGACGCCGTAGCCGGCCGCGCCCGCGTCGCTCATCAGCGCGCGTAGAAGGTCCCCCGCGCGCGCAGCATCGTCACGGCGCTCACGCGCGAAGATCGCGGCGAATACGTGATGCAGATAGCGCCCCGCCGCCGTGAAACCGCCGTAGTAATCGAAACCGTACTCGGCCGCGCGCGCCTTGACGAGCGCGTACTGACGCAGCGCGTCGCGGCCGTCGGCGGGACACAGCGGCGAGAAGTCTACGTGCGCGCCGTCACCGCCGCGCCAGTCGAGCATGCGAAACGCGCTCATCGCGGGAATGCCGGCGAGATTGCGGTCAGCGCCGCCCTGCGGTTCGTCGCCTTCGGCATAGCGCCGCGCCGAGAAACGCACACCCGGCACGCCGGCAAACGCACGCTCGACGATGCGCCGCTCCACGTCGATCACCTCGGGCTCGCCATAGAGCGCGTAATGCAGATTCCAGCGGCCCACGTTCAGATCGCGCTGCATCGCGGCGACGGCGGACTCGGGCATCGCGCCCTCGCCTTCGTACCAACGGGCACGCGGCGCGAGGCTCGCGGCGCGGCGGATCGCGCCTTCGATCGCCGCGTGCTGGCGTATCGTGCCGCCGAGCTGCAGCGCGCGCAGCGTATCGACGAGCACGCCGAGATCGTCCTCGCGCGCGAACTGGATCTCGCCGATCACGAACGCCCGCGGCGCCGGCATGAGCCAGAGCCCCATCTTCGTGACGACGCCGTAGTTCGACTGCGTAAAGAGTGCATCGAACGAGGGCCCATAGCCCGGCCGGTAGAGTTGCCACGCCGTGCCGTTGGCGATCGCGCCCATGCCGGTGCGCACCACGTCGCCGTTGGCGAGCACGACCTCCATGCCACACTGCGACGCGGCGTGGTCGCCGTAGGCGGTCGTACCGAAGCCGCGCTCGAGCGTGTTGCCGACCACGCTGCCCCAGCCCGCCGCGGGCGGATCGACCCACAGGCGCAGATGCTGCTCGCGCAGATGCGCGTGCAAATCGAAGTAGCTCACGCCCGGCTCGACGCGCGCCCATGCAAGGCGCTCGTCCACCTCGAGGATGCGGTTCAGGCGCTGCAGGTCGAGCACGACCGAGCCCGCCAGACGCGGCGCGGCGCCGCCGTAGGCGAAGTTGCGCCCCGTGGACACGGTCCACAGCGGCACGCGCGTTTCGTTCGCGACGCGCAGGATCGCGCGGATCTCTTCGACACTCGCGGGGAGGATCGCAGCGGAAGGGGCGAAGGCGTGCGCATCGGCGAGCGGCACGAACGGATCGAAATACGGATCGAGCGCTGCGCCGCCGCGGCAGACGTTCGGCGCGCCCACGATGCCTTCGAACGCAGCGAGCGCACGCGCGAAACGGGCCGCGTCGATGCCGGGAGGCAAGGTGGGCGCGGGATGGCGCGCGGCGTCGCTCATGGGCCCGCTCCGCCGGCGTCGCGCATCACCACTGCCCGGGCTTGCCGCCCAGCGCGCCGCACACGTCGAGCGCGATCTCGCGCAGCTTGGGTTCTGTCTGCGGACCGGAGAGCGCGTAGCCCGTGCGTTCGGTGCTCCAGTAAAACGTGCGGCGGTTGCCATCGCGCAGAAGGCGCACGGGGTCCCTATCCCTTGCCGAACTGCCCACGTAGAGCGTGAGGCGCTCGCCCGCATCGTTCTCGTACATGAATTGCGCAGCCGGCCCCGTGTTGCCGGGCAAGAGACGCCCGCCCACGAGCGTGTAGCCGTATTCGGCCAGCGACGGCACCGAGAGCGGCTTGCCGAGCCGCTTGGAGAGCCACGCGACGAGGTGTGCCTCGTCGGCCGCGCCCACTTCCACGGGATGCCGCTGCTCCGGCGAATACACCGCGTAGGCGATGTCGGCGCGGCGCGCGAACGCCTCGGGCGTTTCGCTGCGCACGGCCGCCGGCGCCGAGACGGCCGCCAGTTCTGGAGCCAGGCCCGGCGCGAGGCGCGGCACGAGCGCGGTGGCCGCCACCGCGAGCCCCGCACCCACCGCCACCCACGACGCCGCGATGCCGGCGCGCCACCACCACGGCACGCCCGGACGCAGAATGAGCACGGCGGGCGCACTGCCTGCCTTTTCGGCGGCGCCGGGCGCTGCATCCTCGCCCGACACGCGCGCGCCTTCGCACAACGCCTGCAGCGCGGCCTTCTGAGCGCGATAGGCCGCGACGCGCGCCGCCGCGCGCGGGTCGTCCGCGAGGCGCCCCTGCAGCGCCTCGCTCTCGCCCGCCGGCAGTTCGCCGTCGACGAAAGCGCCCAGCATCGTGAGGTCCTCTTCAGGCGAAGCAGGCGGCACGCCTTCGCCGTCGCGTCCGTGGCCGAGATCGTTGTCGTTCATCGTAGCGTCCCCACCACCCTGAGCGGCGCGGTGCGTTGCGCCGGATCGCGCCCCGGGTCCTGCACCGGCCCCGTATCGAGCAACGCTCGCAGATGCTCGCGCGCCCGCGACAGGCGCGACATCACCGTGCCGGCCGGCACCCCGAGCACCGCCGCCGCCTCGCTGTAGCTCAACTCCTCCACGCATACGAGCAGCAGCACCTCGCGCTGCGCCGCCGGCAACGCATAGAGCGCGCGCTGCAGATCGCGCAGCACGAGGCCGTCCACCTCGCCGTGCGGCGCCTCGAGCGTGCGCCACGGCGCGGCTTCGTCGTCGACGGCGATCTCGCGCCGGCCGCGCAACTGATCGATGTACAGATGCCGCAGGATCGTGAGCAGCCACGCGCGCAGATTGCTCTGCGGGCGAAACGAAGTCCAGCGCGAGAGCGCACGCTCCGCGGCGTCCTGCACGAGGTCGTCAGCCCAGGCGGCGTCGCCGGTCAAGGCGCGCGCATAGCGGCGCATGGGCCCGAGCTGAGCCACGACCTGCGCTTCAAACTCCGGCGACGGATGACGCAACACGCCGCACGCCGCTCAGTAACCACCGCCCGACGAGCCGCCCGAACTGCTCGACGACGCCCCGCCTGTATTCATGTCGCTGCAAGCCGTGAGGCCGGCACCCGCGACGCCTGCCAGCGCCGCACAAACGAGACACGCGAGAACTTTGCGAAACCGCTCCATGACCACCTCCATTGAGTTCGTCGCCGATATCGCGTTAAACGTTGCAAGCGGTGCGCTTATTCCGCGCAAGCGGTGATTTCGCCTTGCGTGTGCCGCCGCACGGAACGAAGCCCCCGGGCACCGCGAGAATCGTCGCAAGCGGATCGAAATCCATCGTGTAAGCGCGGGCCCGGCCTCGAATCGGTCGAGCATGGCCTGCCGTCATGGACTACGCTGTGTGAATGAGTTCATGCGCGTCGAAAGGTCGCGCGGGTCTGACAACCCGCGGGCGTATCGTCGGCAGGCCTCTTTCCGAAAACCGCTGTCGCTGCCCATCGCAACCTGTCATCCGGACGCGCCGCTTGCCGGCAGCCGACGACGAGGGACGCAGCGATGCATTTTTCGTCAATCTGCGGTCGCGGCCGCGAGCCGGTATAGTTCTGCAGTAAGCTTACTTTCCCGCACGCGCGCTTCGCCGACACAAGGTAGAATCGCGGCGAGCAAACGTTTCCAACTGATTGCGGCATTGCGCCGCCTGGCCAAATCTAGTCCATGCCTTCCGCAGAATCGCACCCGCAAAACGACTTCATGAACGCCGCGCGTAAGGAAAGAAAGCGCGTCGAAATCTATCTGGTCAACGGCATTCGCCTGACCGGATGCATCGAGTCGTTCGATCAGTACCTGGTGATGCTGCGCACGCCCGTCGGCCTGCAAGGCATTTACAAGCGCGCCATTTCGACCATCCAGCTCGACACCGGCACCCGTCCGGGTCCGCGCCCGGGCGGCGCTCGCAGCTCGCACGGCGAGCATACGAGCCGCGGCCCGCACGGCAGTCACGGCGGCCATGGCCCGCGTGAACAACGAGAACCGCGTGAATCGCGCGAGCCGCGCGAGAGCTGGTCGGCGCCGTCCGGCGCGCCATCGGGCGCATCGAGTGCCCCCGGCAATGACCGTGGCTCGCAGGACGGCCCAGTCGTCGTGACGCGCCGCCGCCGCCTCTACGGCGCGGTGAACAACGGCGGTAACGGCGGCGAAGGCTCGGGCAACAGCTAAGCCGCTGATGGCTGGCGCACCTGCTGCACGGTACGCCGACCACGCCGACATTTCAGTACAGTACGGGCGCGCCTTGGCGCGCCCGCTTGTTTGCGCGCGCAGTTTCGTACAACTGCGGTGCAGTCGCGTTCAGTTTCGTCCCGTGTCTTCTGAAGCGCTCTGGCAGCCGTGGCTCACGGTCACGATTCTGGCTTTGCGTTATTCTGGGGCTGACGCATATCGCCACGGAGGCCGCCATGAGCGCATCCAAGCCGAAAGCCCCGCAACCCTCGCAGGAAGACCCGCTCGACGAAGCGCTCGACGAGACCTTCCCCGCGAGCGATCCGATCGCCGTCGACCCCTCGCCGACCGGCTCTCAACCGAAGCCCGGCTCTCAACCGAAGCCCCATTCCGCAGACGAAACCCACAAGGGCCGCGACACGCATCGCCACGGCAAGCACTGAGCGCGCCCTGAACGATCGCACCATGAAGAAAGGCGGAGCGCCCACGACGCTCCGCCTTTTGCGTGTCGCATCGGCGTGTCTTGCTCAACCGGTGGCACGACCCGGCGCCTGGCGAGCATCCTGGCCACACCGCATACCGGCGATCAGCGGATCGGCAGACCGCCTTCCACTTGTTGCTGCAGCTCACGCACCTGACGCTGAACCGTACGCAGTTCCGCCTGGGCAGCCGTCTTCTGCGCCTGCAATGCGTTCGCCTGATCGCGGCCCTGCTTCTGCCGGTCCGCGACGAGCGCCTGTTGCTCGCGCGCGATGGCCAGATCCGCCTGGAGCCGGTTCGCGTGGTCCTGCGTGAGGGCGATCATGCGGTCCGTGAACGCCTTCTGCGCTTCGAGGCGCGTGCGGCGGATTTCCACTTCGGCGAGTTGCCCCGACTTCACCGCGAAGTCGCGATAGATCGCTTCAGCGCGCGTCTCGTCGCTCGTCTTGATCACGCGCCAGAACGTCTTGTTCTGGAACAGCGTGACGTAGTACGTCATTTCCTTGCCGTAAAACAGCAAGCTCGCGCCATACGAGCCGTTGTAGGTCGTGCGTAGCTCGGCGAGATCCGAGCCTCGCAGCATCTGCTGCAACTCGGCGACGTTGCCCGCGGCGTTCTGCTTCGCTTCATCCGGCGTTAGCACGCCTGGCTGGCTCGCTGCCAAAGGCAGCGCAGGGGTCGCGGCCTGCTCGTCCTGCACTGCGGGTGCGGCGGTGGTCTGTGCTACGGGCGCCGCTGCTGCATTCGCTGCTGCTGAATTGTCAGGCGGCGTCTGTGCGCAGCCCGTACCGATTCCCCCGATTAATACCAGCGCCGCCAGGGCGGTGCGACGAACTCTCCACTTGTAGTCCATGTAGTACCTGCTTTGAACAGTTCTAATTTTTACAAATCGGCACAATTATTACTCACTTTCACATGTTTCGGGCCCCTCGTAGAAAATTTGCCGATTACGTATCTTTTCCCACAACACCTGGCAAGAAATTCCTGGAAATTGCGCGGTGTCCTTGCATCGCCCGCCGTTTTGGTCCAGCGCGGCGAGAGGCCGACCAAACTAGAGTGCCTTCTCTCAAACGCGCGCGATGCTTTCCAGTATCCTGCCCTGACCTTGCGGCGTGCCAGGCGCGACGCAGGGTCGGCATCGACACGACAAACAACATCAGTGGAGGAAGACATGAACCGAGTCATCGGACGCGCGGCGCGCCATGTCGCGCTTGCGAGTGCCCTGCTGTGCGGCGCCCTCGCCGCACACGCTCAAACCGACACGCCCGTCGGCGTCTGGCAGACCATCGACGATCACACCGGCCAGCCGAAAGCGCTCGTGCAGATCAGCGCCGACGCCAACGGCGATCTGAGCGGCAAGGTCATCAAGGGACTGGGCGCGAATGACCAGCCCGACCGGCGCTGCACGGCCTGCACCGACTCGCGCAAGGATCAGCCGATCCTCGGCATGACGATCATCGACAGCATGAAGAAGACCGGCGAGGGTTATGACGGCGGCCACATTCTCGACCCTGAGAACGGCAAGCTGTACCGCTGCAAGATGCATACGGAAGACGGCGGCCAGAAACTCGTCGTGCGCGGCTATATGGGCATTTCGCTGCTCGGCCGCTCGCAGACGTGGGTGCGTCAGCAGTAAGTGGATGCGTGAGCGGATCGACCTGAGGACCGGTCCACTCGCCCCCGTCGCCCATATCAGACGAGTCCGAATCTTGAAAATGGTGCCGCCGCGCTATTTTGAGACTGGCTCGGCACCGGCGTGGCGCCAGCTCGACATGGGTGTGTCGCCGCAGATGCGCCCACAGCCCGCAGGTGCGGCGCGGACGCCGTACGCTCAGGTCAGGGCCGTATCGACGATGCGGCGCGGCGTTTCGAGATATTCCTTCGACTGCATTTCGACGATGCGCGACACCGTGCGCGTGAACTCGTTGGCCATCGGGCCTTCCACGTAGAGTTCCTCGGGCGGCACCGCGGCCGACATCAGCAGCTTGACCTTGTGGTCGTAGAACACGTCGATGAGCCAGGTGAAGCGGCGTGCTTCGGACTGCATACGAGGCGTCATTTGCGGCACGTCGGAGAGGATCACGGCGTGAAAGCGGCTCGCCAGCTCCAGATAGTCGTTCTGCGAGCGCGGACCGCCGCACAGCGTCGCGAAATCGAACCACACCACGCCGTCCGCCTTGCGCAGCGCCTTCAGTTCGCGCTTTTCGATGCGCAGCAGCGGGCTTTCGTCGGGGACGGCGGCCAGCTCCGCGAACGAGTGGCGCAACGCCTTGTCGGCGGCGGCGCCGAGCGGCGTGTGATAGACCTCGACCTGCGCGAGCGTGCGCTGGCGATAGTCGATGCCCGCATCGACGTTGAGCACGTCGAGCTTGCTCTTGATCAGCTCGATCGCAGGCAGCATGCGGTCGCGATGCAGGCCATCGGGATAGAGCAGATCGGGATCGTAGTTGGACGTCATCACGAACTGCACGCCGTTCTCGAAGAGACGGTCGAGCAGACGGTAGAGGATCATCGCGTCGGCGATGTCCGAGACGTGGAATTCATCGAAGCAGATCAGGCGATAACGCCTTGCAATGCGGCGCGCGAGTTCGTCGAGCGGATCGGCCTGGCCCTTGAGCTCTTCGAGCTCGCGGTGCACCTCGCGCATGAATTCGTGAAAGTGCAGACGCGTCTTGCGCTGCAGCGGCACGACCGCATAGAAGCTGTCCATCAGGAAACTCTTGCCGCGCCCGACCCCGCCCCACATGTACACGCCGCGCGGCAGGTCCGGGTGAATGAGAAACTTCTTGAAGGCGTTCGAACGTCGCGACTTGTAGGCGACCCACTCGTCGTAGCACCGCTGCAGCCGGTCGATCGCGACGCGTTGCGCCGTATCGGGCTTGTATCCCCGCTTCTGCAGTTCGTTTTCGTAGTATTCGGTGACGTTCATTTTCCGGGCCGCAAATGAGGAAAGGCGGGAGAGCAAAAGCCCACCCGCCTCCGTACGTAATGCTGGGTACTGCGGGGCAGCGCGGCCAGAAAAGTCGGCCGCCCTGCCCTTCGCGCTTACATGTTGAGCGCGCGCTTGTCAGTGGCGAGTGCAGCTTCGCGCATGACTTCGGACAGCGACGGGTGCGGATGGCAGATGCGGCCGATGTCTTCGGCGGCAGCCTTGAATTCCATCGCCACCACGGCTTCCGCGATCAGGTCCGATGCGTTGGCCGAGATGATGTGCACGCCGAGCAGCTCGTCGGTCCTGGCGTCGGCGATCATCTTCACGAAGCCGTCCGCCTTGTTGATGCCCAGTGCGCGGCCGTTCGCCATGAACGGGAACTGGCCCGTCTTGATGTCGCGGCCTTCTGCCTTGAGCTGCTGCTCCGTCTTGCCGACCCATGCGATTTCCGGCTCGGTGTAGATCACCCACGGAATGCAGTTGTAGTCGATGTGCGGCTTCTGGCCGTCGATGATCTCGGCCACCAGCACGCCTTCGTCTTCGGCCTTGTGCGCGAGCATCGGGCCACGCACCACGTCGCCGATCGCGTACACGTTCGGCACCGACGTTGCGCAGTGGTCGTTCACGTCGATGAAGCCACGCTCGTTGGCCTTCAGGCCGATCGCTTCGAGACCGAGGTTGTCGGTGTTCGGCACGCGGCCAACCGACACGATCAGGCGGTCGGCTTCGAGCTTCTGCGCGTTGCCGTCCTTGTCCGTGTAGTTGATCGTGACGCTCTTGTCGGTCGTCGTCACTTCGCCGACCTTCACGCCGACGTGAATGTCGAGACCCTGCTTCTTGAAGAGCTTCGCCGCTTCCTTCGCGAGCGCCTGGTCAGTCGCGCCGAGGAATTCCGGCAGCGCTTCGAGGATCGTGACGTCGGCACCGAGACGGCGCCACACCGAACCCAGCTCCAGACCGATCACGCCTGCGCCGATCACGGCCAGCTTCTTCGGCACGCTGTCGAACGTGAGCGCGCCTTCGTTGTCGGAGATGATCTTGTTGTCGACCGGAATGCCCGGCAGATGGCGCGCCTTCGAGCCCGTCGCGATGATCACGTTCTTCGCCGTGACGACTTCGGTTTCGCCTTCGCCGCTCACTTCGATCTGCACGCCGGCTTCGTTCTTGCCGGTGAACTTGCCGTGGCCCTTGAGCCACGTGATCTTGTTCTTGCGGAACAGGAACTCGATACCCTTCGTCATCTTCTCGACGATGCTTTCCTTGCGGGCGATCATCTTCGCGACGTCGATCTTCACGTCGCCCACGCTGATGCCGTGGTCGACGAGGTGATGCTGGGCGTTTTCGAACTCTTCCGACGAGGCGAGCAGCGCCTTCGACGGAATGCAGCCGACGTTCAGGCAGGTGCCGCCGAGCTTCAGCGCGCCGGCCGGGTTCTTCCACTTTTCGATACACGCAACCGATTTGCCGAGCTGCGCGGCGCGGATCGCCGCGATATAGCCGCCGGGGCCGGCGCCGATCACGACGACGTCAAATTCTTTGGACATGACTATCCTTTGGATGGCGAGCCAGCGCGGCCGCGTTTCGCGGCGCGCGTGGCTTCAATACTGCGGAAATGCGAGAGACTTGCTGCCTAAGTTGACATCGCGTCGCGACGGCGGCGCCCGGTTTCAAGCCGCACGCTGCCGTCGCGCGTCATGCAATTACAGGTCGAGCAGCAAACGAGCCGGATCTTCCAGCGCGTCCTTCATCGCGACCAGCGACAGGACGGCTTCGCGGCCGTCGATGATGCGGTGGTCGTACGACATCGCGAGGTAGTTCATCGGACGGATCACGATCTGGCCGTTCTCCACCACAGCGCGCTCCTTCGTGGCGTGCACGCCGAGGATCGCCGACTGCGGCGGGTTGATGATCGGGGTCGAGAGCATCGAGCCGAACACGCCGCCGTTCGAGATCGAGAACGTACCACCCGTCATTTCCTCGATCGAAAGCTTGCCGTCCTTGGCCTTCTGGCCGAATTCGGCGATCTTCTTCTCGATGTCGGCGAGGCTCATCTGGTCTGCGTTGCGCAGGATGGGCACCACCAGACCGCGCGGCGAGCCGACCGCGATACCGATGTCGAAGTAGCCGTGGTAGACGATGTCGTTGCCGTCGATCGAGGCGTTGACGAGCGGGAACTTCTTGAGGGCGTGCACCGCAGCCTTCACGAAGAACGACATGAAGCCGAGCTTCACGCCGTGTTCCTTCTCGAACTTGTCCTTGTACTTGTTGCGCAGATCCATGACCGGCGCCATGTTCACTTCGTTGAACGTCGTGAGGATGGCGTTGGTTTGCTGCGACTCGAGCAGACGCTCGGCGATACGCGCGCGCAGACGCGACATCGGCACGCGCTGTTCCGGACGGTCGTTGAGCCAGCTCGCAGCCGATGCCGGCGCGTTGACTTGCGGCAGCGACGGCTTGGCGGCAGCCGGCTTCGCAGCCGGTGCGGCGGCGGGAGCGGCCTTCGGCGCGCCTGCGCCCAGCACGTCCTGCTTCGTGATGCGGCCGTCGCGGCCCGTGCCGGCGACGTCGCCGCCCGACAGACCCTTCTCGGCCATCAGCTTGTTCGCTGCTGGCGAGGCGATCGTGCTGCTCGCCGTCGTTGCGGCGGCAGCGGCAGCCGGTGCAGCGGCAGGAGCCGCGGCGGCAGCCGGAGCAGCAGCGGCTGCGGGAGCCGCAACGGCGCCAGCCTTGGCTTCCGTGTCGATCTTTGCGATCACCTGTTCGCTGGTGACGGTAGCGCCGTCGCCGATGAGGATCTCGGCCAGCACGCCGGCAGCCGGCGCGGGCACTTCGAGCACGACCTTGTCGGTTTCGATCTCGATGACAACTTCGTCCTGGGCGATAGCTTCGCCCGGCTTCTTCTTCCACTGCAGCATCGTGCCTTCCGACACCGACTCCGAAAACTGCGGGACTTTGACTTCTACGATAGCCATGTGATTTTCCTGAATACGTATCTGGGTACGAACCGGGTCGCGCACTTGAGCGCGGGAAAGCGCGCGTCGTTCAGCACGCCTTCCCGGTTCGATTTGCTCTAGTGCTTACTTCGCGACCTGCGCGCCCTTCAGGCGGCCGAATGCACCTTCGATCAGCGCCTTCTGCTGCTCGTAGTGCTTCGCGTAGTAGCCAACAGCCGGCGATGCGGAAGCAGGACGGCCGCTGTACGCGAGCTTCATGCCTTCCTTCATGCCTTCCTTCAGGTGGTGCTCGATGTAGAACCACGGGCCCTGATTCTGCGGCTCGTCCTGCACCCAGACCACTTCGGTCGCGTTGTCGTACTTCTTCAGCTCGGCTTCGAACTGCTTGTGAGCAAACGGATAGAGCTGTTCGATACGGATGATCGCGACGTCGTTCGCCTTCGATTCGCGGCGGTGCGCGACGAGGTCGAAGTACACGCGGCCCGAGCAGGCGACCACGCGCTTGACCTTCTTCGCGTCGATGGCTTCGTCCACTTCGCCGATGACCGGCTGAAACGAGCCCTTCGCGAGTTCGGACAGGTCCGACACGGCTTCCTTGTGACGCAGCAGCGACTTCGGCGTGAAGATGATGAGCGGCTTGCGGAACAGGCGGATCATCTGGCGGCGCAGCACGTGGAAGATCTGGGCCGGCGTGGTCGGCTGGACGACCTGCATGTTGTGCTCGGCGCACAGCTGCAGGAAACGCTCGATACGCGCCGACGAGTGCTCCGGACCCTGACCTTCGTAGCCGTGCGGCAGCAGCATCGTGAGACCCGAAACGCGGCCCCACTTCACTTCGCCCGACGAGATGAACTGGTCGATCACGACCTGCGCACCGTTGACGAAGTCGCCGAACTGGCCTTCCCACGCGACGAGCGTGTTCGGCTCGGCGGTCGAGTAGCCGTATTCGAAGCCCAGCACTGCCTCTTCCGAGAGCACCGAGTCGATCACCGTGAACTGCGCCTGGTTCTCGCCGATGTTCTGCAGCGGCACGTACGTGCCGTCGTCCCAGCGCTCGCGGTTCTGGTCGTGCAGAACGGCGTGGCGGTGCGTGAACGTGCCGCGGCCCGAGTCCTGGCCCGTCAGGCGAACGGCGTAGCCCGAAGCGACCAGCGACGCGAACGCGAGGTGCTCGCCCATGCCCCAGTCGAGCTTCGCTTCGCCCTTGCCCATCGCGCGGCGGTCGTTGATGACGCGCTCGACCAGCGGGTGAACCTTGAAGTTCTCGGGGACCGTGGTGATGCGCTCGGCCAGACGCTTGAGTTCGGCGAGCGGCACGGCCGTGTCGGCAGCGTCGGTCCACTTGCGGTTCAGGAACGGCACCCAGTCCACCGCGTACTTGCTCTTGTAGTTCGAGAGCACGGGGTCGACCGTGTGGTGGCCTTCGTCCATCGCGGCGCGGTAGGCCTTGACGTAGTTGTCTGCGTCTTCAGCCGTGATCACGCCTTGCTGCACGAGCTTCTCGGCGTAAAGCGCACGGGTGCCCGGGTGCTTCGCGATCGTCTTGTACATGAGCGGCTGCGTGACCGCCGGGGTGTCCTGCTCGTTGTGGCCGAGCTTACGGAAGCAGATGATGTCGACCACGACATCCTTGTGGAACTGCGTGCGGAAATCGACCGCGAGCTGGATCGCCAGCACGACCGCTTCCGGATCGTCGCCGTTCACGTGCAGCACCGGCGCTTCGATCATCTTGACCACGTCGGTACAGTAGAGCGTCGAACGCGCGTCGCGCGGGTCCGAGGTCGTGAAGCCGATCTGGTTGTTGATGACGATGTGCAGCGTGCCGTGCGTGCCGTAACCGCGCGTTTGCGCGAGGTTCAGCGTTTCCATCACGACGCCCTGGCCTGCGAAGGCCGCGTCGCCGTGGATCTGCACCGGCAGCACCTGCAGGCCGTCTGCATCGCCGCGGCGATCCATACGGGCCTTCGCCGAACCCTCGACCACCGGGTTGACGATTTCGAGGTGCGACGGGTTGAACGCGAGCGACAGATGGACCGGACCGCCTTCGGTCGCGACGTCCGACGAGAAGCCCTTGTGGTACTTCACGTCGCCTGCCGGCAGGTCGTCGACGTGCTTGCCTTCGAATTCGGCGAACAGGTCAGCCGGCATCTTGCCGAGCGTATTGACCAGCACGTTCAGACGGCCGCGGTGAGCCATGCCGATGACGATTTCCTGCACGCCCTTCGCACCCGCGTGACGAACGACTTCGTCCATCGCGGCGATGAAGGACTCGCCGCCTTCGAGCGAGAAGCGCTTCTGGCCGACGTACTTGGTGTGCAGGAAGCGCTCGAGGCCTTCGGAGGCCGTCAGGCGCTGCAGGATGTGCTTCTTTTTTTCAGCCGTGAAGCTGGGCGTCGAGCGGATCGACTCGAGACGCTCCTTCCACCAGCGCTTCTGTTCAGGATCGCTGATGTACATGTACTCGGCGCCGATCGTACCGCAGTACGTATCGCGCAGCGCCTTGACGATCTCGCGCAGCGTCGCGCGCTCGAAGCCGAAGTACAGGTTCGTGGCGCTGAACGTCTGGTCCATGTCGGCTTCGGTGAAGTCGTAGAACGCAGGCTCGAGTTCGGGGATGTTCGGACGTTCGCGACGCTTGAGCGGATCGAGATTGGCCCATTGCGAGCCGAGGAATCGATAAGCGCCAATCAGGGACTGAACGTAGACTTGCTTGCGTGCCGTGGCGAGATCTTCGCCGCCGCCGCGCGGAACAAATGCATTGGCCTTCGCGCGTTGAGCGAAGGATTCGACGATCGGCCCGTGGGCGATGTCGTTGTCTGCCGTGCCACTCGACGACGGCACGTTTTGCAGTGCGTCGAAGTACTCACGCCAGTTGTCCGGAACGGACGCAGGGTTATCAAGATATGCTTCGTATAGCTCTTCGACATACGGAGCATTGCCGCCGAACAAATAGGAGTTCAGCTGGAATTGCTTCATCGTTTCCGACATTTACGCTCACCTTTCTTCGAGTTTCTCGAGAAATAGCGGGTTACTCAACCTTCCGCGCCACGGCCTGACCGTTTAGCGGATTGCGAATCAAGTCTGCTTGGAAGGACCTAAATCATGCATCCGCGGAGTATAGCGCATATGCGCATCTCGCCACAGGATGCAATGCGACCGAACACCACGCGGGAACCCTGTTTACACGGGCCCTTGCGGCATTCGCAACGCACTCTTCCCGCACCGCAATGCAATCCCCGCCAGACGCAAAAAAGCCGCCCGTAAAGCGGCGGCTTTTCTGTGAGTCTTTGTGCATTGCAGTGCAAAAAAAGCGCTAAAAATGCAAATTACTCGGCAGCGCCTTCGCGGCTCGCGCGGCGACGCTCGTGCTCTTTGAGGTGACGCTTGCGCAGACGGATCGACTGCGGCGTGACTTCCACGAGTTCGTCGTCGTCGATGAATTCGACGGCGTACTCGAGCGACATCTGGATCGGCGGCACGAGACGCACGGCTTCGTCGGTGCCCGAGGCGCGCACGTTGGTGAGCTGCTTGCCCTTGATCGGGTTGACGACGAGGTCGTTGTCGCGGCTGTGGATGCCGATGATCATGCCTTCGTACAGCGCGTCGCCCGGCTTCACGAACATGCGGCCGCGGTCCTGCAGCTTCCACAGTGCGTAGGCGACAGCGGCGCCGTCGTCCTGCGAGATCAGCACGCCGTTGCGGCGCTCGCCGAGCGAGCCTTCCTTGATCGGACCGTACGCGTCGAACACGTGGCTCATCAGGCCCGTACCGCGCGTGAGCGTCATGAACTCGCCCTGGAAGCCGATCAGGCCACGCGCCGGAATACGGTACTCGAGACGCGTGCGGCCGCGGCCGTCCGAAGCCATGTCGAGCATTTCACCCTTGCGGCGGCCCAGTTCTTCCATCACGCCGCCCTGGTGGCCGTCTTCGACGTCCACGGTCAGCATTTCGTACGGCTCCTGCTTCACGCCGTCGACTTCGTGCAGCACCACGCGCGGACGCGACACGGCGAGCTCGTAGCCTTCGCGGCGCATGTTTTCGATCAGGATCGTGAGGTGCAGCTCGCCACGGCCCGACACTTCGAACGTGGTTTCGTCGCCGGTGTCCTTCACGCGCAGCGCGACGTTGTGGTTCAGTTCCTTCGTGAGACGGTCGCGGATCTGGCGGCTCGTCACGAACTTGCCTTCGCGGCCGGCGAGCGGCGACGAGTTCACGAGGAAGTTCATCGTGAGGGTCGGCTCGTCCACCGTGATCATCGGCAGGGCTTCGGGGGTGTCGACCGCGCAGATCGTCGCGCCGATGCCGATGTCTTCGATGCCGTTGATCAGGACGATGTCGCCGGCTTCAGCCGATTCGACCTGCACGCGCTCGAGGCCGCTGAACGACAGCACCTGGTTGATCTTGCGGTTCATCACCTCGCCTTCCGGGCCGAAGCGCAGCGCCACCGGCTGACCCGGCTTGATGCGGCCACGCTTGATACGGCCCACGCCGATACGGCCGACGTAGGTCGAGTAGTCGAGCGAGGTGATCTGCAGCTGCAGCGGGCCTTCCGGATCGGCGTCGCGAACCGGCACGTGCTCGAGCACGGCTTCGAACAGCGGGCGCATGTCGCCTTCGCGCGCGTCCGGCGACAGCGAAGCGTAGCCGTTCAGGCCCGAAGCATAGACCACCGGGAAGTCGAGCTGCTCTTCGGTCGCGCCGAGCTTGTCGAACAGGTCGAAGGTCTGGTTGATCACCCAGTCGATACGGGCGCCCGGACGGTCGATCTTGTTGACGACGACGATCGGCTTCAGGCCGAGCGCGAGGGCCTTCTTCGTGACGAAGCGCGTTTGCGGCATCGGGCCTTCGACGGCGTCGACGAGCAGCAGCACCGAGTCGACCATCGACAGCACGCGTTCCACTTCGCCGCCGAAGTCGGCGTGGCCCGGGGTGTCGACGATGTTGATGTGGGTGCCTTCGTACTCGACCGCGCAGTTCTTCGAGAGAATCGTGATCCCGCGCTCTTTTTCGATGTCGTTCGAGTCCATGACGCGTTCGGCGACCTGCTGGTTGTCGCGGAAGGTGCCGGACTGGCGCAGCAGTTGGTCGACGAGCGTGGTCTTGCCGTGGTCGACGTGGGCAATGATGGCGATGTTGCGAAGAGCGCGGGACATAGGAACCTGGGTACAGTTGAGTGCGCCGCGCATGCCCTGCTGGCAGGCCCTGCGAGGGCGCGCGGCCGCCGCTTCGATCCGCCCCGGACTACTGCCGGCGGGTCAATTCAGCATCGCTGCGATGACGCACTTTTGGGAACCTGAAATTGTAGCACGCGCAGATGAATTGATCTCGCGCATATCAGGGAGCGCCCTGGATCGGGGCGGCCGGCGTCGCAACCGCGCAACGCGGGTAAAGATTCGACGGGCGCCGCGGCGCGCCGTTCACGCCGCATTCTCTCACTCTCATGGGGCCGGACTAAGCCCCTACTCTGCAAAGGTTTCTCGGCAAAGGCAGAATAAACCTTGCCGCGTCAACTAACCGCCCCTATAATCCCTGCCTGGTCAACCATTGCATTCGCAGCAGAATCATGACGGATCCGACTCCCACGCCCCCGCCCGAAGTCCGCGACTATGACCTCGGCGAAAGCGTCGGCTACCTGATCTCGCGGGTGAAATCGACGATGTCGAACATGGTCACCCAGCGTGCCGTCGCCGAACTCGGCGTCACGAGCCAGCAGGCCAGCATCCTCTTCATGGTCGCGACGGGCAAATGCACGCTCGCGGCCGAACTCGCGCGCGAGTACGGCATCGACGCGAGCGCCGTCACGCGGCTCGTCGACCGGCTGGAGAAGCGCGGCCTCCTGAAGCGCGTGCGCAGTTCCGAAGACCGCCGCGCGGTACGCCTCGCGCTCACGCCCGAGGGCCTTGCCATCGCCGCGCGCATGCCGGCGATTTTCCGCAGCGTCACGGAGCATCTGTCGGCCGGATTCACGCCCGAGGAAGTCGGCTTCCTGAAGAGCATGTTGCGGCGGATTCTTTCGAATAGCTGCGAAGCTAGCCAGAGTTCGAACCCGAATCCGTCCGAGAATTGATGACGGGGCAAGCAAATTTGAAAGCGCCGAACAAAAAAATAGCTGCATCGTCCAGTATCACCACACACTCTCACGCATCGAGACGAGCAATGAAATCCCAAACCGAGTTTGCGCCAGTTCCGGCCGTGCGGGCACTGTCCTGCCGGGCGGCGGTCGCCGCCGCGGTCGCGGCGCTCGCCCTTGCGGGTTGCGCGAACTACATCGGCATCAAGAGCGACAAGACCATCGATCAGCCGCAGCAGTTCGAAAGCTCGCAGAGCATTCCGGCGCAAGGCGGCCAATGGCCAACGCTCGACTGGGCGAACCAGTTCGGCGATCCGCAGCTGCCCAAGCTGATCGACGAGGCGCTCGAAGGCAGCCCGACCATCGCTCAGGCGCAGGCGCGCCTCGCGAAGGCGTCGTCGTATATCGAAACCTCGCGCTCGGCGCTGTTTCCGAAGGCCAACCTGAGCTACTCGTGGACCCGCGAGCTGTACTCGGCCAACGCCCTCTTCCCGCCCCCGTATGGCGGCACCTGGTATAGCGAGAACAACGTGCTCGCGAGCGCCTCGTGGGATCTGGACCTCTGGGGCAAGAACCGTCAGCGCCTCGCGCAAGCCGTGTCCTCGCAGCGTGCCGCGGAAGCCGACATGCAGCAGGCGCGCATCACGCTCGCCTCTTCGGTTGCGCGCACGTACAACCAGCTCGCCCAGCTCTACGAGCTGCGCGACATCGCGGTGCACGAGATCGACAACCGCAAGACCATCGGCACGATCACCAACGGCCGCGTGGTGGCGGGCCTCGACACCAACGTCGAAAAGCAGACCGCGAACGGCAACATCGCGACGAGCCAGGCGAACCTCTCGCAGATCGACGGCCAGATCGAATCCGTGCGCTATCAGCTCGGCGCGCTGCTCGGCAAGGGCCCCGACCGCGGCCTGCAGATCGCAAAGCCGGTGCTCAACCCGGTCGCCAACGTCGCCCTGCCCGACAATCTGCCCGCCGACCTGCTCGCGCGCCGCCCCGACATCGTCGCCGCGCGCTGGCAGGTGGAAGCCGCGATGCACGACGTGAAGGAAGCCAAGGCCGAGTTCTATCCCGACGTGAACCTCGCGGCCGGCTTCGGCTTCGACGCGTTCGGCTGGGGCAAATTCCTGAACTTCACGAGCCGCCAGATGAACATCGGCCCGGCCGTGCATTTGCCGCTCTTCGATGCGGGCGCGTTGCGCGCGCAACTCAAGGGCCGCTACGCCGACTTCGAGCTCGATGTGGCGAACTACAACCAGACGCTCATCGGCGCGTTCCAGGACGTGGCGACCAACGTGTCGACGATCCGCTCGGCCGACCGGCAACTGGTGGACGCCGATCGCGCGCTCGACGCATCGACGAAGGCCTGGCAGCTCGCCGTGATCCGCTACAAGGCGGGGCTCTCCGAGCAGCTCCAGGTGCTCACCGCCGACCAGAACCGCCTCGCCGCGGAGCAGACGGTGTCGAACCTAAAGGCGCAGCGCCGCGACCAGCAGATGGCGCTCATCAAGTCGCTTGGCGGCGGCTTCGAAGCGCAAGGCGCGGGGCTCACGCCGCCCGCCGAAGTCGGCAGCGAAGCACGCGGCCAGAGCGACGTAAACGGCGCACCGTGGCGCGGTACGCGCTCGCCGCAGAACGCGGCGGCCGCGGCGAATGCGGCCAACGCCGCGCCCGTGTCGAACTGAGTGTCGAACCGAGCGCCGAGCAGCACACGCACATTAAAAACTGAACGAACAGCACGCAAGCATCCGGAGATCCTTCCATGAGCACCCCCCAGCAGCCGGCGGCCAATCCGCAGCCGAACGCGAACAGCGGCAAGCGCAAGCGCATGATGACGCTGCTTGTCCTCGTGATCGTGATTGCAGCCGTTGCCTACGGCCTTTACTACTTCCTCGTCGCGCGCTTCACCGAAAGCACGGACGACGCCTACGTGAACGGCAACGTCGTGCAGATCACGCCGCAGGTCACCGGCACGGTGATCGCACTGAAGGCGGACGACACGCAAACCGTGAACGTCGGCGACCCGCTCGTGCTGCTCGACCCGGCCGACGCGCGCGTCACGCTCGAGCAAACCGAAGCGCAGCTCGCGCAGACGGTGCGCCAGGTGCGCGGCCTCTTCGCCGACGACAGCCAGTACGAAGCGCAAGTCGCGCAGCGCCAGTCCGACCTCTCGCGTGCGCAGGACGACCTGCGCCGCCGCATGCAAGTCGCACAGACGGGCGCGGTCTCGCAGGAAGAGATCTCGCACGCCCGCGACGCCGTGCGCAGCGCCGAAGCCGCGCTCGAAGCCGCCCAGCAGCAGCTCGCGGCGAACCGCGCGCTGACCGCCAACACGACCATCGCCAATCACCCGAACGTCGAGGCCGCCGCCGCCAAGGTGCGCGACGCCTATCTCGCGAACGCGCGCAACACGCTGCCCGCGCCGGTGACCGGCTACGTCGCCAAGCGCTCGGTGCAGGTCGGCCAGCGCGTCTCGCCGGGCAATCCGCTCATGTCGGTGGTGCCGCTGAACTCGCTGTGGGTCGACGCCAACTTCAAGGAAGTGCAGCTCAAGCACATGCGCATCGGCCAGCCGGTCGAGATGACGGCCGACGTGTATGGCTCGTCCGTCGTCTATCACGGCAAGGTGGTGGGCTTCTCGGCGGGCACGGGCTCGGCCTTCTCGCTGCTGCCCGCGCAGAACGCGACGGGCAACTGGATCAAGGTGGTGCAGCGTCTGCCGGTGCGTATCTCGCTCGATCCGGAAGACCTGCTGAAGCACCCGCTGCGTATCGGCCTGTCGATGCAGGTGGACGTGAACATCCGCAACGACGCGGGCACGCAGCTCGGCAATGCGCAGAACACCGTCTACGAGACCGATGTGTTCGCCAAGTACGGCGCGGAAGCCGATGCGGAAATCGCGCGCATCATCGCCGAAAACGCCGGTCCGAATGCGCACAAGGCAGCCAGTGCCAGCAATAACGCCAGCGGCGCGAGCAGCAACGCAGCCGCGAAGGCGCAGATGTCGTCCGCTCACGCGGCGAAGCCGGGCGCAAAAGGCTGATTGAAGAAGCCCTGATGCAAGCACTCGCAAACGCCGGCGCGGGCTGATCCTCAGCCCGCGCCGCTTTGTTTCGCGCGGCCTCCAACCGGTCAACAAGAAAGGACGCAATGGCAGCAGCACAACAACCCGTCGCGCATCCGCCGCTGCAGGGCGCGCAGCTCGTGATCGGCACCATCGCGGTGTCGCTCGCGGTGTTCATGAACGTGCTCGACACCTCGATCGCGAACGTGTCGATCCCGTCGATCTCGGGCGACCTCGGCGTGTCGTCGGACCAGGGCACGTGGGTCATCACCTCGTTCGCGGTGGCCAACGCGATCTCCGTGCCGCTCACCGGCTGGCTCACACAGCGTTTCGGCCAGGTGCGCCTGTTCATGGCGTCGATCATCCTGTTCGTGATCTCGTCGTGGATGTGCGGCCTCGCGCCCACGCTACCCTTCCTGCTCGCCTCGCGCGTGCTGCAAGGCGCCGTGGCCGGCCCGATGATCCCGCTTTCGCAAACGCTGCTGCTCGCGAGCTATCCGCGCGCGAAGGCGCCCATGGCGCTCTCGATGTGGTCGATGACCACGCTGATCGCGCCAGTGGCCGGCCCGATTCTCGGCGGCTGGATCTCCGACAACATCTCGTGGCCGTGGATCTTCTACGTGAACATCCCCGTTGGCATCGTCGCGGCGCTCGCCACGTGGGCGATCTTCCGCAACCGCGATTCGGTCATCAAGAAGGCGCCGATCGACGGCGTGGGCCTGGCACTCCTCATCATCTGGGTCGGCTCGCTGCAGGTGATGCTCGACAAGGGCAAGGACCTCGACTGGTTCTCGTCCACCACGGTCGTCGTGCTCGCGCTCACCGCCGTGATCGCCTTCGCGTTCTTCGTGGTGTGGGAGCTGACCGCGGATCACCCGGTGGTTGACCTGTCGCTGTTCGCGCGACGCAATTTCACGGGCGGCACGATCGCGCTTTCGGTGGGGTACGGGCTGTATTTCGGCAATCTCGTGCTGCTGCCGCTGTGGCTGCAAACCACGCTCGGCTACACCGCAACGGACGCGGGCCTCGTGATGGCGCCCGTGGGCTTCTTCGCGGTCATGCTCTCGCCGATCACGGGCAAGATCCTGCCGCGCACCGACCCGCGCTATATCGCCACGACCGCGTTCCTCGTGTTTGCGCTGTGCTTCTGGATGCGCTCTCAATACACGACCGGCGTGGACACCTGGGCGCTCACGCTGCCGACGCTGATTCAGGGCATCGGCATGGCGGGCCTCTTTATTCCGCTCGTGTCGATCACGCTTTCCGGCTTGCCGGGCCATCGCATTCCCGCAGCATCGGGCCTATCCAACTTCGTGCGGATCATGTGCGGCGGCATCGGCACGTCGATCTTCGAAACCGCGTGGGATCACCGCACGACGTTCCACCACGCACGCCTGACCGACGTGGCGACGCCGGGCAACCCGGTGTTCAACCAGTCGATGCAGCAGTTCCAGCACGGCCTCGGCATGGACACTGCGCAGGCGCATGGCCTCTTCGACCGGATGCTCTCGCAGCAGGCCGCGCAGCTCGGCGTGAACGATCTGTTCTGGATTTCCTCGATGATCTTCATCGTGCTGATCGCGCTCATCTGGATCACGCGGCCCGAGCGCGCCGGTGGCGCGGACGCGGGTGCGGCGGCTTCGGCTGCGCATTGAGGTCGATGCGTTAGCCCTTGCGACTGTCGATAGCAAAACGGCACGTCCGGTTGTTCACCGGCGTGCCGTTTTTGTTGGTGCGTTTGTTTGTGCGCTCCGCGCGCGATGCGAGTGTGCTCAGGCTGCGCCGCTGACCACCAGCCGCTCCGGCGCAAGTACGCCGTTCGCGGCCTTGGCGACGCCGAGCAGGCGCCCATCTTCTGCATACACGCGCACGCGCTCAGCCGCTTCGCAGACCGCGCGGTCGAGCACCAGCTCGTTCAGCGGCAAGCGCTGGCCATGCGTGAAGCGCCGCGCCGCCTCCGCGTCGAGCGTCACGGCGGGGAACGTGGAGAGCAGCGCATCGACGGGGCGCAGCCAGGTATCGCGCTCGGGCTCGTCGGCGGCAGTGAGCGCGTCGAGCGTCACCGCATGCTCGAGCGTGAGCGCGCCCACACCCGTGCGCCGCAGCATCACGAGATGCGCGCCGCAGCCGAGCGCCTCGCCGATGTCTTCGGCCAGCGTGCGGACGTACGTGCCCTTGCTGCACGTCACGCGAAACGTCACCTCGGGAACCTCGGGAAGTGCGCAGGCGATCATCTCCAGCGCAAGGATCTTCACCTCGCGCCCTTCGCGCTCGACCGTCTGGCCCGCCCGCGCATATTCGTAGAGCGGCTTGCCGTCGCGCTTGAGCGCCGAATACATCGGCGGCACCTGCACGATGTCGCCGAGAAAGCGCGTCATCGCCTCACGGACGGCAGCTTCGTCGCAGGTCACCTCGCGCGTTTCGATCGCCTCGCCTTCGGCGTCGCCGGTGGCCGTGCGAATGCCGAGGCGCATGGTCGCCTCATAGGTCTTGTCGGCTTCGAGCAGATCCTGCGAGAACTTGGTCGCCTCGCCAAAGCACAGCGGCAGCAGACCCGACGCGAGCGGGTCGAGCGTGCCGGTGTGGCCGGCCTTCTTCACGCGGTACAGGCGCTTCGCACGAATCAACGCGTCATTGCTCGAAAGGCCAATGGGCTTGTCGAGCAGCAGCACGCCGTCGAGCAGACGGCGCGGAACTTTGGGTCGGGCCGCGTCAGGCCGCGCCGCGTCAGATCGCTGCCCGCCAAGATTCTGTTTCGATGATGCAGTCATTGCCCGCGTCAGTCGTCCTTCGCGCGCGTGGCGTTCGCTTCGTCGATCAGGCGCGACATCTCGACACCTTTCTCGACCGACTGGTCATAGTGGAAATGCAGCGTCGGCACCGTGTGAATGTGCAGGCGCTTGAAGAGCTGGTTGTGCAGATGGCCTGCGGCGTGATTGAGCGCTTCCTGCGTGGTCTTCGGGTCGCCCGTGAGGGTCGTGAAGTAGACCTTGGCGTGCGCGTAGTCGGGCGTGAGCTCCACGCTCTGGATCGTCACGAGCCCGATTCGGGGGTCCTTCACTTCGCGCATCAGCTCAGACAGATCGCGCTGGATCTGATCCGCGATCTGCACGTTGCGATTCGGGGAAGTACGTTTTTTCGGCATGATGGTTCCACCTCTTAATCTGCGAGGCATTCAGGCGGCGTTGCGTCCATGAAGGCGCACACGGCCGCGCAAAAAACAAAACGGGCGGAGCTGGCCAGCGCCCGCCCCGCCCGTTATCGGCAAACCCGCGGCAAACCCGCGGTCAGGCGGGCGACCCGAAGGTCTGCCCGCGGGCGCCGCTGTATTACAGCGTACGCGCGACTTCGGTGATCTCGAACACTTCGAACTGGTCGCCTTCGACGATGTCGTTGAAGTTCTTGATCGACATACCGCACTCGAAGCCTTGCTTGACTTCCTTGACGTCGTCCTTGAAGCGCTTGAGCGAGTCGAGTTCGCCGGTGTGGATGACCACGTTGTTGCGCAGCACGCGCACCGACGACGAACGCTTGACGATACCGTCCGTGACCATACAGCCCGCCACCGCACCGACCTTCGGCACCTTGAAGACCGCGCGCACTTCGACCATACCGGTCACGACTTCGCGCTTCTCCGGCGCCAGCATGCCCGACATCGCCGCCTTCACCTCATCCACTGCGTCATAGATGATGTTGTAGTAGCGGATGTCCACGCCGTTCGTTTCGGCCAGCTTGCGCGCCAGTGCATCGGCACGCGTGTTGAAGCCGATGATGACCGCCTTCGAAGCCGTTGCCAGGTTGACGTCGCTTTCGCTGATGCCACCCACCGCGGCGTGCACGATCTGCACACGCACTTCGCTCGTCGAGAGCTTGAGGAGCGCGTGAACCAGCGCTTCCTGCGAGCCCTGCACGTCGGCCTTGACGATGAGCGGCAGGTTCTGCACTTCGCCTTCGCCCATTTGCTCGAGCATGTTTTCGAGCTTCGCGGCCTGCTGCTTCGCAAGCTTGACGTCGCGGAACTTGCCTTGACGGAACATCGCGATTTCGCGCGCCTTGCGCTCGTCCGGCAGGACGATGACTTCTTCGCCCGCGCCCGGCACTTCCGACAGACCCTGGATCTCGACCGGAATCGACGGGCCCGCTTCCTTCGTGGGCTTGCCGGTTTCGTCGAGCATGGCGCGCACGCGGCCATAAGCGCTGCCAGCCAGCACCACATCGCCACGGTTCAGCGTACCGGACTGGACAAGGATCGTTGCAACCGGACCCTTACCCTTGTCGAGCTTCGCTTCGATGACGAGACCCTTGGCCGGTGCTTCGACCGGTGCCTTCAGTTCCAGCACTTCGGCTTGCAGCAGCACGTTTTCGAGCAGGTCGTCGATGCCCGCGCCGGTCTTCGCCGACACCGGCACGAACGGCGAGTCGCCGCCGTACTCTTCCGGCACGACGCCTTCGGCCACGAGTTCCTGCTTCACGCGCTCGGGGTTCGCATCGGGCTTGTCGATCTTGTTGATCGCCACGACGAGCGGCACACCCGCAGCCTTGGCGTGCGAGATCGCTTCCTTGGTTTGCGGCATCACGCCGTCGTCGGCTGCGACCACCAGAATGACGATGTCGGTTGCCTTCGCACCGCGGGCACGCATGGCCGTGAAGGCCTCGTGACCCGGCGTGTCGAGGAACGTGATGACGCCACGCGGCGTTTCGACGTGGTAAGCGCCGATGTGCTGCGTAATGCCGCCCGCTTCGCCCGCTGCGACCTTGGCGCGGCGGATGTAGTCGAGCAGCGAGGTCTTGCCGTGGTCGACGTGACCCATGACCGTGACGACCGGCGGACGCGGCAGTTGCTCGGCGTCCGTAGCCGTGCCCTGACCTTCGACCAGCAGCGCTTCCGGATCGTCGAGCTTCGCG
The DNA here is from genome assembly GCF_040965655.1 of Paraburkholderia sp. EG286B. Taxonomy (NCBI): domain Bacteria; kingdom Pseudomonadati; phylum Pseudomonadota; class Betaproteobacteria; order Burkholderiales; family Burkholderiaceae; genus Paraburkholderia; species Paraburkholderia sp. EG286B. Next base: position 328,562 of record NZ_JBFRCF010000006.1, on the reverse strand, counting down.
GCAACCGCACGGTGGCCGAGTTCCTCGACGATGATCATCGCCGTTTCCTGGTCGAGCATCTGGTTGATGGTGACCATCTGGCCCATCTTCATCATCGCCTTGATGACTTCCGATGCCTTCACGGACATCTTGTGCGCGAGGTCGGCCACCGTGATGGTTTCCGGCACGTGCACTTCACGCACGATCGGCTCGGTCGGCGCCTGGAACGTCGAAGCGTCCTGGTGACGGCCACGGCCCTTCGGGCCGCCGCGCCAGCCGCGGTCCACGCCGCCCGACGAGTCGCCGCGCGTCTTGATGCCGCGGCGCTTGGCCGCGTCGTCCTGCCAGCCGCCCTTGCCTGCGCCCGGCTTCTTGTTGCGGTCGCCCGCGCCGGCACCCGGCGCGCTCGTCGAAGGCGCGGCCGTCGTGGCCGGCTTCTTCGCCGCGGCGCCTGCACCGGCTGCCGGACGCGCCGGCGCACCTTCCGGACGGGCCGGCTTGTGCAGCGTGCCCTTGGCTTCGGCGGGCTTGGGCGGCTCGACCGGCTTGGGCGGCTCGGGCGCCTTCACTTGCGCCTTGCGCGGCGTGTTCATCATTTCGCGGATCGCGCGCGCTTCGGCTTCGGCAGCCGCACGGCGGCGGGCGATCTCGTCCTGTTCCTTCTGCGCCTTATCGGCGGCTTCGCGTGCGGCGGCTTCGGCCTTCTGGGCCGCTTCGCGCTGCGCGGCGCGCTCGGCTGCGGCGCGCTGTTCTTCCTGCTGGTCCTGCACTTGCTTCACTTCTTTCGCTTCCGCTTCGGCATTGCGCTGCGCAGCCACGGCCTGAGCGGCCAGCTCGCGAGCGGCGGCATCGGCCGATGCCTTCTTCCTGGCAGCTTCTTCTTCGGCACGGCGGCGCTCGGCCTCGGCGGCCTCTTCGCGCGCACGGCGCTCCGACTCTTCACGCGCGAGCAGTTCCTGGCGCTCCTTGAGCTCCTGGGCCTGACGCTCGAGCAGTTCTGCCTCGCGGCGCGCTTCTTCCTCGCGGCGCTGCAGCTCCGCCTCTTCGGCGGCAGCGGCTGCGTCGGCTGCATGATTCGATGCATCCGCCTCACCGGCGGACTCGTCGCGGCGGACGAACGTGCGCTTCTTGCGCACCTCGACCTGAATGGTGCGTGCCTTACCCGTCGAATCGGACTGCTTGATCTCCGACGTATGCCGTTTCGTCAGCGTGATCTTGCGTTTGTCTGCATCAGTCGAGCCGTGAGACTTGCGCAAGTGATCGAGCAGACGCGCCTTGTCGGTCTCCGACAAAGCATCGCTCTCGCTCGCTTTCGTGACGCCCGCCGCCTGCAGCTGCTCGAGCAGCACGCCGGCAGGCATTTTCAGTTCCGCGGCAAATTGGGCTACGTTGTTACTCGCCATTCATTCCTCTTAATGCAAGGACCGATTCCTTGCGGTTGACATCGGGTCATGCGGCCTTCGGTGCCTCGCGTTCTGCAAGGCTCCGCCGCGTTCAGTTCAGTGGGTCATGGTCGCTTCCTGCTCGTCGCGCCCTGATGCAGTTTCCCGTTGGCGGGTTACTGGAACCAGTGCTCACGTGCCTTCATGATCAACGCCTTGGCGGCGTCCTCTTCCATTCCCGTCATTTCGACCAGCTCGTCCACGGCCAGCTCGGCGAGCTCGTCGCGGGTGTGAACTTCATGCTGCGCCAGTTTCGCGAGCAGGTCCGGGTCGATACCGTCCAGGCTCTTCAGGTCCAGGGCGGCGCTTTCCACCTTCTCCTCGTTCGCGATGGCCTGCGTGAGCAGCGCGTCGCGTGCACGGTTGCGCAGCTCGTGCACCGTGTCCTCGTCGAACGCCTCGATTTCCAGCATTTCGTTGAGCGGCACGTAGGCGATCTCTTCGAGGCTCGTGAAGCCTTCGTCGATCAGGATGTCGGCGACTTCCTCATCCACGTCGAGACGCGCCATGAACAGGTCGCGCAGCACCGTGCGCTCCTGATTCTGCTTTTGCGCGGATTCATCCGGCGTCATGATATTGATTTGCCAGCCGGTCAGTTCGCTGGCGAGACGCACGTTCTGGCCACTACGGCCGATCGCGACTGCGAGTTCGCTCTCGTCGACCACGACGTCCATCGAGTGCTTTTCCTCGTCGACGACGATCGACTGCACGGCAGCCGGCGCGAGCGCGCCGATCACGAACTGGGCGGGATCTTCCGACCATAGCACGATGTCGACGTTTTCGCCACCGAGCTCGTTGCGCACGGCCTGCACGCGCGAACCGCGGATGCCGACGCAGGTGCCGATCGGATCGATGCGCTTGTCGTAAGCCACCACGCCGATCTTGGCGCGCACACCCGGATCGCGCGCCGCCGCCTTGATCTCGAGAAGGCCCTGTTCGATTTCGGGCACTTCCATTTCGAACAGCTTCATCAGGAACTCGGGCGCCGTGCGCGAGAGTTCGATCTGCGGGCCGCGCGCGGTGCGGTCGACCTTGCCGATCCAGGCGCGCACGCGGTCGCCCACGCGCAGGTTTTCCTTCGGAATCAGCTGGTCGCGGCGCAGCAGCGCTTCCACACGGCCGGATTCGACGATGAAGTTGCCCTTGTCCATGCGCTTGACCGTGCCGGTCATGATGCTTTCGCCGCGCTCGAGGAAGTCGTTCAGGATCTGCTCGCGCTCGGCGTCGCGCACCTTCTGCAGGATGACCTGCTTGGCGGCCTGCGCGCCGATACGGCCGAACTCGACCGAAGGTACCGGCTGCTCGACGAAACTGTCGATCTGTGCTTCCGGGTCCTGCTCGCGGGCCTCGAACAGCAGGATTTCCTGGTCCGGCTCCTGCAGGCCCGCCTCGTCCGGCACGACGCGCCAGCGGCGGAACGTTTCGTGTTCGCCGCTTTCGCGATCGATATGCACGCGGATATCCGCATCCTCGTCGAAGAGTTTCTTGGAGGCCGACGCAAGCGCCGCTTCAAGGGCGGCGAACACCACGTCCTTGTCGACATTCTTCTCGCGTGCCAGCGCATCCACCAGCATCAACACTTCGCGACTCATTGTTTGCGGCTCCTAAAGTCAACTTTGGGGACAAGGCGTGCTTTGTCGATGTCCGCGAGCGTGAAATCGAGCATCGCAGGACCCGCCTTCCCTTCGAATTCCAGACCGATGGATTCGCCTTCGGGAGCATGCACGATACCCCGGTACGATTTCCGTCCGTCCAATGGCTTTTTCAACGTGATTACCGCTTCGCAGCCTGCGAAGCGTTCGAAGTCCGCCAGTTTCTTCAGCGGACGGTCGAGACCCGGCGACGAAACCTCGAGTCGCTCGTAGTCGATGTTCTCGACCGTCAGAACGTGCTGCAGCTGACGCGTGACCTTCTCGCAGTCCTCGATCGCGATCCCCGCGGGCTGATCGATGAAGATGGTCAGCATGCCGCGCCCGGTGCGCTCGAGGTCGACCAGCTCGTAACCGAGCCCGGTGACCGTGGTTTCAATCAGTTCCGTCAGTTGCACAATGCCCACTCCAGATGTTCTGCGCAGCGGGCCAGCAACTTCCTTCGCTCTAATTCTTGCTTCGCTAGGGATTCGCGGGCCGCGCGCCAGGTGAGCGCGCGCGCTTCTCACCTACTGCCCCCCGATGACGAACGACCTGGATGGTTAGACGGCCCCCAAATTGACAATGCCGAACGTGAAACGTCGGCATCTGTTGGTATCCAATTTGGGGCGAACCAAAAAAAAATGGGCGAAACGCCCATCTTCTCACTTAGCCAGGTGGTCGCACCTGGGGCGCGAATTACTACCCAGATGACAGCCGCACGCCCAGCGACTTTGTGATTCTAGCCTTTTTTGCACATTAACGCAAATCACCGGTCAAGCCCAATGCGCCTTTTGCCGTTATTTATGGGCTCGCAAGGGGATTTTCCGGTGTTTTACGCGCGAACCGCGCGCATTGCCGCCGTTGCATGGCCGCGACGCCCGCCGCATGTCGCAGACGGACGTCGCGCGCGTCGCGCGTCAGTGGCCGCGAGTGCGGTTGCGCGGCGTGCCGCGCTGGCCGCCACGGCTGTTGCCGCCCGCGCGATTGCCATTGGGGTTGGCATTGCCGCCGCCGTTGCCGGGACCGCTGCGGCGATTGCCGCTGGCATTGCCGCCCGCACGCTTGCCCTGCGCGCCCGGCGCACGGTTGCCGTCGACCTCGCGGCCGCCTGCACGGTTGCCGCCACGGCCGCCGAAACCGGAGCCCGCGCCGAAATTGCCGTGACCGGCACCCGCGCCGCCGCCGAAGCCACCCGCTGCGCCGCGCCGTCCCTGGCCCTGACGCGGCTGACCCATCGCACCGTGCGAGCTCAGCACCGGCTCGCGGTTGATGAAGCCCATCGATGTCTGCATCGGATCGGGCTGGCGACGCTCCTGCTCCTTGCCGCCACGACCGCCCTTCTCTTCGCTCGGCGCCTTCAGGCCGACCGCGGCCATCAGCGCGCGCACCTGGTTGTCTTCGAGCTCTTCCCAGCGGCCGCGCTTGAGGCCCTTGGGCAGCGCGATCGGGCCGTGGCGCGTGCGGATCAGGCGGCTCACCATCAGGCCCGCCGCCTCGAACATGCGGCGCACTTCGCGGTTGCGGCCTTCGGCCAGCGCGACGTGATACCAGTGGTTCGTGCCTTCGCCGCCGCCATCGCGGATACGCAGGAAGCTCGCGGGGCCGTCCTCGAGCTCGACGCCCTTGAGCAGCTTCTGGCGGTTCCCCTCGGTCAGCTCGCCCACCACGCGCACGGCGTATTCGCGCTCCACGCTGTAGCGCGGATGCATGAAACGGTTGGCCAGATCGCCCGAGGTGGTCAGCATCAGCAGACCTTCGGTGTTGAAGTCCAGACGGCCGACGGCCAGCCACTTCGCCGTTTTCATCGGCGGCAGGCGGTCGAACACCGAGGGACGGCCTTCCGGATCGGCATGGCTCACGATTTCGCCGGTCGGCTTGTGATAGATCAGCACGCGCGGCGGCTTGTTCTGCAGCTTGCGCTTGATCGGCTTGCCATTGATGCGGACCTGGTCGGTCGGCAGAATGCGCTGGCCGATGTGCGCGGGTTCGCCGTTCACCGAGACGCGCCCGGCGATGATCAGCTCTTCCATGTCGCGGCGCGAGCCCATGCCCGCATCCGCCAGCACCTTGTGCAGCTTCGGTGCGTCGTCGTCCGGGCTCAGCACGCGCTTGGGCTGCTGGGCACGGCCGCGGCGCAGCATCGGTGCGCGCACGCCCGAACCGGCGCCGTTGTCGGCGTCGAACGCCGGCGACGTCACGTAGAGGAACAGGTCGTCCTGGGTGGACTCGCCCGCGGCGGCGGCCGGCTGGCCTTCGCCTCGGCCCTGGCCCTTCTGGCGCTTGCCCGCGCCCTGCTGGCGCTCGCCCTGCTGGCGTTCGCCCTGACGCTCACCCTGAGCGGCGGCGCCCGCGTTCTGCCGGCGGCCCGGCTTCTTCGCGCCTGCGTCCTTGCGCGGTGCGCGCCCGGCGGGAGCCCGCTCAGGCGCCGCTTCCGGCGCGTCAGCGGGCGCTGCGGCCACGTCGGCGCCTTCCGCGCCTTCGGTCGCTTTTGCCTTCGCGCCCGCGCGGCGGCGCGCAATCAGGCTGCGCGGCCCGCGGCGCAGACCGCGGCGTGGACGCTCTTCGCCCTCGCCGCCCTGTGCTTCGCCTTCGACCTGCGAAGCACGCGTGTCGTCGTCGCGCGCGGAGGACGCGCGGCGCGCGGATTCGGACGCGTCGGTCGAATCGGTGTCGTGGATATCAGTCAAAACAACCTCAAAATGTCAGGTTGCGCGCCCGCTTGCGGGGCGCGTCAAAAATGCTTGTTGCTTCAGATGCCGCGTCGTGCGGCTTCGTCGTCCGTCGTCGAGACGGGGTCGTCCTGCGCCGCGTCGCGGCGGTCTTCGTGTTCTTCTTCGCCCGCCGCATCTGCTGCGTGCGCGGCATCCTGCGCGTGAGCGTCGGGGGCTGACCCGTGCTGCGCGAGGCTGGTTTCTTCATGTACCACTTCGCCCGAGGCAGCGGCTGCGTATGCAACGTTTGCGCCTGCCGCCTCGTGCGTTTGTTCCGCTTCTTCCGTTGCGTGCTTCCCGTGCGCTGCGCTTTCGGGCTGTGCGGGCGTTTCGAAGCCCGACTCATCGCCCGAAGTTTCGACGCCCGACGCTTCGCCCTGCGCTACCGGTGCCAGCGCATCTTCCGCGCCCGCGACATCGGCGGCCGCCTCGGGCTGGCCTTCCGCGACGAGCTGCGCCGCGGCGCTGTCGGGAAACTCGATCGCATGCTGGGCAAGCAGTTGCTCGCCGAACTGGCTCGACGGATCGTCGAGCGGCGGCAATTCGTCGAGCGACTTCAGGCCGAGATCGTCGAGAAACTCCCGTGTCGTTGCATAGAGCGCCGGGCGGCCCGGCACGTCACGATGACCGATGACTTCGATCCAGTTACGGTCCTCGAGCTGTTTGACGACCTGCGTGTTGACCGTGACGCCGCGAATTTCCTCGATGTCGCCGCGCGTGACCGGCTGCCGGTACGCGATGATCGCGAGCGTTTCGAGGACCGCGCGCGAGTAGCGCGGCGGCTTTTCGGGGTGCAACCGGTCAAGGTAGGTCCGCATGGCCGGCTTGCTCTGAAAGCGCCAGCCCGACGCGAGCCCCACCAGCTCGACGCCGCGCCCGGACCATTCGTGCCGCAGGTCTTCGAGCAGGTTGCGGACCGTGTCGGCCGAAATGTCGTCGGCAAACAGTTTGCGCAGTTCGCCGATCTTCAACGGCTCCTGCGTGCAGATCAATGCAGTCTCGAGGACGATTTTCGCCTCTTGGGTATTCATGCAGCCAGGTCAGACCCTAAGTAAGGTAAATCAGGTTCAAGGAACCGGATCAGACAGACGAAAGACGATATGGAACTTGGAGACGCGCTCGCCCGATTCTGATCGGTCATATTGATGGGAGCACGCACCGGGGGGCCGAAATTCAGGCAAAGAGCCAGACCCAGCCGGAGGGAGCCGCGAAGTTCCCGCAGGGAATCGCTTGACTGAGCGCCATATTACGCAAAAACGCTGGGTGCGTAAAGACGCCATTCCGCATGAGCGGCCTCATTTTAATCCGGACCCCGCCACCGCTTTATGCCCGCTCGCGCCACGCCGGTGCATGGCGCGCCGCGAGCCGCCTCAGCGCGCTCCCACTGTCTCCAGGTAGCGCGCGAGTCGCTCGACGCCCGCGTCGAGCCGCGCCGGATCGCAGGCATAGCACCAGCGCACGAAGCCTTCCCCTTGCGGTCCGAAGGCGCTGCCCGGCGCGAGGCCGAGGCCCGCGTCGCGCACCAGCGCCTTGCACAGCTCGAGGCTGTTCTGCGCGCCGGCCAGCCGGAAAAAGAGGTACATCGCGCCGTGCGGCACTTTCACGTCGACGCCGGGCAACTTTGCCAGCGCCGCGGCGAGGTGGTCGCGCGAGGCCCGCAGATCGGCCACCAGCGCGTGCGTGAACGGCTCGCCGTGCTCGACTGCCGCAATGCCGGCCTGCTGTACGAACGACGGCGCGCACGAGGTGTTGTACTCGACCAGCTTGCTCAGATCGTCAGTCAGGCTGCGCGGCACGACCATCCAGCCAAGCCGCCAGCCGGTCATGAGCCAGGCCTTCGAGAACGAATTGACGCAGATCAGACGCTCTTCGCGCGACGCAAGATCGAGGAACGAGGGCGCGGTCCGCTCACCCGCGTCGCCGTAGTAGAGGCGCTCGTAGACCTCGTCGGCGACGATCCAGATGCCGAGGCGCCGGCAATGCTCGAGCACCGCGCGCTGCTGGTCGCGCGTCATCACCCAGCCGGTCGGATTGTTCGGCGAGTTGATCATCAGCAGGCGCGTCTCGGGCGTGAGCGCCGCCAGCAGCCGGTCGAGATCGAGCGTCCAGCCGCGCTCGCCGTAGCCGAGCGAGACCGTCTCGACCGTGGCGCCGAGGATCTTCGGGATTTCGACGAGGTTCGGCCACAGCGGGGTCACCGCCACCACCCGGTCGCCCGCGCCGACGACGAGCTGTGCCGCCAGCATCAGCGCGTTGACGCCGGCGCTCGTGACCGCCACGTTGTCCACCGACGTCGCGCCGTGCAGTTCGCTCACGTAGCGCGCGAGCGCTTCGCGCAGCGGCGCGATGCCGAGGTTGTGGGTATAGAACGTGTCGCCGCGCCCCAGCGCCTCGGCCGCCGCCTCGCGGATGAACGGCGGCGTCACGCGGTCGGACTCGCCGAACCAGAACGGCAGCACGTCGGCAACGCCGAACCCGGCATTCGCCACTTCGCGGATCTGCGACGAGCGCAACGCACGCACCGCTTCTCGCGGCAGGGAGAGGGAGGACGACGGTTCGAAATCGCTCATCGGGGTTCCGGGTGGCACAGCATGTGGGAAAGCATCGAGTGTAGCGCGCGGCCCCGCGCGACGAGGGCGGCGCCTGCAAGCGTGAGCACAGCGGCTTCAGTGCTGCGCTTCGGGCTGACCGGCAAGTTGACGGATCAGCGACCAGACCGCTTCGGCGGCTGGCGAAAGCGAGCGGTCGCGCCGCCGCACGAGCTCGACGGTGCGCTCCGCGCGCGGCACGAGCGGCCGCGCAAGCAAGGGCGCGCCCGCCGGCACGGGTAGCGCGAGCCAGGGCAGCACGCTGATGCCCACGCCCGCCTCGACGAGTCCGAAGACCGTGGCCGGATGGCCCAGCTCCTGCACCACGCGTGCGCGTACGCCCTGCTCGCTCATCACGGCGTCGATGAGCGGACGGCTGCCCGATGCGTAATCCAGCATCACCAGACGCTCGCCGTCCAGCTCCTTCCACGAGACTTCCTGGCTCAACGCGAGCGCGTGATCGCCGCGCACGACCACGCAGAACGAATCCGTGGTCAGGCATTGCGTTTCGAGATCCTCGGCGGCAAAGGGTCCGATGATGACGCCGAAGTCCACTTCGCCCGAGCGGATCTTGCGCACGACGTCGCTCTGCACGTCGTCGCGCAGTCCAAGCGTGATGTAGGGAAACTGCCGCCCACATGCGGCGACGACCTGGGGCATCAAGCGGCACGCGACCGTCGGACTGGCCGCCACGACAACGCGGCCGCGCCGCTGCTCGCCGATCTCGCGAATCTCGCGCAAGGCGTCGTCGAGATCGCCCAGCAGGCGCGGAATGCTCGCGATCAGGTTCGCGCCGACATCGGTGAGCTGCACCTCGCGCGTGGTCCGGTCGACGAGCTTCACGCCGATCTCGGCTTCGAGCTCGCGCACACAGCGGCTCACCGCCGACTGCGTGAGCCCGATTTCGTCCCCGGCCCGGCTAAAGCTCTGCAACCGGGCGACCTCGATGAACACCCGCAACTGCCGCAGCGTCACATTCATCCGCTTGCCTCATGAATTGTCCATTTTCATGCAATTTTATGCCGGACACCCATCGTTGCGGGTAGAGGAACCTCGCTGCCCATTGTTCGCCGCAATGCAGCAATACGGCGCAAACGCACGTCCGACGGGCTTGCCTGCACAAGATTGGTGATTCTCCCGATTTTCTCGATAAGTGTTTTCGAGTCTTATACGCCCCTGGCAATCTCCCGCGCGGGCTTGGCGCCACGCGGCTTCAAGACGAGAACGTACGTGCTGGCACGGTTTTCGCATTAAGGCACGCACAGGTTCGATGGACGTCCCGGAAGCATGCAGTCCGGGACGATCCAGCCGGGCCCGCCTGGTACTCCGGCATCCGGCCGGGAGTACATGAAGAGTGCGCAGCGCGGGGCAGCGCACCGGAGATAGCTTCGCTGAGGTGAAACATGATGCTGTTCGACGATTTGAGAGACAACGAATGGGCGCTGGTCGAGGCGTTGTTCTGTGCTGAACCGGCACGGAGCGAGCGGCGCGGACGGCCTCGCGTCGAAGCGCGTGCTGTGGTCAACGCGGTGCTCTGGGTGCTTTCGACGGGTGAAGGCTGGTCCAAGCTGCCGGGCCGCTACCCCTCGCCGCCGACTTGCCGCCGTCGTTTCGACGAGTGGCAGGCGGACGGCACGCTTGCGGAGATCGTCAAGCGACTGAGCACGAACGGGCGTGAAATTTCGCTGCGCGGCCGTATCGGCGCCACGGCGACCAAGCCGCCCGCGCCGCCCAGCCGTGATCGCCTGCGCGGCGCGTTCTGGACCAATCCGGAATCGTGGCGCGCGCCGGTCAAGATGGCCTGAGCCACGCTTGAACTGCTTTTCCGCCGGGCGCTACGTGCGCCCGGCGTGTTTTTCTCCCAACCCTTCCGCACTGCGTGGCCGCTGCAGACCGCTTTCCGGTCATTGACTGACAGCGCCGCCCCTCTCCTGATGATGCAGGCTGCATCGACCTCGCTGCGTCCGCAACCAGGCGACCGGCACCGCGCGATACATCTCTTTACCAATATTTACAGCGCGCTTTCGCGCCCGACGTTAGTTTAGGAGCATGTCCACTAACGTCAAGAAACTGGATTGACGGGGAACCACCATGAAATCCATGAACCTGCACATCCGGGGCATCATGGTTTCGCTGTCCGCCCTCGCCCTTTTCGCGCCGACGGCCTCGTTCGTGTCGTTCAGCGCCGCGGCCCAGCCGCCGCATGCCTCCGTACCGAAATGGTCGATCTCGCGCACCGGCGCGCGCGCCATGCCGCCCGTAGCGCCTGGCCCGAACGCGGGCAAACCGCCCGTGCCGCGCGGCGACCTGCGCGGCGACATTGCGGACAATGCCCGCCGCAGCGCGCCGCAGAGGCAGGAACCAACGCAGCGCCGCTAAGCCGGCCAGCGAAACACCATCGAGGGGACTGCCGGAACCGATGAAAGAGCCGCGATGACGGAGGACGGCAAGCGCCTCCGGTACGTCGCGGCTCAGCATATACCCTGCCCCGGGGAACCACCGCGCTTCGTGTGCGGTCTACCCTTACGCCATCAAGCACAGCGTGGCAGCAGTAATTCCGGTAAGCCCGTATCTTTCGATGCGGGCTTTTTTTTGGCGGGACGAAGAGAACAGAGTGCTACTGGCTGGCTTCAAGGCCGGATTGGGGCACGCGCTCGGCGACGTAGTCGGCCATGCGATGGGCGCTCCACTGCATCGTGCGCTCGTCGCGAGCGAGCCGGGCGAATTCGGCGCGGCCGCGATCGGTCAGCACCGCGATATCGACCGGCGCATGGAAACCCGGCGCCGGCGCAACCGTGCGTTGCCGGACGATGTCCATCATGCCGAGATCGCGCAAATACTGGAACACTTCAGGACGACGCGCCCACGGGACCTGCCGATACTGCACCCGCCTCAGCGCTTCGAGTACTGCTTCGTTGGAATACGTGGTCATCTCACTTCTTTCTTAAAATGCAGTCCTGCGACCATTGAGCCTCGCGCGAACCGGCTGCGGCGCAATGCGGACCTGAGAACGGCGCAGTCTGTGCCCTGGCGGGCCCACGCGCCCTATCCGTGCGACGTGCAGCGGCAGGGACTGCAGGTTATCCGGGCCCCCGTGAAAGCGGCTTCACCGCTTCCCGCACGGCCAACGCCGCGCCACGCTCGCGGCGCAAAGGTCGGTTGGACGCGCATTTTCCCGAAAACAATACGTTACCTCATCCAAATTGATTCTATTCGTTTTGTTTGTGCTATTTGTTGCGCTCGGCCTGCTGTGGCGCAGCGCGCGCTGGCGTGTCGCGGTCTGCGCGGCCGGGGTCTTCTGGCTGCTCGCGACCGGCTGGCTCACGGGGGTGCTGCTCGATATCGCCCAGCCGGAGTTGTATCGCACTCCCTACGATCAGGCGAAAATCGGCCCGGCGCACTTCGGTGCGCGTACTGCCATCATCATGCTGGGCGGCGGCACCGAATCCCGCGGCGGCCAGCTGGTCCCCGCGCGCGACGTCTACGCACGCATTGCCCTTGCCGCCGACCTGTACGCGCAGTGCGCGCGCGCGGGCGGCATGTGCCGCGTGATCGTGAGCGGCGGCAACCCGGAGCACCATGCGAGCGCCGAGGCCGACAACTACGCGCCCTACCTGCTGCGCGCCGGTGTGCCGGGCGCCGATCTCGTGCTCGAAAACCAGAGCCTCACGACGTATCAGAACGCGCGCAACGTTGCGCCCATCGTCCGGGCCGGGAACGATGAAACGCTCCTGCTCGTAACGTCCTCGTACCAGATGCGCCGCGCGATGCTCGATTTCCGGCGCTTCGACATGCACCCGCTGCCCGCGGTTGCCAGCGTGCGCCACGTCGAGCGAGGCCTGCTCCCGCGCATCGCGAATCTCAAGTCTGCCGAAACGGCGCTCCACGAATCGATTGGGGTTGCGCAGTTTTATGTCTATCGGATGATCGGCTGGTTCTAGTATGACGGTTAGGCGACATCAGATGTAACGAGATGTAACTCCCGTGCGAACGGCTTACGTGATGTCATCTGGCGCGAGTATTTGATCGTTAGAATGGCATGTCCATCCTGCTTGGACAGGTAACGGCTGGGTCCATAAACCGCTCCTTCGGAGGTAGAGATGAAAAAAGTGTCCCTCGCAGTCCTGATTTCACTTTCCGCACTGGCGGGCGCTGCGCATGCGCAGTCGGATAACGGCATCACGATGAGCACCGATCCGGCCAAGGCCGACGACGTCCTGCAACGCGCGCAGGCCCTGCAGCAGCAACAGGAAGCCGCGCCCGCGCCGGCGCCCATGCCGCATCACAAGTCGGGGCATCCGCATCACAAGAAGGCCCCTGCCCAGTAAGATCGGGCGAAGCCTGGCCGCGCGCTGCCCAGCGTACGCGGGCAGCGCCTTCCCTGGAAAACAGCCGATGCCGGTCTAGCCGCCATCGGCTTTTTTTCGCCGCGCCACTCCGCTGCGCTTGCGGTCCCGCGCGCATCGCCGCCGCGCCGACGCGCCGGCGCGGTATGCTAAAGTCGCGCACCTCAAAAACGCCCCGGTCGGCAGACGCGGTCGGCATAGACCCAACCTTTTGTGCGCGCCACGCGCGGAGAAACGCAATGAGCAACATCCAGCTCGACATCGAATGGACCGAAGCGGCCTCACGCAAGATCGAAAAACTGATGCCGCGCGGCGGCAACCAGGACGCGTATCTCGCGCTGCCCCCCATCGAATGCCTGCCGATGGAAGGCGACGTGCTGTTTCTCGGCCCGGCGGGCAAGCAGCAGCCATTCATCGTGGCGGAGCGTCAATACCATCACGAAGGCGACGCGGACTGGACCATCATCCTGATTCTCGACGTGCCCAACACGGCGCACTGAGCGGCAAACCAGGCCGCCAGCAGGCGGCATGCGAGGCGCTCGCACCCGACGCGGGCGCCCTCTCGCGGCATCACCTCCTCCCGCCTTGCATGGCATGGCATGCCTCGCCGCGCCAGGCACGGCGAGTGCGCGCAGTTTTTACCCATAGTCCCAGACTTGACGACAGGCCCTGGCGGTGACCGCCGTCGGGCGAGCGCCTGCTTTGGACGGCAGTTGCGCGGCCCGCGCGGTAGAGGCGCCCACGCACCGCCCGCGCCGCCGTGCGTCCCGAGCCATGCCGAACGATCCGTCGAACGCGAAGGCGACTGCCACCGCCAGCCTGCTCGCCCAACTGCAGCCGCATACCGACAGCTGGGGCGCGCAATGGCATGGTTGCGCGCTCGCCAGCGCATTCCAGCCGGTGCTCTCCATCCCGCATCAGCGCGTGGTCGGCTATGAGGCGCTGTTGCGGGTCACCGACCAGTCGGGCCGGGCGCTCGCGCCCGAGGAGCTGTTCGCCACGGTGCAAGGCGCCGAGGCGCAGCAGCTCGATGAACTGGCCTGCGCCCTGCACCTCGCGAATTTCGTCCAGCAAGGCGTGGGGAGCGGCTGGATCTTCCTGAACACGCTGCCGCGCAGCGCACGCGCCGCCGACCCCGCGCACGCCGCCATCGACGGGCTGTGTCGGCACTTCGGCTTCCCGCACGAACGCGTGGTGATCGAGGTGCTCGAGCAGCGCGGCGGCGACGAGCCCGGCGCGTTCGTCGACGAAAGGGCGCCTGCCGGCGGCCGTGACTTCCTCGTCGCACTCGACGACTTCGGCGCCGGCTTCTCCAATTTCGACCGCGTCTGGCGCTACCGGCCCGACATCGTCAAGCTCGACCGCTCGCTCGTCACGCGCGCGGCCAGCGGCGAGAGTCACGTGGCATTCATCTCGGAGCTCGTCTCGATCCTGCATCATGCGGGCACGATGGTGCTGGCAGAAGGCGTCGAGACCGAGCTGCAGCTCATGGTGCTGATGCGGGCCGACATCGATCTCGTGCAGGGCTTCTGGTTCGGCGAGCCGCAAGCTTCGGTACGGCAAGCGGGCGCCGCTGCGCCCGCGCTCGCGCAGTCGATGTGGCGGCGCTTCGCCGCTTACCAGCGCAGCACCGAGATCATCGAGCAGGTCAATTTCGGCGCACTCTCGCACGCCATGCTGCGCGGCGCGCGCGTGCTCACGGGCGGCGGAACGCTCGAAGCAGCGGCCGAGGCCATTTTCGGCGACAACGGCAGCCACGCGCAGCGCGTATTCACCGCGGATGAACACGGCGAGCAGCACGAGCCTTCGATCGCCATGCCCGGCGTCGGGCCGCCCGCGCGCCTCGCGCCTTTCTATCCCGACACGGACAGCAACTGGTCGCGCCGCGAGTATTTCCGGCGCGCGCTCGCCGCGCCCGGCCGGGTCGCGGTGATGGGTCCGCACTATTCGCTCAACGACGGCGAGCTCTGCTACACCGCCGCCATCGCGCTCGACTACGGCGGCGCGACGCACGTGCTGTGCGCGGACTTCCCGCCCGAGCACGGGCCGCGCGAGCGCCCGTGGCGCGAGCCGGGTTGAGCCGCGTCGCAGGCCGGCAATCCGCCGCGCGGTCCGGGGAACTATTCGGTGACGCGCCGGCGCCCCGCCTTCAGCTCACCGGTGCGCGCCTTGCCGTCGAGCCGGCGCAGCTTCGAGGCGCGCGTAGGGCGCGTCGCCACGCGCGCCTTGCGCGTCACGCTCACGCTGTCGACCAGCTCCTCGAGGCGCGCAAGCGCGGCCACGCGGTTCTGTTCCTGGGTGCGGTATTCCTGCGACTTGATCACGACCACGCCCTCGCTCGTAATCCGCCGGTCGGCGAGCGCGAGCAGGCGCATCTTGAGCACCTCGGGCAAGGACGAGGCGCGGATGTCGAAGCGCAGATGAATCGCGCTCGACACCTTGTTCACGTTCTGGCCGCCCGCGCCCTGTGCGCGAACGGCGACGAGTTCGATTTCCTGCAACGGGATGGGCGCGCGTGCGGTCATGGGCAACCAGAAAGAAAGCAGGCCGCATCGGGCCGGACACGCGGCAGTGTCGCACAGCGCGGCTGAATCGGCACAGGCATGACATACGCGTGACACCTCCTCGCGCAAGCGGCGAGCCGATGCGCCGCGGGCATGCGCAATGCCGCCCAGCCGTCGGCCCGCTGCGCAGCCAGTTTGCCGCCGCGCGGCGCATGAACCATACTTGCGACATTCCCTTGGGCGAACCCTCAGGAGCACGCACCCCATGAAGCTGCGTCCCGCATTCGTTGCCGAACTGGCGGTCAACCTGCTGCTTCCCTGGGTCGCCTACCGTCTCGCCGAGCCGCACTGGGGCGAGGTCGGCGGCCTCATTGCCTCGGCCGCGCCGCCGCTTGCCTGGAGCATCGTCGAACTGGTGCGCTTTCGGCGGGTGGATGCGCTCTCCGCGGTCATTCTGCTCGGCATCGTGCTCTCGCTCGTCGCCGTGGCGTTCGGCGGCAGCCCGCGCGTGCTGTTGATGCGCGAAAGCCTCGCCTCGGGCGCAATCGGCGCCGCGTTCCTGATCTCGCTGCTCGCGAAGCGCCCGCTCGTGTTCTATCTCACGCGAGCGACGGTCGCGCGCGAGACCCGCGAGGGCGTCGCGCGGCTCGAACAGCTCTGGAAGGAGAATGCGAGCTTCGCGGCGGCCATGCGGCTGCTCACGTTCATCTGGGGCTTCGGGCTTTGTCTCGATTCCGCGCTGCGCACTTATCTGGCCGCCACCTGGCCGATCGAGCGGTTTCTCGTCGTCTCGCCGATCATCGGTTATGGCGTGTTCGGCGGCCTGATGGCCTGGACCTTCTGGTATCGCACGCGCATGCGGCGCATTCACGGCACGCACGGCCTGCTCGGCGACGCGGCCGCGGCAACGAACGCAAGCACGCTCAGCGTGGACTGAGACGCCCGCGCCGCCTTCGGCCCGTCCCGCACGCATCGGCGGTCAGATCGCGCCCGAAATACGTTAGACTCAGCGCCACAGTCCGCGGCGTACCGTCCGCTCTCGAACTTCCCCGGCAGTCGATGCGCTACTCCGTAGAAATCAGGAAATTCCTCTATAGCCAGTACTTTTACGGCGGCCTGCGCATCGCGATCGGCATCTCGCTTCCCGCCGTCCTGTGCCTGTTCGTCTTTCACAAGAGCGAGCTGGGCTTCACCATCTCGACCGGCGCGCTCGGCGCCTGCGTGGTCGACATGCCGGGGCCGCTCAAATACAAGCGCAACGAAATGCTCGCGTGCAGCGTGATCGGGTTCCTCTCCGCTTACGCCACGGGCCTCGCCACCTTCAGTCCCATCGCGCTCTGGGCCACCGTGGTGCCGCTCACCTTCGTGCTCTCGCTGATCGTGGTCTACGGCAACCGCTGGCCGCAGATCAGCTTCGCCACCCTCTTCATGATGGTGATGACACTCGAAGAGCATTTCACGCCGCACCTCGCGCTCGTCAATGCGTTGTGGATTCTGCTGGGCGGCCTCTGGTACACGGCGTGGTCGACCTTGATCAGCCAGCTCATGCTCGATCGCATCGAGCAGCAGGCGCTCGCCGAAAGCGTGTTCGCCTGCGCCGACTACCTGCTCGCGCGCGCCCAGTTCTTCGACCTCGACAACGATCTCGACGAGTGCTATCGCAACCTCGTCGCGAAGCAGATCGCCGCTGTGGAGCGCCAGGACGCGGCGCGCGACATCGTACTGCGCAACCTGCCCAAGCTCAGGGCCGGCAAGGTCGATGCGCGGCGCGCAATGCACTTCAACCTGTTCATCAACACGGTCGATCTGCACGAGCTGTTCGTGGGCGCGCACACCGACTACCCGCTCGTGCGCAACACCTTCGGCGGCTCCGACCTGCTCGTGTTCTACCGCGACCTGATCCGCAAGGCCGCCGCCGATCTCGAAGACATCGGCCTCGCGGTGCTGCAAAACGAGGCACCGCGCGCGAGCGTGAACGTGAAGGCCGAATTGCGCGCCATCGAATACGAACTCGAGCTGCTGAAAAAGCGCGACCTGGCCGCGACCGACCCGGAGGCCTATGCGGCGATCTCGGCGTCGTTCCGGCGCATCTGGAGCGCGACACGCCTGATCGACCGCATGCGCCGCAGCCTCGCAAGCGAAGTGCCGACGACCGAAACCGAGCTGCGCATCGACGAGGCGCTCACACGCTTCGTGACGAACCGCCGCGTGTCCTGGCTGCAGATCTTCTCGAATCTCACGATGGCCTCGCCGAGCTTTCGCCACGCGCTGCGCGTGACGATCGCGGTGGCGGTCGGCTTCTGGCTCGGGCGGCTTCTGCCGCTCACCAACGCCTATTGGATCGTGATGACGAGCATCATCATCCTGAAGCCCGGCTACTCGCTCACGCGCCAGCGCAACGCGCAGCGTATCGTCGGCACACTGATCGGCTGTATCGCCAGTATTGCGTTGATCCTGCTCGTGAAGCAGCCGCTCGTGCTGCTCGTCTCGATGTTCGCGGCGATGGTGATGAGCTACAGCCTCCTGCTCTTCAACTACACGGCGAGCGTGGTGTTCACGTCGGCCTACGTGCTCCTGATGTTTCATCTGCTCGCGCCGGGCAGCATGCGCATCATCGGCGAGCGCGCGATCGACACGGTGGTAGGCTGCATGATCGCCATCGCCGCGAGCCATCTGTTCCCGTACTGGGAATACCGCCTGATGGGCAAGCTCGTGCACGACATGATCGCCGCGACGCGCAGCTATCTCGAGGCGAGCTGGTGGTGGAGCGGGCGCACGAGCGCGCCGCAGCCGGCGTTCGCGGGAGCCACGGTGAGCGAGTCCGGCGCACGCGTGGCCGCCCATGCGGCGCCCGCGGCGACGCGCGCAACCGATGCGGGTGGCGCGGCGAATCCGCTGCCGCCCGGCAGCGTGAGTGCGATGGCGAGCGCTTCGGCGAACGCGGCGAGCGTCATCGAGGAACCCGTCGTCGCCACCGCCGCGACCCTCGACGACTCGCCCACAGCCGGCGCGCCGGGCTCGCCCGTGTCGGCCGTGGGCGCGAAGGCCGCTGCGCAAACCGCGCAGGCCACCGCGGGCGCGGCCGCTGCGGCACCGTCGCTCGCGCGCGACTTCCGCTACCGGCTCGCGCGCAAGAACGTGCACGTGGCGTTCGCGAATCTCGGCCAGGCGTTCCAGCGCATGATGCTCGAACCGAAGGCCGCGCAGAAGTTCGTGCCCGAGCTCAACGACCTGCTCGTGCGCAGCCACGTGCTCGCCTCGCAGATCACGGCCACCGCCCCGCTCCTGCGCAGCACGGCGCGGCCCGACCAGCCGGAGGTCAAGCTCGACGCGCTCGAGCGCGCGCTGTCGTGCGTGCGCGAGAACCTCGTCGCCGCCGAAGCGGGCACGGCGGCGCCCGCCGATCAGGCCGACATCACGAAGCAGCTCACGCGCGAACTCGATGCGATGGTGGTGGAAGCCGAGCGGGCACTCGGCGCCTCGGCGGAACTGGCGCAGGAACTCAAGCTGCTCGCCCACCAGTGCAAGCAGATGATCACGGCGTCCTGGCTGATTCGCCGGGACGCGAGCATCATCCGGCTACCGGAGGAATAAGCAGGCGAAGGCCCGGCGCGTCACTGCGTCGAGCCGCCGGCTTGCGAGGCGGCCGTGCTCGCGGACGCATGCGCCGCGCCGGCGCCCATGGTCTCGTCGTACTCGCGCTTGCTCTTCAGCGCGTTGAACAGCACGGTGCCGATCACGAACAGCACCACCACGACGATGAGCACGGCAACGCCAACGGTGGGGTTCTTCTTGCGCGGTTCGTTCATCGGTCGTGCCCAGCCTCGAATTGGATGACAGGAACGGGCATTCTACGCCGCCATGCCTTGCAGACGGCTTGCGCCGCGGGCCGCCGGGTGCCGCTAGGTGCCGCTGCGCACCGGTAGGGCCGTCGAATATTTGAGCTGCTCCATCGCGAAGCTCGAACTGACGTCGAACAGCGGCACGGCGCGAATGAGCTGCTTGTAGACGCGGTCGAAATCGTCGATATCGGAGACCACGATGCGCAGCAGATAGTCGGTCTCGCCGCTCATGCGATACGCCTCGACGATCTCGGGAATCTCCTGCACGGCGCGCGTGAAGGTCTGCGCCCATGCCTCGGTGTGCTGGTTCGTGCGCACGGCGACGAACACCGTCGTCCCCACGCCGAGCTTGCGCGGGTCGCACAGCGCGACCTGCGCGCGGATCACGCCCGTTTCCTTCAGGCGCTGCACGCGCTTCCAGCACGGCGTTTGCGAAAGATTGACGCGCTGCGCCAATTCCGCGACCGGCATGGTCGCGTCCTGCTGCAGCAGCTCCACCAGCTTTCTGTCGATGAGATCCATTTCCGCACTCCCCGAAGCGTAGAAATTTATTCTACACGATGGGCAAACGGGAAAAGAATAGGAAAACTCTTTCTCGGTGCGAACGGCTATAAATCTTCTTGTAGATACCGGAAGAAGAACACGCCATGAACGCCCCTGCCGAACTCGCCCTGTTGAGCGCCGTCCACACCGCGGAGCAGCATGCTGCCGCCGTCGCGCGCTTCACCGCCGCACTCGACGCCGCCTTCGATGCCTGCGCGACGCCCGCCGACCCGTCGCGCTGCGCCCGCTTCGCGCGCGGCATGCGCGCGGCGCTCACGCGTGCGCTCGCCGACCCGGCGCTCGTCACGCACGCGCAGCGCGAAGGCAGCGCCGAGACGTACCGGCGTCATGTCATCGCGGCCGACCGCCGCGGCCGCTACACGGTCGCGGCGCTGGTCTGGCAGCCGGGCCACGCGAGCCCGATCCATGCGCATCACACGTGGTGCGGTTACGCCGTGCTCGACGGCACGCTGACCGAAACGCTCTACGCGTGGGACGACGCACGCCAGGGCGCCGACGTGGTTCGCTCGCATCCGCGCGCGAGCGGCGCGGTGTCGTTCGGCGGACGCGGGCGCACCGGCATTCACCGGCTGTCGAACGGCAGCGACGCGCAGGCCGTCTCGCTGCATGTCTACGGCGTCGCCGCCGAAGACATCGGCACGCAGGTCAACGACGTGCTGCCGCTCGTGCGCAAGACGGCGCTCGTGTCTTAACGCGACTGCCCCATATCCATCGAAGGCGCCATAGTGCGTTGCCGTGCGCCCTCGTTGATTGGGGAGCGCGCCGCATTGCCTGGCCGACACGATATCGCCAATCATCAGCATACCGAACGAAAGCACAAGCTGACCGAGCAACGCCGCCGCGCAACCGCCCGGCGCTCACGCAACTGCGGCGCGACAAGGTGATTTGAGTCGGCCTGAGCGGCGCAGCCGTTCAGCCGCGGCTGCCCGCGGTGGGAATCTGCGGCGGCGCGCCCTCGGGGCCCGCCGTCGGCGGCGGCGCGGGCCGCGGCTCGTGCGAGGCATCGCGCGCGACGCCGCCCCCCACGTGCACGCCAGACGGATGCGGATGACCATGCGGCTCCACGACATCGCCGCTGCGCGAGGACATGTGCACCTGCATCTGCGGCACCGGCATCTCGATGCCGGCCTCGTCCATGTGGCGCTTCAGGCGCGCATTGAACGCACGCGCCACGCTCCACTGCTGCAGCGGCCGCGTCTTGATCTGCCCTTTCACGACCATCCAGTTCGGGTCGAACCGGTCAAGTCCCCACACTTCCACGGGCCCGAGTATCTCGCGACGATAGCGGAAGTCGGCCACGAGTTCCGCGCCGGTCTCGCGAATCATCCGCGTGACCGTATCGAGATCGACCGAGAACGGCACGCGCACCTCGAACACGGCGAACGCGAAATCGCGCGAGAGGTTCTTCACGATCTTGATCTGCGAGAACGGAATCGCGTGGATCGCGCCCTGCCCGTCGCGCAGCCGCACGGTGCGGATCGACAGATGCTCGACTGTGCCCGCATGGCCGTTGTCGATGTCGATCCAGTCGCCCACCGAAATCGTCTCCTCGATGATGATGAACAGACCGGTGATGAGGTCGGCCACCAGCGACTGCGCGCCAAAGCCGATGGCAAGACCGATCACGCCAGCGCCGGCGAGCAGCGGCGTGACGTTGATGCCGAGATTCGCCGCGGTGACGATGCCGGTGATGGTGAGGATCGTCACGAGCACCGCATTGCGCACGAGCGGCAGCATGGTGCGCGCGCGCGTGCTGGGCGCGCGGCCCTTGGTGCGCGGACCGCTCGGATTGAGCGCTTCGAGAATCGCAGTATCGACCGTGATCCAGACGAGCCAGGCGAGAAACACCGTCGACACGATCGCGAAAATGGCGTGCGCGATGCCGCGCGCGGCCACGCTCGCCTCGATGATCGCGGCGAGCGAAATGTCCCAGAGGCGCGCGCACGATTCGAAATACGCGAACCAGATGAACACCACGAGCAGCGTGCCGGCAAAGCGCAACAGGCGCCGCAGATACGGCGAGCGCCGCCGCACGCGCGCGGGGTTCGGCCGCGTGATGCGCAGCACGACCGCCGAGAGGAAGAACGCGAGCACGAGCAGGAGCGCGGAGACCACCGAGATCTGCAGCACGTCGTCGCGGCTGCCGATGCCGCCAAACGTCGCAACGATCGAAGCGCCGGCGAGCAGCAGCATCGGCAGTTGCCAGAGCGAGGCGAGCACGTCGAGGACTTCGGTGAGCGCCTTGTGGCCGTGGCGCAGCGAATAGCTGCGGTTGCGGATCAGATGCGCGACCGGCCGCCGGAAGCCAAAGGCGAACATCACCGTCAACACCGCGGCCGCCATGTTCGCGGCGGTGCTGACAAGGGCGGCCAGGTTCGCGCCCAACTGGCGCGCGACTTCGAAATTGGTCGCGGCGTCGCCGAGCGCGGCCAGCACGCCGATCGCAAAGAGCAGCCGGCGCGAGCGCGCGATCAGGAGGCGCACGGCCGCGCGCCGGTGCCCCGAGCCGAACAGCGAAAACATGATCAGGCAGATCGACGAGAACACCGCGCCCGCGACGATCGCGTACGCGATCACGAGCGCGAGCGTGCGCCCGAGCGCGTCCGGCAGCGAACGCTCGACCACGAGCGCGCCAAGGAACGCCACGATCCATGGCGCCGCACGATGCACGACGAAAATCAGCAGATCGATGGTGCGCGGATCGGGCCGCAGGCCGGTCTCGACATCGAAACGCCTGAGCAGCCGCCGCTCGATCCAGCGCAGCACCGCGGCGCACGCGCCCCAGCCGGCCAGCATGGCGAACAGATCGAACACGATGCGGCCGAGGCTTTCGCCCTCCCCGCCCGAGGCGATGTCGTAAAGCTCGACGCCGGCTGCCCTGAAGCGCCCCGCCCAGTAGTGAAACGGACTGCGGCCGCGGCGCGCGTCCGCCTCGACCGAGGCGAGCCCGGATGCGATCGCGCCCAGCAGCCCCGGCGAGTTCGCCGCCGCGCCCGAAGCGGGCGCGGGCGCCACGTTTTGCGATGCGCTGCGCAGCTTCTTGAGCTGATTCAGGAGCGCGGTGCGCTGGCGCTCGTTGTCGAGCGTAGTAATGACGCTGTCGAGCGAGCGCGTGAACTCGGCCTGGCTCGCCGCTGACGGCGCCGAGGCCGCCTCGGCCGCAGAAGCCCCCGAGGCCGCCGCCGGCGCCCCGGTGATGATGCTCTTGAGCACCGGCAGCACGGGCGCCGGCGCGGCCTGGGCGGCGGCCCGCATGGGCATGGCGAGGCACGCCGCGAGGCATGCGAGGAGCATGAGCGCGCGCAGGAACGCGCGTACACACCGGCGCGCCGGCGCGGCGCGCGAAAGAAGTGCACGATCCGCCGGTCCGAAGCGCATGCGCGACGGCCCGGCGCCCGCGCCATCGCGTCCGATGCTGGAATTCATGGCGGAGGGGCAAAAAACAGGACGTTCCAGTTTAGCCGCACTCCACCTCGCCGCGCCTCGCGCGTGCGTAACAGTTTGTCAGCGCGCGGGGCGCGCCTCAGTAGGCCACCGTTGTGATCTGACGAATAAAGCGGCCCTGCTCCAGTTCGTCGACGAAGGCGATCGCGTAGTCCTCGGCCGAAATGCGGCTCTCGCCCTTCGCATCGGCGATCAGCGTATTGGCGCCCGTGCGGAACGTGCCCGTGCGCTCGCCGGGTGCGATGATCGCGGCCGGCGCAAAGAAGGTCCAGTCGATGTCGGTGACCGTGCGGTAGTAGTCGAACGCCTCGCGATGGGCGAGCGCGATCGCCTTGTAGGCGTCGGGGAAGCCCGCGGTATCGACGAGCTGCTTGCCGGGCGCGACTTCCAGCGAACCGGCGCCGCCCACCACCACGAGACGCTTGAGCCCTGCAGCGCGCACGCCGTCCACGAGCGCGCGGCTCGCGACCAGCAGGTCGTCGAGCTGATCCTTGGGCGGCGCGTAGGCGCTCGCCACTACATCGTGGCCGCGCACCGCGGCGGCGATGCTCGCCGCGTCGAGCAGATCGGCCTTCGCCGCGTGGACGTTCGGTGCGGCCGCCACGCGTTCCGGCTGGCGCACCAGCGCGCTCACCTCGTGGCCGCGGCGCGCCGCTTCGGCGGCGATGCGCGAACCGACCATGCCCGTTGCGCCAAAGAGGGCGATTTTCAGCGTCTTGCTCATGAACTGACTCCTGTTTTCCGTATTTATGTAACTAACGAAGTTACATTTGAGGGGCGAAAAAACGGGGCAATGCCCCGCTGATGACTCTGGTTGCGCGCAACCCGCTCAGGCTCGCCGCGCCCGCGCGCGTTCGAGCTTGCGCTCGCTGCGCGCCATGTCGTCGACGACGTCCGCGAGCGTGCGGGTGGCGAGCGACGCCTCCATGGCGCGCTGTGCATCGTCGATCACGCCGCGCAGCGTCTGCTGGATATGACGCCCGACGAGGCAGGCCGGATTCGGCTCCTCGCGGTGCATGGCGAACAACTGCGCGTCGTCGACCGCGTGGTAGACGTCGAGCAGCGTGATTGCCTGCGGCTCGCGCGCCAGCAGCGCGCCACCGCCCGCGCCCAGTTGCGACGTCGTGAGGCCCGCGCCGGCAAGCATCGACAGGAGCCGGCGAATCAGCGCGGGATTCGTGTTCACGCTGCCCGCGATGATCTCCGACGACAGCGGCACGCCCTCCTGCTGCGCCAGCAGCGCGAGCACGTGAACGGCAAAAGCGAAACGGCTACTCGTATTCACGGCGAACCTGCCACTGCTGAGCGGCGCGCGAATGGTGCGAACCCCCTGCGCCAAAAAGTGTAACCATCATAATTACATTAATTCGTAGCGTCAAGTCGTGAGCCGAGGGCCGCACGGCTGCGGCCTTACTTCCCGGCATCCGATGCCGGCGCCGACGCGGCGGCGTTGCTCGCCCAGCGTTGCAACGAGTGTCCCGCACTCGTCAAACCGGTGCCGGTGGCCGCGGCGGCCTGCCCGAGCAAGGCTTGCGCCGTGCTTGCCGCGCCGCGCAGCTGGCCCTGCGCCGCCGAAGCCAGCTCGGCCGTGGACGCGCTCGCCTGCTGACCTTGCGAGGCCGCCGAATCGAGCTTCTGCTGCGCTGCACCGAGTTGCTGGTTCACGAAGCTCGCGGCCTTGTCGAGCGTTTGCGCCGCCTGCTGCGCGGCCTGGCTGGCGGCGTCCTGGGTGGCCTGCTTCACGGCGTCGGCGGACTGCTTGCCCAGATCGGGTGCGGAAGCGTCGTGCTTGTTACAGCCGGCGGCGAGCGCCGCACACACGAGCAGGGAGGCAAGCGTGAGCCTTTGCGTCGAAACCTTCGAATACATGGTCATCCTGAAAAATTCGCCGCATGAAGCGGCTTGCATAGATGAAAACGCGGCAATGATACGCCGTCGCGCAACACCGTTTCTGACGAAATCAGCGAAAAGCCCGCGCGCTCGAAGACCGGCCGCGACACCGCGCTCGCATCGGCGCTCAACACCGTCGAGCGCGCCTCGCGCGCGAGCGCTTCGAGCCGCGCCAGCATCGCCGTCGCGAGGCCGCGGCGCGACCACGCCGGCGCGACGTAAAGCATCTCGACGTGATCGAGCGGAAAGAGCTGCCCGAACGCCGCCGCCGCGCCGTCACAGTGCGCCACGAGCGTGACGCCGCGTGCCAGGCGCGCGTCGAAGTCCGCGAGATCGTCGGCGGCCGCGGCCCACGCGCTGCGCTGCGCCGCGTCGTAGCGCGAGGCCGCGAGCGTGGTCACGGACGCGCGAAACAAGGCGGCCAGCGCGCTCGCATCGCGGCCCGGCACGTAGCGCCGCCAGTCGATGGTTTGCAGTGCGTCGCCCGCGACGCCGCGCTTTGCGAAATCGTCAAACATGATGGAGTAGACTGCCCACGCGCACGATCTGTTCCACCGTCCACCTCTGGAGACAAACGATGGCCGTCAAGAAGATCCTGTTCCTCACCGGCGATTTTGCCGAAGACTATGAAACGATGGTGCCGTTCCAGGCGCTGCAGGCCGTCGGCCACCGCGTCGACGCCGTGTGCCCCGGCAAGAAGGCCGGCGAGCGCGTGAAGACCGCCATCCACGACTTCGAGGGCGACCAGACCTACACCGAAAAGCCGGGGCACCAGTTCGCGCTCAACGCGACCTTCGACGAAATCGACGCCGCCAGCTACGACGCGCTCGCCATTGCGGGGGGCCGCGCGCCCGAATACCTGCGTCTCGACCCGAAGGTCATCGAGATGGTGCGTCACTTCGCCCACGCGAACAAGCCCATCGCGGCGATCTGCCATGCGGCCCAGCTGCTCGCCGCGGCCGAGGTGATCCGCGGCAAGCGCATTTCGGCCTATCCGGCGTGCGCGCCCGAGGTGCGGCTCGCGGGCGGCGAATACGCCGACATCGCCATCGACAGCGCCGTGACGGACGCGCCCTTCGTCACCGCGCCGGCGTGGCCCGCCCATCCCGAGTGGCTGCGCCAGTTCCTCGCGCTCCTCGGCACGCGCATCGAGCCGTGAGCGAGCGCTGATACTGTCGCACGTCGCCCCCGTTTCGCACGGGGCGCGGCGCGCGCCGGCCGCCAATTCGGACTGGTCCGATATCACCGCAACGCCCCGCTGGCCAGAATAGCCGCCACTTGTTCTGGAGTACGGAGTGCGTGTCGTGGAGCTAACCGACTGGCTGGTGATACTCGCGGTCGCCCTGGCGGCGATCCTCTTCTTTTGCAGGCGCGGCGGCCGCAAAGGCGGCTTGAGCGACCGCGCGCGCCACGTGCACGGCACGCGTCTGCTCCTGCTGGGCGCGTTCGCGCTGTGGGCCGCGCTGCTCATGCTCGTGCGCAGCTTCGCCTTGCCGCTGGGCGAGCCGTTCGGCATCGCCATCAGTCATCACACCATGCTGGCCATCGCGCTGGCGCTCGCTGGCGTGGGCGCCATCTGGACGTTTCGCGCGAGCCGCCTGCTCAAGCCGCGGCGCATCTTCAGCCCGTGCTGAGCGCTGGTCTGGGGGGCTAAGCGCCCGCCGGTGGTCGCAACGCCGTGGCGGGTGCCGTCCGCAATTCGCTTCGCACGCTGCCCTTCGGGTTCGCACCACCCGCGCCGCCCGCGCCATCGCCGGCAGCATATCCTGCCAGGCCACCGGGCGAAGCTTCCGAACGCTCCGCGCGTTCGAGCGCGCTGATGATCTGTTCCGCGTCGCCGGGCAACGGCGGCGCGACTGCAAGCGCATCGGGCAGCGACAGATAGAACGTCGTCCCCTCGCCTTCCGTCGACTCCACCCAGACGCGCCCACCGTGCCGCTCGACCACGCGGCGCACGAGCGCGAGCCCGATGCCCTCGCCCGCCGCCACGTTGCCGTGCATGCGCTGGAACGCCTGAAAGAGCCGCGGCAGGCCCACCTCGGGGATGCCGAGCCCGTTGTCGCGCACATAGAAAATCTGCAGCGACTCCACGCCCGGCGGGGCATGAGCCGTGCCGATCTCGACGCGCCCGTCGCGCGCCGGATCGAGATAGTTCAGCGCGTTGCCGATCAGGTTTGCAAACACCTGCTCGAGCGCCGTCGGGTCGCCCCATACGTCGGGCAGCGTTTGCACGCTCACCTGCGCGCCGCGTGCGCGGATCGAGGCGTGCATCGCGTCGACCACGCGCTGCACCAGCTCCTGCACGCTCACGCGCTGTCGCCGGTACTCCACGCGCCCCACGCGCGCGAGCCGCAGCAGCGCGTCGATGATGTGCGATGCGCGCAGCACGGCCGTTTGCAGATAGCGCAGGGCCTCGCCGATGTCCTCGTTGATGGTCCGCTCGATGCGCGCGCGCGCCTGCGGCGAGAGCGAAGAATGGGCGATGCGCTCGCGCAGGTCGTTGCATGCGTGATTGAGCTCACGCGAGAAGCCCTGCAGGTTCACGAGCGGCGCGCGCAGATCGTGCGACACGCCGTGGATGAACATCTCGTTTTCCTGCGTCTGCTGGCGCAGGTTTTCGTTGATGCGCGCGAGCTGGTCCGCGCGCCGCGCGAGGTCCGCCTGAAAACCGAGGCGCAGCCGCTCGGCTTCGATCAGCCGGTGGCTGATCTGGTGCAGCGTCAGGTCGAGTTCGGCGATTTCGTCGCTGCCCGCCGTGAGCGGCGTGAGCGGCTCGTTCGCGGCCAGCCGGTTCGCGTTGTCGGACAGCGCATCGAGCCGCCCGCGCACGCCGCGCGTAAACACCCAGACGGCAAGCGCGACCAGCACGATCGAGCCGAGCACGGCCGTCATCACGAGCGTCTGCTGCTGGGCGCGCGCCGCTTCGGCGGCGGACACCCGCAACACGTCGAGGCGGCGCTCCTCGGTCTGTAGCGAGACGATCTGCGTGCGCACGCGGTCCAGCACGTCGGCGGCCATCAGCGCGCGAAAGCGCTCGGCGAGGTCGGCGCGCCGACCCGAGCGCAACAGGTCCTGCACGCGGTCCGACCATTGACGATAGTTCTGCACGGCGTAACGGATCTGCACGGCGCGCTCGACCTGCGAGGGATTATCGGAGACGAGATCGACGAGCCGGTCGATGCGGCGGTCCACGTCCATCCACATCGAAACCGGTGTGGCGTAGCTCGTGTCGTTGGCCGCCACCGCACCGCGCAACTTGACCGACTCGACCAGCACCGGTTCGAGCACGCGCGAAGCCTGCGCCAGCACGGCCTGGCTGTGCTGGCCCCAACGCTCCGCGGCGGCGGCGTCGGTCTCGGCCTTCACGATGGCCGACAGCAGGCTCAGTTCGAATACGGCGGGAATCGCGATCAGCAGAAGCCCTTTGGTCGTGAGGCGCATTGCGTGGCGAGTACCGGGCGACCGGACGTGCGTGAGGTGGCAATCTGGCCATTATGTCGGCGTTTGCGCCCTATGTGCGCCCGAAGTTTATCCTTCACGAAAACGCGAGATTATTTCGATTAGCCGACAATCCGTTGATCCGGAAAGGAAAATCGAATCAATCGCCCTATTCTGGCGCGCGATTTCCCCACCTTTGCGCGCAGGCCCGAGTTTGTGCCGAAACATGGTGCATGTGCCCCAGATCCCAGCACGCGCTCTGACGACACGGTATCGACTATTTTTCCGCATCGGTGCACGGCCGCACCGGCTTGACGCCTGTTGCGGCCGCTAATTCACCAGTTTGGCGCCGAAGCTGGCCCGCATCTTGCTCACTATGCGCCCATTTTGGGCAAACTGGGTACGCCAGATGGACAATCTAAAAACCGGCACCGACACGCTATTTCTGCTGCTGGGTGCCGCCATGGTGCTCGCCATGCACGCGGGGTTCGCGTTTCTCGAACTCGGCACCGTGCGCAAGAAGAACCAGGTCAATGCGCTCGTCAAGATCCTCGTCGATTTTTCGATTTCGACGATCGCCTACTTCTTCATCGGCTATACGCTCGCCTACGGCGTGCAGTTCTTCTCGCACGCCGACGTGCTCGCCGAGCACAACGGCTACGCGCTCGTGCGCTTCTTCTTCCTGCTCACCTTCGCGGCGGCCATTCCGGCCATCGTGTCGGGCGGCATCGCCGAGCGCTCGAAGTTCAATCCGCAGCTGTTCGCGACCTTCGTGATCGTCGGCTTCATCTACCCGTTCTTCGAGGGGATGGTGTGGAACAACCGCCTCGGTTTCGAAGATGCGATGACGCACGTGTTCGGCGTGCCGTTCCATGACTTCGCGGGTTCGGTGGTCGTCCACGCGTTCGGCGGCTGGATCGCGCTGCCGGCCGTGCTGCTGCTCGGGCCGCGCCACGGGCGCTATACGCGTGACGGCCGCATCGCCGCGCATCCGCCTTCGAACATCCCGTTCCTCGCGCTCGGCGCGTGGGTGCTCGCGGTGGGCTGGTTCGGCTTCAACGTGATGAGCGCGCAGACCATCGACAAGATCAGCGGTCTCGTCGCCGTCAACTCGCTCATGGCGATGGTGGGCGGCACGCTCGCCGCGTGGTTCGCGGGCCGCAACGATCCGGGCTTCACCTACAACGGGCCGCTCGCGGGGCTCGTGGCCGTGTGCGCGGGCTCGGACATCATGCATCCGCTCGGCGCGCTAGTGACGGGGGCGGTGGCCGGCGCGCTGTTCGTCTATATGTTCACCTGCGTGCAGAACCGCTGGCGCATCGACGATGTGCTCGGGGTGTGGCCCCTGCACGGCCTGTGCGGCGCATGGGGCGGCATCGCCGCAGGCATTTTCGGCCAGCGCTGGCTCGGCGGGCTGGGCGGCGTCTCGCTCGGCGCGCAGATCGTCGGCACGCTTGCAGGCATCGTGATCGCCTTCCTCGGCGGCCTCGTGGTGTACGGACTGTTGCGCAAATTCGTCGGCCTGCGCATCGATCGCGAACAGGAATTCAACGGCACCGACCTGTCGATCCACAAGATCACGGCCACCCCGGAACGCGAAACGGTTTCCTGACCGGTGCGCAACACGCTCATGCGGGCGGCGCCCTGCCGCCCGCACGCCGCACGCATCACTAACTAGCCATCAAAGCTGGCCCATGCCGCCGGCGACGATCACTTCGGTGCCGATCATGAAGGCCGATTCGGCCGCGCTCAGATGCAGCACGGTCGAAGCGATCTCCTCCACCGTTGCAAAGCGCTTGAGCGGCACCAGCCCACGAATCGATTCCTCGGCCGCCGCGAGCGTGGCGGCATCCATGCCGAACTTGTTGTAGAGCGGCGTCTTCACGGGACCGGGGCTCACGACGTTCACGCGAATGCCGCGCGGCAGCAGTTCGGCCGAAAGCGTCTTGGCGAACGAGATCAGCGCGGCCTTGCTCGCCGCATACACCGACGAAGTGGGCATGCCGATATGGGCGTTGATCGAGCCGTTGAGCACGATGGCCGCACCGTCGTTGAGCACTGGCAGGAGCGCCTGAATCTGGAAGTAAGCGCCCTTCACGTTGGTGTCGAAGGTGACATCCCAGAGCGCTTCGTCCACTTGCTCGAACGGCGCGAGCTTCGCCACGCCCGCGTTGACGAACACCGCGTCGAGGCGCAGGCCGGCGTCGCGCACGGCGGCGGCCAGTTCGCGCGCGCCGGTGATCGAGGCCGCGTCGTTGCGCCATGCGTGTGCGTTCGCGCCGAGCGCGCGCCGAGCGGCTTCGAGACCGGCTTCGTCGCGGCCCGTGACGATGACGTGCGCGCCTTCGGCGGCGTAGGCTTGCGCGGCCGCGAGGCCGATGCCGCTGGTTCCGCCGGTGACGAGGACAGTTTTGTTTGCAAAGCGGTTCATGACGTTCTCCTTGAAGGGGATAGTCTCGATCTGAGACTGTGATGCCATATTGCCGGGCAGCGCGCTTTCTGCCGTACGACGGTTTTGGCGCAAACGTTCGAAGCCGTCGAACGTTTGCGCGGGCAGCCGGCTTCAGCCCGTGACCTCGATCCCGTCAACGAGGCGCCTGGCAAGACGCGGTTCGCGCAGCCTGTCGATCCACCATTGCAGTGCGCGCCCCACGTGTTCGCCGCGCCACGCCACGTAAAGCATGTTCGGCTCGCGCGGATTCGCCGTGACCTTCTCCACCAGTTCGCCGCGCTCGATGAGCTTCGCGGCGCGCCGCCGCGGCACCCAGCCGACGCCGAGGCCCTCGCGCTGCGCGAGGATCTTCGCGCGCATCGACGGCACCGCCAGCACCTCCTGCCCCCCGAACAACCCGTAGCCGCGCCCCGGCGTGAGCCGCGCCGAATCGCCGACCGCCACGCCGCGCTCGGCCAGCATACGCTCGCGCGTGAGCGGCGCCTGCTCGCGTGCGAGCCGATGGCGCGGCGCCACGGCGAACGCCCACTCCACCACGCCGAGTTCGAACCAGTGCAGGCCGTCGATGGCGGGCGGCTCGTTGGTCGCGCCGACGATGAGATCGGCGCGGCCGTCGCGCAGCGCCTCCCAGGTGCCGGCGAGCACCTCGTGCGTGAAACGCAGCTTGACCCCCGACTGCAGCGCGTCGAAGTCGCGGATCACTGGCATCAGCAATTCGAATTCGACGATCTCGTCGGTGACGATCCACAAGCGGTCTTCCCAGCCGTTCGCGACCTGCCGCACGCGCTGCGTCATGCGCGCCACGTCCTGCATCAGGCGGCTCGCCTCCTCGGCGAGCAGATGGCCGGCCGGAGTGAGTTGCAGCCGGTAGCGCCGGCGGTCGAACAGCAGCGCGTCGAAGCGCGCCTCGAGTTGGCGCGCCGCGTGCGAAATCGTGGAAGGCGCCTTGTTCAGGCGTGCCGCCGCGCGCGACAGGCTGCCGGTTTCGCGGATGGCGTCGAGCAACGCCAGTTCCTCTTCGGAGAGCATGTGCGACTCCATCGAACGGGTGATCACGCGATGGTATGGCAGAAATGCGGCGCGGGTCGGATCACATGACGCCGCGGCCGTGCGCGCAGACTGTCAAAGTCGCCTTGACGGTCTGTCCAACAAATTGTCGTTGCCTCGCGTAATGACCCGCCCGAGAATCGAACGCACGTTCACAAACCGTGAAGCGTGCCCGCGCGCCCATCAGAAGGGAGGCCATTGCGCAAGAGAACCGCATCACGCCACCGCGAAGCCATCTTTCCAGTGAGGTATGAGGCCATGTCCGTGCAGTCCCCGTCACCCGACTCCCCGTTCGTCGACTTGACCGCCATGATTCGCCAACGCACGGTGGAACACGGCGCGCGCGCGGCCATTGTCTGCGAAGACGAGACGGTCACGTTCGCCGCGCTCGATGCGCTGATCGACCGCTGCACTGCCGCGCTGCAGCGCGACGGGCTGGCTCCCGAAGACGTCGTTGCCATCTGTGCGTCGAGTTCCATCCCATATGCCGCCGTTTTCTTCGGCGCGCTTCGGGCGGGCCTCGCGGTCGCCCCGCTGTCGCCGTCGACGCACCCGGACAGCCTCGTCGCCATGCTGGAGAACTCGCGGGCGCAGATCCTCTTCGCCGACGACACGGTTCGCCAGTTGCTCGCGGGCGTCACGCTGCCGCCAGCGCTGCGCGTCATCGACATCAGTGCAGCCGGGCAATACGATGCCTGGCTCGCGCCCGTGGGCGCCGCGCCCCGGCAGGTGGAGATCCGGCCGGAGTGGGCCTTCAACATCATTTACTCGTCCGGCACGACCGGCGCGCCCAAAGGGATCGTCCAGTCGCACGCGATGCGCTACGCCTATACGCTGCGAAGCCTCGAGCGCGGATACGGGCCGGAGTGCGTTACCTTGATTGCGACGCCCCTCTATTCGAACACCACGCTGGTGAGCTTCTTCCCGACCCTGGCGCTCGGTGGAACGGTTGTCCTCATGCCGAAGTTCGATGCGAAGCAGTATCTCGAGCTTGCCGAGCGCAAGCACGTCACGCACACCATGCTGGTGCCGGTGCAATACCAGCGCATCCTCGGCCATCCGGACTTCGATCGCTACGACCTGTCCCGTTTCCACACGAAGTTCTGCACGAGTGCGCCGTTCGCGGCGGCCCTCAAGGCGGACGCCCTGCGCAGATGGCCCGGCAAGCTCACCGAGTTCTATGGCATGACCGAAGGCGGCGCGTCATGCGAGCTTTGCGCGGACGAGTTTCCCGACAAGCTGCACACCGTTGGCCGCCCGCTGAGCGGCCATGAAATGCGCCTGATCGATGCCGACGGACGCGAGGTCGCCACCGGGGAAGCGGGTGAAATCGTCGGGCGTTCGCCAGCCATGATGACCGGCTACTACCGGCAACCGGACAAGACGGCGCAAGCCGAGTGGTACGACAGCGATGGCCGGCGCTTCATCCGGACCGGGGATGTCGGCCGCTTCGACGCAGACGGCTTCCTCGTGCTGATGGACCGCAAGAAGGACATGATCATCTCGGGCGGCTTCAACATCTACCCGAGCGATCTGGAACAGGTGCTCGCCCGGCATCCCGAAGTCCTTGAATCCGCAGTGGTCGGCGTGCCGTCGGTACGCTGGGGCGAAACGCCGGTGGCGTTCGTCACGCTCCGGCGCGCTTCGCCATTGACCGCCGACGCGCTCGCCGACTGGGCCAACGGGCAATTGGGGAAGATGCAACGACTTGCCGACGTGGTGATCGTCGACGCGCTGCCGCGCAGCCCGATCGGCAAGGTGCTCAAGCGCGAGTTGCGCGAGGGTTTTCGCGGCGAGGTTGCATGACCGGCCGCCAGGCGCGGGAGTGCCCGTTTGCCCGTTTGCCTGTTTGCCTGTTTGCAGCCGGGCGGAAAAAAAAGCGCCACGTTTGCACGTGGCGCCTTGAAAAGTTCTAGCCATTCCGAGGGCCGTGCTAGAACCTGAGAGACGGTATTCGGATGCGCCGTGCCATCGGAAAAAGATACGCAATTATGCGAATTGCATAACACGAGGCACATTAAAACCCCGCAATGTTGCGGGGTCGAGGCGGATTGCCGAAATCGGGTTCCATTTTTTACCTACATGCTGACTAAGTCAAGCAAAATCTCGCCAAAATGCGCCAATCGTCGAGCTTCTGGCATCCATTACAATCGTCTGATAATTTGCACCCTAATTTAGGGAGCGACGTGTTGATCGAACGCAAACGACCGTACCGCGCGGCACGCCGCGCGGACTTTGTAACGCCTCGCGCGAAATCTCAAAACTGAAATCCTGTTTCGGAAAATTGTCCCGCCAATGACTTCCGCACCCGATTCGCGCCATCTTGATGAACCTCCGCGAGATAAAGACGGCGGCACCGACGAAGTGACCGCGCTCGCGCGCGGCCTTGCCGTCCTGCGCTGCGTCGCGGCCGCCGACGCGCCGCTCAGCAACCGCGAACTGACCGAGCTGACCGGCATTCCCAAGCCCACGCTTTCGCGCCTCACGGGCACGCTCGTGAGCACGGGCTTTCTCGCCCGGCTGCCCGACAGCGAACGCTTCGTGCTCACCTCGTCGGTACTGGAGCTGTCCAACGGCTTCCTGCGCAACTCCGACATTCGCAGCCGGGCGCGGCCGTTTCTCACGCGGCTGGCCGAGCGCACCGCGCTCTCGGTGCACCTGACCGTGCGCGACCGTCTGGACATGGTCGTGATCGACGCGATCCGCCCGCGCACCGCCGTGCTCGTCACGCGCCTCGAGGTCGGCTCGCGCATCGACATGGGCCGCACCGCCGTCGGGCGCGCCTACCTCGCCGCTCTCGATCCGCACGCGCGCGCCGAACTCACCGCCGCGTTGCAGACCTCGACCGGCAACGACTGGGGCGTCTTCGGCAGCCGGCTCGACGCGGCGCTCGCCGAGACCGCCGCCCACGGCTACGGCCTCGCGATCAGCGAGTGGTACGAGGGGCTCAACGCCATCGCCACGGCGTTCGCGGGTCCCAACGGCGAGATCTACGCCATCAACTGCGGCGGCGCCGCGCAGCAGTGCCCGCGCGAGTGGCTCGTCAGCCACGTCGTGCCGCTGATGCGCGAATGCGTCGCGCGCGTCGTCGACGAAATCGGCGGCGCCCTGCGCCTCCCCCACGCGACCTGACAACCCGAGCGTCTGCGCCTTACAAAAACAC
Organism: Paraburkholderia sp. EG286B; assembly: GCF_040965655.1. Classification (NCBI taxonomy): domain Bacteria; kingdom Pseudomonadati; phylum Pseudomonadota; class Betaproteobacteria; order Burkholderiales; family Burkholderiaceae; genus Paraburkholderia; species Paraburkholderia sp. EG286B. The sequence goes on along the minus strand of NZ_JBFRCF010000006.1, from coordinate 293,521 downwards.
ACGAAGGGTGTAACGCTCGTAACGTCTCGAAAGAAACGGCACTGGACTGTAACGAAGCGGGCAACGTAGCATCATGCTTTTTGGCGGCAAGGGCCAGCGCCGCCGCCCTTCGCCCGTAACGCCACCCAGCCGCCAGCGACGCCTTCCATGCCCGTGAGCGCATGGCGCGGCATGCGGGCCGCAGCGCGGCGCGTCCCGACATCTTGCTTGCGCACGGCCTGCGTAGCATCGGCGCGCGCCCGCTGCGCCGGCGCCGTGCGCTGCTGCGCGCGCTTCTGCGAGCGCTTCGCGGCCGGCCCCCTGTATTGCGCTCCGCCAAGAGCCTTCGAGAACCCCGCTTCGAGAACCTGTTACCGACCTGACCGATGGATCAACAAGAAAAGCGCCCGGATTCCCCCCGTAAAGACACGACGCCGCAGTCCCCCGCTCCGGCCGCCGCGAGGCGCGGCAAGGGCAAGTTCATCGCGCTGGGCGTGGTCATCGTGATCGCCGGCATCGTGCTCGCGCGCTGGCAGCCGTGGAACAAGGCGCTCTCGGGCGGCAACGCCGCACCGGCGGCCGGCGCGCACGCGCGTCGCGGCGGTCCGGGCGCCATGGCCAACATGCCGCAGCCCGTGAGCGTGGCCACGGCGAAGGCCGGCGACATGCCCATCGTCATCACCGCGCTCGGCACGGTCACGCCGCTCGCCGACATCACGGTGCGCACACAACTATCCGGCACGCTTCAGGACGTGTACTTCCAGGAAGGCCAGATGGTGAAAAAGGGCGACGTGCTCGCGCAGATCGACCCGCGCCCGTACCAGATCTCGCTCGCCAACGCCGAAGGCCAGCTCGCCCGCGACCAGGCGCTGCTCGCCACGGCGCGCCTCGACCTCAAGCGCTATCAGACGCTGCTCTCGCAAGACTCGATCGCGAGCCAGCAGGTCGACACCCAGGCCTCACTCGTCAAGCAATACGAGGGCACCGTCAAGTCCGATCAGGCCAGCGTCGATACCTACAAGCTCGACCTCACCTACGCGCGCATCACGGCACCCGTCTCGGGCCGCGTGGGCCTGCGCCAGGTCGATCCGGGCAACTACGTGACGCCCAGCGACACCAACGGCATCGTCGTGCTCACGCAGCTCGAGCCGATCAGCGTGATCTTCACGACTTCGGAGGACAACCTGCCCCCCATCATGAAGCAGCTGCGCGCGGGCACCAAAATGTCGGTCACGGCCTACGACCGCAGCAACACGACGATGCTCGAAGCCGGCTCGCTGCAGACCATCGACAACCAGATCGACACCACCACGGGCACCGTCAAGCTGCGCGCGAGCTTCACGAACCACGAACAAGGGCTCTTTCCGAATCAGTTCGTGAATGCGCGCCTGCTCGTCGATACGATCCACGACGCCGTGATCGTGCCCACATCGGCCGTGCTCAACGGCTCGCAGGGGCAGTACGTCTATGTCGCGAAGCCCGACAACACGGTCACGGTGCGGCTCGTGAAGGTCGGCCCCGTCGATGCCGAGCGCACCAGCATCGCATCGGGCCTCACCGTGGGCGAGCGCGTGGTGACCGACGGCTCCGACCGTCTGCGCGAAGGCGCGAAGATCACGATTCCCGCCGAGCATCCGCAACACGCGAAGGGGGCGTCGGGCGCCGCGGGCGCGCAAGGCGCCTCGTGGGCCGGCGCGGCCTCGGGCGCGCGTCATGGCCATCGCCACGCCTCGCAGACGCAAGCCCAGTAAGCCAGCATGAATCCATCCCGCGCCTTTATCCTGCGGCCGGTCGGCACGGCGCTGCTCATGGCGGCGATCATGCTGGTCGGCCTCGTCGCGCTGCGCTTTCTGCCGCTTTCCGCGCTGCCCGAAGTCGATTATCCGACCATCCAGGTGCAGACCTTCTATCCGGGCGCGAGCCCGGACGTAATGACGTCCTCGGTCACCGCGCCGCTCGAACGCCAGTTCGGGCAGATGCCGTCGCTCAACCAGATGTCGTCGCAGAGTTCGGCCGGCTCCTCGGTCATCACGCTCCAGTTCAGCCTCGACCTGCCGCTCGACGTCGCCGAACAGGAGGTGCAGGCCGCCATCAACGCGGCCGGCAACCTATTGCCCTCGGACCTGCCCGCGCCGCCGATCTACGCCAAGGTCAACCCCGCCGACGCGCCGATCCTCACGCTCGCGATCACCTCGAAAACGCTGCCGCTCACGCAGATCCAGGATCTCGCCGACACCCGCCTCGCGCAGAAAATCTCGCAGGTGGCGGGCGTGGGCCTCGTGAGCCTCTCGGGCGGCCAGCGCCCGGCCGTGCGCATCCAGGCGAATCCGCGCGCGCTCGCGGCCTACGGCCTGAACCTCGACGACCTGCGCACGAGCATTTCGAACCTGAACGTCAACACGCCCAAGGGCAACTTCGACGGCCCCACGCGCGCCTACACGATCAACGCGAACGACCAGCTGACCGACGCGGACGCTTACAAAGACGCCGTGATCGCCTACCGCAACGGCCGCCCCGTCATGCTCACCGACGTCGCGAACATCGTGCAGGGCGCGGAAAACACCAAGCTCGGCGCATGGGCCGACGGCACGCCCGCGATCATCCTGAACGTGCAGCGCCAGCCGGGCGCGAACGTGATCCAGGTGGTGGACAGCATCAAGGCGCTGTTGCCGCAGCTGCAGGAAGCACTGCCCTCTTCGCTCGACGTGCAGATCGTCACCGACCGCACCACCACGATCCGCGCCTCGGTGCGCGACGTGCAGTTCGAGCTGCTGATGTCGGTGGTGCTCGTGGTGCTGGTGATGTACCTGTTCCTCGCGAACATCTACGCCACGATCATTCCGAGCCTTTCGGTGCCGCTCTCGCTGATCGGCACGCTCGCGGTCATGTACCTGTGCGGCTTCTCGCTCGACAACCTGTCGTTGATGGCGCTCACCATCGCGACCGGCTTCGTGGTGGACGACGCCATCGTCATGATCGAGAACATCGCGCGTTACGTGGAGGCGGGCGACACCCCGCTCGACGCGGCGCTAAAGGGTTCGAAGCAGATCGGCTTCACCATCATCTCGCTGACGGTGTCGCTGATCGCCGTGCTGATCCCGCTGCTCTTCATGGGCGACGTGGTGGGCCGCCTGTTCCACGAGTTCGCCATCACGCTCGCGGTGACGATCGTGATCTCGGCCGTGGTCTCGCTCACGCTCGTGCCGATGATGTGCGCGAAGATGCTGCGCCACACGCCGCCGCCCGAAAGCCACCGCTTCGAGGCGCGCGTGCATGCGTTCTTCGACTACGTGATCGGCCGCTACGGCGTGGCGCTCGAATGGGTGCTCGCCCGCCAGCGCCTCACGATGATCGTGTTCCTCATCACGCTCGTGCTCACCGGCATTCTCTACGTGATCGTGCCCAAGGGCTTCTTCCCCGTGCAGGACACGGGCGTGATCCAGGCCATCACGCAGATGCCGCAATCGGTCTCGTATGCGTCGATGGCCGAGCGCCAGCAGGCGCTCGCCGCGGAGATTCTCAAGAACGAGAACGTGGAGAGCCTCACCTCGTTCATCGGCGTGGACGGCACCAACATCACGCTCAACAGCGGCCGCATGCTCATCAACCTGAAGCCGCGCGACGACCGCAGCGAAACGGCGAGCGAGATCATCCGCGACCTGCAAACGAGCGTGGCCCACGTGCCGGGCGCGACGCTCTATATGCAGCCGGTGCAGGACCTCACGATCGACTCGACGGTGAGCCCGACGCAATACCAGTTCATGCTCACCACGCCGAACATCCAGGACTTCACGACCTGGGTGCCGAAGCTCGTGCAGCGCCTGAGGCAGCTGCCCGAACTCGCGGATGTGGCGACCGACCTGCAGGACCAGGGTAGCTCCGTGTTCATCGAGATCGACCGCGCGAGCGCGGCGCGCTACGGCATCACGCCCGCGACGGTGGACAACGCGCTGTACGACGCCTACGGCCAGCGCATCATCTCGACGATCTTCACGCAGTCGAACCAGTACCGCGTGATCCTCGAAGCCGATCCGGTTCTGCGGCACTACACCGACGCGCTGAATTCGATCTACCTGCCCTCTTCGACCTCGACCACGGGCCAGGTGCCGCTGTCGGCCATCGCGAAGTTCCACGAGCGGCCCGCGCCGCTGCTCGTCACGCATCTCTCGCAGTTCCCGGCCACGACGGTCTCGTTCAACCTCGCGCAGGGCTCCTCGCTCGGCGCGGCGGTCAAGGCGATCCAGCAGGCGGAAAAGGACATCGGCCTGCCGGGCTCGTTCCAGACGCGCTTCCAGGGCGCGGCGCTCGCGTTCCAGGCGTCGCTGTCCAACGAGCTGTTCCTGATCCTCGCGGCCATCGTCACGATGTATATCGTGCTCGGCGTGCTGTACGAGAGCTTCGTGCATCCGATCACGATTCTCTCCACGCTGCCGTCGGCCGGGATCGGCGCGCTGCTCGCGCTGATCCTGACCGGGCACGACCTCGACATCATCGGCATCATCGGCATCGTGCTGCTGATCGGCATCGTGAAGAAGAACGCCATCATGATGATCGACTTCGCGCTCGAGGCCGAGCGCCACGAAGGCAAGCCGCCGCGCGAGGCGATCTACCAGGCGTGTCTGCTGCGCTTCCGGCCGATCATGATGACGACGATGGCGGCGCTGCTCGGCGCCGTGCCGCTGATCCTCGGCTACGGCGCGGGCAGCGAGCTGCGCCGGCCGCTCGGCATCGCGATCGCGGGCGGCCTGATCGTGAGCCAGGCGCTCACGCTCTTCACGACGCCGGTGATCTACCTCGCGTTCGACCGGATCGCGCAGCGTCTGCGCCGGCGCTTCGGCGGTGGTTCGCACGGCGCGGCGTCGTCTTCGTCGGAGAGCTGACGCGATGAATCTCTCGCGCCCGTTCATCTCGCGCCCCGTCGCGACCACGCTGCTCGCCGTCGGCATTGCGCTGGCCGGCCTCTTCGCGTTCACGAAGCTGCCGGTCGCGCCCTTGCCGCAGGTGGACTTTCCGACCATCTCCGTGCAGGCCACCTTGCCGGGCGCGAGCCCCGAAACGGTGGCGACCAGCGTGGCGAGCCCGCTGGAGCGGCACCTCGGCTCGATCGCCGACGTCTCGGAGATGACCTCGCAAAGCTCGGTGGGCAGCACGCGCATCACGCTGCAATTCGGCCTGAACCGCGACATCGATGGCGCCGCGCGCGACGTGCAGGCGGCGATCAACGCCGCGCGCGCGGACCTGCCCACGAGCTTGCGGCAGAACCCGACCTACCACAAGGTCAACCCCGCCGACGCGCCGATCCTGATTCTCGCGCTCACCTCGCCCACCTTGAGCGCGGGCCAGCTCTACGACTCGGCGGCCACGGTGCTGCAGCAGTCGCTCTCGCAGGTCGACGGCGTGGGCGAAGTCGACGTGAGCGGCTCGGCGAATCCAGCCGTGCGCGTGGAGCTGGAGCCGCATGCGCTCTTTCACTACGGCATCGGCCTCGAAGACGTGCGCGCCGCGCTAGCCTCGGCCAACGCCAACAGCCCCAAGGGCGATATCGAATTCGGTCCGCAGCGCTTCCAGCTCTACACCAACGACCAGGCGAGCAAGGCGAGCCAGTACAAGGACCTCGTGATCGCCTACCGCAACGGCGCGGGCGTGAAGCTCTCCGACGTGGGCGAAGTGGTCGATTCGGTGGAAGACCTGCGCAACATCGGCCTCGCCAACGGCAAGCGTTCCGTGCTCGTGATCCTCTACCGCCAGCCGGGCGCGAACATCATCGAGACCGTGGACCGCGTCGTCGCCATGCTGCCGCAGCTCAAGGCGTCGCTGCCCGCCGACGTCGAGGTGATCCCGACGTCCGACCGCTCGGTCACGATCCGCTCCTCGCTCAAGGACACCGAGCACACGCTCATCATCGCCGTGGCGCTCGTCGTGATGGTGGTGTTCCTGTTCCTGCGCAACTGGCGCGCGACGCTCATTCCGAGCGTGGCCGTGCCCATCTCGATCATCGGCACCTTCGCGGCGATGTACCTGATGGGCTTCTCGCTCGACAATCTCTCGTTGATGGCGCTCACCATCGCGACCGGCTTCGTCGTGGACGACGCCATCGTCGTGCTGGAGAACATCTCGCGGCATATCGAAAACGGCGTGCCACGCATGAAGGCGGCGCTGCTCGGCGCGCGCGAGGTGGGCTTCACGGTGCTCTCGATCAGCGTGTCGCTCGTCGCTGTGTTCCTGCCGATTCTGCTGATGGGCGGCATCGTCGGGCGCCTGTTCCGCGAGTTCGCGCTCACGCTCTCGCTCGCCATTGCGGTGTCGCTGGCCGTCTCGCTCACGCTCACGCCGATGATGTGCTCGCGCCTGCTCGAAGAGGCGCACGAGAAGAAGGAAGAAGGCCGCTTCGCGCAGTGGCTCGAACGCGGCTTCCAGCGCCTGCAGGGCGGCTACGAGCGCACGCTCGGCTGGGCGCTCACGCATCCGTTCGTCATCCTGCTCACGCTCATCGCGACGATCGCGCTCAACGTCGCGCTCTACGTGGTCGTGCCCAAGGGCTTCTTTCCGCAGCAGGACACGGGGCGCCTGGTCGGTGGCATCCAGGCCGACCAGTCCACCTCGTTCCAGGCGATGAAGGTGAAGTTCGCCGAGATGATGCGTATCGTGCAGGCGAACCCGGCCGTGGAATCGGTCGCGGGATTCTCAGGCGGGCGCGCGACCAACTCGGGCTTCATGTTCGTCTCGCTCAAGCCCAAGAGCGAGCGCAAGCTTTCCGCCGACGAGGTGATCGCGCAACTGCGCGGGCCGCTCTCGAACGTGGCGGGCGCGCGCACCTTCCTGCAGGCGGTGCAGGACATTCGCGTGGGCGGCCGGCAGTCGAACGCGCAGTACCAGTTCACGCTGCTCGCGGACAACACCGCCGATCTCTACAAGTGGGGGCCGAAGCTCACCGAGGCGCTGCAGGCGCGTCCCGAACTCGCCGACGTGAACTCGGACCAGCAGCAAGGCGGCCTCGAGTCGATGATCAACATCGACCGGCAGAGCGCCGCGCGGCTGAACATCACGCCCTCGCAGATCGACAACACGCTCTACGACGCGTTCGGCCAGCGCCAGGTCTCGACGATCTACAACCCGCTCAACCAGTACCACGTGGTGATGGAAGTCGCGCCGAAGTACTGGCAGAGCCCGACCATGCTCAACGAGATCTGGGTGAGCACCTCGGGCGGCACGGCGAGCGGCGCGCAGAGCACCAACGCGACGGCCGGCACGGTGACGGGCCCCACCACCGCCTCGACGGGCGGCACGGCCGCCACCACGGCGACGAGCGCCGCGGCCATCGCCGCCGATTCGGCGCGCAACCTCGCGACCAACTCGCTCGCCGCGAGCGGCAAGTCGAGCGCGTCGTCGGGCGCGGCGGTGTCCACGTCGAAGGAGACCATGGTGCCGCTCTCGTCGATCGCCTCGTTCGGCCCCGGCACGACGCCGCTTTCGGTGAATCACCAGAGCCAGTTCGTGGCCTCGACGATCTCGTTCAACCTGCCGCCCGGCAAATCGCTCTCCGACGCCACCCAGGCGATCTACGACACGATGGGCGAGATCGGCATGCCCGCGACGATTCACGGCAGCTTCCAGGGCACGGCGCAGGCGTTCCAGCAGTCGCTCGACAACCAGCCGCTGCTGATTCTCGCGGCGCTCGCGGCCGTGTATATCGTGTTGGGCATTCTCTACGAGAGCTACATCCACCCGCTCACGATTCTCTCCACCTTGCCGTCGGCGGGCGTGGGCGCGCTGCTCGCGTTGCTGCTCTTCAAGACGGAGTTCAGCATCATCGCGCTGATCGGCGTGATTCTGCTGATCGGCATCGTGAAGAAGAACGCGATCATGATGGTGGACTTCGCGATCCAGGCGTCGCGTGAGGGGCTGAGTTCGCGCGATGCGATCTACCAGGCCTGCCTGCTGCGCTTCCGGCCGATCATGATGACCACCTGTGCGGCGCTGCTCGGCGCGCTGCCGCTCGCGTTCGGGCGCGGCGAAGGCGCGGAGCTGCGCGCGCCGCTCGGCATTTCGATCGTGGGCGGTCTGATCGTGAGCCAGATGCTTACGCTCTATACGACGCCGGTGGTGTACCTGTACATGGACCGGCTGCGCGTGTGGTGGGATGCGAAGCGCGGGCGCGCGGCGCCCGCAGCGCAGGCGGAGTGAGCGTTCCTGCTGTAGACAACGGCTGAAGCGTGGCTTCAGCCGTTTCTTTATGCGCGTGCCCGTCGGGGCTCGCGCCGGCGCAAATGCGCCGGCAGGCACCGCACGATCAGATGCAGCAACAGCGGCACGATGATGCCGTCGTCCACGACACCGGCGACCGGCATCGCGAGATTGAACGGATCGAGCGCATAGAGCGCGAGCAGCGCCGTGGCGGGCACGAGCCACACGGGACGCCCCGGCTGGCGCAGCGCGTGCCACAGCACGCGCGCATCGCCCTTCACCACATGCCATAGCAACGCGATACGTTTCATCTGCTTCCTCCTTGCGGCTGGCGCGATCGATGCGCTCGCCGACTCAATGCTGCTCGTGGCCCGGTGCGTCCGAGCGCGACGTCCTCACCACGAGTCCATCCGGCGCGAAATGGGCGTTGAACATGCCGTCCCCCGCCACGCCGCCTTCGGCCCAGTGCCAGCTCCACACTTCCTCGTGGCTCAACGCGTATTTTGCTACCGTGGCCGGCTTGCCGAGCAGGCGCCGCACTTCGTCCTGCGGCATGCCCGGCACGACCTGCGCGATATTCTGCGCCGTGAGCGCCTGGGTCATCGCCACGAGCCTGCCGTTCGCGTCGAAGTCGAGCATCCACGTGGTGAGGCCGTTGGGCCCGCGCGGGTATTCGAGGCGCTGCGCGCCGTCGTCGTCCTCCCACACCATTTCGGGCTTGCCCGCCTGCCGGCGTACGTCCTCGACCGTCGACACGCCAATGCGCAGGCCGCCGAACGCCATCGAATCGGGCTTGATCGCGTTGACGGCGTCGGCGACCTTTTGCTGGTCGCACGCCGCGAGCAGCGTGGCGCAGACGGCGATCAGGGCCGCCGCGATCCAGGGTTTTCGTGACATATCGAGTGTGCGTTGCCGGCCGGGAGTGCCGGGAACTTGTTGGGACAGCGGCGCGGCCGGAACGTTCGACGCGGTCGCGACGCTCAGAGTTTCTGCGCGATCGCCAGCGTGAAAATGCGCGCCCAGCGCTTCGCTTCGCGCTCGCTTTGCATCGGCAGTTGCCAGAGCGGGCGCTTCGGATCGGCCACACGCAGCGCCACGTGCCAGCCATTGGCATCGCGCGCCGACTGCGCGCCTTGCAGGTCGGCGAAGATATACGCGCCATGCGCGCCGCCCTGCGTCAGCTCGCAAAAGCGCTTGCCGGCCGCGAGACGGGCCTCGCCCCAGGCGCCGGCCACGCGGTGCGTCCAGTCGCCTTCGCCGCGCACGTTGGGCGCCACGTCGCGCATCCGGCGCCACCACCAGGCGATGAGCGCGACGAACAACGCCGCGGCCAGCACGGCCGCGCCCACGGCAACGCCCGTGCCGAACTGCGCCGCGATGGCGTTGAAGGACCAGTACGCGCCGTAGACGAGCGCGGCGAAGGCAAGTAGAACAACGACGATCGGCATGCGAGGAATCCGTGCGGCGGGAGAGAAAGGCCAGGGCGAAACGCGGAGGGATGTCTGGGATAGATCGCGACAAGGCCCGCGCGCATGGCGGGCCTCGTTCGACTACGGTTTGCGATGACTCGCGATCACTACTGCTGCGGATGCTGCGTGGCCCATTCCTTCAGGGCGCGCAACGTGTTCGTCACGTGCTGGTCCGGCGACAGGCTCGTGTATTCGTAGATGATCTTGCCGTCCGGCGCGATCACATACGAGACGCGATTGGCCATCGACTCGTGCATCGGCATCGACGCGTCGTACGACTTGATGATCTTCGAGTCTTCGTCGGCGGCCACCGGGAACTTGCTGCGGCACTCGCTCACCGAGAACTTCGTGAGCGTGTCGATGTTGTCGTGCGAAACGCCGATCACGGTCGCGCCGTACTGCTTGTACTGATCGACCGCTTCAGCGAATTCGTGCGCCTCGATCGTGCAACCCTTCGTGAACGCGGCCGGGTAGAAGTACACCACCACCGGCCCTTTCTTCAGCTCCGAAGCGAGCGAATAGGTGTAGGTCTTGCCACCCAGCGATGCCTGGGTCGTGAAGTCGGGTGCGGCATCGCCCGGCTTCAGTGTCGCCTGTGCAGACAGCGTAAAGAGCGCAAGCCCGGCGCAGACGAGCGCCGCGGCTCCCGCCGCAAAGAACCTCGGTTTCATGTCAAATGCCCTCGAGTTGAATCGCCACGCCGGCGCGCGTTTTGCCCGCGGGTCTTGCCCATCATGCAAATGAGACGCATGACGCTGCGGCGATACCAATATTGGATCACACAATTGCGGCACCCGCAGCGCGCCCCCCCGGCGCCAACCTTACGATCTGGTTTCAACCCTCGGCATACGCCGTGAACCACGCGCCGGCCCACAGGTTCAACTCGCCGAGCAGCGGCGGCGTGAGCGCGTTGAACATGCCGCCCGCCTCGCGCGCGAGACGCTGCGCGCCGTCGTGATCGCCGCGCTCGGCCGCGGTCGCGATGCGCAGCAGCGTGCCGAGCTCGCCGCGATGACCGTCGACGGCCTCGACGATCTCGCGCGCAAGGCCGAGACGATCGAGCGTGTTCTCAGGCGTCGAACCCACCAGCACGTGCACGAGGGAGAAGATGCCGGTCATGAAGGCGGCATCGGCGAAATCGGGGTCCTGCGGGCTCAGGCTGCGTGCGGCAAGCTCCATGAAGTGCGAGCGCGTGCCCGCGAGCTGCACGAGCGGGTCCGAGCCCCAGGGCAGGTCGCGTCCGCTCGCGTAAAGCAGCAGTTGCGCCCAGCGCGCGATCTGGCGCGTGCCCGCCGCGAGCACCGCTTCGCGCAGCGACGAAATCGGCCGCCCCGGCGAGTACGCGCTCGAATTGACGAGGCGCAGCAGTTGCACCACTACGCCCGGGTGACTGCGCAGTTCGCGCTCGAGTTCGGCCGTGCCGACGTCGTTGGCCACCAGCGCGAGCAGGCGTACGAGCGCGAGGCGCGAAGCGCGCACGCGCGGCGCGCGCAGCACCTGCGGGCGCGCGAAGAAGTAGCCCTGAAACAGCTCGAAGCCGAGCGACGAGGCCAGTTCGAAGTCCTCGCCCGTCTCGACCTTCTCGGCGATCAGCGTCTTGCCGTGCGCGGCGAGGCTCGCGACGAGGCCGGGCAGCGCCGCGCGCTCGGTCTGCAGCAGGTCGACCTTGATGATGTCCGCGTACGGCAAGGCGCGCAGCAGGTTCTCCGTGATCTCGCACACGTCGTCGAAGGCAATGCGGTAGCCGGCGCGGCGCAGTTGCGCGAGACGCTCCAGCACCGCGGCGTCGAAGCGCACGTGTTCGAGCACCTCCAGCACGAAGCGGCCCGGCGGCAGCAGATGCACGATGTCGTCGAACAGCAGCTCGCGGCTGATGTTGACGTAGCCGTAGTGACGGCCGAGCACCGCGGGCACGCCGAGCTGGCCGATCGTGCGCGTCATCACCTGGGCCGTGGCGAGCGCGTCGTCGTCGACGTCCGCGCGGTTCTGCGCGCCGCCGCGGAACAGCAGCTCATAGGCGTTGAGCGCGCCATTGCGATCGAGAATAGGCTGCCGCCCGAGATAGACGAACGGCTGCGGACCGGTTGATGACCCGGGAGCAAGGCCGGGTTGTGAAGCTGACGGCATAGAAGGCGCGGAACCAGGGGTGCCCCTGCCCGCATCGTCTCGCGCAGCCTCGCTTGCCGGCGCGGCAAACGCTGACGATGAATCGGACATGGCGGATGACTCGTACGGATGGAATGGCCGGTAATGGCCGCCGACGCGCCGGGCCGCCCCTGCGGCCCGCAAGACGGGCGCTTCACGCGCGCCGACCCATCGCGCATGGCGAACGGCGTCTCGACCGGCGCCACTTTAACCGAATCTGGACGCCACCGCACCGATCTCCCGTCACGTTTATGCGTGAGGTGTTTTTTCGGTCGCCGCGGCTAAAGATTTCCCGTCCGGGGTCGATAACTTGCTCTGATGGGCGGCTTCAGCCGGATATGGAAACCGGCCGGGACGCCACAGACAAACAAAGGGTTGCCAGCGACAGACATGGAAGCGAACAGGATCTCCGCGCCCCGCCAGGGCTGGTTGCGCACGGTCGTCGACCGGTTTTACGCGCTTGCCGGCCTCAAGGGCATTGCCGGCGACCCGCCCATGCCTGGCGACGCGAACGCCTCTCATGCCGCGCAGGCACTGGGTGCAGCGCAAGCGGCCGAAGCCGCCGTCGACCAGGGCGCCGCGCCGCTCGTGCCCCTCTCAACTCCCGCAGCCGGACCCGACTACGCCGACGCCGTTTCGCTCTCGTTCGAGAACACGGCCGCGGCGGTGGACTTCCTCGTCCACGTGGACGCGAGGCTGCACTTTCTTTACGTCTCCGACGCGAGCCTGCGCTTCGCGGGGTATCACCGCGAGTTCCTGCTCGGCGCGACGCTCGCCGACATCGTCACGCCCGAGCATCACGAGCGCCTCGAGGCGCTGATCGCGCGCGCCGCGCACAGCGGCGCCGTGGAAAAAGACACGGTCGACCTCGTCAAGGCCCTCACCTACCCGCTTCCCGTGGAGCTGCGCGTGCAGCGCGCACAGTATGGCGAGACGGCCGGCTTCGCCGTGGCGGGCTTCGACGTCTCCGGCTGGCAAGGCACCGAGGCCGCGCTCACCCACGCGCTCCATCACGACCCGCTCACCGGCCTGCCCAACCAGACCGCGCTTGCGCCCGCGCTGCAGCGCGCCCAGGCCGACGCGGACCATTTCGGCGTGCCGGTGGCGCTGCTGCTGCTCGACCTCGACGACTATCAGCGCGTGAACCGCGCGCTCGGCTATGACGCCGGCGACGAGCTGCTGCGCGAAACCGCGCGGCGCCTCACCCACCTCGCGCTGCAGGGCGAAATGATCGCGCGCATCGGCAGCGACGAGTTCGCCATCCTGATCACGCCGCAACGCCACGCCGCGCCCGACGAAGTGCGCGCGGCCGCCGAAGCGCTCGGCCGCCGCCTGCTCACCTCCATCCTGCAGCCGTACTCGTTTCGCAACCAGCCCGTGCACCTTTCGGCGAGCATCGGCATTGCGTTCCATCCGGACCAGCGCCCGGATGCCTCCGGCCTGAGCGACGCCGATGCCGGCGCCGACACCACGCCGCTCATCCGCCGCGCGGACCAGGCGCTGCAGCAGGCCAAGGCGATCGGCGGCAACACGCTGACGTTGCACGTGCCCGTCGACGATCCCACCGACGCCATGCGCCTGAAGCTGGAGTCGGACCTCTACGACGGTGTGCGCAACGGCGAATTCTCGCTACACTTCCAGCCCATCACGAGCAGCGCGTCGCGCGGCGTGGTCGGCGTGGAGGCATTGATCCGCTGGCAACATCCATTGCACGGTCTCGTGCCGCCTTCAACATTTATTCCGCTTGCGGAATCCGTCGGCCTGATTAATTATCTCGGCAACTGGGTTTTGAAGGCTGCCTGTATGCAACTGACCCAATGGGACGAGCAAGGCATCGAGCTGCAGTACGTGGCGGTCAATGTCTCGCCCCAGCAGTTCCGCAATCCGCGGTTCAGGGAAAGTGTCGAGGAGGCGATCGAGCTCACCGGAGTCGATCCGTGCCGGCTCGTGTTCGAGATCACCGAAAGCCTGCTCATGCACGATCCGCAGCATGCGAAAACGCTGCTCGAAGAGTTCACGTCGCTTGGCATTCGCTTCGCGGTGGACGACTTCGGCACCGGGTATTCGAGTCTCGCGTACCTGCAGCGCTTCCCGCTCTCGAAGCTGAAGATCGATCGAAGCTTCGTCGAGAACCTCATCACTTCGCGCAACGATCAGGCGATCGTCAACGCGGTGGTGGGGCTCGCGCGTACGCTCGATCTCGAGCTCGTGGCCGAGGGCGTGGAGACGGAGGCGCAGCGCGAGCTGCTGACGAACATGGGTTGCGAGCACATCCAGGGATGGCTCGTCTGCAAGGCGCTGCCTTCAGAAGAATTGCAGCAGCGCTTCGTTTCGGGTGCGTTGCACGTGCACGAGGTGCAATGATGCGGGCATCGCAAACCGCAGGGCTTTCGCGAAATTGACATGGTTCAGATGGTAAAGGCCGTCCTGCTAGACCGCTTGTGGGCCCGCATGAATGAACGCGGGGACTTCCCCTTGCTGTCGCAATCGCTGCGCACCACGGTCGCGGCGATGACCAACGACGACTACGATTTCAGCGCGCTCGTGAAGGTCGTGCTCTCGGATTTTGCGCTCACGCAGAAGGTGCTGCGTCTCGCCAATTCGGCCATGTACATGGCGTTCGGCGGCAACATCACGACCGTCACGCGCGCGCTGATGGTCCTCGGCATGGACGCGGTCGGCCATCTCGTCGTCGGCCTGAAGATCGTCGATCACTTTCACCACAGCGCGCCGCGCCGCATCGACGCCAAGCTCGAACTGAACCGCACCATGCTCTCGGGCTGCGTCGCACGCAAGCTCACCGAGCACGGCGACCTGCGCGCGGGCGAAGAGGCCGTGGTCTGCACGCTGATGCGCCAGGTGGGCAAGCTGCTCGTGGTGTTCTATCTCGAACCCGAGTGGGACCAGATCCGCCGCGAGATCGATGCAGGCTCGAGCGACGACGAGGCCTGCCTCGAAGTGCTCGGCGTGACCTTCGAAGAACTCGGCCTCGAAGCCGCCACGCGCTGGCGCCTGCCCGACACGATCCGTTCGGGCATGCGCCAGTACGACCCGGCCGACAAGGAACCGCGCGACGTGCAGTGGCTGCGCGCCATCACGAACTATTCGACCGAAGTCGCGCGCGTGCTGACCACCCAGGGCCTCTCCGAAGAGATGCGCGAGACGCATATCGCCGAGCTTGCGCAGCACTACGGCCGCGCGCTCTCGACCGATGCCGATGTGCTCGTGCAGATGAGCCTCGCGCTCGCGCGCGAGGAAGCCGAAGACGGCGTGATGCGCGAGATCGTCGAATTGCGCGCCAACGCCGACGCCATCGCCCGCGAAGCGCTCGATCCCGAGGCGCGCATTGCGGCCGGCGTCGAGGACCTGCGCGCATTGCCGGCCGACAGCGCGCTGAGCACCGCCCTCACGCTCGCAACCGAAACCGTGCTCGCGGGCCTCGGTTTCGCACGCAGCGTGGTGTTCGTGCGACGCGGCGCGAACATGTTCGAGGCGCAGCACGGCTTCGGCCCCCACATGGGCGACGTGCTGCCCAAGCTCGCGTTCTCCGCCGCGTTCCAGCCCGACGTGTTTCACCTTGCCATCGCGAACAAGGTCGGCATCTTCATCGAGAATGCGCGCGACGCGAAGATTCTCGCGCGCCTGCCCGGCTGGTATCGCTCGAGCTTCGACGACGCGCGCGCGTTCGTCCTGCTGCCCGTGGGCGCGCCTGGCGTCGAACCCGTTGCGCTGATGTACGGCGACTGGCTCGTGAACCAGGAGCCGCGCCGCATTTCACAGAAAGAGATGAGCGCGTTGAACGACCTCGCGCAGCAGCTCGCGCGCTTCTTCACGCACGTACCGCAGACCGCCTGAGTCCTGCCTGTCCCGACTGAATCTTGACTGAGCGCGGCGCCGCATCGCTTCGCGGCACCGCCCCGCCCGCTCAATCCTCGATCCGTTCCAGCCCCTCGTCTTCCGCGTCGCGGCCGGACGTGCCCGCCCATTCCGCGGCCGTGAGCGTGATCGCCGCGACCGTCGCGGCGTCGAGCGGCTCGAGTTCCGCGCACAGCGCATCCACGCGGGCCCAGTCCGCACGCTCGAGCGCCTCGGAAAGTTCGAGCAGCCGCCCGAGCGCGCCCTCGCGCTTCACGATCGCCGTGCGGATCGGCTTGGCCAGCGTGAGGACTTCGAGCGTGCTTTCGAGCGGACCGCCGAACACCGCCTCGACGAACGAGAACACCCCCACGAGGAACGCCGCGTCTTCCTCTTCGAGGTGTGCCTTGGCAAGCTGCGTCACCGCGATTTCCATGAAGCGCGCGCGCGTGGCCACGAGTTGCAGCAGCGGGTCGTCTTCGGCGGCGATCTTGCGGCCGTCGGCGTAGAGCAGCAACTGCGTCCAGCGCGCGATCGCGTTGGTGCCGGTCGCATTGATCGCCTCGCGCAGCGTCGTCACCTTGCGGCCGATGTTCATGCTGCCCGAGTTGGCGAGCCGCATCAGATGCATCACGAGCACGGGGTTGAGCTTCAGTTCCGCTTCGAGCTGCGCGACGGTGGGTTCGGCCGCAAGCAGATGCAGCAGGTTCAGCAGCGCCTGGCGCGGCGCGCTGGAGCGGCGCGCGCCGCCGTGCGGTTTCGCGAAGAAGTAGCCCTGGAAGCGGTCGAAGCCGAGTGCGTGCGTGCGCTGATAGTCTTCCTGGGTCTCGACGCCGATGGCCACGAGAAGCTTGCCCGCCGCCTTCATCACGCTCGCGAACTTCGGCAGCACCTCGGGCGCGATCTCGCGGATATCGATCTTGATGGCGTCCACATATGGCAGCAGTTTCGCGAGCGACTCATCCGCCTTCGACACGTGGTCGAGCGCGAAGCGGTAGCGGCGGCGGTGCAGCTCGACGAGCCGCGCGATCAGGTCCGCGTCCGCGCCGATGTCCACGGGCAACTCGAGCATGACGCGCTCGGGGCTCACGCGCAGCAGGCCGTCGTGGAAAAGCGCATCGCGCGTCATGTCGAGCCAGGCGGGATGGCCCGCGAGCGAGGCGCGCAAGCCGGGCGCGGCGAAGCTTTTGAGGAGCGCAGTGCTCGTGGCGGAAGGCTTGGGCGTCAGGCCCGAGGCCTGGTCTTTGGCGGCCGCTTCGGCCTCTTGTTCGATTTCGGCGCTTTCGCGCCGGTCCACGAGGCGCGGCGACGTCTCGAACGCGCAGAGGAGGCCCTCCCGGTCGAGCATCGGCTGGCGCGCGAAATACACGTCGATGGGCGGGCCGGCGTGTTCCGGCGACTGCGTGCTGCCCGCGACTCCTGACATCTGCGGCCGGTCTGCGGCGTTGAAGCTCATGGGGTCCCCCCGCGCGGCGCCGCGCGCATGGCGGCGCTTTGGTCTTGTTTCCTGGCATGCCGCAACCGTTTGCGCTTCGCACACATTGCGCGCCGGACGCGGCACTTTCTTGTGTCGATTTTATCCTGGCAAGTAAGGCGCGGAAATGAAGTTCTGCGCGATCCGCGGGATTTTTTTGTAGTTTTTGCAGTGCCGCACGCGTCACCGGCGCTGCGTTGCCGCTCGACGCAAGAACGATTTGATACGCAATCCGAAGTAAAGGCGCAAAAAAACCGGCCGGCTGGATTTCGTCCAGCCGGCCGGTCTATCGATCTATCGATGCGGGCCGATTACTTCAGCACGACCTTCACGTCGAAATACTTCGCCGCGATGCGGTCGAGCGTGCCGTCCGCCTTCAGGTCCTTGAGCGCGCCGTTCAAGGCGGTCTTGAGCGCCGCATCGTTCTTGCGCACGCCGTAGCCCACGCCCTCGCCAAGCAGTTTGACATCCACGACCTGCGGGCCCGCGAACGCGAAGGCCGCGCCCTGCGGCTTGTTCAGGAAGCCCTTGGAGGCAGCTTCGGCGTCGAGAAACGAGGCGTCGAGGCGGCCCGACACGAGGTCCGCGTAGATCTGGTCCTGCGTCGGGTACGGCACGACGTCGACGCCCGCCGGCGCCCACTTCGCTTTCGCGTAGGTTTCCTGGATCGTGCCCTGGAGCACGCCCACGTGCTTACCCCTGAGCGACTCGGGCGTGGGCTGCAGCGTGCTGCCCTTCTTCGCGATCATCTGGTTCGGAATCGCGTAGATCGGGTCGGTGAAGTCGATGGCCTGGCGGCGCTGGTCCGTGATCGACATGTCGGAATTGATCGCGGCGAACTTGCGCGCCTGCAGCGCCGGGATCAGACCGTCGAACGAGTTTTCCACCCACATGCACTTTGCCTTGAGCTTCGCGCAGACGGCATTGCCCACGTCGATATCGAAGCCCTGCAGTTCGCCTGCGGGCGACTTCGATTCGAACGGCGCGTACGACGCCTCCACGCCAAAGCGGATTTCCTTGATATCGGCGGCGTGTGCGGCCCCTGCCGCGCCTGCCGCGCCTGCCGTCATGGCGGCCGCGCAGAATGCGAGCGTTGCCAGCTTGTTCCAGTTCGTCTTCATCAGTGTCTCTTTCCAGTCAGATTGGGTGCGCCGGCGAAACCCGTTCTTGCCGTTTCATGGTTCGATTCGCGGCTAAAAAACGGCTTCCCGGCGCCGGCACAGGATCGCTGCGCCAACCACACGGCTCAATCGCGCGCACCGTGTGTGGTGCGCCGCAACAACCGCGAGGGCGCGATTGTACCGCGACGGCGCCGGCGCCCCGCCCCGCGGGCGGCAAGCGGCGCATGGCGCGCCCGCGCGCGGCGGCGAGCTCACGCGCTGCGTTCGAACATGCAAGTGGGTGTCGTGGCTGCGCAAGCGCGGGAGAGCGCGTGCGCGTGCGGCTAGCGCTCAGGCGAGCGCGGCGAGCGTCTCGCGGGTCGTATCGACGACGAGCAGGCCCGCGCGCAAGCCCGGCTTCACGCCCGGATTCGGAAACACGATGCGCTCCTCGTCGTGCTGCACGACGTAGCGGTAGGCGCCGTCTTCCGCCAGCACCTCGCCGCGCGGGAACGGGGTGAAGTTGGCCACGTCGGCGGCCACGTTGAGCTTGAGCGCCGCGCTCTGCTTCGTGATCTGGCCGATCACCGTGAAAATGCGCGGCATCTGCGCGCCCTTCGGCAACGACAACTCTCCCGCCACGAGACGGCGCACGGCGGCATCGGCACCGGCGAAGCGCGCCAGGTCATTCTGGCCGAACGGACGCACCTTGCCCAGTTCGAGCGTGCAGGCGAGCGCCCCGCACGTTTCGGCCGTAAACGACGACAAGGTCGCGCCCTTCTCGGTGTGGATCAGCACGGCCGCGATGCGTGCGTCGGCGAGCCATTCGAGCATCGCGCGCGCGGGCGGCTCGCCCGTATGAGGCAGCAGCGCGAACTGCTCGAACGCCGAAGCGCGGATCGCCGTATGCATGTCGAGGTGCCAGCGCGCGTACGGCGCGTCGGCGGAACTCGCGGCCTTCGCAAAGAAGCGCTGCGCCGCCGCTTCGAGCGCCACGGCGCGCGGCGCCTCGCGGCTCGCCGGCACACGCGCATGGCGGCCGCCGAACAGGCGGTTCAGATCGTCGTCGAGATAGCGCTCGCCGGCGCGCATCGCGCCGGCATTGCCGAGCACCGCGAGCACGCGGCAGGCGAGCGGCGCGCGGCCCGCCGCGATGTCGGCCACGAGCTGCGAGAGCAGTTCGATCGGCGCCGTTTCGTCGCCGTGCACGCCTGCCGACAGCAACACGCTGCGCGTCGTCTCGTCGATGCGTGCCGGTTCCAGCTCCAGCACGCCCTCGTCGAGCCACTGCCAGCGCACGCCGCCCGCGCATTCGCCACGCGCCGCTGCGGGCGTGGCCGGACGCGAGCCCGCGAGCGTGTACGCGAGAAAGTTCGCGAGCGGGGTATCAGCGCTGGAAGTCATAGAGCGATCCGAGGCCGAGAATCTGCGTGAGTTCGTCGAGCGCCGTGCGCGACTCGACGAGCAGCGCCGGATCGGTCAGGTCCTGCGGCGCGAGCCGGTCGCGATAGTGCCGCTCGATCCAGCCGTCGAGGCGCGTGAAGAGCGCGTCGTTCATCCACACGCCAGGCGCCGTCGCCGCGCGCTCCTCCGCGCTGAGCACCACGCGCAGACGCAGGCACGCCGGGCCGCCGCCGTTCTTCATGCTCTCGCGCAGGTCGAACACGAGCACTTCGTCGACCGGCCCGCTGCTCGCGACCAGTTCGTCGAGGTAGATCGCCACGTGCGGATTCTCGCGGCACTCCTGCGGCACGACGAGAATCTGCGTGCCGTCCGCGCGGCTCAGCAACTGGCTGTTGAAGAGATAGGACGACACCGCGTCGGCCACGCTCACGCGCGCTTCGGGCACTTCGATCACGTGGAACGGCGCGTCGTACGCCGCGAGCTTCGTGCGCAACTCGTCGTAGACCGCCTTCTGGTCGACGAACGCGCGCTCGTGGCAAAACAGCGTGCTGCGGTTGCCCACGGCGATCACGTCGTTATGGAACACGCCGGCGTCGATCACATCCGGATTCTGCTGCGCGAACACGGTGCCCGCATCGGTCAGGCCGTGGCGCTGCGCGATGGCGCGGCTCGCCTCGAACGTCTGCCGCGCCGGGAAGCGCTTGGGCTCCGGTCCACGACGGTATTCGCTGCGCCCGTACACGAAGAACTCCACGCCGCGCTCGCCGTACTGCGCGCTGAAGCGCGTATGGTTGGCCGCGCCTTCGTCGCCGAGCGCGGGCGTGCCGGGCAGCGCCTCGTGCACGACGAAGTGCGACGGGTCCGCGAACACCGTGGAAAGCGTGCGGCGCGTGGCCTCATGCTCGATCGCGCGATGCAGCTTGCTGCACAGGTTCGCGGGTGTGAAGTGCACGCGCCGGTTCGGCGTATCCGCCGAAGGGCTCACCGTCGCCGCATTCGCGGTCCACATGGCCGACGCGGAGCTTGCCGCAGCGAGCAGTTCGGGCGCGTCCTTCGCGGCGCGCGCAATCGCTTCGGCATCCTTACCGCCGAAGCCCAGCTCGCGCAGCAACCGCATGGACGGCCGCTCCTGCGGCGGCAGCACACCTTGCGCGAAGCCGAGGTCGGCGAGCCGCTTCATCTTGCGCAAGCCCTGCTGCGCCGCGGCGCGCGGGTTCGCGACGGACTTCTCGTTGCTCTGCGAGGCGACGTTGCCGAACGACAGCCCGGCGTAGTTGTGCGTGGGGCCGACGAGTCCGTCGAAGTTGGCTTCAAGGGTTTGCATCGTCGTTCCTTAGAAGTGAAGACCCGGCGATACGCTCGCGGGCATCTGCAGTTGCGCGCTCTCCACCGAGGCCATCGGGTAGGCGCAGTAGTCGGCGGCGTAGTACGCGCTCGGCCGGTGGTTGCCCGAGCGGCCCGCGCCGCCGAACGGCGCGCCGCTCGACGCGCCGTTGGTCGGGCGGTTCCAGTTCACCACGCCCGCGCGGATCTCGCGCGTGAAGCGCTGCCACAGCGCTTCGTCGTCGGCGAGCAGGCCCGCCGAGAGGCCGTACGCCGTATTGTTGGCCTGCGCGATGGCGTCGTCGAAACCCGCGTAGCGGATCACCTGGGCGAGCGGCCCGAAGTGCTCTTCATCGGGCAGGTCGGCCACGCCCGTCACGTCGAGAATCGCCGGCGTCACGAAGCCGAGCGCCGGGTCGCGCTGTGTCATCGGCAGCAAGGCGCGTGCGCCGCGCTCGAGCAATTGCGCCTGCGCACCCATCAGCTTGCCCGCCGCGCGCGCCGAAATCACGGCGCCCATGAAGGGCTGCGGCTCGGCGTCGTACTCGCCCACCGTGATGCGCGAACTCACTTCGACGAAGCGCGCAAGGAACTGCTCGCCGAATGCGTCTGCGGGCACGAGAATGCGGCGCGCGCACGTGCAGCGCTGCCCCGCCGAAAGAAACGCCGACTGGATCGTGTGATGCACGGCGGCATCGATATCCTCGACCGGCGCGACGACGAGCGGATTGTTGCCGCCCATCTCCAGCGCGAGCACGATCTCGGGCCGGCCGCCGAACTGGCGATGCAGCAGCGTGCCCGTGTCCGAGCTGCCCGTGAAGAAGAGCCCGTCGATCTGTTTGTGATTCGCAAGCGCAATGCCTGTGTCGCGCTCGCCCTGCACGAGGTTGAGCACGCCCGCGGGCAAGCCGGCTTCGCGCCAGAGTTCGACCGTGACGCGCGCCACTTCCGGAGCGAGCTCCGAAGGCTTGAACACGACCGCGTTGCCCGCGATCAGCGCCGGCACAATATGGCCGTTGGGCAAATGGCCCGGAAAGTTGTACGGACCGAACACGGCGACGACGCCATGCGGGCGATGGCGCAGCACCGCCACGCCGTCGGCCATCGGCGCACGCTTCTCGCCGGTGCGCTCGCCGTAAGCGGTGATCGAAATCGCGACCTTCGCGGCCATCGACGCCGCTTCGGTGCGCGCTTCCCAGAGCGGCTTGCCGGTCTCGCGGCCAATCGCCTGGGCGAGCGTTTCCTTCTTTTCGGTAACGAGCGCGGCGAAGCGCTGCACGATCTCGCAGCGCGCTTCGAGCGGCGTTTGCGCCCACGCGGCGAACGCGCGGCGCGCGGCGTTCACGGCGCGCTCGACCTCTTCGGCGCTCGCGGCGTTGCCGCTCCACACGGTCTCGCCCGTGCCGGGGTTGCGCGAAGCGAACGCGGGGCCCGAGGCCGCGCACCATTGCCCATCGATGTAAAGCTCGTTCATGGTCATCCCTGTTTTTGCTTTGCTGCCGGGCCGAGCACGCGCACCGGCTCGCCCGCCGCGACGTTCAGCGCCGCCGCTTCCGTGGCGCTCAGCGTGAACACGCCGTCGTGCACGACGCCCGGCGCGAAACCCACGCGAAAATCGCCGAGCGACGTATTGGATACGAGGGAGCGCACGCCCTCTTCGGCATGCGCCTCGCCGATCTCGACCGGCACGACCACGCTGTCGCGCACCGTGCGCAAATCGCCGATATGGCATTCGAGCACCGGGCCCGCGTCGAAGATATCGACGTGATTCTCGTAGCGCAGCCCCTCGGCTTCGAGCATGCGGCGTGCGGGAATCGTGTCTGCATGCGTGAGGCCCACGCAAGCCTGCGCTTCCTCGGGCAGCAGTTCGACGTACACCGGGTAACGCGGCATCAGCTCCGCGAGGAACGACTTGCGCCCGTGCGAGCTGAGGTAGTCGGCAGCGTTGAAATCGATTTGATAGAAGTGCGAGCCGACCGCGCGCCAGAACGGCGACGTGCCTTGCGCGTCGAAATGGCCGCGCAATTCCGCGCACAGGCGCTCGGGGAAGCGCTCGCGAAACTGCGCGATGAACATGAAGCGCGAACGCGACAGCAGGCTGCCCACCCCGCCCGTCCGATAGCGCGGCGAAAGAAAGAGCGAGCACACCTCGGCGTAGCCCGTGAGATCGTGCGAGATATTGAGCGCGCGCATGCGCGTCCAGATGCCGAGCTCCTGGCTTGCGTGCACCACGGTGCTCACGCGGTAGTTGTAGAACGGCTGCTCCAGGCCCACGGCCGTTTCGATGCCACAAACGCCCGCCACGTCGCCCGTGGCCGTGTCTTCCATCACGAAGAAGTAGCCCGCTTCGCGTGGCGCGGCCTCGCCTGCGAGCGTGCGCCGCGCGCGCTCGATGCGCGCCTTGAGCGCCTCGCGGTCGGGCTTGAAGGTGGTGAGGCCGGGGCCCGTTTCCTGGGCGAGCGCGACGAGCGCGTCCACGTCGCCCGTTTGCACGACGCGTACCACGATCATTGTGCGTCTCCCATATAAGCGTCCTCTGTTTGCGGGGTGGCGCGATACAGCGGCGCACAGCGCACCGGCTCGCCGTCCTGCACGCCGAGCGCGGCGCGCGCGCTCGCGTCGAGCGGCGCGATGATGCCGGCGCCCTTCTCGCTTTCGGGCAGCGTCGCGAGCACGCAGCGGAACTCGCCCGCGTGCTGGCTCGCGACCAGATACGCCGCGCCCTCTCGATTCGTTGCGAGCGCAACTTCACGCACCGTGCGCGTCTCGCTTCCAGCGACGGAAGCCGTGCGATCGACCTGCGCGGTGAGCACCGGACCCGCATCGAAAATATCGACGTAGCGGTCGGGCTCGAAGCCCTCTTCCAGATGAATTTCGTAAGCGAGCAAGGCGCTCGGATCGGGCTCGCCGAGCACGCGCTGCGCGGGCTCCGGCAGCAGCGGCACGTAGAGCGGATAAGCCGGCATCACCTCGGCGATGAAGGTACGGCTGCGTCCGCCCGACGCCAGTTCGATGTCCTTGAAGTCGCGCCCGAAGAATTTGCGCCCGACGGCCTCCCAGAACGGCGACACGCCCTTGTCGTCGGTCACGCCGAGCAACAGCGTGAACACTTCAGGCGTGAAGCGCCGGCGGTTCATCGCGACGTACATCATGCGTGCGCGCGACATGAGATGCGCGGCCGCGTCGCCGCGCAGCGACGGCTCGATGTAGAAGCCTGCGAGGCGGCTCTTGCCCGTGAGTTCGTGCGACATCGTCAGCGCGTGAATCTTGCGGTTCACGTGCAGCTCGCGCGACGCGTGAATCAGCGCGTCGTTGCGAAACGCGTAGAACGGCTCGGCGTAGCCGGCCGCCGCCACGATGCTCGAGGTGCCGACGAGCCGCCCCGTGGCGGAATCTTCGAGCACGAACAGATAGAACTCCTCACCGGGGAAGTCCACGTCCGCGCGAAACGAATCTTCGGAAAGCGCGATGCGCGCTTCCAGCGCCGCGCGGTCGTGCGGCAGCGAATGCAGCACCGGCTGCGCGGTGCGCGCCATGTGGGCGATCGCGTCGAGATCGGAAAGCCTGGCGGGGCGAACGAATAGCATCGTCGATCCTGTGTGTGCGCTGGGTTGCGGCTGGGTTGCGATTTAGCGTGCGCCGATCACGTCTGCGCAGGCCTGCTCGAAGCGCGCAAAGCCTTCGTCGAGGTCCGCTTCGGGAATGATGAGCGAGGGCGCGAAGCGCAGCACATCCGGCCCGGCAATCAGCATCATCACGCCGCGATTCGCGGCCGCCCCGTTGAAGTCCTTGGCGCGGCCCGCAAAGCGCGCGTTCAGTTCGGCGCCGATCAACAGCCCCTTGCCGCGCACTTCCTTGAACATGTCGAAGCGCTCGTTGAGCTTCGCGAGCTTGCCGCGAATCGCTTCGCCGCGCGCACGCACGCCAGCCAGCAGCGCCGGATCGCTCACGAGCTCGACCACCTTGCCCGCCAGAGCGGCGCCCAGCGGATTGCCGCCATAGGTCGTGCCATGCACGCCCACCTTGAAGTGCGCGGCAATCGCTTCGGTCGTGAGCATCGCGCCGATCGGGAAGCCGTTGCCGAGCGCCTTGGCGGTCGTGAGGATGTCGGGCGTGACGCCCGTATCTTCGTAGGCGTAGAAGTGGCCCGTGCGGCCCACGCCCGTTTGCACTTCGTCGAAAATCAGCAGCGCGCCGTGCGCGTCGCACGCTTCGCGCAGCGCGCGCAGGAACGCGGGATCGGCGGGAATCACCCCGCCCTCGCCCTGCACCGGCTCGACGATCACGGCGCAGGTCTGCGCGCCGATGGCGCGCTTCGCCGCTTCGATGTCGTTGTACGGCAGATGCGTGATGCCGCCCGGCACGGGGCCAAAGCCCTCCGAATACTTGGGCTGGCCGCCCACGCTCACGGTGAAGAACGTGCGGCCGTGGAACGACTGCGTGAACGAGACGATCTCGAACTTGTCGGCGCCGTGCCGATCGAACGCCACGCGGCGCGCGAGCTTGAGCGCCGCCTCATTGGCCTCCGCACCCGAGTTCGCGAAGAACGCGCGATCGGCGAACGTGAGCGCTTCGAGCTGGCGCGCGAGGCGCAGCACCGGCTCGTTGGTGTAGCCGTTGCCGATGTGCCAGAGCTTGCTGCCCTGCTCCTGCAGCACGCGCAGCAGCTCCGGATGCGCATGGCCCAACGACGTCACGGCGATGCCGCAGGCGAAGTCGATGTAATCGCGGCCCTCGGTGTCCCACACGCGCGAGCCGACACCGCGATCCGGCACGAACGGCGCGGGCGAGAAACACGGCACCATCACTTCGTCGAAGGTCTTGCGGCTCACAGTCTGGTCGTTCATGGCGATTCCTCTTTTACTCAGTGCGTGTCGAATTCGGGGTCGGTGTGCGTTGGGGCCGTGCCCTTTCGCTCAGGTGGCGTTGCATGGGACGGGACTAAGCGCTCCGGCGCCAAGCCCGTCGACACCTGTGCAGTGTAGGCAAGCTGCGCGCAAACGTCTTGCGCAGGCGCGACGCGTTTTTTCGTACGGAACCTGCAAGGTCCGGGCGCTTGCTGCGCCGCGGCCAGCTTCACTGCACTTCCGGCGGCTCGACGAGCGCGCCCGCGCGCGGTTCGGCGGCGGCCCCGCCGTGCTGGCGCTCGATCCAGTTGCGGCGGTCCTCGCGCGGCGTCACGCCGAAGCGCTCGCGGTACGCATTCGAAAAATGCGCCGCCGACGAAAACCCGCACGCGAGACTGATCTGCACCACCGACTTGCTGGTGCGCTGCAATTGCGAGCGCGCCTTGGCAAGGCGCAGGCCCAGGTAATACTTCGACGGCATCGCGCCGAGGTACTGGCGAAACAGCCGCTCGAGCTGCCGCCGCGACACGCCCACGAGATTCGCGATCTCGTCGGTCGTGAGCGGGTCCTCGATATTCGCCTCCATCAGCTTGAGCGCGTCGTTCAGGCGCGGGTGCCGCTCGCCGGGCGCGGTCACGAATGGAATGCGCTGGCGCTCGTCGCCGCTGCGCAGCGTGCTGGCGCCCAGCGCGTCGGCAATGCGCTCGGCGAGTTCCGGGCCATGGTCGCGGCCGATCATCGCGAGCATGAAGTCGAGTGTGGCCTGGCCGCCCGAGCAGGTCGCGCGGTCGCGGTCGATTTCATAGATGTGCTGCGTGACGATGGTGCGCTCGAACTGCTCGGCGAACTGCTGGAAGGTTTCCCAGTTTGCGGCCACGCGGTAGCCCTGCAACTGCCCCGCCATCGCGAGCCACCAGATGCCGTGGTGAATGCCCGTGACGAGCGGCGTGCGCTGCCCCACGCGCGCGAGACTCGCGAGAAAGAGCCGGTAGTCGGCGAACTGCTGGTAGCGCTCGGTCACGACGATCAGCCAGTCGGCTGAAACGGCGTCGCCGAACGCGCAGTCGGCGGGCCACTGCGCGCCACCCGCGAGCGGCACGGGGCGGCCGTTCCACGAGCACATCTGCCAGCGGTACAGCGCGCGGCCGTCGATCTCGTTGGCGAGATTGAGCGCGTCGACGATCGGGCCCACGCCCGACATCGAAACGGGCGGCAGCGCGACGATCGCCACCTGGGTCGTGCGGCTGGCGCGCGCGAGCGGCACCTGGCCCCCGGGCGCGGCGGCCGGAACTGAAGCGGAAGGAAGAGCGGCGGAACGGACCATCGGCAAGACGCGGCGCGAGACTGAACGCGCCGCTTACTTGAGACTGCCGGAGAGGAACTGACGCAAGCGATCGCTCTTCGGCGCGCCGAGCACATCGGCGGGCGAGCCCTCTTCCTCCGTGCGCCCCTGGTGCAGGAACATCACATGATTCGAGACGTTGCGCGCAAAGCCCATTTCGTGGGTGACGACGATCATCGTGCGGCCCTCTTCGGCCAGCTTTTGCATCACCTTGAGCACTTCGCCCACGAGTTCGGGGTCGAGCGCCGAAGTCGGTTCGTCGAACAGCATCACGTCGGGATGCATCGCGAGCGCGCGCGCAATCGCCACGCGCTGCTGCTGGCCGCCCGAAAGATGCGACGGATATTGCTTCTCCACGCGGGGCGCGAGGCCCACTTTCTCCAGATACTGCCGCGCGCGGTCCTCGGCTTCCTTGCGCGGCACGCCGAGCACGTGGATAGGCGCTTCCATCACGTTCTCGAGCACGTTCATGTGCGACCAGAGATTGAAGTGCTGGAACACCATCGCGAGCTTGGTGCGGATGCGCTGCAACTGCTTGTGGTCGGCCACATCCAGGTCGCCGTTGCGGCCCGCCTTCGTGCGCACGGCCTCGCCGTCCACGACGATCTCGCCGGCGTTCGGCTTCTCGAGGAAATTGATGCAGCGCAGGAAGGTGCTCTTGCCCGAACCGCTCGCGCCGATGATGCTGATCACGTCGCCCTTCTTCGCGTCGAGCGAGACGCCCTTGAGCACCTCGTTGTCGCCGTAGCGCTTGTGGATGTCGCGCGCGACGAGCTTGCTATCTGAGGATTGCGTCTGAGCCAAGATGGTCTCCAGTTTCCGGTGTTCCAGTGAATCAGCGGGTGCGCACGGCGAGATGGCCGAGCCAGCGTTTTTCGGCGCGGCGGAACGCGGCCACCAGCACGAACGATACCGCACAGTAGATCAGCGCCGCGAGGCCGAACGACTCGAACGAGCGGTAGGTGACCGAGTTGGCGTCGCGCGCGACCTTGAGAATGTCGGGCACCGTCGCGGTGAAGGCCACCGTGGTCGCGTGCAGCATCAGGATCACTTCGTTACTGTACAGCGGCAGTGCGCGGCGCAGCGCCGAAGGCAGGATCACGCGCCAGTACATCGTGAACGGGCTCATGCCGTAGGCGCGCGCCGCTTCCACTTCGCCGTGCGAGGTCGCGCGGATCGCGCCCGCGAAAATCTCCGTCGTGTACGCACAGGTGTTGAGCGCGAACGCGAGCACCGCGCAGTTCAGGCCGCTGCGGAAGAACGCGTCGAGCAGCGGCTCCGAACGGATGAACGCGAGACTGTACACGCCCGTGTAGATGAGCAGCAACTGCACGTAGAGCGGCGTGCCGCGAAACACGTAGGTGTAGAAACGCACCGGCAGCGAGAGCCAGCGGCGGCTCGAGACGCGCGCCACGGCGAGCGGCACCGCGCACACGAAGCCGAAGGCGACGGAGATCACGAGCAGCCACAGCGTCATCGCGAGGCCCGAGACATGCTCGCCGTCCCAGTAAAGGAACGCGCGGCCGAATTGCTGGATGATTTCGTTCATGACGGCCTTTTCCTCACAGTTGCGCGTGACGCACGCCCACCGAATAGCGGCGTTCGAGCCAGACGAGCGCGAAGTTCGAGAGCGTGGTGATCGCGAGATAGATGAGCGCCGCGATCACGAGGAAGAAGAACAGGTTGAAGGTGCTGCGGCCCGCGTCCTGGGCGGCCTTCACGACATCGGCGAGACCGATGATCGAGACGAGCGCCGTCGCCTTGACGAGCACCTGCCAGTTGTTGCCGATGCCGGGCAGCGCGAACCGCATCATCTGCGGAAAGAGGATGCGGGCGAACACGCGCGCCCCGCTCATGCCGTAGGCGTGGCCCGCTTCGAGCTGGCCGCGCGGCACCGCGAGAAACGCGCCGCGAAAGGTTTCGGTGAAGTACGCGCCATAAATGAAGCCGAGCGTGACGACGCCGGCCACGAACGGATCGATATCGATCTGCGCCATGCCGAGCGCGTCGGTGGCCTCGTTCACGCCGATCTGGATGCTGTAGAAGAGCAGCAGCATCAGCACGAGGTCGGGCACCGAGCGGATCAGCGTCGTGTAGGCGGTCGCCACGGCCGCGAGCGGCCGGTTGAACGAGAGCTTGGCTGCCGCGCCCGCCAGGCCGAGCAGGACAGCCACGCCGAGCGAGAGGAGCGAAAGTTCGATGGTCTGGATCGTGCCGGCGAGCAGCACCGGGCCAAAGCCGTAAAGGATCACGCGCGTCTCCGGAACAAAGTTGTTTTGTCGTTTCGGGCGGCCTCGCGCGGCACGTGGGCGCCGCCGAAACCGATGAACTGGCGCGGATCGTCTCAGTGCAAAATGGATTGCTCAAACTAGCGCGGCGCGGATATTGCAGTGCAGCATTGCCGCGCGACGCGTCGGCGCGTGCGGATCAGGCCCGCACAGCCGCGGGCGCGATGCTTTTGAAAGGCGGAAAAAAATGCCCCGGCACGCGAGGCGCGCGGGGCATTTACGCAAGTTTGGGGTCGCTTTTTCGATAGGCGCGCGGCGTGCGCGCCGCGACCCGGCGGAGCTTACGCGGCGCGCGTTTGCGTGCCGCGTGCGCTGCCCGCACGGGCGTTCGCGCCGAGCAGCTGTTCGGCGAGCGCGCCGAACAGCAGGCCGATCGTGGTCCAGAGAATGAGCTGCATGCCGATCGACACCGTGCGGAACTTCCACAGCAGCACGGCCGGGAACGCGGCGGGCACCTCGTTGATCGTCGGCAGCGCGAGCTGGACCGCGCCGATCACGACGACGAACAGCACGAGCGCCACGATCGAAGCGTTCCAGACGCCCAGACGCGGCACGAACGCGGCGCGCACCTTGAGCGATAACACCGACACGGCGATCGAGATCGCGATCATCAGGAAGAAGAGCCCGGTTCGATAGCCGATCGTCTCCGGGTCGCCGACCGAGGGCGGATTCGACGGATACTTGATGTTCGGCACCATGTAGATCGCGACGAACGCCGCGAGCGCGAGCCAGGCCGAGAGCGCGCGCGGCGAAAGACGCCCCGCGCGGCCATTCGCATACGCGAAGACGAGCGCAAAGAGCCCGCCGATCGACGCGCCATAGACCATCACGCCCGTGAAGAGACCGAAGCTCGCCTGGGTCTCGCGGCTGACGATTTCGGGCTCGGGCGCTTCGCCCTTCGCGGCGTCCGCTTTCTCCTCGAAGGAAATCGCCTGATCGACCTGGGGCTCGCCCGCGATCTTCGCGAAGCCGAACGTGAGGAGTCCCGCGGCGATGCCTGCGAGCATGCCGCGTACCAGCAACTTGCCAACCATGTTCAGCTCCCGGTCAGTGGCAGGGGAAGCCGAGCAGATGGCGGCCGTCGTGAACGAACTCGTGGACGTACATGCCCGGGAAGATCGCGGTGGCGCCCTGCTCGGCGCCCACGAAGTACAGGGCCAGCAGCAGCATGAGGCCGCCGAAGATCGCCCAGGGCAGGATCTCCCGCAGCGGAATGGGCGCCGGCGCGGCCGGTGCGTGCTGCAAGGGGAATGTGGTTTCGGACATGCTGACTTCTCCTGGGGTTACGCGCCCCGCTAGTCGTTGAAAGAGTGGTTCACGACGCGCAGGTCTGACTTCCGTTGCTTCGATGTTTTCGACGGCAACCAGTTACAGTGGCGCGACCGCGCCGGACTTGCACCGGCTTCCGCGTGTCGTGGAGCCTGTATTCTACGCGCTGCGGCGGCTGGCCGCGGCTCGAATGTCAGCCACAGAGTGGCGAAGCAAAAGGAGAAGCATGTCGACGACAGTCTGGCTGGTGAGCCATGCGGCCAATGCCGCGCTGCGCTCGGGCACGTTCCCGCACGAGCCTGACGTGCCTGTAGCGGGCGGTGACGCCGAAGCAGCGCTCGACGCGCGCGCACTCGAGGCGCTCGCCGCCTGGCGCGAGCGCTGGCACGTGCGGCTGGCCGGCGGTCATCGCCATGGCGAGGCGCCGTGCGCGCTCACGAGTCCCGCAGCGATCGCGCGCGCGAGCGCACGCGCGGCAGGCTTCGCGGGGGCAACGCCAGCTGACGCGCTCGCCGAAGCCGCCTTCGGCGCGTGGCAAGGCCGGCGCCTGACGGATCTCGCGCGGGAAGCGCCCGAAGCCCTTGCGGCCTGGACGCGCGATCCAGGCTTCAGGCCGCCAGACGGCGGCGACTCGTTCGACGATGTCCGCGCGCGCGTCGGCGCCTGGCTCGATGCGCTGCCCGAATCGGGACACACCCTGATCGCCTTCACGCACGCGAGCGTGATCCGGGCGGCGATTCTTCACGCGCTGGGCGCGCCGTCG
This sequence comes from Paraburkholderia sp. EG286B, assembly GCF_040965655.1. Lineage (NCBI taxonomy): Bacteria > Pseudomonadati > Pseudomonadota > Betaproteobacteria > Burkholderiales > Burkholderiaceae > Paraburkholderia > Paraburkholderia sp. EG286B. The sequence continues at coordinate 262,079 of NZ_JBFRCF010000006.1, read as the reverse complement.
TCGGGTTTTCGCTCGATCGAAATCGCGCCGCTTGCCGTGACGGCGCTGCGCCGCTCGGAGCACGGCTGGGTATGGCTCGCAGCGATGGACTGAGACAGGGACGGCATTCCTTGATCTGCGTCCATGCGCCGCGAAACTACACGTATCAACGCGTTGACACACACCTATCCGAGGCCTAGCATCGGGACTGTATCAACCACGTAGATACACCGCGATCAGGTATGGACATCAAGCTCAACACGTTATTGGCCAGGCGGCTGATTCAGTACGAGGACGAAATGGCGATACAAACCCTGAAGCGTTGGGGAAACAGCCTTGCGGTGCGCATTCCGGCCAGCCTTGCCAGCAAGCTGGCGTTGGCAGAGGGACAGGAAGTCGAGGTGGAAGTCGAAGATGGGTCGCTCACGGTTCGCCCGCATACGGCGATCCGGCGCTTCTCGCGCGAGCGCTATTTGCAGCAGTTGCGCGAGAGGAAGCTCGAGCCGCACCCGCTCGTCGACTTCGGCCAGCCGCAAGGCACCGAGATCGGCGGACCCGATGACCCCACGCGTTTCGACCCATGGTAAGGAACGCATGAAGAACGCCACACCAGACGCAGGCGACATCCTCTGGCTCAACGTCGGGCCGGGTGCGGGCAGCGAGCAGGACGGCTATCGCCCTGCGCTCGTCCTCACCGACGCCGAGTTCAACGAACTGACAGGCCGCTTCATCGGGCTGCCCATCACCAGCACCATTCACGGGTGGGAGTCGGAAATCCCCATCGGCGGCCTTGCCAGGCCTTGCGTCGCGATGGCCGACCAGATCACCACGCTTTCGCTCGCGGGCAGAGTCTGGCGGCACAAAGGGGAAACGGCGACAGCCGAGGAACTGGAGGCAGCGAAATTCGCCGTCGCCGGCATTCTGGCGCTGTAGCCAGCAACACACTGGAAGCGCCCTAATCCAGTCCCAACTGCGCCTTGATGGCCGGCATCATGTACTGCACGGCCGCGCGCCCTTCCTCGATGGCGGGCGCGGCGCGATGAAAGTCGAAGATCCCCATGCCGCCCAGGCGCGGCTGGATCAGCACGTCGGCGGGCTCGCCTGCCAGGCGGCTGCGCGTAATGCGCACCTGCATGATGTCGATGCTCTGCGCCACCGAGCTCAACACGGAAGGCACGCGCGTGCTGGGCGGCGGCGCCACGCGCACGTCCGGGCCGCCAGCCGCGCCGGGGCCTGCAGGCTGCAGCCAGCGCGGAAAGCGCTTGCCGTTGCGGCGCAGGAGCGGTTCGGGCGCCGCTTCGCTGGCTTCAGCACCATTGGCGCCACCGCTGGCCGCTCCGGCAGCCGATGCCGCCGTCACCGCGTCGCTCGCCTCCACGGGCAGCTCGCGCGGCATCGTGTCGATCGCGCCGCCCAGGTCGCGGCCGTTGAGAATGTCGTGATTGAGGTCGATGGCGATCACGGTGTCCGCGCGCATCGCGCGCGCGGCGGACACCGGCACCGGGTTGCTCAGTCCGCCGTCCACGAGCCACACGCCGTCATGCCAGATCGGCGTGAAGATGCCGGGAATCGCGATCGACGCGCGCACGGCATCCACCACGCCGCCGTCGCGCAGCCAGACTTCGCGCCCCGTGTCGAGTTCGGTGGCGACGGCCGTGAACGGCAGCTTCAGGTCATCGATCGAGCGGCCGTTGAACTGGTGCGCAAACAGGTCGATCACCTTGCGCCCGCCGAGCAGGCCGCCCGAAAAACGCAAGTCGAGCAGGCGCACCACGGTCTGCCAGGTGAGCTTGCCCACCCAGTCCTCGAGCCAGTCGAGATCGCCGTTCGCGTACACGGCACCGACCAGCGCGCCAATCGACGTACCGCACACCACGTCGGGCTTGATGCCGGCTTCCTCGAGTGCACGAATCGCGCCGATATGCGCCCAGCCGCGCGCCGCTCCACCGCCGAGCACGAGTCCCACACGCTTGGGCCGTCGCCGGTTCATCATGCGCGCCTCCTTGCGTGGCCCTGGGTCGACTGAATCAACTGAGTCAACTGAGTCAGCGACCGCGGATCACGTCCGAGCGCGAGGTCGTCGTGACCCGCCCGTCCGGTCCGAAATGCACGTTGAAATACGCTTCGGGCGTCACGCCCCCTTCCAGCCACTTCCAGCTCCACACCGTCTCCTTCTTCAAGCGATAGCCGGCCACCTGCCCAGGTTTACCGAGCAACCGGCGGACCTCGTCCTCACTCATGCCGACATGGATCTTCGCGAAGTTTTCCGCCGTGAGCGCCTGAGTAATGGCCACGAGGCGCCCGTTCGGACCGATGTCGACCATCCAGGTCTTGAGGCCCTGCGGGCCGCGCGGATATTCGAGGCGGCGCGAGCCGTCGTCGAACACGCGCTCGGTCTCGGGCTTGCCCATTTGCCCGCGCACCTGCTCGAGCGTGGAAACGCCGGGCGTGAGGCCCTTGAGCAGCAGCGCGTCGGGCTTCACGGAATCGAAGAACGCCTTGAATCCCTGCCGGATGGTGTCGAGCATGGCATCGAACTGGCGATCGTCGCAGCCGGAAAGCGTGAACGCCGCCGTGGCGGCGCACGCGAGCGCGAGCGAACGCGTGAGTGAAAACGTGGGCTTCATGTCCTTGCTAACGCATCAACATGGGCTTGCGTCTACGCGCGCCGATCCGGCGCGCCACGACATGCCCACAATGTACCGTCAATGGACCTGATCGTGCTGCGAGTCCCGCGTCGGACGGGACGCGCGTGCGGACACGCTCGCCGCGGCGGGCAGCGCATCGGCAGACTGTGTGGCGGACTGCGTGGCGGACTGCGCGCCGTGGCGCATGGCGCGACGCGTGCGAACGATTTCCGCGGCCTGCCACGAGAGCAGCGCGAACACGCCGAACACCACTTCGCGCATGCGCTTGACGAGCGCGAGCGAGAACGCCACGTCCTGGCTCACGCCAAAAAGCTGCGCGAGCAGCACCACGGCGACTTCCTGCACGCCGAGGCCCGCGGGCACCATGAAGGCGGCATGGCGCACGGCCTGGGTGATGGCCTCGATGGCGAGCGCGTCGCCGACCGTCACCGGATGGCCGAGCAGCGCGAGCGCCCACCACGTCTCGAACGCGCCGAGCATATAGCCGGCGAGCTGCCAGAAGAAAGCGCGGAACATGAGGCCCGTGCGCGACATCAGCGCATCGAGATCGGCATCGAGCTGCTTGCCGTCGATGCCGAGCATGAGCGGATTGTCGGCGCCGAGCAGCTTCGCGGCCCAGCGTTCGATCGCATGGAAAACGCCGCCGCGCCGCACCAGAAACACCGCGAGCACCGGCAGCGGCGCCGAGAGCACGAGCGCCAGTGCGAGCGTGACGATGGTGCGCAGCGAACCGCCATCGCCGGTCGCCGCGACGATCAGCACGACGCCGAGCGCCGAGAACGCGTATTGCACGGCGATCGTCACGAACACCTCGACGATCACCGAAGCCGTGACCTCGCTCGCATTGCGCACCTTCCAGCGCGCGAGGCGAATACCGACGAGTTCGCCGCCCACGCCGACCACGGGCAGCAACCGGTTCACGGCCTCGCGCACGGTCGCGGTCCACCAGAGGAAGCTCAGCGGTGCGCGCTTGTCGAGCAGGAGGCGCCACGCGTGAGCGTCGAGCAGGAGCGGCAGCGCGTGGAACGGCACGAGCCAGAGCAGCATGGGGCCTGCCGTGCCGATCACGCGCAGCACGTCGTGCGCGCCGTTATGGACCACGAGACCGATCAGGATGGCGATCCCGACGGGCAGGCCCAGCCATTGCAGCCACTTCATGACACCTGCACCTCGGGGCCGCGCGACGCGGCGGGATCGGAGCCCGAAGCCGCGCCGAAGAAGACGTCGGTGAAGCCGCCGCGGCGCACGCCCGCCTGCGCGAGCGCTGCGGCCACGCGCGGCGAGATCAGCGCGCCGAATTCGTCGGCGTGGCGATATGTCAGCATCGACGGCGTGATGGGTCCTTCGTGCGCTTCATCGGCGAGCGCCGGATGGCAGTAGATCTCGCCCACGCCCTGCGCGGGCAGATGCGCGAGCGCGTCGAGCACGGCGGCCTCGTCCATTGCGCCAGTCTTCGCGATGCCGACCACGTAGTCGTTGTGCGCAACCCCCGCACGCGCGAGCCGCGCGCGCACGAGCGCGAGCCAGGGCTTGAGCGCGAACGGCGCGCCTGCCTCGAGCGGCAGACGCATCGCGCGCAGACCGTAGTCGCGGCCGATCTCGAGGATCAGCGCGAGCACCGTGGGATGCAGATGAAAATGCTTGTGCGTGTTCACGTGATCGAGCGCGAGCCCGGTCGCCGCGAACGCTTCGAACTGCGCGCGGATCTCCTTCGCGAGCTGCCTGCGCACGTGCGGCAGGAAGAAGAAGCGCACGCCGTCGCGGACCATGTTGTCGCCGAAACGCCCTTGCGCATCGACGAGCGCGGGAATCTGCTCGCGCGGCAGCATGGCCGCGCCGTCCGCCAGCACCAGATGCAGCCCCACGCGCAAACCCGGCGTGCGGCGCGCCCGCGCCACGGCGTCCGCCGCGGCGGGCGCGGCCACCATCAGACTCGCGCAGTCGAGCACGCCCTCGCGATGCGCACGCTCCACCGCCGCATTGACCCGCTCGTGCAGGCCAAAGTCGTCGGCGGTGAAGATGAGCGCGCGCGCATCGGGGGACGAGCGGTCCATCATGCCTCGTGTGCGCGCAGGAAGCGGAAGAACTCCACGCCTTCGCGCAGACGCCGCTTCATCATGTCCCAGCTCGTGAGCATCTCTCGCACGATCTCCCAGATCTTCGACGGACGGAAATAGAACTGGCGATAAAACTGTTCCAGGTGGTGATAGATCTCGTCGCGCGACAGATGCGCATAGCCGATCGCGGCCAGTTGCACGCCCGATTTCGAAACGAGGTTGATGGTCTTGTTCTCTTCCATCCAGCCGTTTTCCACGGCCTGCTTGTAGAGCGTCGTGCCCGGATAGGGCGCAGCCAGCGACACCTGAATCGTATGCGGATTGATTTCCTTCGCGTACTCGATCGTCTTCCTGATCGTGTCCTGCGTCTCGCCCGGCAGCCCCAGAATGAAGGTGCCGTGCACCTTGATGCCGAGCTTCTTGCAGTCGGCGCTGAAGCGGCGCGCGAAATCCGTGCGCACGCCCTTCTTGATGTTCACGAGAATCTGGTCGTCGCCCGACTCGAAGCCCACGAGCAGGAGGCGCAGGCCGTTTTCCTTCATGACCTTCAGCGTCTTGTACGGCACGTTCGCCTTCGCGTTGCACGACCACGTCATGCCGAGCTTGCCGAGACCCATGGCGATCGCTTCGGCGCGCGGCAGGTCGTCGGTGAAGGTGTCGTCGTCGAACATCAGCTCCTTGACTTCCGGCATGTTCTCGCGAATCCACTTCGCTTCCTCGAGCACGTTCTCGACCGAACGCGTGCGGTAGACGTGGCCGCTCACGGTCTGCGGCCACAGGCAGAACGTGCAGCGCGACTTGCAGCCCCGGCCCGTGTAGATCGACACGTACGGGTAGTTCAGGTAGCCGATGAAGTAATTCTCGATCTTCAGGTCACGCTTGTAGATCGGCGCGACGAACGGCAGCGAGTCCATGTCTTCCAGCACCGGACGGCCCGGGTTGTGCTCGATCGAGCCGTCCTTCGCGCGCCACGAAATGCCCTTGACCTCGGCGAGCGGCATGCCTTCGGCGACTTCCTTGCAGGTGAAGTCGAATTCTTCGCGGCAGACGAAATCGATCGCCTCGCTTGCCGTGAGCGAATTGTGCGGATCGACCTGCACCTTCGCGCCCACCAGCCCGATGACGATCGACGGCTTGCGCTTCTTGAGGTCTTCGCAGAACAGCGCGTCGGTCGGGAACGACGGCGTGCTCGTGTGGATGATGACGAGGTCGTATGCGGCTGCAATCTTCAGCGTCTCTTCGACACCCAGGCTGTCGGCCGGCGCGTCGAGCACGCGGCTGTCGGGCACGAGGGCCGCGGGCTGCGCGAGCCAGGTGGGATACCAGAACGAGCGGATCTCGCGCTTTGCCTGGTAGCGCGAGCCCGCGCCACCGTCGAAGCCGTCATACGACGGGGCCTGCAGAAACAGCGTTTTCATGCGATGAGTGCTCCGGGTACCCGTACTGTGTCGGGTGATGATTGAGGTGACAATTCGGTAAAAAGCGCGCTACAAAAGCGCGGTATAAAAGCGACGCCTCAGCGAGCGTCCGATCCTTCGACGGCAGGCCGCCGCGTGCTCGCGGGCCTCGCCATGGCGGAATGCGCTTCGGCCTCGGGGTTGGCGACGCTCACGCGCACGCCGCGCCAGATCACGTGCGAGCCGAACGCGGCCGAAAGCCACTGCAGGGCCAGCAGCACGTCGCGCAGCGGCACGAGCGGCAAATCGCGCCAGAACCCGCGCCAGCTTCCGCTCGCTCGCGCGTGCAGTATCAAACGCGCAATGATACCCGCCATCGTGGCCGTGGCGAGCCCGGCCAGCGCCGCGCGCGTCGTCGCGCACGCGCCGATGCCCGCGCCCGCAGCGAGCAGGCCGTAGAACAGCGCGCCCAGCACGAGCCACGGCGTGGGAAACGTAATGAACAGCGAAGCGAAGCCCGCCGGATTCACCGAGCGGATGGTGCGCAGCCAGCGCGTCTCGCGCAGCCAAAGCGAGCCGAAGGTCGGCTCGATCACGTCGGTGGCGACCACCACGGGCGCCAGCACCGTGGCGAGGCCGTGATCGCGCGCATAGCGGGCGAGCAGATAGTCGTCGGCAAGGCAGTCCTTGAGTGCGGCGAAACCGCCGATGCGCTCGAGCGTCGCACGGGAAAGCGCGAGCGTCGCGCCAAAACCGAACGCGCGCGAACCTGTGGAATGCGCCACGCGCACCGAAGGCGCGAACCACTCGTTGATGAAGAGCGCGCCCACGCGGGGCCAGAAACCGCCGATGCTGCGGGCGCTGTAGAGACAGGTCACGACGCCCACGTCCGGGTCGGCGAGCGGCGCGGTGACGATCTCCAGATAGTCGGGCTCGACGGCGATATCGCTGTCGGCCACGACGATCGCGTCGTAGCGCGCGCGCGCCGCCAGATTGATGAGGTTGCTCACCTTGAGATTGCTGCCGTGCACACGCGGGTCGATCACGAGCTCGATGTCGTGGCCGGGATATGCCGCCTGCAACCGGCGCACCACGGCAATGGCCGGGTCCGCCGGCGACGACACGCCGAACAGCAACTGAAAACGCGGATGCCGCTGCTCGCAGAAGGTCGCGAGATTCTCGTAGAGGCGCGGCTCGGCGCCGCACAAGGGCTTGAGCACGCTCACGGGCTGCGGTTGCGCACGGCGCGCGCGGCACGCCGCTTCGCGTACGAGCGCGGCCGAACCGAGGCGCGGCATCGTCAGCGCGGCAACGAGGCCGTAGAAAGCGGCCACGCCGCACAGCACGACCACGACCCAGACGAGCACGGGCCAGGGCGCCTGGATGGCGAAAACCTGCGCCACCGTCATGACGCGCCGCCTTGGCCGGTCACGTGGGCCGAGCCGCGCTCGCCGCGGGCTGCGCGCAAGTGGAGAAGCTCCTGCGGTGCCCCGACCGGAATTCGCGTTTCACCACGTACCATTTCCCTGCCCTGAAAATCCAGAAATAAGCCGCGCATCTTAGCCGCATTACGCATTTGAAGCGTGAAACCAGACAACGGATGCCGGTTTGCAGGATGCGAGGTCATTGAACAAACAACGAATGGAGATAAACCATCGTATGAAACCGTTGGACATGGTCGATCCCCGATTCGACGCCAAAAATTGTATCAGCAAGCTCCGTCAGTTGCTTCCGACGGACGCGGGAAAATGCGTTGCCAAAGTTGTAAAAGCGTAACTATTTCAGCGATTAAACAGCCGCCTTCCAGGGCTTTTCCGCCCCGAAAAAATTCGGTAAGCATATAGAAATGATTCTTTAATAAATCTGAATTGAGAGCGCGCCTTTTGCATTGAAACAGGAGTAGTTCTCGTTAATATTCAAATCGACTGGACGCAAAAGCAATCAGCCACTCTGAACCCACGCCGGCTGCATGGGTTCCCGAAGGCCGCCAGCACGAACGAAAGTGGTTTGGCACAATGGCCGCACCTTGCGACTGCCTTGCGGCCTCGCGTCGGGCAACCGGCGCACGGCACGCGCGTCGCGCTCTCCACACCACGCCCCACGCTAGCCCATGACCCTCTTCTCCGTACTCGACCTCTCGCCCATCCCGGCAGGCTCCCATGCCGGCGCCGCGCTGCACAACACGCTCGATCTCGCCCGCCACGCCGAGCGCCTCGGCTACCACCGCTTCTGGCTGGCCGAGCATCACAACATGACGGGCATCGCCAGCGCGGCGACTTCGGTGGTGATCGGTTACGTGGCGGGCGGCACGCAGACCATCCGCGTGGGCTCGGGCGGGATCATGCTGCCGAACCACGCGCCGCTCGTGATTGCCGAGCAGTTCGGCACGCTCGAAGCGCTCTACCCCGGCCGCATCGACCTCGGCCTCGGGCGCGCGCCCGGCACCGACCAGACCACGGCGCGCGCGCTGCGCCGCGACCTGCAGGGCAGCGCCGACAGCTTCCCCGACGACGTGGCCGAGCTGCAGCGCTATTTCGCCTCGCCCGTGGAAGGCCAGCGCGTGCGCGCCGTGCCCGGCGCGGGTTTGAACGTGCCGCTCTACATCCTCGGCTCGAGCCTCTACGGCGCACAGCTCGCGGCGGCCATGGGTCTGCCGTTCGCGTTCGCCTCGCACTTCGCGCCCGACCATCTGCTCACGGCACTGCGTCTGTACCGCTCGCAGTTCCGTCCGTCGGCGGTGCTCGCCAAACCCCATGCGATGGTCGGCGTGAACGTGTTCGGCGCGCCCACCAACGAAGAAGCGCGCTTTCTCTTCACCTCGCTGCAGCAGCAGTTCGTGAATCTGCGGCGCGGTACGCCAGGGCAGTTGCCGCCGCCGGTCGAGCAGATCGCGGCAAACGAGTTCGAACTCGCCGGCGTGTCGCACTCGCTCGCCTGCTCCGTGGTCGGCGACCAGGAGACCGTGCGCGCGGGCCTCGCCTCGGTGATCGAGCAGACCGGCGCGGACGAGCTCATCGTCACCGCGCAGATCTACGACCACGCGGCGCGCCTGCGTTCATTCGAGATGGCGGCGCAGGCGCGCGATGAATTGAAGGAAGCCGCCGCGGGACGGTAACCGCGCCCGCCCTCGAGCGCGCCCTCACTGCGCGGTGTTCAACGCGTCGAGACCCTTGAGCAGCGCGGCATGAAACGCCCGCGGATCCTGCATTTGCGGCGCGTGCCCGAGATCGGCGAACTCCAGCAGCGTCGCGTGAGGAATGGCGCGCTGCGCGGCTTTGGCCAGCACCGGATAGTGCCCGAGCTGCGCGCGCACCTCGGGCGGCGCGAGATCCTTGCCGATGGCGGTCGTGTCCTTGTCGCCGATGAGCAAGAGCGTCGGCATCTGCAACTGGCCGAACTCGTAGATCACCGGCTGCGTGTAGATCATGTCGTAGAGCAGTGCCGAATCCCACGCCACCTGCGTCTTGCCCGGCCCGCGATACATGCCCGCCAGCATCTGCACCCACGGCTCGTAGGCCGGGCGCCACTGGCCCGCGTAATAGGTGGCCTGCTCGTAGCGGCGAATGCCGTCGGCGTTCGTCTTGAGCTCGCGCGCGTACCAGTCGTCCACCGAAATCGACGGCACGCCCTTCGCCTTCCAGTCTTCCAGCCCGATCGGGTTCACGAGCACGAGCTGCTCCGTTTCGCGCGGATACATGAGCGCGTAGCGCACCGCCAGCATGCCGCCCGTCGAATGGCCGACGATCGTCGCGTCATGCACGCCGAGCGCCGCGAGCAGCGCATGCGTGTTGCGCGCGAGCTGCTGAAAGCTGAACTGGTACGCAGCGGGCTTGCTCGACTTGCAAAAGCCAATCTGGTCCGGCGCGATCACGCGGTAGCCCGCGGCGTGCAACTCGCGGACGGTGGCGTCCCACGTCGCCGAGCAAAAGTTCTTGCCGTGCAGCAGGACCACTGTGCGCCCGTTCGGTTTCGCGGGCTGCACGTCCATGTACGCCATATGCAGCGTTTGGCCCTGCGAAACGAACGCAAAGTCATGCACGGGATGCGGATACTCGAAGCCCTGCAGCTCGGGGCCATACGCGGGGCCGTCGGGCGTCTCGATCGCGGCTTGCGCTGACGACGCCGCCGAAGCCCCGCTCGCCTCGGAGTCGGCAGCGAGGGCGACGTGACAGAGCGCGGCCGCACTCAGCGCGGCAACGAAGGGAGCAAGGCGGGCAAGCGAGTGGTTCAGGATGGCTCTCATCGACGGGAGATCGGGCGAAAGGTCGGACAGAAAAAACAGGACGGCGAAATGGCGCCGGTACAGCCAGCGATTCTAGCGGTCCCGCCCCGCTCATGCCGGCTTTCTCGCCCGGCGAACCTTAGCGGCATGCCGTTTGCTGCTCATCAGCGCCTCGCACGACTGCGGCGCGCATCTCCGGCCCCGGGCACTGGCAATTCGCGCTACGCTGCATTCGGTGCTAGAACAGTCAATACAGGACGCACGAGACGTCCGCGACGCGAAATACGCACGCGTGTTGCACCGCGAAACGCGCCGCATCAGGGACACGCGAAGCACGCGAGAGAAGGACCGCACCGGCCCGGGCACGACGAGGCGGGCCGCGGCGGCCGTACCGGGGGGCACAACAAGGAGACGACCATGGAAACTCCGGCAAGCCTCAACGATCTGCAACGCACCACCCTCGCCATCGTGCTCGCTGGCGGCCGCGGCACGCGCTTAGGGCCCCTCACCAACAAGCGCGTGAAGCCGGCCGTGTACTTCGGCGGCAAGTACCGCATCATCGATTTCGCCCTCTCGAACTGCCTGAATTCGGGCATCCGCCGCATTGCGGTCGTCACCCAGTACAAGGCGCACTCGCTCTTGCGCCATCTGCAGCGCGGCTGGGGCTTCCTGCGCGGCGAATTCAACGAGTTCCTCGACCTGTGGCCCGCGCAGCAGCGCGTGGAAGGCGCGCACTGGTATCGGGGCACCGCCGACGCCGTGTACCAGAACCTCGACATCATCCGCTCGATCAGTCCGAAGTACGTGGTGGTGCTGGCCGGCGACCACATCTACAAGATGGACTACACGCGCATGATCGCCGACCATGCCGCGAGCGGCGCCGACTGCACGGTGGGCTGCATCGAGGTCCCGCGCATGGAAGCGCGCGCGTTCGGCGTGATGGCCGTGGACGAGTCGCGCCGCGTGACCGGCTTCGTCGAAAAGCCCGACGATCCGCCCGCCATGCCCGGCCGCCCCGACATCGCGCTCGCGAGCATGGGCATCTACGTGTTCGACACGAACTATCTCGTCCATCTGCTCGAAGAGAACATTTCGCGCTCGGCCACCGACCACGACTTCGGCAAGGACATCATTCCGCGCGTGGTGAGCGACGGCCACGCCATCGCGCATCCGTTCAGCATGTCGTGCGTGTCGTCGGACCCGTCCGCCGAACCGTACTGGCGCGACGTGGGCACGGTCGACGCCTACTGGTCCGCCAACCTCGACCTCGCCTCGACCATCCCCGCGCTCGATCTCTACGACCGCAACTGGCCGATCTGGACCTACCAGGAGCAGTTGCCGCCCGCCAAGTTCGTGCGCGACCTCAACGGCCTGCAAGGCTCGGGCACCAACCTGATCGTGTGCGGCGGCAGCGTGATCTCGGGTTCGCAGATTTCGCGCTCGGTGCTCTCGTCGAATGTCGTCGTGCAGTCGTTCTGCAACATTGCCGAGGCAGTCTTGTCGCCACAGGTGACGGTGGGCACGAGTTGCCGGCTGCGCAAGGTCGTCGTGGACCGCGGCTGCACGATACCCAACGGCACCGTGATCGGCGAAGACGCCACGCGCGACGCCGAACGCTTTTATCGCACCGAGAGCGGCGTCGTACTCGTCACGAGCGAGGCGCTGGCGAAATTGCCTGGCTAGTCATGCGTCTGGCGAAGCCGGTCCGCCAGATCGGCTTCGCCTAAGGACGCGCCAAACCCTTAAGCAACCCGAGCACCGAGAGGACTGACTCCCGATGACCATTCGCGTCCTGCACGTAGCCAGCGAGCTGTATCCGCTCCTGAAGACCGGCGGCCTCGCCGACGTCACCGCCGCCCTGCCTGCCGCGCTGATCGAACAGGGCGCCGACGCCCGCCTGCTGCTGCCGGGCTTCGCGCCCGTGGCGGCGGGGCTCGAGGACCTGCGCACCGTCGCGCGCCTCGCGCGCACGTTCGGCGCGCCCGAGGCGACGCTGGAACTCGGGCGCCTGCCCGGCAGCGAGCTGGCCGTCTACATGATCCGCGCCGATGCGTTCTACGCGCGCCCCGGCAACCCCTATCTCGACGCCGAGCACGTGCCCTACGGCGACAACGCCCAGCGTTTCGCGCTGCTCGGCTGGACCGCCGCGCAACTCGCGCTGCACCTCGATGCCGACTGGGCGCCCGCCATCGTGCAGGCGCACGACTGGCACGCGGGGCTCGCGCCGGCCTATCTGCGCGCGGCGGCGCGCGAGCGCGGCACGAGCATGGCGCCCGGCGGCGCGCGCTCGATCTTCACGATTCACAACCTCGCGTACCAGGGCATCTTCCCCGCGCAGCAGTTCGAGACGCTCGGCCTGCCGCGCGACTTCTTCGACATGCATGGCGTGGAGTTCTACGGCCAGCTTTCATTTCTGAAAGCCGGCCTCTATTTCGCCGACAAGATCACGACGGTGAGCCCGACCTACGCGCGCGAGATTCAGACCGTCGCCCAGGGCGGCGGCCTCGAGGCGCTGCTGCGCGGACGCACGCACGATCTCGTCGGCATCCTCAATGGCGTGGACTACGCCGTCTGGAATCCGTCGAGCGACGCGGCCATCGCCACGCGCTATTCGGCCACGCGCCAGAGCGGCAAGATGCGCTGCAAGGCGGCGCTGCAGGCGCGCCTGAAGCTCGCGCAGAAGCACGACGCCCCGGTGTTCGGCGTGGTGAGCCGGCTCACCGAGCAAAAGGGCCTCGACCTGCTGCTCGCGGCGCTGCCCGAGATCGTCGCGCGCGGCGGGCAGCTCGTCGTGCTCGGCACCGGCGACCCCAGCCTCGAACAGGGCTACGCGCGCGCCGCGCACCAGCATCCCGAATCGGTGGCCGTGGAACTGGGCTTCGACGAGACGCTCGCCCACGAGATCGTCGCGGGCGCCGACGTGATGATGGTCCCCTCGCGCTTCGAGCCGTGCGGCCTCACACAGCTCTATGCGCTTGCTTATGGCGCCCTGCCGCTCGTGCACCGCGTGGGCGGACTCGCCGATACGGTGGTCGACGCCTCGCTGGAAAATCTCGCCGATAGTCTCGCCACCGGCTTCGTGTTCGAGCGTTTCGAGCCCGACGCGCTCACGGCCGCGATCCGCCGCGCCTTCGCGCTCTATGGGCGCAGCCGCGACTGGCGCGACACGCGCACGCGTGCAATGCAACAGGACTTCGGCTGGGCGGCGTCGGCGCAACGCTACATGGCGCTCTATCGCGAGCTGGCCGGTCAACACGTCGTGGCCTAGCGCCTGCCCAGGCGCAGCGCTGGCGCTCGCGGCAGGCGCACACGCAACACCGCGCCCACGCATCCATCGACTGGGCGCAGCGAATTCGGTTATCGTTGCTGCACCTGCGCAAAGGCGCGCTGCTCGAAGCGCCGCAAGCGATAACGAAATCTGGACCGGCCATGAAAAACGTTTTGAGCATCCAGTCGCACGTCGTGTTCGGTCACGCGGGCAACAGCGCCGCGGTGTTTCCCATGCGCCGCCTGGGCGTCAATGTCTGGCCGCTCAACACGGTGCAGTTCTCGAATCACACGCAATACGGCCACTGGACCGGCGCCGCCATCGACTCGGACGAGGTCGTGGATCTCGTCGAAGGCATTGGCGCGATCGGCGTGCTGCCGCGCTGCGATGCGGTGCTGTCGGGCTACCTCGGCACCCCCGAGCAGGCCCAGGCCGTGATCGACGTGGTGCGCGCCGTGAAGGCCGCCAACCCGCAGGCGCGCTACTTTTGCGACCCGGTGATGGGCACGCTCAACGCCGAGAACGGCTGCCGCGTCGAACCCGGCATCCAGGAGTTCCTCGTGCGCAACATGCCCGAGGTCGCCGACGCGATGATCCCCAATCACATCGAGCTGCAACGGCTCGTGGGCCGCGAGATCGAGACCGCGGAAGAAGGCGTGCTCGCGTGCCGCGAACTGTTGCGCCGCGGCCCGAAGCTGGTCCTCGTGAAACATCTGCTCGACCGCAACAGCCCTGCCGACCGCTTCAACATGCTCGTCGTGACCGAGCATGAAGCGTGGCTCGGCCAGCGCCCGCTCTACCCGTTCGCGCGCCAGCCGGTGGGCGTGGGCGACGTGACGAGCGCGGTGTTCGTCGCGCGCCTGATGCTCGGCGACTCGCTGCGCCGCGCGTTCGAACACACGCTCGCGGCCGTGAACGCCGTGGTGAAGGCGACTTACGACGCAGGCCGTTACGAACTGGAAATCGTCGCGGCGCAAGACCAGATCGCGCGCCCGCGCGAATGGTTCGACGCCTGGGCGGTGGAAGCCGCCTAAACTGAAGCGGTGCGCGCGCGGCCTATAATGCCGTCCGCATGACTTGCGGCGGCCAGACACAGCGCACGGCCGCGGCGCCCACCGTCTTTAGAGAATGACCGATGTCCGATTCAATCCGTAGCGAACAGGAAGAGTATTTCGAGCAGCTTTGCCTCGCCGTCGACGCCGGCGAGACCCACGAGCAGGAAGCCATCGAATACTTCGAGGAACAAAGCCACGAAAGCGATTTCGATCCCGCCGTGTGGCTCGACATCGCGCTTTACTATGCGCCCGACGTCGCACGCGGCATCATCGACTTCGTCGACGAGAGCGACCGCCAACGCAGCGACATCGCCCAGACCATTGCCGACACGCTCGACATCTCGTACGGCGACGACGAATGCGAACGCTTCGAAGCGACGATTCGCTTTGCGCTCGCCAACGGCATTCCCGTCGATCTCGACGTGGTGCTCGACGGCTGCAACCGCGCGCTCGACGACCTCGAAGGATGGGCGAGCGCCGACACCATGGCGCCGCTCGTGCACCTGCGCGACGCGCTCTTCGAACTGCAAAGGGGCGAGTAGCCCACCCGCGCGACACGGCGTGAGCGATTGACCCGGCGGCCTGCTATATTGCTCGCCATCCGCCGCCTCACGAAGGCGCGCGCCCAGCCGGCGCACATGGGGACCCGGCTGAGCCACCCCACCCACGCGCGCAGCCGTCGCACAGCCCGTCCCGGCAAGCCGCAGTCGCAAACCGCAAGACGCAAGACCGGAAAACGAGACGCCCAGCCTCCGCGCCACGCCGGCGCGCGGCGCGGCGTACCCGGACAAAACGCACACAAGAACACCGCGCCGCTGTCGCGCAAGGAGTCACCATGAGTCTCGCTGCCGCGCCTGGAACCGCTAGCGCCTGCGCATTCGCCCAGCCGCACCGTGCGTGCCGCAAGCTTGCGGCCGGGCTCCTGATCGGCGCGCTGGCCACCGTCGGGACGCTCGGCGCGAGCCGCAGCGCCCTGGCCGCCGGCCCGCTCGACGTGCGCATCGGCTTTGTCTCGCCGCTCTCGGGCGACTACGCCAATTACGGCCGCGATCTGCAAAACGGCGTGCAGCTCGCCCTCGACGATGCGAACGCGCAAAACCTCAAGATCGGCGAACAGACGGCGCACTTCGAACTCGTCCCCATCGACGACCGCAGCGACCCGCGCCTCGGCGTGCAGGCCGCCGCGACGCTGGCGAATCAGGGGGTGAACGCCGTGGTCGGCCACTTCAATTCGGGCTCGGCCATTCCCGCCTCTCGCATCTATGAGAGCGCCGGCATTCCGATGATCAGCCCCGCGGCCACCAATCCCGTCATCACGTCGCAAGGCTTCGCCAACACCTTCATGGTGATTGCAAACGACGCGCAGAACGCAGGCATCGCCGGCGCGTGGGCCGTGGACGTGATGAAGGCCAAACGCGTGGCCATCATCGACGACCGCACCGCCTTCGGCCAGGGCGAAGCCGACGTGTTCGAGCGCGCGGTGCGCGAGCATGGCGGCAACGTGGTGGCGCGCGAGTTCGCGGAAAGCATCGCGAGCGACTTCGGCCCGCAGCTCGCGAAAATCAAGGCCGCCGATGCCGATCTGCTCTACTTCGGCGGCCTCGCGCACCAGGGCGCGGCGCTCGCGAAGCAGATGAAGGCGCGCAGCATGAACGCGCAGTTCGTGGGCGGCGGCGGCGTGGCGAACGCCGACTTCACCCAGGCCGCGGGCGCAGCCGCCGAAGGCGCGATGGCCTGGGAGTATGGCCGCCCGCTCGCGCAGCTGCCGGAGGGCCCGCGTTTCGAGCAGGCTTTCAAAGCCCGCTTCGGCGCCAACGTGCTCGCCTACGCGCCGTTCGGCTACGACGCGGCGTGGGCCGCGATCCACGCGATGGTCAATGCGAAATCGGCGCAGCCCGAGGTTTACCGCAGCGCGCTCAAGGCGCTCGCCTTCGACGGCGTGACGGGCCGCATCGCCTTCGAGCCGGACGGCTCGCTCAAGAACGGCGCCTCCACGCTCTGGCAGGTGAAGAAAGGCGTGTGGGTGCCGGTGACGACGCGCGGCGGCTGAGCCCCTCACGGTTGCTGCGGCGCGCTCGCCGCCCGCACGACGATCTGCGCGTGTGTGTCGCGCTCGATGCGCACGAGCGCGTCGCGCATCTGCGCGAATTCGTCGGCCGTGCACATCTGGTGGCCAAAACGCGCCGCCAGCCGCCGCTCGATCTGCAGCGTGCGCGAGCGCGCGTCGAACACGTAGTGCGACGTGTAGTCGAGAAACGTGTCGCTCACCTGCGTGTCTTGCGGCACGTCGGTCACGCGCGCGAACGCGGGCAGCACGATCTGCGCGCTCTCGGTAAATTCCCCGCCGATGCACGCCCAGGGCTGCGTGCGGCGCGGCTGCGCGAGCCAGCTGTCGATCTGCGTGGCAATGCCGCCCGTGAAGCTGCTCGTCGCGGGGATTGCGGTCGTGCCGTCGCGCCAGACCACATGATCGAGCGTGCCTTCCATCGTCACCGGGAACGGTCCGTCGGTTGCCTCGGTCGGGCCCGTGCTCACGTGCGCGGTGCCGGCGAGGCCGCTGAGCCGCAGGCGCTGCGCCGCGAGTTGCTGCGCCTGCGCGTGGGTCGCGCGGCGAAACGAGTTGCGCTCGGGCTCCGCGCCCGCGCCTTCGTCTTGCACGTAGTAGCTGTAGGCAGCGTCGCCGCTCGCGCCCACCTCGAGCGACAGGCGCGCCGTGCGCTCGCGCCGCTCGGTCGCGGGCGTGCGCGAGAGCACGCCGTCGTCGACGAGCAGCACGGGCCGGTCCATCACGCCCGGCGGCAGGTAGCCGAACGCGTAGCCGCCCGAGGAAGTGTCCGCATACACGCTGAGGTCGGGCAGCCACGCGATCGCATGGTTGATCGCATGCGCGCCATAGCCCGGCACGTCGGGCAGCGTGTAGACGGGGCCGAGATTGAGCAGCACGGGCTCGGCGCGTATGCCGACTGCCGCGAGCAGCGCGCTGAAGAGCGCCACGTGGTCCTTGCAGTCGCCGTAGCGGTTGCGCAGGATGTCGGTCGCGCGATGCGGCACCGCCGCTGTCTCGCCAAGAAACAGCGCGACGTAGCGGATATTGAAGCGCATCCAGTCGTAAATGCGGCGCGCCTTGTCGCGCGGGTCGCTCACGCCCGCCGTGAGCGCCTGCGCGAGCGCTGCGATGGCCGGATCGGTCGAGGTGGGATCGGCGGCGGCATCGCGATAGCGCGCGGCGAACGCGGCAAAGTCGGGCACCGCCGACACCATCAGCCGGTCGCCCCAGTTCACGTACGCCACCGCCCCCGCTTCGAGCGGCGCATAGGGGCCGTGCCGGTAGTCGAACGCGTAGCGGGTACGGCCGTTCGCCGTCTCGGGGGCGAGCGCCGTGTAGCCGCGCGCGTCGGCGTGGAGCGGCACGTCGGCGGGCAAATCGAAGATGAGGCGCTGAAACTCCACCGGTTCGCCGGTCGGCTCGACGAAGTACGAGAACGTGCCCGCGTCGAGCGCCTTCGCGCGGCGTTTGGCGAAATGCAGATGCACGCGCGACCCGACCTGGACGCCCGGAAAGATCACCGTGCGCAGCACGCCGTCCTCGAACGTTGGCGCGCCCGCCGAGCGCGGCTCCTGCACGTCGCGAATGCCGCTCGCGCCAACCGCGTGTGCGCTGCCGTCCGGATCGATGGTCTCGGCCGAGAGCTGGGTAATCGTTTCGGTATCCTTATTGAACCAGACGTAACGCTGGGCGATCTCGTCCACGCCGGCGGTGGTGTTGGCGCGCAGCACGGTGTCGTCGTCCTCGACGACCGAGCCGTCCTGCTGCACGACGAACAGATGCACGTCGCGTTCGAGCGTGTATGGCGGGACGTCGGTTTGCGCAGCGCGATCGGCGGGCTCGACGCGCGCCGCGCTGTCGGGGCTTCGGTCGCTCGCCTGGGCGCGGGCATGGCCGCTCGCGATCGTCAGAATCAACGCGAGGGGCAACGCGAGGCCCAGCGCAAAGCACGACGCGACGCACCGGGCGCCGCGCCTGATCCCCTCGCCTCGCGTCATGAGCGTCTCAGGCGCGCGCCGCTGCTTGCGCGGCGTTCGGCCAAGACGTCCGCGCGAGATGACGCTCGCGCTGCGCAGCACGCCATGCGCGGGGACTCGCGCCGAACTCCGTGCGAAACGCCGCGTTGAAGTTCGACAGATCATTGAAGCCGCTTGCGAGCGCAACATCGACGATCTTCGTTTCGTCGTCGTCGGCGAGACGCAGTGCGGCGGCGCGCAATCGCGCGCGCAGCAGATATTGATGCGGGGTCACGCCGGCCACCGCCGCGAAGGTGCGCAGAAAATAGAACTCACTCACGCCCGCCGCGCTCGCGAGGCTGGCGAGCGTATGCGCATCGTCGGGCGTTTCGTCGATCAGGCGCAGCGTCGCCACCACGCGTGCCGCCGCGGCGGCGCCCGGCGTGGCAGAGGTGGCCGCGTCCTTGCCGCTCGCGACCACCCGCAAGGTCGTGAGCGCCAGTTTCAGCGCGATTTCATCCCAGGCGGCGGCGCCCAGTGGGGGCGCCTGACGCCGCTCTTGCGCGAGCACGTCGGCGCAAGCGTGCGCCACGAGCGGCGCGAGCGCGCGCACCGGCGGCACCCGCGCGGCCCGCCAGCGGCGCGCCCCGGGTGCGAGGCCCGCGGCCGCGGCCTGCTCGTCGAGCCAGGCGGGGTCGTAATGGAACGAGAGGCAGCGGTCGCCCGCCGCGTGACGGTGGCCGCATTCGAAGCAGGCGCCGGTTTCCCCGAGCATGAGCGCGCCGGGCGTCATCAGCGCGCGCGCGTTGCCGCTGCGGTAGCCGAACACGCCGGCCGCCACGACGGCGAGGCACGCGCTCGTGTGGCGCTCCTCGTAGGGCCGGTCGCCGGGCCCGAGCGTGCAGACGACGTCGTCGACCGACCAGCCGGCGCCCGCCGCGAGCGGGCGCGCCGTGGGCGCACGGCCGCTAGCGGCGCGGCCGTCGCGCTCGCGCTGGGCGAGCGCGCGTTGCAATGAAACGGCGAGACCTTGCACGGCAACCTCGCGGGAAGTTGGCAACGTTAGTTGGCTACGTCTGCCGTTGTAACACATCGCCGCGAGCGCCGCCGGAGCCGCCCCGGCCGCTATCCCCGCCGTTCTTCGATGGCGCGCAGCAGCGACAGCGCAATGCCCTCGGCGGCAAGGCGCACCTCGTCGAGCGCCGGAAACGACGGCGCAATCCGCAGATGGCTGTCGTGCGGATCGACGCCATACGGGAACGCCGCGCCCGCGGGCGTGAGGACGAGTCCCGCCGCCGCCGCGAGTTCGACCGTGCGGCGCGCGCAACCCTCGGGCGCATAAAGGCTGATGAAATAGCCGCCGCGCGGCACGTTCCAGCTCACGCCGGGCACGCCGGCGAGGCGCGCGCGGAACACCTTGTCGACCGCATCGAACTTCGGCTTGAGCAGCGCGCGATGGCGCGCCATCAACGCGGTGAGCGTCGCGCGGTCGCGCAAAAAGCGCACGTGGCGCAACTGGTTGAGCTTGTCCGGCCCGATCGTGCGCACGGCTGAGTGCTTCTGCCACCAGGCCACGTTGCGCGGCGCGGCGGCGAGCCACGCGAACGCGCCGCCGCCGAACGTCACCTTCGAGAGCGACGCGAACATCAAGGCGCGCTCTGCGTGGCCCGCCGCCGCGCAGGCCTCGAATACGTCGAGCGTCGTGTGCGCTTCGTCGCTGAGGTGGTGGAAGCGGTAGGCGTCGTCCCAGAAGAGCCGGAAGTCGGGCGCGGCGGGCATCGCGGCCAGACGCCGGATCACCTCGTCGGACCAGATCGCGCCCGTCGGGTTGCTGTAGAGCGGCACGCACCACATGCCCTTGATCGATGGATCGTCGCGCACGAGCGCTTCCACGCGGTCCATGTCGGGGCCGTCTTCGCGCATCGGCATGGCGATCATGCGCACGCCCAGTGCCTCGCAGATCGCGAAGTGGCGGTCGTAGCCCGGCACCGGGCACAGGAACGCGATCTCGCCCTGCGCCCGCCACGGCGCGCCACTCTCCGCGCCCTCGCCCGCCGGCACGCCGTGCAGCAGCGCGAAGGTCAGCGCGTCATGCATCAGTTCGAGGCTCGAATTGCCCGCCGCGATCACCTGGGCGGCCGGCACGCCGAGCAGCCCGGCGCCCAGCTCGCGCGCCTCGGGCAGGCCGCTCGCCAGGCCGTAGTTGCGGCAGTCGAAGCCGTCGCGCGCGAGATAGCCGGCCTGCGCGGCTTCGTCGATGAGCGCCTGCGAGAGATCGAGCTGTTCGGGCGAAGGCTTGCCGCGCGACATGTCGAGCCGCATCTGCAGTTGCTGGAATCGTTCGTAGGTCAAATCGACGGGCGGCGACATCAACATGGGCTTCTCCGAAAAGCGAAAGACGATGCGAAGAACAACGCGAAGGGTCGGTACGGCCCCAGTATCGGCGCGTCCCCGCGTTCAGACAAACGCGTTATATTGAAGCCTTCGATCAATTTTTCTTATACCAATGAAGACCCTCGACCTCGACGTGCTCGCCATGGTGGTGGCCGTCGCCGACGCCGGCAGCTTCGTGCGCGGCGCCGCGCTCGTGCACCGCTCGCAGGCCGCGCTCAGCATGCAGATCCGCGCGCTCGAGGAATCCATCGGCAAGCCTCTGTTCATCCGCGCGCCGCGCAGCGTCACGCCCACGCCCGACGGCCAGACGCTGATCGCCTACGCGCGGCGCATGCTCGCGTTGCGCGACGAAGCGTGGGCCTCGCTCGCGCACCCGGAGGTGACGGGGCGCGTGTCGATCGGCGTGCCCGACGACTACGCGTCCTCGCTCATGCCGCCGGTGCTGCGCAAGTTCTCGGCGAACTGGCCAAAGGTGGAGATCCAGGTGATCGGGCTGCCGAGCAGCGCGCTCCTGCCGCTCCTGAAGGACAACAAGATCGACCTCGCCTGCATCACGCGCACGCGCGGGTTGGCGGGCGAGTTCATCCGCTTCGAGCCGATGGTGTGGGCCGCGCCCCCCGCGGCGGTGAGCGCGGCGAGCGGGCGCGAGATCTGGCGCGAGCGTCCGTTGCCGGTCGCCCTCTTCGGCGGCGGCAGCGTCGCGCATACGAATGCGATCCAGGCGCTGGAGCGCGCGAAGATCGCCTATCGCACATCGTATGAAAGCCCGAGTCTGATGGGCCTGTGCAGCATGGTGGCCGCGGGGCTCGCCATCGCGCCGCTCGCGCGCTGCGCGGTGCCCGAGACGTTCGTCACGCTCGGCCGCCAGCATGGCCTGCCGGCACTCCCCGAGCTCGAAGTGGTGCTCGCGCGCAGTGCGCGCTCGAACCGACCGCCGTGCGACTTTCTCGCCGACCAGATCCTCGCGGAGCTGCGCGTCCAGGAGCGATGATCTTCCGACGATGATTCGGGCAACGAATCAGTCAGTCGTCACCCAGCCGCGACAGCAGCGCGTAGAGGCGCGAGACGTGCCGCAGCAGCATTTCGCGATGCTTCTCGATCTGCTCGAGGCGGCCTTCGAGATCGGCGCGCACGCGTTCGTCGGGGTCGGCGTAGTTGATCACGTCTTCGATACGCGAGCGCAGCACCGCCGGCTCGACCGGCGGCACGCTCAGGTAGCGCTCGAGCTTGCGCACGTCCTGCGCGGCGAGATCGCGGATCTTGCGCGTGCCCGCGAGACGCCGGTGCGCCTCGGGCGTCGCCGTCGCTTCCTCGCGCTTTGCGCCCTGGCCGAAGATCGGCTCGACGCGCAGCACGGGCGCCTTGCGCACCGGATGCGCGGTGCCGCGAAAGCGCGCGCGCGGCGTCTCGCTCGCGATCGCCTCGCGCGTTTCGTCGGGCACGTCGGCGCTATCGTGCTTCACGTCCATCCAGCCTTCGGGCAGGCCCGTGACGGCTTCCACGCCGCGCACGAACTCCGCGCTGAAGTCGCGCTGGCCCGACACGATCAGCTTCATGTAGCTCGCGGAAAACGTCATCATGCGCGCGAGCCGGGTGGCGGACCCGACCTCGCGCGTGAGCAGCGCCAGATTGGCCCGCCACATCGGCATGAGCGTGGCGTTGGCATCGTCCATTGCGGAACTCCTCCTTCGTTCGCGTCATCTCCCAATGATAAGGGCTGCGGCGCACCACGCGCGCTTTCGCGGGCCGTCTGGCCCCATACGCGCGCCGCAGCCGGCAGTTCGGTCAGCCATCTGTAAAGCGAGCAAGACGTATGCCGATGACGGTCGGCCACGCACAGGGAAAAGACTGAGGAAATCGCGGCGAGCGGCGCGGATGGCCTTGGACCGCCCGACCTCAACCGCCTTTAGAAATGCCCCGTGAAGCGGTAACGGCTGCCCGGATGCCAGAGATTGGCGACCGAAGCGACGAGCCCGCGCGAGCGGGTGCGCCGATGCAGCACGAGGCACGGCTCGGCCTCGCCCATGGCGAGGTGGACGCGCGTCTGCGCCTCGGGGGCGAGCGCCTCGATGCGGTACTCAACGCCCTGCAGCGGCGCGACATGCACGAGGTACTGGTTCGGCGTGATGTGCGTGAAGTCCTGCGCCGCGTAATCGGGCGCGACGGCGGGATTGACCCAGCGCTCTTCGAGCTGCACGGGCTCGTCGTTTTCGAAGTGGAGCACGCGCGAGTTGAACACCTGATCGTTCGCGGCGAGCCCCATTTCGACGGCGAGCGCCTCGTCGGCGCGATGCACGCCGATCTCGAGCACCTCGGCGCGGTAGCGGTGCCCGCGCGCGAGGATTTCGTCGGAGATGCTGCGAATGGCGACGAGCGTCGATTCGTACTTGGGCCGTGCGACGAAGGTGCCCGCGCCCTGCACGCGCGTGAGCACCTGTTCCGCGGTGAGTTCGCGCAATGCCCGGTTCACGGTCATGCGCGCGACCTTGAACTCGCGCGCCAGTTCGTTCTCCGAAGGCACCTGGTCGCCCTCGCTCCACTCACCGGCGTGAATGCGCGCGAGGATGAAGTCCTTGATGCCCTGGTATGCGGGAGCGTTCATCGCGTTGGCCCGTGCGTTGGCTTGGCGCCTGCTTGTGACTTATTGCGCCTCGGATTCGAACGCGAACGGGCTGTGCGAAGCGATCGCACCGTTCTGCACGAGACGCGTGATCGCTTCGATATCCGGCGCGAAGTAGCGATCGAGGTCGTAATGCGGCACCTCGGCGCGCACCGACTGCATCACATGCGCGAGCGCGGGGCTCGTGTGGTGCGGCGCGCGCAGGTCCACGCCCTGGGCAGCGGCGAGCAGTTCGATCGCGAGGATGTTGGCCGTGTTGTCGGCGATGTCGGCGAGCTTGCGCGCGGCGAACGTCGCCATCGACACGTGGTCTTCCTGGTTGGCCGAGGTCGGCAGCGAATCGACCGAGGCCGGATGCGCGAGCGTCTTGTTTTCCGACGCCAGTGCGGCCGCTGTGACGTGCGCGATCATGAAGCCCGAGTTCACGCCGCCGTCCTTGACGAGGAAAGGCGGCAGGCCCGAAAGCGTCGCGTCGATCAGCAGCGCGATGCGGCGCTCGGCCAGTGCGCCGATTTCGGCCGCGGCCAGCGCGAGGTTGTCGGCGGCGAAGGCCACCGGTTCCGCGTGGAAGTTGCCGCCCGAGAGCACTTCGTTCGTTTCCGGGAAGATCAGCGGATTGTCCGACACCGCGTTCGCCTCGATGAGCAGCACCTGCGCCGCGTGGCGCATCTGGTCGAGACACGCGCCCATCACCTGCGGCTGGCAGCGCAGCGAGTACGGGTCCTGAACCTTGCCGCAGTCGCGGTGCGAGAGGTTGATCGCCGAGCCTTCGAGCAGCGTGCGATAGGCCGCGGCCGCCTCGATCTGGCCGCGATGGCCGCGCAGTTCGTGAATGCGCGCGTCGAACGGCTTCACCGAACCTGCCGCCGCATCCACGCAGAGCGCGCCCGAGACGAGCGCCGTGCGGTAGAGGTCCTCAATCGCGAACATGTTGTAGAGCGCGAGCGCGGCGGAAGCCTGCGTGCCGTTGAGCAGCGCGAGACCTTCCTTCGCCTGCAGCGCGAGCGGCTTGAGGCCCGCAGCCGCGAGACCCGCTTCGGCGCTGGCGCGCTCGCCGCGGATGAACACTTCGCCGATGCCGAGCAGCACCGCCGACATATGCGCGAGCGGCGCGAGGTCGCCCGAGGCGCCCACCGAGCCCTTCACGGGAATGAGCGGCAGCACGTCGGCGTTGAACAGCGCGATGAGCGCGTCCATCACTTCGCGGCGGATGCCCGAATAGCCGCGGCCGAGGCTCGACAGCTTCAGCGCCATGAGCAGACGCACGACCGGACGCGACATCGGCTCGCCCACGCCCACGGCGTGCGAGAGCACCAGATTGCGCTGCAGCAGTTCGAGCTGGTCGCTCGGGATATGCGTGCTCGCCAGACGCCCGAAGCCCGTATTGATGCCGTAGGCGGGCTCGCCCTTCGCCGTGATCTCGGCAACGGCGCGTGCGCCCGCGTCGATGGCGGCGAAGCTGGCCGGATCGAGCTCGAGCCGCACGGCCTCGCGCGCGATCTGGCGCAGTTGGGGCAGGGTCAGATGGCCGGGCGTGAGGCGAAGGGTCGGGAGCATGGTCGAATCCTGTCTATACAAGTCGCGAAAGTGGCCGAAGTCTAGCCTGGCGCGCCTGTCTATACAACTCCCCTTTGCGGCCCGTGTAGCCTGGGACTATCCACGAGAGCGCCGCCAGTGCCCGTCACCCGTCGAGTTGCAGCCTGCCCCCAATAAACGCGAGAAAACACTGCACGCGCGCCGCGAGCGCCGCGCTGCGGTAGTAGACGGCGTGGATCGGCTGGCGCGATTCGATCAGCGCGTCGTCGAGCACGGTGACGAGGCGGCCCGCGTCGCGGTCGGCCGTGGTGAGGAAGTCGGACAAGCACGCAACGCCGCTGCCGGCGAGCGCGAGCTGGCGTATCGTCTCGCCGCTCGACGCCGAAAGCGCGGGCGCGATCGTGTAGCCGGGCTCGATCTCCTGGGTCTTCGTGGTCGCGCGCGCTTGGTCGCCGCCCGCCGCGCGCAGCGGCCAGCCGTTCAGATGCGCGGGCGCCGTAAAGCCGATCAGCCGATGGTCGCGCAACGCGGCCACGCTGCGCGGCGTGCCGTGCGCCGCGAGATAGCCCGGGCTCGCGACAATGCGCAAACGGCTCGTGCCGAGCGAGCGCGCGTGCAGCGTGGAGTCCTGCAGCGTGCCGATGCGAATGGCGATATCGACGCGCTGCTCCAGCAAATCGACGATGCGTTCGTTGTTCGTGAGTTCGAGTTCGATCTCGGGATACGCGTCGGCGAATGCCGCGACGTGCGGCACGATGCAATGAAGCATGAACGGCGTGGCCGCATCCACCCGCAGCCGCCCGGAGGGACGCTCGCGGTGGCGCGTGACGGCCTCCTCGGCGTCGGCCAGCGCCGCGAGAATCGTGCGGGCGCGATCGAGGAACAGCTCGCCCTCTTCGGTGAGTTGCAGGCGCCGCGTGGTGCGCAGGATCAGCGCGACGCCCAGCTGCTTTTCGAGCCGCGTCAGCGCGCGGCTCACGCCCGAGACGGTCTGCTCGAGCTTTTCAGCCGCGGCGGTGATCGACCCCGCATCGATCACGGTGACGAATACGAGCAGTTCGTCGGTCGATGTCTTCATCGTGGCTATTTTTGATCCGCAGTCAATATTCATTTGAGACTAACATGGTTTTTGCAAAACCCGGATGCCCCGATACTGGCTGCCATCGCAATCAAGACAGGATCAGGAGCCACTCATGAAAGTCTTCGTGACAGGCGCAGGCGGATTTATCGGCGGCACGATCGCGGCGCATCTCGTGCGCGCGGGCCACACGGTGCGCGGCCTCGTGCGCCGGCCCGAGCAGTTCGCCGACCTCGAAGCGCTCGGCATCACGCCCGTACAGGGCGATCTCGACGACCGCGCGACGCTGATGGCGCAAGCACGCGCCGCCGACGCCGTGATCAACGCGGCGAGCAGCGACCACCGCGGCGCGGTCGAGGCGCTGATCGACGCGCTCGAAGGCTCCGGCAAGACGCTCCTGCACACGAGCGGCTCGAGCATCGTGGGCGACGCGTCGGGCGGCGAGGCGACCGCGCACGTCTATCGCGAGGACGCTCTGCCCGAGCCGACCGCCGACAAGGCGCCGCGCGTGGCCATCGACAATCTCGTGCTCGCGGCCGCCGCGCGCGGCGTGAAGAGCGCCGTGCTCTGCAATACGCTGATCTATGGCGTGGGCGCGGTGCCGGGCGCCGCGAGCGTGCAGCTGCCGCGGCTCATCCGCCAGGCGCAGAAGAGCGGCGTGATGCGCCACGTGGGGCGCGGCCTGAACATCTGGTCGAACGTGCATGTCGACGACGTCGCCGAACTCTATCGCCTCGCGCTCGACAACACGCCCGCGGGCACGTTCTACTTCGTGGAAAGCGGCGAGGCGAACTTCCGCGACATGACCACGGCGCTCGCCGAAGTGATGGGTCTGGGCGCGCCGCAGGACTGGCCGCTCGCAGCCGCGATCGAAGAATGGGGCTACGAAATGGCGTCGTACGGCCTCGGCTCGAACAGCCGCGTGCGCGGCGAGCGCGCCCGCACGCTGCTCGGCTGGCAGCCGCGGCGCACCTCGGTCACGGACTGGATCCGTTCAGCAATGCCCAAAGTGCCGATCGCGCAAAAATAAGTGTTGTAGCGCACGTAATTGTTGCGTATCCGTAAGGTCGCCCCGCTAAAATCCGAGCGTCTTGCACTAGCCGCCGGCGCGCTGCGCGCCGGTACCGGATACGCCGATGCTCCTCGCGCTGAACTTCTACTGGCTAACCAATCTGCTGGCCATCTTGTTCATCGTCGCGTGCCTCTACGATACGCGCTACGACGAATATGGCACGCTGACGCTCGCCGCCGGCGCGATGGGACTCGTCGTGATGGCGATCGAAGTGCTGCTGCGCCCCGCGTTCGATATGTCGCTCTAACGCGCTTTTTTCACGACTCTTTCGCGACCGGCGCAGCTTTCTTTGTTTGCGCTAACCACTGTCCGCCCAACGCATTTACTGCTTCTCGTGCGCACAGCACGACGCCGGCGCGGGCGCGTCTTCATAGCGATCGTGGTGGCGCATCCACTCGCGCATGTCCTTCTCTTCGTTGCGTCCCTTTGCGGTCAACTCCAGCATCGCATAGGTGCCGATCAGCATCTCCCCGCCGCGCGCGTAGGTCGAATACGTGTGGTACACGTTGCCCGCTTCGTCGCGATAAAACGCGCTGACGCCGGGCAGCTCGTCGCTCATGTAGTCCTGCTCGATGTAGTTGTAGATCGCCTTGCCGCGCGCCTTGTCGGCCTCGCCGAACGACACGTGATAGTCGAAGTTGAAGTCGCTCGCA
The DNA here is from genome assembly GCF_040965655.1 of Paraburkholderia sp. EG286B. NCBI lineage: Bacteria > Pseudomonadati > Pseudomonadota > Betaproteobacteria > Burkholderiales > Burkholderiaceae > Paraburkholderia > Paraburkholderia sp. EG286B. The sequence goes on along the minus strand of NZ_JBFRCF010000006.1, from coordinate 234,098 downwards.
TACGACGATACCCACGGAAAACGCCAGCCCATGCGTTGTTTGAACGCCTCGATCTTCGCGAGCGGCGCGCGCGAAACGGCCACGTAAGTCACGTCGTGATGCTCCAGATGCGGCAGCATGCCGTCCACGTGGTCGGACAGGAACGAGCAGCCCGGGCACCCCTCTTCCCAATCCGGCCCGAGCATGAAGTGGTAAATGATCAGCTGGCTGCGCGGCCCGAATAGCTGCGCAAGCGTGCGCGGGCCTTGCGGTGTCTCGAATGTATAGGTCTTCTCGACCTTCACCCACGGCAGTGCCTGGCGCTTGGCCACCAGCGCGTCGCGTGCGTGCGTGAAGGCGCGCTCTTCGGCGAGAAGCGCCTTACGGGCCTCCAGCCATTCGGTCTGCGAAACGATCTTGTGCGATTCCATCTTTCGATTCCTCCTTGCGCTTGAATGAGCGCCGTTCAGTCGAACAGCGCCACCAGTTGATCGATCGAACTCGTCCAGCCCTCGTTGTGCGAGTCGCGCGCTGCTTCGTCGAAGAAGCGTTCGTGCTTCAGCGTGAGGTCGGTGGCGGGACCGTCGGCGCGCAGCGTCACCGTGACGAGCGACTCGCGCTCCGGCGTGCTGCGCCACGCCCACGTGAAGACGAGCTTTGCGTCGGGCACGACTTCGAGATACGTGCCGCTCACGTCGTGGTCTTCGCCGTTCGCACCGCGCATGATCACGCGAAAGCGCCCGCCCACGCGCACGTCGGCTTCGGCGTGAATGCAGGTGGTGTCGAACGGGTGCATCCAGCGCATCAGTTGCGACGGCTGCGTCCACGCGGCGTAGACCTTCGCGGCCGTGGCGTTGAGGCGTCGCCGGATGGTGAGGCTGGGAGCTTGATGGGCAGCGCCGGGTCCGGCTGCGGGTTGGGTAGACATGCATCTTCCTCCACGAAAGCGGCGAGTCGATCGAGCGATTCACTCCAGAAGCGTTGATAGTGCGCGAGCCACTGCATCGCGTCCTCCATCGGCCCCGCGGCGAGCCGGCACGCCACGGTGCGGCCGGTCTTCGCGCGCGTGACGAGGCCCGCCTGAGCGAGAACGTCCAGATGCTTCATGACCGCGGGCAGCGACATCGCGAACGGCTGCGCGAGCGCGCTCACCGAGAGTTCGTCGTGCTGCGCAAGGCGTGCGAGCAGCGCGCGCCGCGTGGGATCGGCGAGCGCCGCGAAGGTGCGGTCGAGGGTGGCGTCTTCATACTTAACCATGTGGTTTAGCATAGGCGACAAGCGAGCGATGTCAAGACATGCGTAAGTCGTTCGCGAGCGGCGGCGCGCACGGCCGCATCGGCGCCACTAGAATGGCGATTTCTGCGCGCCGCGCCCCGCTATCTCCGCCACGTCACGTCATGCCGTCCAAAATCCGCAACTCGCTGCTCTGGATCTTCGACGCCTTCGAGCGCGAGCCCGGCTATATCCGCAAGCCCATGTTCGGCTGCGACGCCGCGTATCTCGACGGCCTGCTGTGCCTCGTCGCCGCCGACCGCGATCCGCCGTTCAACGGCGTGCTGGTCTGCACGTCGCGGGAGAACCATGCGTCGCTCATCGATGCGATGCCGGCGTTGCGAGTGCACCCCGTGCTCGGCAAATGGCTCTATGTGCCGCAAGCCGATGCGGCGTTCGAAGACACGGCCGCGCAGTTGAGTGCGCTCGTGCTCGCGCGCGACCCGCGCATCGGCGTGGAGCCCAGGCCACGCAAGCCGCGCAAAGCGGGCAAGACGCGCAACAGCGTGCTGCCGGAGTAACGCGCTACACAGCAGCGCGCAAAAGCCACACGGCCCGCGCCGCCGTGAAGCGACGCGGGCCGTGCAGCCGCCCGGGCGGGCCGCCGTGGCCGCCGGGCGAATGACCGGGTCATCCGATTGTCAGATGGCCCAGCCGCCCAGGTAGAACGCGGCCAGCACGCCGGCGATCACCACCGTGCCCACGTTCAGCTTGCGGATCTCGCCGCTCACCACGCGGCCGATCACGAGCGTGCAGAAGCCCAGCATGATGCCCGTGACGATGTTCGCCGTGAGCACGATGAACACGGCGCACACGAGGCCCGACATCGAATCGACCATATCGGCCATGTCGAGGCGGCTCACGCTCGAGAGCATCATGAGGCCGACGTACATCAGCGCGGGCGCCGTCGCATACGAGGGCACGAGGCCCGCGAGCGGCGCGAAGAACATCACCGCGAGGAACAGCACGCCCACCGTGGCGGCGGCGAGGCCCGTCTTCGCGCCCGCTGCCACGCCTACCGTCGATTCGATATAGGCCGCCGCCGGTGCGCCGCCCAGGAAGCCCGAGAAGATCGAGCTGACCGAGTCGGCCGTGAGCGCGCGCCCGCCGTTGACGATGCGCCCGTTCGCGTCGAGCTGGCCCGCCTGCCCCGCCACGGCGCGGATCGTGCCGGTGGCGTCGAACACGGCCGTCATCACGAGCGCCAGCACGCTCGGCAGCACGGCGAGCGAGAGCGCGCCCTTGATGTCCATCGCGCCGATCAGCGAGGCATGGCCCGGCGCCGACAGCGAAGGCCACGCGAACACGCCATGAAAGCTCACGGCCGGATCGATGGCGAGACCGAGCGCCGAGATCGCGACGATCACGATCAGGATCGAGCCCGGCACGCGGCGGCGCACGAGGCCGAAGATCGCGGCGAGGCCGACCACCGAAAGGATCACGGGCAGCGAGGTGATATGGCCGAGCGAAACCGGCAGGCCCGCGCCCGGATTCTTGACCACGAGGCCCACGTCATTGGCGGCGATCAGCAGCAGGAACAGGCCGATGCCGATGCCCGTGCCATGCGCGATGCCGTGCGGCAGGTTGCGCAGGATCCACGAGCGCACGCCCGTCACCGAAATGCCCGTGAACACGAGGCCCATCAGGAACACCGCGCCGAGCGCCACTTCGGGCTTCAGGCCCTTGCCGAGCACGAGGCCGAAGGCGGTGAACGCCGTCAGCGAGATGGCGCAGCCGATGGCGATCGGCAGGCGCGCCCACAGGCCCATGAGCAGCGAGCCGAACGCCGTGGTCAGGCACACGGCCACGAACACGGCGCTGGTGTCGAAGCCCGCCTTGCCGAGCATGCCCGGCACGACGAACACGGAATAGACCATCGCGAGGAAGGTCGTGACGCCCGCAATCGCCTCCTGACGCAGCGAGCTGCCGCGCGCGGCGACGTCGAAATAACGGTCGATGAATCCCGAGGCCGGGCCCAATGCATCTTTGGACTCGACTTCGGCGGCGGTCGCACCGGCAAGCGGCTGCGCGTGGGGTTCGATCATGGTGAGTGCCTCCTTTATCAGCATGCTGAAACGGTTCACGGCTCACCAGCCCGATCCGTCATCAGGTTCGTCTCGAATTGAATTAGTCGTGTCGACGCGTTGCCGGCGCCTTCTTCCACTTCCAGGCGCTCATCGTTTTGACATCTCTTTATGGATGGAGCGAAGGTTAGGCGAACACGATTTGCGCTCCCATCGCACGATTCGCATTGAGTTCATGCCGCGATGCTTATATGCCCGTGTACAGGGCGCGACGTGAGGGCCGGCCCCGCGTTTACACCTGGGCGTGAAGCGCGTCGTTACCGCGCAGACCGGGACCGGTTTCGTATGACGAAGCGCGATCGTCCCGGCGCGGCGCTTGCGGCGAGTTGCCCAGCCGGTCGACCGCGCCGGTCGCCCGCGCCGTTCGCCCGCTCTGTCCGCCGACGCCGTTCGCTCACGCCGTCATTAAGCGGATCGGGCCGGTGCGCGGGTTACACTCACGCATCCCGACCCGGTTTCCCCCTGCCGCGCGCGCGCCGCGCCGGCCGCTCCAAGGAGTTTCAGTAGATGAAACGCGGCTTCTTGCGTTCCACACGTCCCGTTTTTCACTTTCCGTACGCCCTGACGCTGCTGATGCTGCTCACGCTTTCGGGCTGCAGCCTGTTCCGGCCGGCCCCGCCGCCCGAACCGGAAGCGCCCGTGGCCACGGAGCCCGAGCCGGCCGCGAGCGAGCCCGAGGCCGCGTCCGCGCCCGAGGCGGCGAGCGAGCCGGAAACGGAGGCCACGATCAAGCCCTCGCCGAAGAAGCCGCGCCCCGCGCCGGTGCACCGCCGCCGACCGGCGCCGCCGCCGCCCGCGCCCGCCAGCGCCCCGCCGGCGCCGCCCCCGGCGCCCATCGTGCAGGTGCGCACGCTCGAGCGCGGCACCTTCCGCACGCTGCTCGACAGCGAAGTGCAAAAGACCGACGGCAAGGTCGTGGGCCGCGCCGTCGACATGGTCACGGGCCCCGGCGGCAAGCCCGTCGACGTCGTGGTGAACCTGCAAGGTTTCATGGGCATTGGCGACCGCAAGGCCAATTTCCCGTGGAGCGGCGTGCACGTGAACACCCAGGCGAAAACGCCCGCCATCACGCTCGCCCTGCCGGCCAGCCAGCTGCAGATCCCCGACCGTCCCAAGGCCGGTGCGCCGCAGCCCGGCAACCCCGAAGCGAGCGCGACGCGCCTGCCCATGCTCGATGCGGACGTGGAACGCGCCAACGGCGGCAAGGTGGGCCGCGTGGTCGACGTGCTGCTCGACGGCAGCGCCGCCCCGCAAGCCGTGGTGCTCGACGTGAGCGGCACGCTCGAGAAACGTCATACGATCGCGGCCGACTGGTCGGCGCTGCACTTCGTCACGAAGAACAACACGCTCGAAGCGCAGCTCGAAATGAGCGATCAGCAGGTGGATGCCTCGCCGCCCTACGCGCCCGACCAGCCGGTGCACGCGGTGACGCCCGCCGCCCCGCCGCCGGCCCCGGCCCCGGCCGCTTCGGCTGCCTCGGCTGCGCAAGCAGCGCCCGCTGCATCGCCCGTCGCCTCGGCGGCCAATGCCCACGGTGCCAAATGACGGACGGCACCATGCAACAACCCAATCCAAGCCAGCGCAGCGTGCGCGCGCTCGACTGGCTGAACTTCTTCGTCGCGAACGTGCAGACGGGCTTCGGGCCGTTCATTGCCTCGTATCTCGCGTCGCACAAGTGGACCCAGGGCGAGATCGGCCTGGCGCTGTCGGTGGGCACGATCAGCGCGATGGTGAGCCAGGTGCCGGGCGGCGCGGCGGTGGACGCCCTGCGCAACAAGAAGGCCGCCGCCGCGTGGGCGATCATCGCGATCATCATCTCGGCCGTCCTGCTCGCCGCGAGCCCGACCGTCGTGGCGGTGATGGCCGCCGAGATCTTCCACGGCTTCGCCAGCTGCATGCTCGTGCCGGCCATGGCGGCGCTCGCGCTCGCGCTGGTGGGCCGCCAGAACCTGGGCGACCGGCTCGGCCGCAACGCGCGCTGGGCCTCGATCGGCAGTGCGGTGGCCGCCGGCCTGATGGGCTTGTGCGGCGAGTACTGGTCGCCGCGCTCCGTGTTCTGGCTGACGGCCGCGCTCGCGTTGCCGGCGCTCGTCGCGCTCGTGATGATCGAGTACGACCAGAACGCCGCCTACGCCAAACCTGCGGCCAGGCCCGGCAAGGCCGGCGCGGCAGTCGCCGGAGAACCGCGCGAAACGATCTTCGACCTGCTGCGCGACCGGCGCATGCTGACCTTCGCGGCCTGTGTGGTGCTGTTCCACCTCTCGAACGCCGCGATGCTCAACCTCGCCGCCGGCGAGGTGACGGCCGGCATGGGCGACAACGTCCAGCTCGTGATCGCGGCGTGCATCATCGTGCCGCAAGCCATCGTCGCGTTGATGTCGCCCTGGGTCGGCCGCACCGCGCAGGCCTGGGGGCGCCGCCCCGTGCTGATTCTGGGCTTTTGCGCGCTGCCGCTGCGCGCGCTGCTGTTCGCCGCCGTCGGCAACCCGTATTTCCTCGTGCCGGTGCAGATGCTCGACGGCCTGTCGGCCGCCGTGTTCGGCGTGATGCTGCCGCTCATCGCCGCCGACGTGGCAGGCGGCAAGGGCCGTTACAACCTCTGTATCGGGCTCTTCGGGCTTTCGGCGGGGATCGGGGCGACGCTTTCGACGGCGCTGGCCGGCTTCATCGCCGATCACCTGGGCAATACGGTGAGCTTCCTCGCGCTCGCGAGCGCAGGCGCCGCGGCGGTGCTGATGGTCTGGCTGGCAATGCCCGAGACGCGCGACGCGCTCGAAGAGGAAAACGCCCGCGATGCCACCGTGTGAGCGGTGCGCCGCCGGGGGGGCCGGTTGCGCCCGCCCCGGCGCACGGTGGCGACCCGCCTTTCGACCGGCAAACGAACAACGGCGCCCCTTGGGGCGCCGTTTTGTTCCTGTGCAGCTATGACATGGGCATGACGCGGTGTGGCCAGCCGCGTGGCTGGTGAGCGGGGGCATACCCGCGCGGGCGACCGGTGCGCCCGGGGACGCCGCGCTCAGGCGGCCAGCGCCTCGTCCAGACGCGCCGCGACCACGGCGTTGGGAAGGTTGTCGAGCTTGCTCGCAAGGATCATCGCATCGGCGTTGGCCGGGCGATGACGGCGATTCGGGCTCGGCCGGAACACCGCGTCGCCGCGGCGGATCTTCTCGCCGGTCAGCGCACAGACCGCGCTGCGGCGCGCCGTGCACACCCGCCACAACTGGTCGGAGTAGCGGCCATAGGTGGCGTCGCTCCAGCAAACGGTGATGCTGTCCGGATCATGCCGCCGGATCAAGGTGATGCCCTGCGCATCCCACGAACGGACGGTGGCGCGCCGCCGGTTGGCCGCCTCCGATGCGCCGCGTGTGATGGGTACCGGTTTGCAGCTTCTGCCGCCTTCGAATTCGCTGTCCAGGCTCAACGGCTCGGAAGCTGCGGACAGAAGGTCAATGGTTTGTTGCCAAACGCTGCCGGTATCTAATTTCGTCATAATGCACCTCGTGCACGTGGAAACGATTCAAATATGCCGGTCGAATAAGCACTCTGCCACGTCCGGATTATAGCGTGTCCAACTCGCAATCCACAGGAAAAACGCAATTTTCACACGATAATGCCAAACGCAAAAAACGAGATGGCAGAGCTTTCAGTTCCGACTGCAAGCCTCCAATGTTGGTTTCTTTACATCCGTGAACTTTTTTGCCGATTTGATGATACTTAACAATCTCGCTGCGGAAAAAATAACCGGTTTCAGGGTGGATGTCACTAGTCGCACGACTTTTCCACATAACTGAATTGTTGCAGCACCCGCTTCGCCGCGCGCAGGCATATAGCCTGAAATGCCCGTCCATGGCCGCTCTCACAGGCTGTACCGGGATCGCACGGACTCCACTCTTACACACGGGACGTGACCGATCAATGAAACGCAATGCACCTATTCGACATAGGTGCATCAGACATATCACATACTAAACGTCAGTCTATTGGACGCGGAATTCTCGCACGAAGCTTGCGTTCTCCACACCCATGGAATATCGAGGCATTCCACTATTCGAAAAGCAATTAATGGATTTCGAATATTGCTTTAGCCGCATTGCCGCGCGCCAATGCCGACATTGTGCAACTCACAGGAGACGAATAGCAACAATACGGTGATCTGACAAGCACTGTCGTCCGCACCGAAAGTCAGCACACTAATCCACCATTGAATCCGCGGATAAAGACAAACGAATGAAGATATCGTGCGGCGCGCGTCTTACGCGCCGCGGCCCTGATCGAGAAATTCGCCGGCGCGCACCTTGAGCATGGCGCCGAAGTCGTCGAGCCAGCCAATGGAAAGCCGCCAGCTCTGCCAGTACAGTTCGACGTCGAGCGCGCGGCCGGGCGTGAGTTCGACGAGTTCGCCGCGCGCGAGATGCGGCGCGATCATGCGCTCGGGGCACATGCCCCAGCCCAGACCGTTCAGGCAGCAGCGCAGAAACCCGGCCACGTGGGGAATCCAGTGCAGCGGCGCGTCGATCTGCGCGCGCGTGATACGGCGAATGAAGCGCTTTTGCAGTTGATCCTTGGGGTTGAACTCGACGCACGGCGCGTGGCGCAGCGTGTCGCGCGTCACCCCTTGCGCGAAATGCCGCTCGAAGAACGCCGGCGAGCACACCGCGAGGTAGCGCATGCGTCCGAGGCGCGTCGAGCGGCAGCCCTGCACGGGCTCGGCCTGCGTCGTGACGGCGCCCTGCACGCTGCCGTCGCGCATGCGTTGCGCGGTGTGATCCTGGTCGTCGATCACGAGGTCGAGCAGAACGCCGCGTTCGACGCAGAAGCCCGCCACGGCGTCGATGAACCAGGTGCCCACGCTGTCGTCGTTGACGGCCACGCGCAGTGTCGGCCGCGCCGCCCCCAGCGCGCTCGTGAAGGTCGGCATCGCCCCGCCCAGCTCCGCCTCGAGCAACTGCACGCGCTCCGTGTGACGGCACAGCAGCGCGCCGGAAGCCGTCGCGACGCAAGGCTGGCCGCGCTTCACGAGCACGGTGCCCACGCGCTCCTCCAGCAGCTTCACGCGCTGCGAAACCGCCGACGGCGTGACGTTGAGCGCGCCCGCGGCGCGATCGAACGAACCATGCCGCACGACGGCGGCAAGCGCATCGAGCAAGGCATAGTCGAGCATTAGCGTTCCTTAATCCGGTTAATGAAAATGAGCTTTTCTTATGCGGCTCCTGGCGGCAGACTAGCGCCATTCCCTGTCGATGTCCAATGACCGCAGGCGCCGCGCCCCGCGCCGCCCGCGGCGCCTACTTTCTCCGCAACCGTCATGAACTGGCTCGCTTTCACTCACGGCGCGGCGCTCTGCGCCTCGCTCATCGTCACGATCGGCGCACAAAATGCGTTCGTGCTGCGTCAGGGCATCCTGCGCTCGCACGTCGGCAAGATCGTCCTGCTCTGCGCACTGTCCGACTTCGTGCTGATCGGCGCGGGGGTGGGCGGCGCCTCGGCGCTCGTCGAGCGCTATCCGACCTTCGTGCACATCGTGCTGTACGTGGGCCTCGCCTGGCTCGTGTGGTTCGGCATCGGCGCACTGCGTCGTGCGGTGCGCCCGTCGCACGCAGTGCTGGAGAGCCAGGCCGCGGCGGATGCGCCCGAGCAACGCGCCTGGCCGATCATCCTCATGACGCTCGCGTTCACCTGGCTCAATCCGCACGTGTATCTCGACACCTTCCTGCTGATCGGCACGGCCGGCGCGCGCGAACCGCAGGGCAGCCGCCTCGCCTTCGCGATCGGCGCGATGTCCGTGAGCGCAGTGTGGTTCGTCGCGCTCGGCTACGGTGCGCGCGTGCTCGCGCCGCTGTTCCGGCGTGCGGGTGCATGGCGCGTGCTCGACGGCGCCATCGGCGGCATGGTCCTGTTGATCGCCTTCGCGCAATTGCGCTGAAGTCCGCGAAAGCGCCGAGCGCGCGTTACGCGTTCGCCGCGTTTTCCATACGACCCGCTACTGCGCCGCGCCCCGCGCCTTCTGCTGCTGCAGCAGGCCCTCGACGAGCTCCGGCGACATGTAGTGCGGGCCGTCGAAGAGATACACGCGATAACCGTGATACGCCTCGAGCTGCGGCGCCAGCTCGGCGGCCGTGGCCGCGCGAAAGCCGCCGCCCTGTTTGGGCCGGAACGCCTCCGCGATGATGCGCACGCGCTTGTGGCCCAGATGCGCGGAGAGCGCATCCGCATATTCGCGCGCTGCCGCCGGGCCGCGCGCATAGACGCCGCAGCCGTCCTGCAGCAACACGCCGACATCGCGCGGCAGCCAGGAGTCGAGCCATTTCGCGAGCGCTTCGCCGCCGAGGTTGCTGGTGTCGTACACGCTGATCCACAGCGGATGCGGCAGCTTCTTCAGTAGCGGCGCCATGCGTGGCGCGTCGGTCCAGGTGGGATCGACTTCGACCGGAAAATACCAGCCTGTGATGTGCACCGGCGGGCGCACGGCCGCGAGCTTGAGCGAACGATCGACGAGCGTTTCGAGGTTCTCGCGCGCCTTCTTCTCGTCCGAATAGCCCGCGAGGCCGACGATCACGCCGCGCGCCCACGGTTCGCTGGCAATGCGCACCCAGTCGGGCACGCGCGGCGCGGGAATGCCCGCGCCCGCCATGAACGCGACGTCGTCCACGGCGATCCATTGCACCAGCAGCTCGTTGACGCCCAACCGGTCCCAGTCGCCGCGCAAGTCGAGATGGTCGTTGTCGGGCTGCCAGACGATGCCTTGCGCGAGCGCATCCGCGTGTGCGGGCACCTGCAGCGTGCATCCGGCGGCAGCGAGCGCGCACAGCGCCGCGCATGCGAGGCGCGCGTAGCGCGGCCGCGCACGCAAGCGCGTTCGGCTGCCCGCCTCTGCCTCGTCCGCGATGCCTCGAGCCTTTCTGCGCACCATCATCAGGTTTCCTCAATAAGAGAGCACGGCACCGAAGAACACGCCGCCCGCCCGGTCGTCGCCCGTGATGCGCCAGCGGTACTGCACCGTCACGTCGACGTAGGAGCGCGGCGCGTCGTAGAAGCTGTCGCGGAACCAGTAGCGCGTCGAGACGCCCACGCCCATGCCGACCGGCGCGCTGCGGTTGATGCTCGAATCGTAGTCCACGCCGGCCACCGCGTACGGAAAGACCGTGAGCCTCGGGCTGATGGTGTCGAGCCGCCAGGTACGGCCCGCCTCGATATAGCCCGTGCCGTAGTTCCAGCCGTTGCTCACGTAATGGCCGATTTCGCCATAGTCCTGCACCGTCCACCACGAAGGCACGTCGAGCCGTCGCTCGGTGCCGATGCCGCCCGAGTAGGCGAGGCGCAGCAGCCAGTCGGAAGGCGCGCGCGAGCCGATGGGGATGAGCCGCTCGAACGCCACCACCGCGTTGATCGACTCGAACGGCTTGGCGCGCGCGCCGATCGCGCCGAGCGCCGTGGAGATGCCGCTCGGCGCGTCGCCCTTTGCGCCGACGTCCTGATAGACGCGCGCGTAGACCTCGAAGTTGCGGTCGCCGAGCGAGCCGAACGGCCGCCAGTATCCTTCGACGCCCATCTGCCAGTTGTTGTACGAGCCGGGCACTTCGCCGGTCGAGACGCCGGGCTGCAGGCCTGCGCCGCGATAGTTGACCGAGGCGATCGCGCCCCAGTCGCGCGTGACGTCGGCGTGGGCGTTGCGCAGGTCTTGCAGCTGCACCAGCGTGGCCGGGGCCACGCCCGGCGGCGGCGAGGTACCGTAATCGATCGCGTGTTTGAAATAGCTTGCGGCCAGCGCGTCGAACGTCGCGCGGTACGCGCTGTAGCCGGCATCGCCAGTGGCCTGCTCAGGCAACTGGCCGGCTTCGTCGGCCTGCGCGAAGTACGTGGACGCGCGCCGGTCGTCACCCGCGCGCTGCGCGACGTACGCGGCGGAAAGCGGCGGCAGCGCGTCGAGCAGGCCCGCCTCAAGCATCGCGCGCGCTTCGCGCGTCGCGCCTTCGGTATCGCCCGCGGCCGTGAGCGCGTCGATCAGTTCGAGCCGATGCTGCGGATTGCGCGGGTCTGCGGCGACGGCCCGGCGCTGCGCGTCGAGCGCGGCCGCCTGATCGCCGCGCTGCGCAGCGACGATTGCCGCGCGCCGGTACGCAAAGCCGGGATCGGCCGCGTAGACGTCGCAGGCGCTGCCGTACTGGTCCACCGTGCAGTCGAGCACCGGGCGCGCCGCCGCGGCCACCCGCTCACCGGGCGTAGCCGGCGAGGTCGGCGCGGCGGCCTGCGCGAGCGCCGCGCGCGCGTAGTACCGGCGCATCGCGATCAGCGCGTTGGTGTCGTCGCCGACGGGCGGCAGCGTGGCAAGCAAGTCGAGCGCGCGCTGCGGCTGCCCTTCGGCCGTCCACACATCGGCGATGATCGCGTGCGCCACGCGCTCGTCGCGCAGCGAGGCGCCTTCGCTCAGCAGCGCCTGCGCGAAATCCTCATCGGCCTGCGCCGACCTGCCCTGCGCTGCACGTGCATAGCCGCGCAACACGTACGGCATCAGCGTCGGCGTGGCACCCGATGCAATCGCCTCGCCCGCCGCCGCTTCGAGGCCCGCCATGTCGTTCTGTTCGAGCAGCATCTCGCACAGCAGCAGCCGGTTGCCCAGTTCCAGCGGCGCGTAGCCGATCGCCTCGTGCATGAGCGCGACAGCCTGCGCGGTGTCGCTGCGCGTGCGCGCCGCCTGGGCCGCCTGCACCGCCGCGGGCGCGAGCCGCGCGCCGATCTGCGTGCGGCGCTCGCGCAGCGCCTCGCTGTCGCCGAAACGCCGCTGCGCGTCCTGCGCAGCCTGCCAGGCTTCGCGGTCGTGGCCGCCCGCCGCGGCGGCGTCGATGGCGAGCAGCCGCAGACGCAAGATGTCGGGCCGCAATGCGATGACGGCATTCGCCTCCCGCCACGCGGCGTCGTATTGCTTCGCCCCGTATGACTTGTAGGCATCCTGAGCAAGCTGCCATGCGCGGCCGGTCAGATGGTCGGGCGGACCGGAACCCGGCGGCGGCGCGGCGCGCGCCGTGCGGCCGCCAGCGGTTGGCGCGCCCGGCCGCGCCAGCGCCGCCACCTGCGCATCGACCTCGCGCCGCCGGGCCGTGAGCGCCGCGTCGGGACCGACCTGCGCGATCGCGTCGGAGAGCGTGCGGCTCGCCTCGCGCCATTGCCCGCGCGCCGCCTGGGAGTCCGCGAGCAACAAGCGTAGCGTGGCGAGATCGGGCCGTTGCCGGATCGCCTCGCGCGCATAGCGCTCCGCCGCCGCGTAGTCGTGGCGCGCATAAGCGTCGTAGCCTTGCTGGGCGACGCGATAGGCCGCACCGCTCAACGGCAACGGCTGCGTACCCTGCGGCAACGCCTCGGCCTGAGCGCGCCCCGCGCCCGCGAGCGCCGCCCACAACGCGGCGAGCAGGAACACACGCGGCATCGCCGCACGACGCGGCACACCCCCACCCCAGCCGGATGAAGATCGCGTCGCCGGAAAACGCTTCGGAGTCCGTCTCATGACGCGGCTGCACCTTCGGCGCGCAGGCGTTCCTGCTCCGCGATCGCCGCAGCCAGCGCATCGCGTGTGATCACGCCCTGCTCCACCATGAAATCGCCGATCCGTCCGTGCTCGGCGGGCCGATAGCGTTGCAACGCGCCTTCAAATGCGGCGCGCTTGACCGCACCGCGTTCGATCAGCAGATCGCCCAGCAGCGGCACGCCCGGGGTAGCGGCGCCCTGCGCCTCGGCGTTCGCCTTCGCTTCATGCGCCTCGCGCACCTGCGCCGGCGGCACGCCGCGCAACAGGCGCAAGCCGTCCGCCACCTCGCCCTCGCGCACGATGCGTTGCACGATCGGCAACGCGCATTGGGCCTGCAATTCAGCGAGCGCCGCCTCCGCGAGCGGGCTCGCGCACAGCAGCACTTCGTGCCCCTTGCCGTCGTCGCCTTGCGGCAGCACGCGGTAACGGACCGCAAATTCGATCGGCAGATCGCTCGCGTAACGCGTGAGCCGTTCGCGATCGAGCCGGCCGCGCGGCAGGTCCGCCTGGAACGCGATGGCCTCCGCGAGCGTTTCCTCGTCGAGCCAGCCCTGCGCCATCAGCACGCGCCCGAGCGGCGCTTCCTGCGCGTGCTCCTGGGCCAGCGCCTGCTCCAGCTCCTTCGGGCCGATCGCCTGCCACGAAAGCAACAGTTCGCCGAGGCGTTGCCGGCGGTCCGTGAAGCCGTCCGACGAGGGGAAGTCGTGCATGGTCTTGTCCCACACGAGCCGCTTGCCGGTAACCAGATACGCGAGATACATCTTCCACGCGCGCGAGACCGCCATGAAGTTCACGAAGTTGCCGATCACCATGCGCGGCACCGACAGCACGCCATGCTCCCAGCCGTAGAGCCGCGAGACGAAGTAGACGCGCTGGATCACGCGCAGCAGCAGCGCGACACCGTTGGCCCACAGCACGATGGTAAGAAAGCGCGAGCCCGCGAACGGCGAGGCGACCAGTTCCGGCCGAATGCCGAGAAACTCGGCGTACGCGAAGAGCAGGAACTGCGCGAGCAGCACGTAGGCAATGATGCCGACGAACGCCGTCACGATGCCCTTGCGGTCGCGCGCGAGCAGATACCGGTTGGCGATCGTGCCGACCCAGCCCGTCTGCTCCCAGCCTTGCAGGCCGATGCCGAGCGTCCAGCGCGCGCGCTGACGGTAAGCGGTCCGAAACGTATCGGGAAAGAACTCGCGCACGCACAGCGGCATGGTCAGCGTGACGTCGCGCTCGGGCCCGAAGCCGAACCACGACTTGCGCCGCGTGGCGAACTCCACGGGAAAGCGCGCAAAAATCGAATGCATGCCCATGCGGCCGAGGCGCTCGCCCACGTCGTAGTCTTCGGTCAGCGTCTCCGTGTTGAAGGGCTGGTTCTGCGTTTCCTCCGCGAGCCCGGCCAGCGCGCGGCGCGAGAAGCACGTGCCCACGCCGGCCGACGGCACCGTGCCGGCCAGGCTCTCGCGCACCACGAGATCCTTCGCATGCCATTCGGCGAACTCGTCCATATAGGTGCCCGCGACGAGTTCGTACCATTCGCGCTCGAGCGACGCCACCGGCAACTGGATCATGTCCTTGCGCGGCAACAGGTAGTTGAAGAAGCGCAACTCGAGCGGATGCAGCACGTCCTCGCTGTCGTGCAGGATCACGCCCGCGAATTCGATGCCGGTTTCCTTCTCCATGCGAAAGATCGCCTGCACGATCCAGTTCAGGCAATCGGCCTTGCAGGTGGGGCCGTCGTGCGGCACCTCCACGCGGTGGAGCTGCTTGTAGCGCCGCCGCATGCGCTCGACCTCGGCAATCGTCGCCGCGTCGTTCTGGTAGGTGCCGGCGAACACGACATAGTTCTTGTAGTCGAGCACGCGCACGAGGTCGGTGACCATCGAGGCGATCACATCCTCCTCGCGCCACGCGGGCACCATGATCGCCAGCGGCTGCTGCTCGCGCGTGTAGAGCTGCTCGGCGCGCAACGGCTCGTAGCGGCGCTCGATCGTGTAGTGGCGGATGATGCGGCGGACCCAGTACCACGCATCGATAAAGAGATCGTCGATGCTCGACAGCAGGATCACCACCGCCACCACCGCGGCGAGATACTCCATGCCCTCGTAGTAACGGCCGGCAAAATAGTTGAGCCACCAGTCGATGGCGTTCGCGCTCACGATCCGCTCTGCTTGTTGTCCGGGTTTTCGGCGCTCTCCTGCGCCGCGCGCGCCGCGGCGGCGGCCGCCGTCCTCGCCCGCGCCCGCTTGCGCGCGAAGCCCGCGGCGAGCAGCAGCAGCACCATCACTGCGATGGCAATGCTCGGCACGCCCCAGCCCGCCCAGTGACGCGTGAGCCACGCGCGCTGATCGTCCGTCGGCGGCACGCCGCCGGGATACTGCGTGTCGAAGGTCTTGAGCACGCCGCTCGCATCGACGATCGCCACGTCGCCCTGCTGCAACTGCATGCCGGGCGGCAGAACCGGCGCTTCGCCCACGCTGCGGTAGACGATGCCAGGCGTCGTGCCCGAGCGCACCACCTGGATCAGGCCGAGATTCGCGAGACCCGACATGTCGACGAGCATCGAGCCGCCGCGCCCCTTGAGTGTGAGGCGGCCGTTTGCAAAGCTCGCGTGGCCCGCCTCGCTGTCGAGCGCGACATCGGCGGCGAGGAACGCAGCTTTCGGCTGCGCGCTCTGGCCGTTCGGCACCACCCGGAGCGTCGCGCGCGTGGGCCCCACGCCCGCCGCGTTGGCGAGCCGCGCCACGCGCGGCAGCGTCGTTACCGGGTCGGCCAGATAGGCGTCGGGCACGAGCACATTCGCCGTGCGCGAAAAACGCGCCACCATGCCCGTGAAGTTCTCGCCGAGCGGTCCCTTGCCGATGACCAGATGGCTGCCCGGCAGCACGGCCGCGGGATAGCCCTGCTCGCGCGGGCGGCAGCCGCCCGCCGGCTGACGCTGGAACAGCACGCGCAGCGCATTGGTGGTGCCGAGCGCATACACGGGGATGTCCGCGCTCACACGTTGCGCGTGGCCGTCGGTGTCGAGCAGGTGCGAGCCGATCAGCACGCCGTTGAAGAAGATCGACGCCGTCTGGCCGTTGCGGTCCGCCGCGGGCGCGGCAGCGAGATCGAGCACCACGCGGCGCGGAATCCGCCCATCGCCCGAGACGGCCGCGAGATCGAAATTGGCCTCCCATGCCGCGCTCGTCAGCACCTCTAACGTTCGCGGCGTTCCGCCGATCAGCGAAAGCGCGATCCGGTCGCTCGAACCCCCTGCGCTCAGGTTCGGCGAAGCGGCCAGTTCGTGCACGACGAGCCGGCGCGACACGTCGATGCCGCTCCACGTGCGCGAAAGCGCGCTCACGCCGGTGTCGTCGCCGACCACCACGGTAGGCAGGCCCCCCAGATGCGCGAGGCGCAATTCGCCCTTCTCGAACGGCGCGGCAAGTGCGCCGCCGGAATGCGTGCGCCACGCGTCGAAGGCGCTCGCGGCGTCGGCGGAAACCGCCAGCACTTCGCCGCGCAATGCATCGAGCGCCGCGCCCGCTTGCGCGCGCAGCGCGTCGTCGGCGACCACGACGTTGGGCGCGAAGGCGCCCGCCGGCGCGAGCGCGATGAGTGCACCGAGTTCCGCCGGATTGGCGATCTTGTGCGAACCGCCCGCTGCCAGCGCAGCAAAAGCGGGCACCGCCTGCAACGCGGCCGGCACCTGCACGGTGCCGGGATTCACGGTGTCGCCCACCGCGGGCATGCGCGTCGTGACGGGCGTGGCGCCGCCGCGCATCAACAGGGCTTCGAGCCGCCACGCCACGTCGTAAGCCGCGCCATCGAGCTTGCCGCCGCTCACGAGCACCACGGGTTTCGCAGGCAGCGCGCTCCACGCGGTGCGCACGTCGTTCACGGCCGACGTGTCGAACTGATACGTGAGGCGCGTGGTGGGCGCGACCTTCCAGACGTTGCCGATCGCCGTCTGGTCCGTGCAGACGTTTTCGTTGAGCACCGACGACCATTGCAGCCCCACGCGCACGAAGCCCGAAGGGCGCGGCCCGCCATCCACGCCGATGCTGAGCGAGCCGTCGCCCTGCGCGTCGGTGACGTTGCGCGCCTGCACGGGCGAGCCGTCGAGCGAGAGCAGGAAGGTCGTGCGCCCGCCGTTGCCGCGCAGATAGTTCGCGTCGAGCTGCAGCGTCGCGTTGCTGATCGGCAAGCCCGCGGGCACCGGCAGATAGAGTTCCTGAGTCGCATCGGGGGCGCGCAGCACGACCGGATCGCGCACGCCGAGATCGGCCAGCGACACGGTTCGCGATTCCACGCGCCCGGCTCCAAGCTGTGCGAACGCACCGGCCAGGTCGCCAGGCGCCGCATATGCACAGTGCCCCAGCACCGCGAGAAACGCTGCGGCCACATAGACGCAAACCGGCGCGCCCACGCCCTTGCGCCCCGCTGCGCGCCCCTGCCCGATCGGATCGAATCTCACGTGTGATGCCTCATGGTGTCGGCGCGGCGGCACATCCGCCGCGTGGCGGTCCTTGCCATCCCGCCTTTGGAATGCACTGATTGCCTGGCACTGCGATGCAACTGATGCGTCGGCATCGAACCGCCGTCAAGGCGCCGCGTCGGCCTCGTCCGCCTCGCCGGGCTCCGGCCGCATGGCGACCACCGGATGCCGGTAGCCTGGCAACTCGCGACTCGGGAACGGCTCGAACGGCTGGCCGGTGAGCGCCGCGACGATGCGCTCCGAAGCGTGCCCGTCGCCGTACGGATTGACTCGCCGCGCGTAGGCGCGCCGCTAGTCCTCGTTCTCGACGAGTTCGAGCACCGCGCGCACGATCGCCGTCCGGTCGGTGCCGATGAGCTTCACGGTGCCCGCGGCGAGCGCTTCGGGGCGCTCCGTCACGTCGCGCATGACGAGCACCGGCTTGCCGAGCGCGGGCGCCTCCTCCTGCACCCCGCCCGAATCGGTCAGCACGATCGCCGCGCGCTGCATGAGGCGCACGAACTCGGGGTAGTCGAGCGGATCGGTGAGATGAACGTTGGGCGCGTTGCCGAGCGTGGCGAGCACGGGGCCGCGCACGTTGGGATTCAGATGCACGGGATAGACGATCTGCATCTTGCCGGAATGCGCCAGCGTGGCGAGCGCCGCGCAGATATGCTCGAAGCCCTCGCCGAAACTCTCGCGCCGATGGCCGGTAACGAGCAGCAACGGGCGGCCGGTGTCGGCGGGTTCGAGAAACGGAAACTGCGCGTCGAGGCGCTCGCGCAACGCCGCGTCGTTGTCGAGCCGCTCGCACATGAGGTGCAGCGCATCGATCACGGTATTGCCCGTCACGACCACGCGCCCCGCCAACGCCTCCGCTTCGAGGTTCGCCTGCGAGCTAGCGGTCGGCGCGAAGAGCAGATCGCTCACGACGTCCACCACACGCCGGTTCATTTCCTCGGGCCACGGCTCGAACAGATTGCCGGTGCGCAGCCCGGCCTCCACGTGCCCGACCGGTATGCGCCGATGAAAGGCGGCAATGGCGCCCGCCATGCTCGTCAGGGTGTCGCCGTGCACGAGCACGCGCTCGGGCTGCTCGGCGGCGAGCACATCGTCGAGCCCGGCGAACAGGCGCCCGGCGAGTCCGTTGAGCGTCTGGTTCGCGGTCATCGCGCCGAGGTTGTGCGCGGGCACGATGCCGAACAGGTCGAGGACCTGCTGCAGCATGGTCTGATGCTGCCCCGTCACGCAGACGACCGACTGCACGCCGGGTTGCGCTTCGAGACATTTGACGAGCGGCGCCATCTTGATGGCTTCGGGCCGCGTACCGAATATCGACAGGATGCGCACAGGCAGGTTTCCGGTTAGCTGGAGTGTCCAGGCGCCGCGGCGTTGCCCGCATGCGACGCCCCCTTGACCGACTGTCTTCATGCCGTTGCCGCCGGCCCCCGTTGCTGCGCCGCCGCCTGATTCAGGGCGACGCAGCAGGGGGCCAGCCAGCAGTACTCTACCTGCTTAATTAGACCATTGCGCGCATTCGTGCCGCGCAGCAATGTTCGGGCACGACCGTTCGCACCGCGAATGTTGCGTTCGTTCAGCGAATCGATATGGACCGGGTCATTATTGCGTCGAACGAGACGGATTGAATATTGAAGCCGCATGCGGCGTGCATGCGCGACGTATGAGCGTTAGCTAACGATTCAATGGAGCGCCGTGCTCGTCGCGCGTTGCGCCGGTTCGAAGTAAGCTCTTGCGACGACGGCAGTCTCTTATGCATCCCGGCGACCGCGAAAACATCGCGTGCGTTAGCCACCAGCAAAAGAACAGCGAGATGGACGACCTGATCCTTGACGCCTTCGATGCGTCGCAATTCATTCCCGGCTTCAGCGCGCCCGCGTTGCCCGTCGAGCGTCCAGACCGCGAGACGCTCGACGCCGCCGAGCGCAACACGCGCCATTGGACGAGCCGTGTCACCGGTGCGCTCACGCCCGGCTCCGACGTGCATCGCGACGAGATGTGCCGCATGTTCCGCGAGACCTTCAATCCTTACCGGCCCTCGGTACTCGACTGGCCGCAGCTCGAACCCGCGGCGCTCAAGCGCATTACCGACCTGCCCATCTGGGACATTGCCGTGCAAACGGAAGGCCGCGCGCGCCTGCGCATGGCCGCCTATGCCGCCTCGCTCGACGACGCCGTGATGCGCGATGCGCTCGCACTCAACGCGTGGGAGGAGAACCGCCACAAGGAAGTGCTCTCGCGCATGGTGGCGGCGTACGGCATCAAGCTCGCGAGCGAGCCGCCCTACGTGTATCCCAAGGACGCCGAATGGGCCTACCTCGTGACGGGCTACAGCGAATGCGTCGACAGCTTCTTCGCGTTCGGCCTCTTCGAAGTGGCGCATCGCTCGGGCCTCTTTCCGCCCGAACTGATCGACACGTTCGAGCCCGTCATGCAGGAAGAATGCCGCCATATCCTGCTGTTCGCGAACTGGGTGGCCTGGCATCGCGCCCGGCTCAACTGGTGGCAGCGCATTCGCTTCGAGCTGAAGGTGGCCGGCGTCTGGGCGTTTCTGGCGTGGGAACGCGTCGGCCTCGCGCGCGCCATGGATGCCGAGGGCAACGAACACCGGCACGACAACAACTTCACGATGAACGGCGCGCAGCAGGTGACGGACGTCGACATCAGCGTGCCGGAACTCATGCACCTGTGTCTCGCCGAAAACGAGCGGCGCTTTGCGGGCTACGACAAGCGTCTGCTGCGGCCCGAAACCATGCCGCGGCTCGTGCGCTTCGCACTGCGCTTCGTGCGCGACAAGAAGAACTGACACTCCCCTCTCGCTTCCATGCGCGCCGCTTCGTTCGAACGGACGATTGCGGCGCGCGCTGCTTTCATGCGACGCTTCGCGCCCATGCAGGTTGCGCGGCGCCGCTTTAGCGCGCTCGAAGCACGCCTTCCACAAAGCTGAATTCCGCGCAGCTCACGCGTCTGTCACAGTGACGAAGGTCTTCGTCAGCGACGAAAGCATTGCCCCTATCGAGGAGAAAGAGCTTGAAAATTCTGGTGCCCGTCAAGCGCGTGGTCGATTACAACGTGAAGGTTCGAGTGAAGTCGGACGGCACGGGGGTGGATATCGCCAACGTGAAGTTCTCGATGAACCCGTTCGATGAAATTGCCGTTGAAGAAGCGGTGCGTCTGAAGGAAGCCGGCGTGGCGACCGAGGTGATCGCCGTTTCGTGCGGTGTTGCGCAGGCCCAGGAAACGCTGCGCACGGCCCTCGCTATCGGTGCGGATCGCGCCGTGCTGGTCGAGTCGAACGACGATCTGCAGCCGCTGGCAGTGGCGAAGCTTTTGAAAGCGCTGGTCGACAAGGAACAGCCGCAACTGGTCATTCTCGGCAAGCAGGCCATCGACGACGATTCGAACCAGACCGGGCAGATGCTCGCTGCGCTGGCGAACCTGCCGCAAGCGACGTTCGCTTCGAAGGTGGTCGTAGCAGACGGCAAGGCCACGGTTTCGCGCGAAGTGGACGGTGGCGCGGAAACGCTGTCGCTCAAGCTGCCTGCTGTTGTGACGACGGACCTGCGCCTGAACGAGCCGCGCTACGTCACGCTGCCGAACATCATGAAGGCGAAGAAGAAGCCTTTGGAGACGATCCAGCCGTCGGATCTGGGTGTCGACGTCGCGCCCCGCCTTAAAACGCTGAAAGTTGCCGAGCCGCCGAAGCGTTCGTCAGGCGTGAAGGTGCCGGACGTAGCCGCGCTGATCGAGAAGCTGAAAACCGAAGCCAAGGTGCTGTAAGGGGAGCGAAACAAGATGACGAATCTGGTGAATCTGGTAATAGCCGAACACGACAATCAGTCGATCAAGGCCGCGACGCTGAACACGGTCGCCGCAGCGCGGAAGATTGGTGGAGACGTGCATGTGCTGATCGCAGGCCACGATGCGCAAGCCGCTGCCGACACAGCCGCGAAAATCGTAGGCGTTACGAAGGTGCTGCTGGCCGACGCGCCGCAACTCGAGCAGGGCCTCGCGGAGAACGTCGAAGCGACGGTCCTCAATATCGCAAAGGACTACTCACACATCCTGGCTCCGGCAACCGCTGCGGGCAAGAACGTCACCCCGCGTATCGCGGCGAAGCTCGACGTCGCCCAGATCAGCGACATCACCGCGGTGCACAGTGCCGACACGTTCGAGCGTCCGGTCTACGCGGGCAATGCGATCGCGACGGTGCAATCGGCCGATCCGGTCAAGGTCATCACCGTGCGCACGACGGCGTTCGATGCGGTTGCGGCCGAAGGCGGCAACGCAGCGGTCGAGAAGATCGAAGCCGCAGCGGACAGCGGACTCTCACAGTTCGTGAGCCGTGAAGTCACGAAGCTCGACCGTCCGGAACTCACGAGCGCGAAGATCATCGTTTCGGGTGGCCGGGGTCTCGGCAGCGGCGAGAACTACACGAAGGTGCTGGAGCCGCTCGCGGACAAGCTCAACGCAGCCCTGGGCGCCTCGCGCGCAGCCGTCGACGCTGGCTACGTCCCGAACGACTATCAGGTCGGCCAGACCGGCAAGATCGTCGCGCCGCAGCTGTACGTGGCAGTGGGCATCTCGGGTGCGATCCAGCATCTGGCCGGCATGAAGGACTCGAAGGTCATCGTCGCGATCAACAAGGACGAGGAAGCGCCAATCTTCAGCGTGGCCGATTACGGCCTCGTGGGCGACCTGTTCACGGTCGTGCCGGAACTCGCTGGCGCTATTAGCTAATACGGTTCCCTGGCGAGCCGCAAACAAGAAAGGCGCCTTTGTGAAAACAAAGGCGCCTTCTTTATCGACTGCATCGCGGCAACTTCAACGACAGCGGCCAGCGTTCAAACACCCAGAATCCGCCGCGCCTTGAGGATAACCGGCATGTCGACCATCTTGCCGTCGAGCGCCACCGCCGCCCCGCCACTCGCCTGCACCGCATCGAGCACGCGCTGCGCCCATGCGCGCTCCGTCTCGCTCCATGCGTACGCGCGATGCACGGGCTCGATCTGCTTCGGGTGTATGCACAGCTTGCCGCCGTAGCCGAAGCGCCGCCCGCGGCGCGCTTCACGCTCGAGCCCGTCGGCATCGTCGAAGACGGTCGAAACGCCGTCCACGGGCGCCCCAATGCCCGCAAGCCGCGAGGCCAGCACGATCTGCGAACGGAACGCGTCGAGTTCCTCGCCGTCGCCGTCGATGCCCATATCCACCTGAAAGTCGAGCGTACCGAACGCCACGCGCAGCACGCCTTGCGCGCCACACAGCGCATTCAGGCCCGCAATGCCGCGCGCCGTTTCCACGATCGGCAACACCTGCAGCGTGCCGTGCGCGCCCGAGCGCACCGCCGCGACCTGCTCCGCGCTTTCCGCCTTCGGCAACATGACGCCCGCCACGCCCGCATGTCCGGCGAGCGCGGCGGCGTCATCGGCGAACCAGGGCGTGTCGGTACCGTTCACGCGCACCCACACGGGGCGCGCGGCGTCCAGCGCCGCAAGCACGGCGTCGCGCGCCGCGCCCTTTTCCCCCGGCGCAACCGCATCTTCCAGATCGAGGATCACGGCATCCGACCCTGCGCCGCGCGCCTTCTCGAAGCGCTCGGGCCGGTTGCCCGGCACGAAGAGATACGAGCGGGAAAGCGCGGCGCTCATACGCTCGCCCCTTCGCCGAACAGCGTGCTCACGCGCGGCGCTTCGGCGATGCCCCACGCCGCGTCGAGCAGGCGCTGCGCATCGCTCTCGCTCGCGGCGCCCGAGAATGCCGCGAGCCGCACGAACTTCGCGCCGATCTCTTCGCGCGAAAGCGTGTTGCCCGGGTCGCCCTTCGGTTCGTCCACGCGGCCTTGCAACGTGCGGCCGTCGCGCGTCGTCACGCTGACCTTGCCGATCCAGCGGACGGGATATGCGCGATCCACTTCTTCGTCCAGCGCCATCGTCACGCGTTCGCGAAACGCGGCGATATCGGCCGCAGAGTAGTCGCGCTCGAACTCGTTCACGCCCGCATAGCCGCGCCAGGCGACCAGTCCGAGCACGGTCCCCATGTTGAATTTCGCCTGGTGAACGGTGCTCGGTACCACCACGCTGCCGAGCACGTCGATGGCGCCTTGATGCACATGCGCCGTCACGCTCGCGATATCGTCGGGATTCAGACGGTGCGCTTCGATCACGGACAGCAGCGCGTCGGCGGCCGGATGCGTGTGACGGCACGCGGCGTGATACTTGAACGACGTTTCGACCGTGGCCCACCGCTCGCCCAGGCGATCGACCAGCTTTGCGGGATCGGCGTCGCTCGACATGCCCGCCGCCATGCCCTGTGCGCCTTCGAGAATGCGTTGCGCGCCGCGAAAACCGTCCGCCGCGAGCTGGGCGGCCATCAGGCCGTTCGCCGCCGCCATGGCCGTGTGCAGTTGCTTCGAATCGGCCGCATCGCGCAGGAACTCCCACAAGCCGCTCGCCTGCGTGCCCGCCGATCCGAACGCGTCGAGCATCTGCTCGGGCGTGAGCTTGAGCAGACGGCCCGCGGCGGCCGCAGCCGCGATCGTGCCGACCGTGCCCGTGGTGTGAAATATCTTGTAGTGCGAACGCCCCATAAATTCGCCGACGCGGATGCCCACTTCGTAGCCCGCCACCGAGGCCGCGATGAACTCCTGCCCCGAGACGCCCAGCGCCTGCGCGAGCGCGAGCGTCACCGGAAACACGACGGTGGCCGGATGCAGCACCGAGCCGTTGTGCACGTCGTCCTGCTCGACGAAATGCGAAGCCGCGCCGTTGGTCATGGCGGCGAAATACGCCGTCGTGCGTGTGCGGTCGATGATGACATCGCACGGTCCCTGCGTTTCGGGCGCGCCGCGCGCGGCGCGTGCGAAACGCGCAATCGTCTCGACCGGACGCGCGCCCTTGCCGCCCAGCGCCGAGCCGAGCCAGTCCACGTAGAGATTGACAGTGCGCTCGACCACGTGAGTCGGGATCGAATCGAAGCGCAGTTGCGAGGCGAACGCCGCGAGTGCGCGGCTGGGATGATCTGTCATGGCAGCGTAGTTCAGTGAAGTCGGTTTGCGAGGCGCGAGGCGCGTTCAGATGGCGCCGGCTTTGCGCAGCGCGCCGATGCGCGCCGCGTCATAGCCAAGCTCACGCAGGATTGATTCGGTATGCTGACCGAGCGCCGGCACCGCATCCATACGCGCATCGAATGCGGATGGCGCGCCCGGCGGCAACAAGGCTGGCACGATCCCCGCCGAGGTCTGCACATCGCGCCAGCGCTCGCGCGCCTGCAATTGCGGATGCGCCCACACGTCGGCCATGGTATTCATCTGGGCGTTGGCAATGCCGGCGCGCTCGAGCCGCTCGATGACCTGCGCCGCGGTCAGCTTCGAAAACGCCTCGACGATCAGCTCGCGCAGTTCCGCACGGCGCGCGGAACGCTGGGAGTTCGCGGCAAAGCGTTCATCGGTGGCGAGTTCCGGTTGCAACACCACGTGCTCGCAAAAGAGCTTCCATTCGCGATCGTTCTGCAGGCCGAGCATCACCGACTTGCCGTCGCCCGCGGGAAACGGCCCGTACGGGTAGATCGTCGCGTGCGACGCGCCCGCGAGCGGCGGCGGCGTTTGTCCGTCGATCGCGTAGTAGAGCGGATAACCCATCCACTCCACCATGCTCTCCAGCATGGAAACGTCGATGCGGCAGCCGCGCCCGGTGCGACCGCGCATCAGCAACGCGCTCAGGATGTTCGAGTAGGCATACATGCCTGCGGCGATGTCGGCGATCGAGCAGCCCGCCTTCGCGGGCTCGCCGGGCGACCCCGTGATCGAAAGAAAGCCCGATTCGCTCTGGATCAGCAGGTCGTAGGCCTTGCGCTCGCGGTAAGGACCGTCGTCGCCATAGCCGGAGATGTCGCACACGATCAGCTTCGGGCAGCGCTCGCTCAGCGCCTCGTAGCTCAGCCCAAGCCGCGCCGCAGCGCCCGGCGCGAGATTCTGCACGAGCACGTCGGCGTCCGCGAGCAGCGCGTCGAGGATTGGCGCGGCCTCCTTGTGCTTGACGTCGAGCGAGAGGCTTTCCTTCGAGCGGTTCGTCCACACGAAGTGCGATGCGAGTCCATGCACGCGCTCGTCATAGCCGCGAGCGAAGTCCCCGACACCAGGCCGTTCGATCTTGATCACGCGCGCGCCGAGATCGGCAAGCTGACGCGTGCAGAAGGGCGCGGCGATCGCGTGTTCGAGCGTGACGACGTTGATGCCGTCGAGTGGTCTCATGGCGCGCGCCTCCGGTCAGAACGAACGCGGCAGGCCGAGCACATGCTCCGCCACGTACGAGAGGATCAGGTTGGTCGAGATCGGCGCGACCTGGTAGAGGCGCGTCTCGCGGAACTTGCGCTCCACATCGTACTCGCAGGCGAAGCCAAAACCGCCGTGGAATTGCAGGCAGGCATTCGCGGCTTCCCACGACGCGTCGGCGGCCAGCAGCTTCGCCATGTTGGCCTGCGCGCCGCAGGCCTCGTGCGCGTCGAAGCGGCGTGCGGCCTCGAAGCGCATCAGACTCGCGGCTTCGACGTTGACGAACGCGCGCGCGATGGGGAACTGCACGCCCTGGTTCTGGCCGATCGGCCGCCCGAACACGATGCGCTCTTTCGCGTAGGCGCTCACCTTGTCGATGAACCAGTAGCCGTCGCCGATACATTCGGCCGCGATCAGCGTGCGCTCGGCGTTCAGGCCATCGAGGATGTACTTGAAACCCATCCCCTCCTCGCCGATCAGGTTTTCGGCCGGAATTTCGAGGTTATCGAAGAAGAGTTCGTTGGTCTCGTGATTGACCATGTTGAGAATCGGCTGCACCGTGAGGCCGTTGCCGATCGCCTCGCGCAAGTCCACCACGAGAATCGACATGCCTTCGGACTTCTTCTTCACGTCGGCAAGCGGCGTGGTGCGTGCAAGCAGAATCATGAGGTCCGAATGCTGCACACGCGAGATCCACACCTTTTGCCCGTTGATCACGTAGCGGTCGCCCTTGCGTACCGCCGTGGTCTTGATCCTGGTGGTATCGGTGCCCGTGGTGGGTTCGGTCACGCCCATCGATTGCAGGCGCAGTTCGCCGCTCGCGATCTTCGGCAGGTACTTGCGCTTCTGCTCGGCCGAGCCGTGGCGCAGCAGCGTGCCCATGTTGTACATCTGGCCGTGGCAAACGCCCGAGTTGCCGCCGGAGCGGTTGATCTCTTCCATGATGACCGAAGCCTCGGTCAGGCCCAGACCCGATCCACCGTACTCCTGAGGAATCAACGCAGCGAGCCAGCCGGCTTTCGTGAGCGCATCGACGAATGCCTCGGGATAGCCGCGCGCCTCGTCGATCTTGCGGAAATATTCACCGGAGAACTGCTGACACAGATCGCGCACGGCTTCGCGGATGTCCTGAAACGAATCTTGTTGCGTGGTTTGCATGATCGATATGAATTCGCTATGAATAATCGTGTTGGCGTTCAGGCCAGCGTGGCGGTGGCCTGCATCGTCAGATAGCCGTCGTGGTCTTTCGCCCAAAGTTCGACCGAGCGCGCGTCGTCCGCGAGCTTGCCGCACAGCGTGAACGGGTTGCCCGCGAACGTGGGCCGTACCGCGCGAAACGCGAACGTCGCGATGGTGGCGTCCGGCCGCTCGCGGTGCACGAGGTCGAGCAGCAGCGTGGCAATGAGCGGGCCGTGCACGACGAGGCCCGGATAGCCCTCTTCCTGCGTGACGTACGGGAAGTCGTAGTGAATGCGATGGCCGTTGAAGGTCAGCGCGGAATAGCGGAACAGCATGAGCGCGCTGGCCGTGAGCGTTCGCGACCATGTCTCGCCTTCGGGAGCCACGACTGGCTTGGGCGCGCTCGCGCCGGGCTGCGGCGCGTCGCGATAGACGATGTCGTGCTCTTCCTCGATGCACAGCGCCCCGCCACTTTCATAGCGATGTTGGACGGTCACGAACACGAGTCGGCCGCTGCGGCCGGTTTTGTCCTCGATGTTGGCGATGGTGGAAGTGCGCGCGGCCTCGTTGCCCGCATGCAGCGGCGCGTGAAAGGTCAGGCGCCCGCCCGCCCACATGCGGCGCGGCAGTTCGACTGGCGGCAGGAAGCCGCCGCGTTTCGGGTGGCCATCGGGACCCGCTTCCGCGAGCGGCGAGACAGGCAGGAAATAGAGCCAGTGCCACAGCGGCGGCACGGCGCTATCGGGGGCCTCGCGATCGAGCGTGGCCGCGAGCGCGCGCAGCGGAAACGCGGTGATGTCGTCGGTGAGCGTTTCGGTCTTGTCGAGCCACGTACTGAGCGTTGGCGTTTGCGATTCCGGCATGGCGTTTCTCCGTTTCGAGACTGTTGGCCATACTATGAACGGCTAGCGACGCTTCGCGAAGTTGCCTTTGCCGAATCAGCCCTTTCGCTTTCGTTAATCCCCCGACCATTGTGGCCCGATACTTGCGCGCGGCTTACAACCCTGGCCGCGCGCCGGCCTCACGCTTCCCCGCGCAAGTGCGCGGAGGCCTCGTCTTCCACGCGCTGCCACAACTCGAACGACATGGGGCGCTCGCCTTCTTCGAGCAGATGACCCACGAGGCCGATCGCGCGCGCCATCACGCCGAAGCCGCGCACGATGCGCCACGGGAAGCCGAATTCGCAGCAGATCGCGCCGATGGCACCCGTGGCATTGATCGGCAGCGCTTTGCCCGAGACACGCTCGGCTTCCGCGCCAATCAGTTGCATGAGCTTCACATAGCGCCCCGACATGCCGTTTTGCGCGGCCAGTTCGAAAAGGCGCGGCGTGCGCGGATCGATGGGCTTGTGCAGCGGATGGCCGAGCCCCGGAAGCGGCGTGCCGCGCGCGCGCCATGCGGCGACGGTATCGACCGCGAGTTTCTCGAGGTCGTCGTAGTGGCCGTCATAAGGCAGCGTTTCGGACAGCATGCGGCACGCACCTTCCATGCTGCCGACGAACACCGAGCCGAGCCCGCATAGCCCCGCTGCGACAGCCGCCTGCAGCGACTCGGGCGCGCCCGCGTAGGTCATGCGCGCGGCGATCGCGCTCGGCGTCATGCCATGCTCGACGAGCGTGATGACGATGGCGTTGAACATCGCGGACTGCTGCGGCGTGGCCGTCTTGCCCGTGAGTTGCAGAAACGCGAAGTCGCCGAGATTCATGTGGCCGAGCACTTCGTCGGGCAGGCTCTTGCCGCGAACGACGATACGATCGGGCGTGCTGTACGCGATATCGGAGCGCACGAGCGGTTTCGGTTGACGGGCCATAGTCTCGATTCCTTCGTTATACAGAATAGCGTTCAGCGCAATTGTGCGCGGCCGTGGTTGAGCACCAGCACGTCGCGTTCCAGCACGCGCGCGCGGAAACTCACCTCGTTGCCGTCGCGCCACATCTCGGTACGGATCGTCTCGCCCGGATACACCGGCGCGGTAAAGCGCGCGTGAAAGGCCGCGAGGCGTTGCGGGTCGCTCGCGCACAGCGTCTTGAGCACGGCATGCGCGGCCACGCCCCACGTGGCGAGCCCGTGCAGGATAGGCCGCTCGAAACCCGCCGCACGCGCGACCTGCGGGTCGGCATGCAACGCGTTGTCGTCACCGCACAGACGATAAATCAGCGCCGTTTCCGGGCGCGTAGGCAGATCGCAATGATGATCGGGCGCGCGCTCGGGCATCGGCGGCGGCGGCGCGGGCGCTTCATCGCTCAAGCCGTCGTTCGCGCTGAAGCCGCCGTCGCCACGGCAGAACGTGAGTTGCGTGACAGTGGCATACCGCTCGCCGCTTGCCTTGTCCGTAATGCTACGCTGGATTTCGAGCAGCGCGCCCTTGCCTGCGCCTTTGTCGACCACGCGTGTAATGCGCGAACGGCCGATCACGGTCGCGGCCGGCGGCAGCGGCTTGTGCATCACGAGGCTCTGCTCGCCGTGCAACAGCCGTACCCAGTCGATCCCCGAGCGCGGGTCGCGTGCCCAGAAGCCGGGAAAGCCGAGCACGACGGCAAGCGTGGGCGGCACGCGCAGCTCTTTTTCGTAGACGAATGCCAGGTCGTCCGGATCAACGGGATCGGCGCCGTATCCCACGGCGAGGCTATAAAGCATGGCGTCGCACGCGGTATAGGTCTGCTCGACGTCCTTGAACGGCCAGTTGCGCAGGGTGTGATAGTCGATCGTCATGGCGGTGCGTTCGGTGAAAGTTCAGGCCTCGGCGGCGGGCCACTTGAAGAGCGGATCGGCCTTGTCGCGAAAGCGCTTCACGGCTTCGCGATGGAATTCGGTCGTGAACGCAATGCCCTGCGCCGCCGACTCGATTTCGAGCATCGCACGCAGGTCGCTGCCAAGCGACTGGTTCAGCGCGCGCTTGGCCAGACCGAACGCGATGGGCGACGCCGTCGCGAGGCTCGCCGCGACCTGCGTCGCGCGCGCATGAAGCTGGTCGGGCTCGACGACTTCGAGCACCGCGCCGATCTCCTTCGCTTCCGCAGCGCGTATTTCGCGCGCCGTAAAAACGAGATCCTTCGCGCGCGCGAGTCCCACCACGCGCGGCAGCGTATAGAACGCCCCGCAATCGGGCACGAGACCGACTTTCATGAAAGGCATGCAAAAACGCGCCCGCGTGCTGGCAATCACGAAATCGGCGGCGAGCGCGAAGCTGAAGCCCGCGCCGTAGCACACGCCATCCACGGCCGCGATTACCGGGCGGTCGAGGTCGATCAGCATGCTCACCCAGCCGTGCAGGTCGTCGATCCGGTCGCGTCCGGCTTCGGCGCTCGTCACGTTCATGCCGCGCACGTCGCCGCCCGAGCAGAAGTCGTTGTCCGCGCCGCGCAAAACGACCGCGCGCACGCTGCGGTCGGCACGGATGCGCTGCACGGCGTCGAGCAATTCCACCCGCATCTCGCCGTTCAACGCGTTCTTCGCCTCCGGACGATTGAACGAGAGCGTCGCCACGCCCGCGTGCTGTTCGATCAGCAAGGATTTTTCGCTCATGCGCTCACCCCGGCGCTTGCGAGTTCGGCGAGCGCCTTGTCGAGCGCCGTGATGAGATGCACCGGCTCGACGCCTGCGAACTCCACGTCGGAACGCGCGAGAAATGCCTCGATGTGCGCCGCGCACGCCTCGCGTGTGGCGGCGAGTCCGCTGAAGCCGTCTTCGAGCCAGGCGACCGAGGCCAGCGGACGCGGGTGCCAGTCGCCGTTGACGATCGCCTTGACCACCGTGCCGTCACGCACGAGCAGGCTCAGCCAGATCAGACCGGCCGGCGCCTTTTCGCGTCCGCGCACGATACGGTCGCCCGTCAGGGTAACCGGGCTGTAACGCGTGGCCTCGCTCTTTTCATGAAACCAGCTTTCCTCGTGCAGTTCGCGGTCGTATTGCTGGGCGAAAACGCGTTCGTCGCTGCCTAGTGCGCCAGATTCGAGCGCCATTTCACCGAACGTGCGGCGAACGCAGGCCGTGACCCAGGCGGTCAACTCATCGGCGCTCACCGCGCGGCCGAGTTCCTGCTCCAGAAACGTGTAGCGCGAGCCGAGATCCTTGTGCTTCTTGTCCTTGACCTTCTCGGGCGCCATCGGCATGGCGCGCGCCGCGATCGCCGTGTTGATCGCCTTCACGTTCAGCAGAATGCGGAACGTCAGCACCCCACCTTCGATCTTGAGCGACGTGGCCACCAGCTTGCGGCCGTCGATCTCGACGTCGTTCAGCGGCCGGTAAGCGGCCTGCAGGCCGAACACATCGCGCAGCGCTTCGGCGACGTGGCCCAGTATCGTGGGAAACGCCTGCGCCGCCGTTTGGGGCACGCCCGGCAGACCGACCGGCAGATAGAACGCGAGAAATGCCGAGCCGCGCCCTGCGTAGATCGCACCGCCGCCGCTCACGCGTCGCCGCGCGAGCACGTTGTTGTCGCGGCAGAACGGCAGATCGAGCACCTGGTTCGGATCTTCGTTCACGCCTACCGTGATGCTGTCTTCGTTGAAGATGTTCAGATAGAC
The DNA here is from genome assembly GCF_040965655.1 of Paraburkholderia sp. EG286B. Taxonomy (NCBI): domain Bacteria; kingdom Pseudomonadati; phylum Pseudomonadota; class Betaproteobacteria; order Burkholderiales; family Burkholderiaceae; genus Paraburkholderia; species Paraburkholderia sp. EG286B. Next base: position 202,795 of record NZ_JBFRCF010000006.1, on the reverse strand, counting down.
CGTGGGCGGCGCGAGATTCTCGGCCACGGCACGCTCGACGGCCGGCGACACCGAAATCGAAAAGTCCGCGTAGCTGTGGCCGCCTACGACGAGGCGCCACGGGGTTGGGGTCTGCGTTGCGCTTGCACTCATGTCGTCTCTCTCCGTTGATCTTCTACCAGGGCCGCGCCTTCGATCTTCGCGACCGTCTCGATGGCGTCCGCGTGTATCAGCGTCTGGCGCTTGAAGCGCTCCGCGATGGCCTCGATCGCGCCGCCCTGCACCGCCCCCTCCACCTGCAGCGTGAGATGGTCGCCGCCATGAGCCTTTGTGCCGACCACGAGCCGATACGCGCCCGTCGCGCCCTCCACGCCCAGCAGCACCGTCTTCAGCTCGGAGGGGTACACCTTCACGCCCTTGATCTTCACCATCGAATCGGCGCGGCCGAACACCACGCGCGGCAGCGACACCGTGCGCCCATGCACGGGCGCGGTGCGCTCGAGCACGGTGAGGTCGCCGGTGCGATAGCGCACGAGCGGTTGCAGTTCCTTCTTCAGATGGGTGAGCACGAGTTCGCCACGTTCGCCCTCGGCAACCGGCATGCCGGTGTCCGGGTCGATGACTTCGGCATACAGCAGTTCGTCGAACACATGTACACCCGTGCCGCCGGGAAACGTACGCGCCACGGGCAGGCATTCGGAAAGCGAGTAACTGTCGATCAGCAACGTACCCGGCATCGCTTCGCGCACGCGGGCGTACAGCGCGGCATTGCCGGTGAACGCTTCTCCGCCCGCGAAGAACACGCGCGGCACGGGGCAGCCCGCTTCGATGAGCTTGAGCGCGTGCGACGGATTGCCGGCCAGCACCGTCACGCCGCATTGCTGCGCAACGCGCGCCGCGCGCTCGGTCTCGCCGGGACCATGCGGAATGCACGCGACGCCGAGCGCTTCCATCTGGGTCTGATAGAAAAGCCCCGCAACGAAGAGGTGATAGCCGAACGTCACCATGCACACGTCGCCGGGACCGATGCCGCACGCGTCGAGATGCTGGCCACACGCGGCTTCGATCGCGCGCAGATCGGCCGCGCTCTGCAGAATCGGCACGAGCGACGCGCCCATCGGCGTGAGGTGCACGCGCACCGGCGGCACGGCCGGCGCGAACGCGCCGTAGCCCGGACGATTCATCTCGGCCACCAGTTCGGCGCGCGTCATGAGCGGCACGCGCTCGGCGTACTCCGCCGCGCTCGCGACGCTACGCGGCAGACGTCCTTCATAGAACGGATGCGTGTGCAGCCGCGCAAGCTGCGCGTTGAGTGCATCGAGCATCGTCTCCTCCTTCTTATGTTCAGTAGGGATGCGAAGCGTTCGTCCTCAAGCCGCCCGTTCGAAGATGGCCGCGATGCCCTGCCCGCCGCCCACGCACATCGTTTCGAGGCCATAGCGGCCCTTGCGGCGCTGCAGTTCGTAAAGCAAGGTCGTGAGCATGCGCACACCGGTCGCGCCGATCGGGTGACCGAGCGAAATGCCCGAGCCGTTCACGTTCAGACGCGCTTCGTCATGCCAGCCCCAGCCCTTGAGCACCGCGAGCACCTGGCACGCGAAGGCCTCGTTCAGTTCGACGAGATCGAGTTGATCGAAGGTGAGCCCGGTCTTTTGCAGCAGCTTGTGCACGGCCGGCACCGGGCCGATGCCCATCGTCGCGGGCTCGCATCCCGAAGCCGCCCAACCCGTCAGGTAGCCAAGCGGCGTGAGACCCAGATTGTCGAGCTGATCTTCGGCGACGATCAGGCACGCAGCCGCGGCGTCGTTCTGCTGGCTCGCGTTGCCCGCCGTCACCGTGCCGCCTTTCATGAGCGGCTTGAGCTTCGCGAGCGACGCCTCGGTCGCGTCGGCGCGCACGCCTTCGTCACGTGCGAACAGCACCGGGTCGCCCTTGCGCTGCGGCACCGAAACCGCCACCACCTCTTCGGCGAAGCGGCCCGACTCCCATGCCGCCGCCGCGCGCTGGTGGCTGCGCACGGCATAGGCGTCGGCTTCCTCGCGCGTGATGCCGTATTCCTTCGCGAGGTTCTCCGCCGTTTCGATCATCCCGGAGATGTAGCCGAAGCGCGCTTCGGGCTGCGAGCGTTCGCGGCCGCGCTCGAGACGATCGTGCATCTTCACCGAGCCCGCGCGGGCGCCCCAACGCATGTCGGTCGTGTAGTACTCGATGTTGCTCATGCTTTCCACGCCGCCGGCCACCACCACGTCCGCCGCGCCGCTCTGCACCATCATCGCGGCGGTCACGACCGCCTGCAGGCCGCCGCCGCAACGGCGATCGAGCTGCATGCCGGGCACCTGCACGGGCAGCCCCGCTTCGAGCGCGGCCCAGCGGCCGATGCAAGGCGTTTCGCTGTTCGCGTACGACTGCGCGAAGCGTCTCGACGGAAACAGGGCGCAGGCTGCCGCCGAACGTGCCGACCGGCGTGCGTACCGGTGCAACTATCGCTGCTCTTCTCATTTCGGATTCCTCTGCATGGTATCTGGTTGTTGTTCGCCGCGTCATGCGCCCTGCGTACCGTCAAACCGCTATCGCATCCCGCCGTGCATGGTGTTGCGCGGCCAGCTGTTCGCGCCACTCCGGCGGCGCGATGGCGAGCATGCGTTCAGTGCGTTGCGCGAGCGTAAGCCCTCGCAGATCGGCCACGCCGTGCTCGGTGACGATCACCGCCGCGTCGCTGCGCGGCGTGCTGACCGCCCCTGAAAGTCGCGCGACGATGCGGCTGCCATGCCGCGTGCTGGCTGCGAGCGCGACGATCGCGACGCCCCCGTGCGAGCGCGCCGCGCCGCGCATGAAATCGAGCGCCCCGCCCACCGCGCCCACATAGCGGCCGCCGGCGGCCTCCGCATTGACTTGCCCCGTCAAATCGACTTCGAGCGCCGAGTTGATTGCGACGAACCGGTCGAGGCTGCCGAGCACGTCGATGTCGTGCGTATAGGCCGTGGCGCGAAACTGGATCTGCGCGTTGCGGTGCGCATGCGCGTAGATCTTGCGCGTGCCCATCATCGTGCCAGCCACGCTCACTCCGCAATCGCGCGACTTGCGGGCATTCGTCACCACCCCGGCTTCGATCAGATCGACCACGGCGTCGCCGATAGTGCCGCTATGCACGCCAAGGTCGCGCCGGTCGCGCAACTGCGCGACGATGGCCTCGGGCAGCGCGCCCAGCCCGAACTGGATCGTCGAGCCGTCTTCGATCAGGGAAGCGGCGTGCTGCGCGATGCGCCGCTCGATGTCGCCGGCCTGCGTGGCCGGCGCTTCCAGTGGCGCGCGCTCGGTATGGATCAACACGTCGAAATCGTCGGCGTGCAACATGCGCTCGCCATAGGTCCAGGGCGCCGCCGCATTCACTTCCGCAATGACCACGCGCGCGCTGTCGATCAGCGGCACGAGATACTCATGGGCGATCGAGAGGCTGTAGCGGCCCGCCTCATTGGCGGGGGCCACTTGCAGCAGCAACACGTCGATGCGGTTCGGACCGCTCGTCAACGCGCTGCGAAACTGCGAGTAGTGACACGGCAGGATGTCGAGCACGCCTTCGCGTTCGAGCCGCCGGTTCGTTCCCGACGCGCCATAAGCCATGAAGTCCACGCAGTCGGCATACGCGGGCTCGAGCGTGTCCGACCACGACGCCCCCACGAACACGCGAAAGCGCCCGCCGATCGCCTTGCGCTGCGCCATCAGCAGCGCGGTGAGCGTGCACGGCTCGGCTCCGCACTGGCCCCATGCGAGCGTGTCGCCGGGGCGTACGTACTGCGCGAAGTCGAGCTGCGCGGCGTCGACGATGCGCGCCGCGCGCGGGCCGCGCGTCATCAGACGGGGTCCCAGCTGAAGACATCGGCGGAAACATCGAGCGTGTGGAACGACTTGCGCAGCGCCGGCATGGCATGCTCGGCGATCGTCTCCGGCGTCCAGCCCTCGCCGCGATGCACCGAACGCACGGGGCGCGGCTGGCTCATCAGGAAGATTTCGTTGTTGCGCACCGCGAAAATCTGACCCGTCACGTCGGCGGCCTGTTCGCTGGCGAGGTAGACGGCGAGCGGTGCGATCTTCGCGGGCGTCATCTGCTTGATCTTGGCGACGCGCGCTTCCTGTTCCGGCGAATCGATCTTGATCGAGTTGATCATGCGGCTCCATGCGAACGGCGCGATGCAGTTCGAACGGATACCGAACTTTTCCAGATCGAGCGCGATGGATTTCGACAGGCCCGCAATGCCGAGCTTCGCCGCGCTGTAGTTGGCCTGCGCCAGATTGCCGATCAGCCCGGACGTCGACGTCATATGCACGAACGCCCCGCTGCGCTGCTCCTTGAAGTGGTCGGCCGCGGCGCGCGAAACGTAGTAAGAGCCGTAGAGGTGAACCTTCAGGACGGCGTCCCACTCTTCTTCGCTCATCTTGTGGAAGAAGCGGTCGCGCAGGATGCCCGCGTTGTTCACCACGCAATCGATACGGCCGAACACGTCCAGCGCGTTCTGCACGATGCGGGCGGCGCCGGCGGCGTCGGCCACGCTGTCGGTGTTCGCGGTGGCCTGGCCGTCGAACGCCTTGATCTCGTTCACCACGGCTTGCGCGGGACCGTCGTTATGGCCCTCGCCGGTGAGCGAGGCGCCCACGTCGTTCACCACGACTTTCGCGCCGTGGCGCGCCATCATGAGCGCGATATCGCGGCCAATGCCGCCGCCCGATCCCGTCACCACCACGACCTTGCCGTCCAGCATCCGTTGCGTCGTCATCGTTTTCGCTCCTCCAGCCCGCATGGCGCCGGGCATTCATTCAATTTGAATCGTTATGCGGCAATCTGTGCCGTTCGTGTTGCAGCTTGACGCATCGGCCAGGGCTGCACAATTTGGATATGCCGAACGCCTGTTTCGGCCAGGATTAACCCGTACTATCGCTAATGGCGTGCATTGCGCTGCGGCGCAATAATGGCTGGAGTCTGCTCGTCCCGCATGTTTTTTGCATCCCTCGAACGAACGAGCTGACGGACACTGGAGTCACGGCAAGCCAACCCATGCATTTCGATCTCGTCGACCTGAAGCTCTTCACCCACGTAGCCGAAGCGAGCAGCCTCACGCGCGGCGCGGAACGCGCGCACCTGTCGCTGCCCGCGGCGAGCACGCGCATCAAGAATCTCGAAGAACAGGTGGGCGTGAAGCTCCTGAGCCGCACGAGCCAGGGGGTCACGCTGACGGGCCCCGGCGAGACGCTGCTCGCGCATGCGCGCCGCGTGCTCAAGCAGCTCGAGCAACTGACGGGAGACCTGCAGGAATACTCGCAGGGGGTGAAGGGCCATGTGCGCGTGTTTGCGAACACCACGGCGATGAGCGAGTTCCTGCCTGCCGTGTTGCGCACCTACCTCATCAATCACCCCGACGTGTACGTGGACATTCACGAGCGCCTTTCGCCCGATATCGTGCGCGCCGTGCAGGACGGCACGATCGACATCGGCATCGTGGCCGGCAATGTGCGCACCGAGGGACTGCAGGTGCTGCCCTACCGGCGCGACCGGCTCGTGCTCGTCACCGCACTGAGCCACCCGCTTTCGCAGGCGAGCGAGATGGCGTTTGCCGATACGCTCGACTACGACTTCATCGGGCCGCCCGACGAAAGCGCGATTTTCTCGTTTCTCAAGCGCGCTTCGTCGGATTTGCAGCGCACGATACGCTGGCGCATCCAGATCGGCAATTTCGAATCCGCGTGCCGCATGATCGAGGCGAACATCGGCATTGGCGTGCTGCCCGAGGGCACGGCGCGCCGCCACGCGCAAACCATGTCGCTCAAGATCGTGCCGCTCACCGACGAGTGGGCCGTGCGCAAACTGCAGATCTGCATGGCCGATCGCGACGCGCTGCCGCTGTTCGCGCGCAAGCTCGTCGATCTGCTGGTGGCCGACGGCATCGGCCGCCTCGAATAAACCCTTGACGCGGCGCGCGCGGCGCGCCGCCCTCTCGCCTAGCGCCCGGCCGCCGCGCGGATCATGTTGCGCGCGATGACGATCTGCTGGATCTGACTCGTGCCTTCGTAGATGCGGAAAATGCGCACATCGCGGTAGAAGCGCTCGATGCCATAGTCGGACATATAGCCCGCGCCGCCGAAAATCTGCACCGCGCGGTCTGCGACCCGTCCGCACATTTCGGATGCGAAGAGCTTCGCGCACGCCGCCTCCGTGCTCACGCTCTGGCCGGCGTCGCGGCGGCGCGCCGCGTCGAGCACCATGCAGCGCGCAGCGTAGAGTTCGGTCTGGCTATCGGCGAGCATGGCTTGCACGAGCTGGAACTCGGCGATCTTCTCGCCGAACTGCTCGCGCTCCATCGCGTAACGCAGCGCGTCGTCGAGCATGCGCTGCGCCACGCCCACGCAAATCGCCGCGATATGGATGCGCCCTTTGTCGAGCACCTTCATCGCGGTCTTGAAGCCCACGCCTTCCTTACCGCCGATGATGTTTTCCGCGGGCACCTTCACGTCCTCGAAGATGACATCGCAGGTATGCGCGCCGCGCTGCCCCATCTTCTTGTCGCGCTTGCCGAAGCTGATCCCGGGCGTTTTCGCGTCGACGATGAACGAGGTGATGCCGCCCGCGCGCGGCTCGTCGGGATTGGTGCGCGCCATCAACGTGAACATGCCGGCCTGCGGCGCATTCGTGATGAAGCGCTTGGTGCCGTTCACCACATAGTGGTCGCCGCGCCGCTCGGCGCGCGTCTTGATCGAGGCGGCGTCCGAGCCCGCGCCCGGCTCCGTGAGCGCAAAGCTCGCGATGATCTCGCCGCTCGCAAGCTTCGGCAGCCACGTGGCCTTTTGCTCGTCGGTGCCGTCGATCACGATGCCCTGCGAGCCGATGCCCACCGTCGTGCCGAAGATCGAGCGAAACGCGGGCGACGTCTTGCCGAGTTCGAACATCACGAGCACCTCTTCTTCCATCGTGAGATCGAGCCCGCCGTACTGTTCCGGGATGGTCAGGCCGAAGAGGCCCATGGCCTTCATGTCGTCGACGATATCGGCCGGAATTTCATCGGTTTCGGCCACGCGCTCTTCGTTCGGCACGAGACGCTCGCGCACGAAGCGCGCGACGTTGTCGAGCAGAACGTTCATCGTTTCCTGGTCGCGAATCATGGTGTATGCCCTGCAATCGTTGAGCGGGCGGCATAACGCCGCCCGTGATGATGAGAAAAATCAGGAATGCTCAGTGAGCGCGTACGGCGCGTTTGGCCATTTCGCGCAGCGGCTGCTTTTGCAACTTGCCGCTGGCCGTGGTCGGAATCATGTCGATGGCCACGATCTCCGAGGGGCGCTTGTAGGCCGAGAGCCGCTCGCTCAGGTAGTGGGCGAGATCGGCCGTGTCGATCGTTGCGCCCTCCTTCGCTTCCACGAAGGCCACGACTTCCTCGTTGCCTTCGGCGTCGCGCCGCCCCACCACTGCGCTCTGGCGCACCGCCGCGTAGGTGTTGATGACCGACTCGACCTCGATCGGATACACGTTGAAGCCCGAACGGATGATGAGATCCTTCGAGCGGCCCACGATGAAGAGCGCACCGTCCGCATCCAGCCGGCCGAGGTCGCCGGTCTTGAGCCAGCCTGCTGTGTCGAGCACTTCGGCGGTGAGGCCCGGCTCGCGATAGTAGCCGCGCATGACGCCGGGACCGCGCACCCACAACTCGCCCGCTTCGCCGCGCGGCACGTCGTGGCCATCGGGCCCGACCACGCGCAACTCGGCGCCCTCGACGATCTCGCCCGAGGACACGTCCTTGCGCGGCCGGTCCATGCGCGTGATGAAGAGCGAGCCCGCGTACTCGGTCATGCCGTAGCCGTGATGCAGCGGCATGCCGAAGAGCGCTTCGACCTGCTGCTTGAGCGTGGGATCGAGCGGACCGCCGCCCGTATAAAGGTAGCGCAGACGCGGCGCATGCACCGCGCCGCCGTGCTCGCGCACATAGGCGACGATGCGCGTGAAGAGCGTCGGCACGCCCTGCAGGATGGAGATTTCGGAGGCGCCGAGCGCCTTCACGACCTCCTCGGCCGAGAAGCGCGCGGCCAGATGCAGGCTCGCGCCCGCCTCGAAGGTGGCGAGCAGCAGCGTGGCGAGGCCGAAGATATGCGACATCGGCATGACCGCGTATGCGCAGTCCGCCTGTGTCATGTCGCGCGAAGTCGCCGAGACATGCGCGAAATGCAGCAAGCCGCGATGCGTGGCCATCACGCCCTTCGGCTGGCCCGTCGTGCCCGACGTGTAGATGAGCACCGCGACCTCGTGCGCGAGCGCCTCGGCCTCGCGCACGGCGTTGACGTCGGGCGCGGCCATCATCAGCGGGCCGAGTCCGGCGGGCGCGATTTCGCGCGCGCGATAGCGCACGCCGTGGCGCAGCGCGTCAGGCGAAGCGCCGTGCGTAAACAGCATTAGACGCGGCCCGCAATGCGCGCGGATCGTCTCGATCTCGCGCTCCGAGAGCCGCGCATTGACCACGGCCGGCCACGCGCCGATTTCCGAAAGCGCGAACAGCAGCGTCACCACGGCCGAGCAGTTTTCGGCCACGATCAGCACGCGGTCGCCCACCTCCACGCCCTGCTCGCGCAAAAACCGCTGCGCCTGCCCCACGTCGCTCCAGAGCTGCCCGAAGCTCGTCACCTTTGCTTCTTCGCGTATCGCCACGGCCTCGGGCGACGCCTCCGCCCAGTGCCGCGCGATATCGCTGATCTTGCGCGCCGCTCGCCTCACCACTGTCACCTCCCGTCGTTGCTCTTTGACTGCGTACGGCGCGCCGTGGCACGCCGCATCGCGACAGGTATCAGTGTGGTTCAGGCGCGGCCTGCCAACAATTCGTTTTCGAGAAAGCCGGCATTCGTCTGCCGAGAAGTCGGAATTCACCCCGATGGCCGGAGCTTCGAGGCGATTATCTGCTCGACCGGCTGCGTGCCTGGCGGGCGCTCAGCCCTCTTGCGTGCCGCGTGCGAGGCACCGGCGCCGCCCTGCGCAGGCGCTGGCGCCAGTCACTCCATCTGCGCCGCCGCACGCTCGCCTCCCATCGTGCCCCTGGAAGCGCCATTCGCCCGATGAATCGCTACGATGCCCGCGAGCGACACACAGGCCGGCACGGCAGCCGCGAGAAAGAGCGCCGAGGACGACCATTGCAGGTGCAGGAGCGCGCCGCCCAGCACCGGGCCGACGACCGAGCCGATCCGCCCCACGCCGAGGCTCCAGCCGATGCCGGTCGAGCGCAGCGAGGTCGGATAGTAGGTCGCGGCGAGCGCGTTGAGCGCGGGCTGGCCGCCGATGATCGTAAAGCCCGTGACGAAGATCGCCACGAACATCGCGGCCACGGAGACCATCACGGCCGGATTGCCGATGGCGGCCGTCGAGACGATCGCGAGCAGGAACGTCGTGGCGAGCACGCGCGTAAAGCCCGCGAAGTCGATGATGCGACCGAGCAGCAGCGTGCCGATCACCCCGCCGCCCCACAGCGCCGTGCCGGCGAACACGGCGGTCTGGGTCGAATAGCCGGCGTCGCGGATCACGGTCGGCAGCCAGTTCGAGAGGAAATACATGGCGAGCAGGTTCGCGAAGTTCACGACCCACAGCAGCATGGTTACCCGCGCGCGCCCTTCCTTGAACAGCTCGACGAACGGCACGCCGCGCGAGCGCGTTTCCGCGCTCGTGAACTGCACGCCGGCCGGCCACGCGAGCGCGGGCGCCACGCGGGACAGATTGCGGCGTACGCGCGCCTGAGTCTGCTCACCACGGCCGCGAAACAGCAGGAACTGGATCGACTCGGGCAACGCGAGCCACATCAGCACGCCGAGCACGAGCGGAATCGCGCCGCCCACGAAGAACACGGCGCGCCAGCCGAACGCGGGAATCAGCGCCGCCGTGATCAGGCCGCCCACCACGCCGCCCAGTGTAAAGCCGCACGAGACGATCATCATGAGCGTGACGCGCATGCGGCGCGGGCTGTACTCGCCCGCGAGCGCCATCGCATTCGGCATGATGCAACCCAGACCCAGCCCCGCAACGAAGCGCCAGGCCACCAGCTCCGCGATCGAATGCGCGAAGCCCGTCGCGACCATACACGCGGAAAAGAACAGCGTCGCGCCGATCAGCACCGGGCGGCGGCCGATCTTGTCGGCGAGCGTGCTGAACGTGAGCGAGCCCACCAGCATGCCGAACAGGCCCGCGCCGAACACCGGCGAGAGCGTTTCCTTCGCAATGCCCCACTCGCGGATCACGACCGGCGCGACATAGCCCATCGCCTGCACATCGAAGCCGTCCATCACGAGGCACAACGCGCACAGCGTGACCACGAGTAGCTGATACGGCCCGAACCGGCTTTCGTCGATGATGCCGGTAACCTCCACCGCCTTGTTCATGCAATGTCTCCAATATTGTTTTGTCGTCATTGATCGCTCTACGGCGACTAAAGTTCGAGGATCAATCGCCCGCTCCTTGCTCGTGAGCAGCAGGTCATCATGCGGGTTTGCGTGTCGCGCTCGGCGCGCGTGAGCACCACGTCGCGGTGGTCGATCTCGCCCGCCAGCACGCGCACCTCGCACGAGCCGCACAAGCCCTCTTCGCAATCGCTTTGCACGTCGATGTTCGCGCGGCGCAGCGCGTCGAGCACGGTCTGGTCCGCGCCCACGTTGAGCACGAGCCCCGAGTCTTTCAACTCGACTTCGAACGCGTGCTCCTGCGAGGGGTCGAGCTTGCCGCCGGTCGCCGCGAAATGCTCCACGCGCAGCGCATCCTCGGGCCACGCCTCGCTGCAGGCTTCGAGTGTTTCGAGCATACGTGCGGGGCCGCACGCGTAGACGCGTGTATGTTCGTCCACGGGCAGCGCGGCAAAGTCGTTGCGCGTGCCTTCGTCCGAAACGTGCAGATGCAGGCGCTCGCCGTGCAGCTGCGCGAGTTCGTCGACGAGCGCCATCGTCTTGCGCGAGCGCCCGCTATAGTGCAATTCGTAGTCGATGCCCAGCTGGCGCGCGCGGCGCGCCATGGCGCTCACCGGCGTGATGCCGATGCCGCCCGCAATGAAGATCGCGCGCCGCCCGTCTTCGTCGAGCCGGAAGTGGTTGCGCGGGCCGCGAATCTTCAGGCGCATGCCTGCGCGCAACGTGTCGTGCACCCAGGCCGAACCGCCGCGGCCTTGCGTTTCGCGCAGCACGGCGATCTCGAAGGCGCCCGTGTCGGCAGGGTCCGAGCACAGCGAGTACTGGCGCGAGATGCCGGTCTCGCCGCACTCCACGTCGATGTGCGCGCCCGGTGCCCAGCGTGGCAGCGCGCCGCCGTCCGGTGCGACGAGACGCAAACGGACGATGCCTTCGGCCACGGCGTCCACACGCTCGACCACCACGGGCCGCGAAAGCGAGTGTGCCGACGGCTCGCCGATACGCACCGCAGCGTGCGCGCCGAGCAGCGCCGGATTCGCGCGCTCCGGGTTTTGCGCGGGGTCCCATTCCACCAACACATGCTCAGGACCCCGGAACGACGTGTTGGGCACATACGTGAACGTCTGCTCGGCCAGACGCATGTGCGGCAAGCGGCGCGTGAACTCTTCGAGGAAGATCTGCATCTCCATGCGCGCGAGGTTCTTGCCCATGCACTGGTGCGAGCCATAGCCGAACGTGACGTGGTCGCTCGCGTTGTCGCGGCGAATGTCGAACAGGTCGGCATCGGCGAAATGGCGCTCGTCGTGGTTCGCCGAGGACGTCACGATGAGCAGTTTCGAGCCCGCCGGAATGTCGATGCCGCCAATCTGCACGTCCTTCGTCGCGAGGCGCCGCCAGGCCGCCACCGACCCGTTGTGGCGCAGACACTCCTCCACCGCGTTCGGAATCAGGCTCGGGTCCTCGCAGATCTCGCGCCACGCGTGCGGGTGCTGCAACAGCAGCTTCATCGCGTTCGCCGTGGCGTTGGCCGTGGTCTCGTGCGCGGCCACGATGCCGGCCATCATCATCGAATGCAGATAGGAGTCCGTGACAACTTCGGGATGCGTCTTCTGCTTGCGAATGCCGTATTGCATCCAGCCCGGGCCATCCGGATTCTGGCGCATCTTGTCCAGCACCTTGCCCGCGAACTGCCAGAAGTTGCCCACCGCGTGGGCGACTTCGACCTGCTCGTCGGGGCGCGGCCGGCCCCACGTATTGACCGTGTGCGCGATCGAGTACTTGCGCAGCAGGTCCATATCCTCCTCGGGAACGCCCAGGAAATGCAGCGCCACGGTGAGCGGCACTTCCCAGAGCATCTGGTCCACGAGGTCGGCGCGGCCCGCGTCGATGAAACGGTCCACGTACTCGCGCGTGAGGCGCCGCACCATCGGTTCGTGGTGCTTGAGATGTTCGGGCGTGAACGGCTCCATCAGCGCGCGGCGGCGCGGCATGTGGGCAGGCTCGTCCTCGTTCACCAGCGTGCGGTTCATGGCGTAGCCGTACGACTCCAGCACGGCGTTCGCCTCGGGACCGGTGGGCGTGATCTTTTCGAGCGCAATGGAGGGCGAGAACGTGAGGTTGTCGCGAAAAATCGCCTTGATGTCGTCGTAGCGCGTGACCACCCAGTAGCCAAGCTGCGGGCTATAGAACACGGGCTCCTGCTCGCGCGCCCAGCGCACGTACTCGGGTGGGTCCTGCTGGTAGCCGTCGCTGAAGGGGTCGAATTCTGCGGCATTGGCGCTGACCGGGCAGCGCGGCGCGACGTTTGCGTCGTTACTCACTGCGTGGGGGAACGGGCAGCGGCCCGTCGATGGGGAAGGTGTCTCGCTCATATGCCTCTCCTGCATCTTGCATGAATTACGTTTTGCGTAACTCTAGTACGCATTGCGTAATTACGAGATAGGGGTTAACGTGCAAGCACAGCAGGCACTATGCTGCCGCTATGCGCCCTAAAATCCGCGTGAACTCAACCGATATGCCAGCCTCTCCGTCCAGCATGGAAAGCAGGAAAACCACCCCCCGTCGCCCCGCGGCAAAAATCTCCGAAGCCACCACGTCCCCCAAAGTCGCGAAAGAGACGAAGGCCGTAGCCGCGCCGCGCGAGCGCCGCCAGCGCGTGCAATCCGCGCAAACGGGCATGGCCGTGCTCAAGGGTCTTGCGCGCCTGGGCGGCCGCGCGAGCCTCTCGGGTCTCGCCGCCTGCGTGGGCGAGAGTCCCGCGAAGGTGCATCGCTATCTCGTGAGCCTGATCGAGGAAGGCCTCGTCGCGCAGGACACCGTCACCCAGCAGTATCGGCTCGGCGTCGAGGCGATGATGATCGGCGTGGCCGCCATGCGCCAGGCCGATCCGGTGCGCATTGCGGAGCCCGCGCTCGTGCGCCTGCGCGAGACGCTCGAAGTGACGTCGTTCGTCGCGGTGATGGGCAACAAGGGGCCGACGATCATCCGTTTCGAGGAGCCGGGGCTGCCCGTGACCGTCAATGTGCGGGTGGGTTCGGTGATGTCGCTGCTATGGTCGTCCACGGGCCGCGTGTTTCTCGGCCTGCTCGACGACACGCGCGTGCTCGCGCAAGCTGAGGAAGAACTCGCGCACGCCGACGCTTCGTTGCGCGCGCAACTGAGTGCGAGCGAACCGATCGGCACGCTGCGGCGCGACGTGCAGCAAGCGCGCTGCGCGAGCGTGCGCGACACGAATCTCAAGGGCATCAGCGCCGTTTCTGCGCCGCTCTTCGATCACACCGGCAAGCTCTGCGGCGTGCTCACGGCGCTGGGCGCCACGGGCGGCTTCGACGCCACGCCCGAGGGCCCGAATGGGCGCGCCGTGCGCCGCGAAGCGGACGCCGTGAGCGCCCTCCTCGGCTACGTGGCGCGCGGCGCTTAGCGCTTCGTCAGCGCATAAAAAAACCCGGTTCAAAACTGGCCGGGTTTTTCCTTTTTCTGAACGACGTTAGCGAGCCACCGTCTTTGCGTCCGCGTCGGTGAGGGTATCCAGGAACGCCATCACGTCGCGGATATCCGCGTCTGACCAGACCGGTTTGCCGCCCAGGTGATTCGTCAGCGGCTCCGTCTTGGTATCCACATTACTGCGCAGATTCTTCGGCAAGTCGTCAAACTTCACGACGTGGCCGTGCGCGTCTTTCGAATACCACTTCTCCGGGTTCGTGTCGCGCTCGACATAGAAGCGTAACGAATCTTCGAGGGTGTGGTACATGCCATTGTGAAAGAAGACGCGTCGCGTGGCGACGTTGCGAAGCGTGGGCGTGCGGAACATCCCGCAGAACCACTTCTGCTGCTTCGCCTCGTCTTGACGCAGCGGCCCACATAACCCCATGTCGAAGAATTTCGGATCGCGGTTGGCCGGAATTTCCATGTTGCGTGGCACACCCAGCGTCTGAAAGTTGTAGTCCGTCAATGCCGGATGTGCGCCGTGAGCGCCTTTGTTGATCAGGTGACAGCTCGCACAGTTGCCCTTGTCCGGGTCGCTGAACAGCACCAATCCGTGCGCTTCCTGTGGCGTGAAATGATCCTTGCCGTCGAGCACCCGGTCGAACTTGCTGGAGTACGGCGCGAACGACGGATCGTTGAACTGGAATGCCTGCAATACCTTTCCAAGGTCCGCCAGCGCCTGCGCCGGTCGCGAGAAAATGTCCTGACCGAATGCTTCCCGGAACTGCTGTGCGTAGGCGCTTTTGCTCAGCTTCTGCGCCACGTCGTCCGCGCTGCTGTTTGCCATTTCATCCGGATTGAGCAGGGGAAATGCAGCCTGATCCGCAGGGGAGTTGTAGCGTCCATCCCAGGTGTATCCGCCGCTGGGCTGATTGTCTCCGTCCTCGAGACGCTCTTTCAGGCTATTTGCCTGCGTGAACGTCCAGTAAGGCACAGCACGCAGATAGCGCAGCGACGGCGCCGCGCGCAGTCCGGCGTGATCGAGGTTGGGACCACCCAACTGGACAGCCAGACCGTTCGGCGGCCCATAGGCATTCGCAGGGCTGTGACAGGAGGCACATGACTGCTTGCCGGAAGCCGAAAGCGACGGATCGAAGAACGCTGCCTTGCCGATAGCGGTCAGATCAGCAACACCCGCTTTGATCCCGGCAGCTTGAGCGTCCGGTGCATGTTTGTCGCATGCGGACAGAAGGAAAATGCAAAGGGCCGTTGCGAGAACAGCCCTTGAAGAACAATGGCGCATAACGGATCAAGAAAATAGCCCGGTTCGAACCGAGAACCGGGCCAGGACAACAAAGTTCTTGTGAGACCGCTAGGGATTAGCGGTTATCAATGTTGGCCGATGTGAAGATCGGCTTGAGCGATGCATCATCTGCGTAGCCGAGATACGAGCCCATGCCGAAGTTGTCTTCGAGCGAACGCAGCAGCGCGTAGTGGTTGTAGCCCGTACCATCCACGTGACCGCCTTTGATGAACGGCGACAGCAGAAGCGTACCAATCTGATCGCCGCCGACTCCCAGGTAGTTCAATGCAATCGAGACGTACTGCACAGTTGCAGGCAGCGACGCCGTGCTAATTCCGAGCAGGCCTGCTTGAGCCACCGGCAGCGTGGACATCGTGACCTGCTCCGGACGCGTCACGTTCGGACCCGTTTGCTGATTGCAGCCAGGGCACTGGTCGCCCATCTCCGGCTCCAGCACAGAAAATGTCGTGCCATCAGTACTGAGTTGCGTTGACGGCGTAAGTCCGGTCACGACACCTTCGTCCGTGGTGATGATGATCAGGCCGTCCTGCTTGTAGGCGGGAGACGCCTGGATCAACGGGATCGTCTGCTTCAGGAACGCGTCGATCGAAGTCAAGCCGCCGGGCTGACCATTCTTGCAGCCCTTGCCCGCAGCACCCGTACCGTCTCCATCATGACCATCGTCACACAGGTTCGGCGTGATGAAGGAGAAGTTCGGCGTGGTGGCAATCGACTGAAGATCCGTTGCCAGGTTGTCTTGCAGATTGACCACGTGCGCGTCACAGTTCGCCAGATCATCGATGGTCGAATGGAAATACGGGAACGGATTGTGACGCGTTGCGTACTCATCGCCCGCCACGTCACCCGAAGCAGAAGGAGCCTGCGCAGCCTGCGTGCCGTCCACAGCCTTCGTCGGGTCGGAGCCCGCAAGCTGCGCGGTGCGGCGCGGGAACGAACAGGTTCTCGTGCCGTCACGGTTCAGGTCGTTGCCCATGTCCTCGTTGTAGCTGCGCCACGTGAGCCTGGCCTGTTCCATCTGGTTGCCAATATGCTGCACGCGAGCCGGGAGCACGCAGCCGCCGCTCGCGTGGCCGTTTGCGTCCGTACCTGCCTTGAGAACTTTGGGGTTCGCCGAGTCGTTGCCGGCATCCACGATATCGGACCACAGCTGGAAGCAGTCCGTTTCGGTGTCGTGCGTCGACGGCTGACCCGACACCATCGAGATGTAGTTGTCCAGCGAAACGTGGCCAGTGCCGTAGTAGTTCGAAAGGTACGTGCCCTGCGGAACCAGCGATTTCAGGTACGGGTCCTGGCTCGAATCCGAGGCCGTCGTGCCGTACGTCGATTCCGCGCTCTTGTTTTCGAGCACGATAACCCACACGTGCTTGATCGCCTTGCTCGAAGCGACGGTTGCAATGTACTGGTCGCTCGCTGCCTTCACCGCGGCGTTGCCGTTGGTGTTGAAGTCGCCCAGCAGGGCGTCCGGCGTCGTGCCGATCTTGTTCGCCAGTTGCGTTTGAGCATCCGACCGCGACAGGCCGCTGTCGATCAGTTGCGAAAGCTGCGTGGTGATCGCGCTGACTGAACTGACGCCGCGCGGCGAACGGAACGTCGCCGTGCTGTTGAATGCCGTGCCCATGTTCTTGCCCGATGCGTCGTTCTCCGTGGCGCCGCTCAGGTCGGCAACGATGTACTTCCACGACCCGTTGCTCGTATCGGAGATCGAGAACTTGCCCTGGGCATCCGAGCGCGCGACCGGCTCGCCCTGGTCGCACTTGCCATTGTTGTTCACATCGAGGCAGATCGCCGCATTCTGGATATAGCTGCCGAGCACCTGACCGGTGACCTTCGGTCCGCCGTCCGAACCATTGCTTCCGCAACCAGATAACCCCGCCAATACGCCGATGCTCGCCAGCATCGCGAGCGCCCCCCTGCGCGACTGTATTTTCTTCACAACTGTCCCTCGTTATAAGTCGGACACACCCGACGGATTTTGTCTCGCCGAAAGTCTATGTAAGCTGTGTTACACGCCTGTTAAGGAGTTGTTAGATAAATATAAAAAGACTGCGTTTTACGAGCGCACGCTCGAAAAACGTTCAAAGGAACCATGCTTGCGCACACAACCAACATGCGCGCCAGGCGACTCACGGCCATCGCGATTCCCGGCCCGCCGCGGTGCAACCGGCTATCATGTGAATTCACACCGTAGATGGAACGAATCAATCACATGGCTTCCCCCCAGGAAAACGTCAGCATGGCGGTGTTCTGCGACTTCGAGAACGTCGCGCTCGGCGTGCGCGACGCGAAGATCGACCGCTTCGATATCCAGCCCGTGCTGGAGCGGCTCTTGCTCAAGGGCAGCATCGTCGTGAAGAAGGCCTATTGCGACTGGGAGCGCTACAAGGGCTTCAAGGCCGCGATGCACGAGGCGAGCTTCGAGCTGATCGAAATTCCCCACGTGCGCCAGTCGGGCAAGAATTCGGCCGATATCCGCCTCGTCGTGGACGCGCTCGATCTCTGCTATACGAAATCGCACGTCGACACGTTCGTGATCGTGAGCGGCGACTCCGACTTTTCGCCGCTCGTCTCGAAGCTGCGCGAAAACGCCAAGAAGGTGATCGGCGTGGGTGTGAAGCACTCCACCTCCGACCTGCTCGTCGCCAATTGCGACGAGTTCATCTTCTATGACGACCTGGTGCGCGAGCTCGTGCGCGACCAGCACGCGCACGGCAAGGGCAAGAACAAGGACGGCGGCGCGAAACGCCAGGGCGGCGACGAACGGCAGCCGAAGCAGGACGGCGACGAGCGCAAGTCGAAGGCCGTGGCCTTCGCGATCGAAACGCTCGACGCGCTCGTGCTCGAGCGTGGCGAAAGCGGCAAGATCTGGGCTTCGGTGCTCAAGAGCGCCATCAAGCGCCGCCGGCCTGACTTCAACGAAACGCGCTACGGCTTTCGCGCATTCGGCAACCTGCTCGAAGAGGCGCAGTCGCGCGGCCTGCTCGAAGTGGGCCGCGACGACAAGTCGGGGACCTGGGTGTCGCGGCTGAACCCGCCCCCGCTCCCGGCTGCCGCCGCGAGCGTCTCAGCGCCGGAAAGCCCGGCGGCGCGTGCCGAGGAGCCGCGCGGTCGGCGCAAGGGCCGTCGCAACGGGCGCGGAAGCGGCGCCGCGGACGTGCACGAAGCCGCCGTCGAGCAACCGGTCGAGACGCAAGGCGAAATTCCGTTCGAGCCGGTCGAGGCGCTCGCGCAGGCAGCGCATCGGCACGAAGCCGTGCCGCCCTTCTCCGCCGAGCCGTTCGACGCGAACGAGAGCACCCACGCGCCGCAAGAGGCCTACGAGGCGCATGCGGCAGCCGAGCCGGCTGCCGATGTCGAGCCCGCCGCGCCCGCCCCCGCGCGAGCGCGCAAGACGGCGGCCCGCAAGAGCCCTGCGCGCAAGAAGACAGCGAAGAAAGCGGCCGAATCGCCGGCCAGCACCGGCGAGGAACCGGCGGCCGCCGCAGCAGCGCCGGTCGAGCCCGCTGCCAGGAAAGCGCCGTCGCGTGCGCGTCGCGCGCGCAGCAAGGCCGCTGCGGAAGAAAGCTGAAAATCGCGCCACGCGCGCCGCTCGAACTGGGCGGCGCGCGGCGCATCGATCAATCGCCGAACGGATTCGTGGGGCGCTTGCCCTTCGCAGGCGGCGCTTCCCCGCTCTCGGGCGTGGTATCGCCGAAAGGATCGGGCTTGCCCGACGGCCCCGCCTCTCCAAACGGGTTCGCGGCCTGCGCGGGTTTCGATCCGCCAAACGGATTCTGTGCGGCGGCGCGCTTCGCTCCGCCGAACGGCTCGCGCGGGTCGGCCGCCTCGCCGGCATCGTCCTCCACGGCTTCATCCTTTGCCTGCGCGAGGTTGTATTCGGCCTGCACCTGCTCCAGCACGCGCGCCACGCTCGCTTCGAAGCCAGCCGCGTTATGAAAGTGCTGCATCGTCCAGTTGCAGCCGCTGCGGTCGGGCTCCTGCGGCTGCGGGCGCGGCACGCCGATCTTCACGCCGTCGTCGACCACCTCCTGGAGCTTGTGGATGCGCCGGTGCACTTCCTCCTGCAGCCGCGAAGCATTGAGCGTCTTGCGCAACATTGCGAACCTCCTTTCCTGTACGCGTCACGTCGCGCGAGTCTATCGAGCTCGATCAGATCGGCGGCGTAGGCGCGCATGTCGTTGGTCGCCGTATCGAAGCTCGATTTCGCGGACGCGGTGAGCAGGCTCAGCAAGAGCGCCGCAAAGGTCACCAGCATGCCGATCACGAGTTGCACGAGCTGCACCGTTTCATGCTTGCGATGCTCCTCGGGCAATAGCGGCCGCAACAACACGCCGAGGCCCGTGCCGCCGAGCAGCAGCGCGAACACGAGCAACGCCGACTGGATTTCGGTCATGGCGACGGCCTGTGCTCCTCGGCTGCGGCGTTGACCACCTGCGCGGCGGTGTCGGTGTGCGTCTTTGCAGGCTCTGCGTGGGCTTGGGCGCCGCCGACGCTCAATGCGTCGATGCGCGTATGAATCTCCTTCGCGTGTGCCTCGCCCGGCACGAGATCCGGATGCGCGCGCGGCACCGCGAGCTTCCACGCGGCGTCCAGCTCGCGCCGGATCGAATCGTAGATCTCCTTCGAAATCGAGCGGTCCTCGTACATGGCCTGTACGCGTTCGCGCCCTTCACGCAGCGCGTAGAGCAGCAGCATGCGCCGCTCGAGCACGTCCGAAGCCTGGCCGAAGCAGCGGCGCACGTCCGCGAGCCCATGCTCGGCGGTCGCGATGCGCGCCTTGAGTATCGTCTTGAGCAGCGCCGCGAGACGCTCGCCCAGCAGCGGGGTCAGGCTGCGGTCGTTGAAGACGATCAACTGATGCAACACCACCCGGCGACACATCAGGAGTTCGAAGCGGTCGGCGAGCGCGTCGCCATACGGCTGCCGCACGCGCAGCCAGCGATACAGCAGGCGCGCGACGCGCATCTCGATCGTATCGGCCAGTATTTTTGCGGCCGCGCGCTGATAACCGAGGCGCCCGCCCACGCGCGCCTCTTCGATCATGGCGTCGGTGTTACGCATCATGGCGTCGAGATTGCGGATCGTAATGATGCCGCTGCCATACTGCGGAATGAGGTCGCGCTCCTTCGCCGCGAGCGTCACGAGGCCGATGACGAGACGCTCGCGGTCCGAGAGCGCCGCTTCGAAATCGAATGCCGTCGCGCTCATGTCGACGCTGCGCCGGAACGTATGGCAGGCCTGGTCGGCGATCGCATCAGGAATGTGAAAGGTGCGTGCCGCCATATGCACGCGCTCGGATACGCCGATCGACGACAGCTGCACCGCCTTTTGCTGCAGCGCCTGCTCCTGCGGCGACAGCAGATCGAGGCGCAGCCGCCGGATCAGCAGCTTGAGCGACGTGCCGTTCACGATCAGGCTCACGAGCACGAAACCCGTCGCGAGGATCGCGACGAAGCGGCGCGTGGAATCGGGCAGCGCCGTGTCCTGCGCGAGGCCGAGCGCGAGCACGAGCGTCACCGCACCGCGCAGCCCGCCCCAGGCGATCACGAGCTTGTAGGCGGCGCTCACGGGCTCGGTGAGCCGCAGTCGGCTCAGTAGCGGCAGCATGCCGAACACCACGACGACGCGCGCCGCGAACGCCGCCACCACCACGACGGCGAGCGCGACGAGATCGAGCCACTGCGCGTTGCGCAGCGTGGCCGGAATCTGCATGGCCGCGAGCAGAAAGATCGCCGCGCCCGCCATGGCCGCAATCTGTTCCCAGATCAGTTGCAGATGCTTCCAGTTGACAGGCGACAGGCGCGTGCTTCCCAGCCCGCTGATGACGAGCCCGGCCGCGACCACGGCCACCACGCCCGAGACGTGCAACATCTGGTCGGCGAGGAGATAGAGCGGATACGGCAGCGCGAAACTGAGCGAGATCTCGGCTTTGCCCTCGCCGCCCAGGGCCGGCAGGAGCCACGCGAACGCGCGCCCGGCCAGCGCCCCGACCAGCAGCCCGCCGCCGAGCGCGATGCCGAGCGCGCGCAGCGCGGACGTTGCCGAGACATGGGCGGCGTCTCCCGTGATCGCGGCGATCAGCACACTGGCAATGGCGATGGCGGCCGCGTCGTTGAGCAGGCTCTCGCCTTCCACGAGGCGCACGAGCCGCTCGGGGGCGCCCACTTCGCGGAACACGGCGAGCACGGCGGAAGGGTCGGTCGTCGCGATCATGGCGCCGAGCAGGAGGCCGTCGGCGAGCGGACCGAGGCCCGTGAGCCGGACCGCGCCGCCCACCATGCCGGTCGCCACGAACACGGCCACCACGGCAAGCAGCAGAATGGGCGCCGCGTCGCCGAGCATCTCGCGCACGTTCACGCTGAGCGCGGCCTGGAATAGCAGCGGTGGCAGGAAGATCCACAGGTAAGCCTCGGGCGGCAGTCGAGGCGCAAGCGCGGGCATCACGAAGTTCGCGGCGAGCGTGGGCCAGGCCTCGCCGCTCACGAGATAGATGCCGCCCAGCGCGAAACCCCACGCGGCGAGCAGGACCGATTCGGAAATCGACCAGCGCAGGCTCACCGCCTGCACGAGCGCGATGCTCGCCAGAAGGAAGCCGCTCAGGAGAAGGACGTGGATGACCATGGCGTGCAACCGTCACGGCGCCGGCAGCCACACCACGGTCAACGACCTCACCCCTTGTGCCCCCTGGATCAACACACCTTCGATATCGGCCGTCGCGGACGGCCCTGTGACGAGCGCCGCGTAGCGCGCGCTGCGAAAATCGTCGCGCCGGTACGCGTCCTGCAGCCCCGCCACCAGTTGTGCGGGATCGAGCAGCACCACGAGATGCTGCACGATATAGCCGAGCGCGTTCACCACGTACTCGCGCTCGCTCAGCCAGAGCGATCCCGTTTCCGCCACGCCGAAGCGCGCGCGCACCACGCCCACGTCGACGTCTTCGAGCGAGGCCGGTTTCGTGGCGGCGCTGATCTCGCGCGTGCCCGGCACCTCCGGCGTGGCCGATGCGATGCGCGCCTCGCTGCCAAAGCGGCGCAAGATCATGGCGCGCACCTCGGCCGCGCTTTGCACCTGCGTCTCGCCGCCGCCCATCAGTTTGAGAGCGACGCCGAAGCGCTCGCGCAGATCGCCGGCGGGCGCTTCGAACAGCGGCACCTCGGGCAACGGTTCGTGCGCGGGTTGCGCGGCGCGCACGCGCGCGAGAAACGCCTCACGATCCGCCATCGCCACCTCCCTTGCGGTTTTTCCGGTACCAGGCATGAAATGTCGTGTGCGGCACGTGCGGCAGATCGCGCTGCTTGCCCCAGATATTGAGCGGGTTGTAGAGCATGAAATTCGGCAAGCGCCGCAACGCGCCCTCGAGCGACTTCACCGTGCCGCGATAAAGCGTCGGACTGCCGAGCAACCGGCCAGCCATCTTCAGTACTTCCTGCTTCACGAACGGGACTTCGTGCTGTGCCGCGATGACCTGCCGCCACTGGTAGATCTGCTCGTGAATATTGATCTTCACCGGGCACACGTTCGTGCAGCTGCCGTTGAGCGTCGAAGCGAACGGCAACGCGCTGAAGCGTTTGAGGTCGAAGGTCGGATTGATGATCGCCCCAATCGGCCCCGCATAGGTGCTGCCGTACGAGAGCCCGCCGCTGCGCCGGTACACGGGACAGGTATTCATGCATGCGCCGCAGCGAATGCACTTGAGCGAATACCAGAACTCGGGCATGGCGAGCCGCTCGGACCGGCCGTTGTCGACGAGCACGAAATGCATTTCGGCGCCGGGCCGCGGCGCACGGAAATGCGAGGTGTATTGCGTGATCGGCGAACCGAGCGCGCTGCGCGAGAGCATGCGCACGAATACGCCGAGATCGGAAAGACGCGGAATCAGCTTCTCGATGCCCATCGAGACGATGTGCAGCGGCGGCACGTTGGCGGAAAGGTCCGCGTTGCCCTCGTTGGTGCACACCACCACCGTGCCCGTTTCGGCCACTGCGAAATTGCAGCCGGTCATGCCCGCCGTCTTCTCGCGCACGAACCACGGCCGCGTATTCATACGCTGGCTTTCCGCGAGATAGTGAATGTCGTTGTTGTGCGGGTCCGTACCGATGGTGCGGCCGAACACTTCGGCCACGTCGTCGCGCAGCTTGTGCACGGCGGGTACGACGATATGGCTGGGCGGCTGCTTGTCGAGCTGCTGGATGCGCTCGCCAAGGTCGGTCTCCATCACCGAAATGCCGCGCGATTCCAGGTACGGACGCATCTCGCACTCGTCGGTGAGCATCGACTTGCTCTTCACGAGCGCGGTCATGCCCCGCTCGCTCAGGATGCGATAAACGATTTCGTTGTGTTCCTCGGCCGTATCCGCGAAATGGACCTGCACGCCATTGGCTTGCGCCGTGCGCGTGAAATGGTCGAGGTAGTCGGCAAGATGCGAGAGCGTATGCGCCTTGATTTGCGAGGCGAGCGTGCGCAGCATTTCCCATTCTGGGATGGCATGCGCCTGGGCGTCGCGCTTCGAGCGCAAGTCCCACAGACGCTTGTCGTGGAAGGCGACATGCTCGGGCCGCGAGAGAAACGTGCCGGCGAGCTTCGCGTGTTCGACTCGCTTCATTCGCGCGCTCCGTTCAGCACCTGGGCAATATGGATGAAGCGGATGTCCGCGTTCATGCGCTCGGCGCAGCCCTGCTGGTGCATGAGGCAGGACATGTCGGCCGACACGATGTATTGCGCGCCCGCGCTCACGTGATCGATCACCTTGTCCTGACCCATGCGCACCGACACCGCCTCTTCGGTCACGGCAAACGTGCCGCCGAAGCCGCAGCATTCGTCGGGGCGCGCCGGCTTCACGAACTCGATGCCCTTCACATGTTCGAGCAGCGCGAGCGGCTTCGAGAAGGTCGGACCCGCGATTTCCGAAACCGACGCTTCCTTCAAGTGGCGTAGTGCGCTGCAGCTATTGTGCAAACCCACGCGCCAGGGAAATTCGGCCCAGGGGAATTCGCGCACGCCCAGCACGTCATGCAGGAACTCGACGAGTTCGTAGGTGCTCTCGCGCACCTTGCGCACGGTCTCGGTCTGCTCGATCGCGGTGAGGTGGTCGCGCACGTGATTCACGCAGCTCGCCGAAGGCCCGACGATATAGTCGTAGCCTGCGAAGGCGCGCGCAAACACGCGCTCCGCGCCGGCTGCCTCGGCCTGCGCGCCGCTGTTGGCCATGGGCTGGCCGCAGCAGGTTTGTTCGAGCGGATAGTCGACCTCGCAGCCTAAACGCTCCAGCAGTTCCAGTGTGGCGATTGCCACCTCGGGGTAGAACGCGTCGATGAAGCAAGGGACGAACAAGGCAACTTTCATGCGCGGGCTCACACGAAAAGCGGACCCGAACATTCTACTGCCGAACGGCGCGGGCGTCGCGCCAAGCGTGTGCGCGCCGCGGGTTGCCGCGGCGCATCATGCGCGATGGCTTTTCGCTCAAAAGTTGTGGCGAATGCCCGCGATCACGGCAAGCTGCTTGTCGGTGTTCGAATTCACGAGATTCGGAATCTGCGCCAGGTTCTGCGTCGCGCCGCTCGCGGCATCGATCCCGAGACCCGCCCCCGACGACTTCTGGCCGATCGCCACCGCATAAACCGCCGTGCGCTTGGAGAGGCTGTAGACCGCGCCAAGGTTGATCTGGTGAAGCCGTGCGGACGAGCCGCCGTCCGGATGCGCGTCGTTGAAGATATAGGCGAAGCCGAACTGCAGCGCGGGCGAGTATTGCCACGACGTGTTCAGCTCGGCAATATCGAACGAGATGTCCGCGCCCCGCGGCCGCGCCGCGTCAGCGAAATACAGACTCTGCGAGAGAAGCGTATGGGTATAGCTGAGCGCCACGCTGACCTTGTCGAACGCGTACGAGCCGCCTGCGCCGAAAATACTCACGCGCTGCGCATTTTGTAGTTCGCAGTACGATGCATTCGGATTGCTGCAGCTGAAGTCGCCGATATAGCCGGTCTCGCCGCCCAGCGCTGCCTGCAGCGGATTGCGCAACTCGAGGTAGCCGGCGGATAGCGAAAGCGGCCCGTTGGCATAGTTCGCCGCCACCGACCAGCCGCGGTTCTGCGAGAAGCTGCCCGCCACGCCGCCAAAACTGAACAGGCCGCCCAGCGTGAAGCCGCCGAAACTCGGGCTCACGTATTTGATCGAGTTATTGAAGTTGAACGCTTCGTTGAGATTGTCCACGTCGCCGAAGTGCGAGCCATAGAGCGTCGCCCAGTTGTTGCTCGACACATAGGCGCCCAGATCGTCGGAAAACGGATCGTACTGGCGGCCCAGCGTGAGCGTGCCGTAGTGGCTGTTCGCCACGCCCACCCAGGCGTTGCGGTTGAAGAGCGTGCCACCCTGCAATAGCGCGCCGTTCTGCGAAAAGAAGCTGTTTTCGAGCGTGAAGTTCACGCTCGTGCCGCCGCCGATGTCCTCGCTGCCCGTGAGGCCCCAGCGCGACGGCACGAGGTTGCCGCCGCCCAGTTGCCAGTTGGCGTGGCCGCTCGTGCTGCCGTCGGCGTGCGTGGTCTGCTGGTTGGTCGAATAGATGAGGCCCGCGTCCACCGTGCCGTAAAGCGTGACTGAAGATTGCGCGAGTGCGCCAGTCGCGAGGGCGCACGAAGCCAGCGCCAGCGCCGAGCGCTTGACGAGATTTGCCATGTCGTTGTCTTGTCTAAGAGAGGTGGGCCGCTGCGCTGCATGCACGTGCGCACCCGGAGCGCGGCGCCAGAGGGCGCGCCGCGCTAGTCAGGAACTGCGGGAATCGAGGGCTTGGCGCGAGGCGCGTCCCGGGCGTCTAGTTATTGGCCGAAGCGCGCGTAGATGTCCGGCCGCGAACGCTTGAGCACGAAGGCGATCATCACGCCGATCAGCGCCACCGCGAGCACGACCCACGGGAACGCGCGCACGACGGGACTATCGGAGCCGGCGAGCGCGTCGAGATTGCCGATCAGCACGATGCCGATGGAGAGCAGACCGCAACCGCCCAGCACCGGCGCGAGGAAAGCGTGCCACAGGCGCGTGTCCTTCTTCGTGGCGCGGAAAAACGCCGCCACCGAAAAACTCGTGACCGCCTGCAGCATGACGATGCCGATGGTGCCGAGCGCCGAGCCCCAGCTGAACACGATATTGAACGGATCGCTGCCCGCGAGAACGAAGAAGCCGACCGGCACAGCAACCGAAAGCGTCTGCAGATAGCTCGCGAGATACGGCGATCCATACTTCGGATGCAGGCGATCGAGCACCGCGGGAAGAATCCCCTCGCCCGAGAGCGCATGGATGTAGCGCACGATCGTGTTGTGGAACGACAGCAGGCTCGCGAAGATGCTGGAAAGCAGCAGGAAGCTCATCGTCGTGGTCATCGCGCCGCCCAGGTACTTCGTCGACTGGATGAACCAGAAGTCGCCTGGCTGTTTCGTCGCGACGTCCGCGACGTTGCTGATGCCGTAGGCGCAAACGATGGCCCACGTGACGAACGCAAAGAACACGAGAATCAGCGTAACGGAAACATAAGTGGCGCGCGGCACCGTGACCTTCGGATCGCGGCACTCCTTGCCGTAGATCGCCGTGGCCTCGAAGCCGATGAACGACGCGAGCGCGAACATCACCGCGATGCCGGGGTGGCCGCTGAAGACGTGACGCGGCGAAAACGGCGCGAGCGTGAGGCCGTCCGGTCCGCCATGATGAATCACGATCGCGAGGCTCAGCAGCAGCAGGATGCCGAGTTCGAGACACATCAGCACGCCGAGCAGGCGGCTGTTCAGGTCGATGCCGCGAATGCCGGTGAACTGCACGACGACGAGGCACGCGAATGAATACGCGTACCACGGCAACGAACTATGCAGCAATGGCCCGAGCACCACCGTGCAGAAGAAGCCGAACAGGCCGTACAGCGCAATCTGGATGCTCGTGTACGAGAGCAGTGCGACGAGCGCGCCGGCCATGCCGACGGGGCGACCGAAACCCGCCGTGATGTACGCGTAGAACGCGCCGGCGCGCACGATGTGGCGGCTCATCGAAGCGAATCCCACGCTGAACACGAGCAGCACCACGCCCGCGATCACGAATGCGCCGGGAATGCCCGCGCCATTGCCAAGGCTGATGGCCGGGGGCACCGCGCCCAGCATGCCGGTGAGCGGCGCCGCTGCGGAAATGACGAGAAAGACGATCTGCCAAAGCCCGAGCAGGCTGCGCTGTGAGTCCACTGCCGCGTTGTCTCCAACGAGGTGAGCGGGAGAAGAATACGGTTCGTTCATCGTTGCCTCTGCTGGTGTCTGTTCTGGGTTCGCCATACGACACGATGAAGAACCGCGTGCCTCCGGCGCTCGACGAATCGAATTTCCCGATTCGGATTGAGCGCATGGTAGGCAGCTAATAAACTCGCCGACCTGGCGCAACGCGCCAATTACTCGATAAAGTGCGCCAGGGCTGGAGCGGGTTTTCACTTAACCGCGCTGAAGCGGTCGATATTACCTTCGACATCCTGATTAATGCCGCGAGCTGGGAATTCGTACTTTATTCAGCCCACAAACTTACTGAAAGCCATCAGTCAGCTTTCACGATTTGCGCGCTAGCGGGTTCGTTTCGCGCCTGCACGGCCCCAGTTGCGTGTCGCACGCCATAGCACCGTGGCGTCGGCATAACCCACCGCGCGGGCGACGGCCGCGTTGGTCATGCCCTCCTGCTCGCGCAGCACCGCAACGCTGCGCTCGCGCTCTTCACGAATGATCTGGCGCACGGAGGTGCCGGCGTCGGCCAGATGCCGCTGCAAGGAGCGGTCCGAAAGCCCGAGGTCCTTCGCGATATCGCCGACCACGAGCTTCTCGCGCGCGAGCCGGCGCGTCACGAGATCGCGCACCTGGTCGACGAGCGTATGCGGGATCGTGTCGCGCGAAATGAGGTCGGTGGCATGGCGCTCCATCATGCGCGCCATCTGCACGTCGGCGCTCTTGAGCGGCGTGTCGAGATCGTGCGGGTGCAGGACCACGCCGTTGGCCGGCTGCTGGAACCGCACGGGCACGCGAAAGAGGCGCAAATAGGGCTTGAGGTCCTCGGGCGCTGCGTGCTCGAAATGAATCTCGCACGGCGTCCACGCCGCGCCCCGCACCTGGCGAATCATGTGGCACATGGCGGATACGCTGTACTCGGCGTCCTGCCGGCGCGGCCAGATCTGCGTATGCGCGATGCGATAGCTCCACATCGGCCAGGCGTTGTCGCTCACGAGATCGACGGCCGTCGCGCTTTGCCACGAGCCGAGCGTATCGGTGAACTTACGGATTGCGGCGCCGAGCGTGGGCGACGACATGAACACGAGGCCAGCCGGCCCCAGTTCCGTGAGCTGCAATTCGGCGCCTAAACGCAGGCCGAGAAAGGGCTCGTCGAGCACTTGCGCCGCGCGTTCGAACGCGCCCACATAGCGCCCCAGCGCCACGATTTCATAGGGATTGGAAAGCTGCCGGCGACTCAGTCCGAAGTCGGCCAGCAATGCATCGCAGTCCGCACCAGCGGCGTCGAGGGCACGCACGATGGGACCCATCACGGCACCGCGAATCATCGGAAACCCGCTATTGACAGGCACTCTTTTCATGTCTCGCTCCATTAGGGCCTGTATGCGTCGACAGTTTTAACCATCGATCTACTCTGGCGCACTCTATCGCCCCTTTGGCGCGTTTTGCAAGCGCGAAAAAAATACGGCGTTTCTACGATTCACCCATCGACATCGCACGAGACGAATGCGGATTCTTCATACCGTCCCATGCCCTGTTGCGCCCAACGTCTTCCTTACGAAATGCTTATGAACACGAATCCGAACGCGCATCCGCTCGACCCGTTGAGCCTCGCCGAAATGCAGCTTGCCTGTGACATCGTGAAAGCCACCGAGCAGCTCGATGAATATGGGCGTTTTCCTGTCACCGAATTGCGCGAGCCGCGCAAGGCGGAAGTGCTCGCATACAAGCACGGCGATTACTACTCGCGCCGCGCCTTCGTCATCGCGATCGATCGCACCCGCAGCCAGACGCTCGAACTCGTCGTGGACCTGCGCGAGAAGAAAGTGGAATCGCGCAAGGCGCTCGCCTTGCAAAGCGCGCCCTATGGCCAGCCGCCCGTGATGATCGAAGACTTCATGAATGCAGAGCGCATCGTCAAGGAAGACACGGCATGGCGCGAGGCCGTGAAAAAGCGCGGCCTCACCGAAGACGAACTCGAGCGCGTGCAGGTCGATCCGTTCTCCGCCGGCGCGTTCGACCGCCCGAAGGAGAATGGCCGCCGCCTCGTGCGCTGTGTGAGCTACTACCGCGAGTCCCTGACCGACAACGGTTACGCGCACCCCATCGAAGGTGTCGTCGCCGTGGTAGACCTGCTCGCCCACAAGGTGATCGAGCTGATCGACGACGGCCGCATCATCCCCATTCCGCGCGCGAAACACAACTACGACACGCCGAGCCTCGGCGAGCCGCGCACCACCGTCAAGCCGCTTTCGATCAGCCAGCCCGAAGGCCCGAGCTTCACGATAGACGGCTGGCAGGTTAGTTGGCAGAACTGGAAATTCCGTGTGGGCTTCACGCCGCGCGAAGGGCTCGTGCTGCATCAGATCACGTGGGACGACGGCAAGAGCGCGCCGCGCCCGATCGTCTACCGCGCGAGCGTGACCGAGATGTGCGTGCCCTACTCGGACCCCACCACGAACCACTACTGGAAAAGCGCCTTCGACGCCGGCGAATACGGACTCGGCAAGCTCGCGAACCAGCTCGAACTGGGCTGCGACTGCCTCGGCACGATCCGTTATTTCGACATCCCCTCCGCCGACGACTTCGGCAACGGCTTCACCATGAAGAACGCCGTGTGTCTGCACGAAGAAGATTACGGCACGCTCTGGAAGCACTACGAGTTCCGTACCGGCGTGTTCGAGATGCGCCGCTCGCGCCGCCTCGTGATCTCGTTCTTCGCGACCGTGGGCAACTACGACTACGGCTTCTACTGGTACTTCTATCAGGACGGCACGATCCAGCTCGAATGCAAGCTCACGGGCATCATCCAGACCTCGGCGGTCGCCGATGGCGACACGTACCCGTGGGGCGGAATGGTCACCGAAAACCTCGGCGGCCCGACGCATCAGCACTTCTTCAACGCGCGCCTGCACATGATGGTGGACGGCGAGAAGAACGCCGTCACCGAGCACGAATTCGTGCCGCGTGCAATGGGTGCGGAGAATCCGTACGGCAACGTGTTCGATACGACCAGGCGCGTGCTCAAGACGGAGCAGGAAGCGGCGCGCAACGCCAATGGTCAGACGGGGCGCTTCTGGAAAGTGGTGAACCCGAACGTGAAGAACCGCGTGGGCGCGAACCCGGGCTACAAGCTCATCATCAACGACTCGCCGCTCATGCTCGCCGATCCCAACTCGAAGGTGCGCCAGCGCGGCGGCTTCGCCACGCGCCACGTGTGGGTCACGCCGTACGACGCGACGCAGCGCTACGCGAGCGGCGACTACCCGAACCAGCACGCGGGCGGCGACGGCCTGCCGCGCTATATCGAGGCGAACCGCAACGTGGAGAACGAGGACATCGTGCTGTGGCACAGCTTCGGCCACACGCACGTGTGCAAACCCGAGGATTTCCCCGTGATGCCGGTGGAGTATGCGGGCTTCATGCTCAAGCCCAACAACTTCTTCTATGGCAATCCCGCGATGGACCTGCCGGGCGGCCGCGATCCGCACAGCGTGCAGGACGGCGCAGACGCGCCCGAAGCAAAATCGTGCTGCCACAGCAAGCAGTGAGCACGCGATGATGCCGCGTAAGCGCCGCCTGGCTGTGATGCACGCCGCGCGCCTGCTGTGTGTCTGGGCGTCGATCACCGGTGGCGCGAGCGCGCTTGTGGGAGGCGTCATGATCGCGGCAATGCAGGCCGGCGCGCCGTTCACCGCATTCGCCGCGAGCGCGCTTGCCTTGCTTGCGATGGCGCTGATCCCGGGCACGCTCGCGCGCGGCTTCGCCACGCGTGCCACCGTGCCGATCGCGAGCGCACTCGTACTCACGATGGCGGCAATGGGCGCCGGTGCTCACGCAGGAGCAACGTTCGCGCCGACGCCGCTCATCCTGGGCGGCATCGTCCTGCTCGCCGCTGGGTGCATGCACTTGCGGCGCACGCGTGATAGCGCGGCAAGATCGGTGCATACGCATACCATCGCGCCGGCATGGCGCAACGGCATGCTGCTGATCGCACCCGCGCTGCTTGCGGGCCTGTCGAGCGGCGTGCTCGCGCGCTTCCAGTTTTTCGCGCTCTGCGGCGGCGCCGCGATGTCCGTGACGCAGGTCGTGACGTCAGTCGCAATGGTGAGTCTCGCAGGCTGGCTCGCCGATTGCGTCGATTACCGGCGCGCGCTGCTCGCGCTCTTCGTGTTGCGCGGCGCGCTGCTCGCCGCGCTCACGTTCGATTGCCTCGCGCCGTGGGCCGCGCTCGCTGCCCCCGCATTCGCCGTGCTCGACTACCTGACGCTCCCCACGCTCATGCGCGGTGGGCGAGCGTCGCGCGCGTCGGGCGCCGGCTGTCCCGGCCTCGCCCATCACGCGGGCATGCTGGCAGGCGCGGCGTTCGCCACCACGTCATGGGGCTTTGGACAAGGCTTTTACGCGCTGTTCCTCATTGGCGGCACGCTCAATCTTGCATGCGCATACGCATTCGCGACGCCACGCCGATTCCGTACGCGCGCGCCCTACCCTGCTTCAGCCGCACTCGCTGCGGGCAACGCAATCGAATTACGCTGAGACACTCACCGAATAAACGTACGCATTACTACCGAAATCAGGAGACGGAATGGACCGCCAGGACTTCACGCACACGATCCGCACGCAGATGTTCGTCGACGGACGTTTTAGCAAAAGCGGCAACGGCCGCACGTTTGCCGTATTCAACCCCGCCACGGGCGCGGAGATCGCGCAGGTGCCCGACGCCAGCGACGCCGACATCGACGCCGCCGTCACCGCCGCGCGCCGCGCATTCGAAGCCGACACGTGGCGGCGCATGCCGCCCGCCGCGCGCGAGCGCCTGCTACTCAAGCTGGCCGACCTCGTCGAGCAGCACGGCGACGAACTCGCCGCGCTCGAAACGCTCAACCAGGGCAAGCTGCTCGGCTTCTCGAAGATGCTCGAAGTGGGCGGCAGCGTGCAATGGCTGCACTATATGGCCGGCTGGGCGACCAAGATCGAGGGCAGCACCGTGGATCTCTCGCTCGCGTTCCCGCCCGGCGTGCGCTACAACGCCTCCACGCGGCGCGTGCCCGCGGGCGTAGTCGCCGCGATCGTGCCGTGGAATTTTCCGCTGCTGATGGCGGTCTGGAAAATCGCGCCCGCGCTCGCCTGCGGCTGCACCGTGGTGCTCAAGCCCGCCGAGGAAACGCCACTCACCGCCATCCGCCTCGCCGAACTCGCGCACGAAGCCGGCTTTCCGCCGGGCGTGTTCAATGTCGTCACGGGCCAGGGCGAAACGGCGGGCGCCGCACTCGTGCGCCATGCACAGGTCGACAAGGTCACCTTCACGGGCTCGACCGAAGTGGGCCGCATCATCGGCAAGCAATGCGCAAGCGACCTCAAGCGCGTCTCGCTCGAACTAGGCGGCAAGAGTCCCGTGATCGTGCTCGACGACTGCGATCCGCAGCGCGCGATCGAAGGCGCGGCCGGCGCAATCTTCTTCAATCACGGCCAGGTCTGTACGGCAGGCTCGCGCCTGTATCTGCCGCGCGCGCGTTTTGATGAGATCGTCGACGGCATTGCACAGGTTGCGCGCGCAACCGTGCTCGGCTCGGGTTTCGACACGGCCACGCAGATGGGCCCGCTCGTTTCGGCACGCCATCGCGCCAAGGTCGCCGGCATGATCGCGCAGGGACGCGCCGAAGGCGGCGAGATCGTGGCAGGCGGCGGGGACGGCAATCGCCCCGGCTTCTTTATCGAGCCCACAGTGATTGCGAACGCGGCCAACAAGCCGCTTACCGTCGTGCGCGAAGAAGTGTTCGGGCCGGTGCTCGTCGCCATGCCGTATGACGACGTCGAAGAAGCCGTCGCGGCGGCGAATGCTTCGGAGTACGGTCTGGGCGCGAGCGTCTGGACCAACCAGCTCGACCGCGCGCTGCGCGTGGTGGATGGCGTGCAGGCCGGCACGGTATGGGTGAACACGCACAACATGGTCGATCCGGCGCTGCCCTTCGGCGGGTTCAAGGCCTCGGGCATCGGCCGCGAGCACGGCCGCGCGATCATCGACGCGTACACGGAGACGAAATCCGTCTGCATCGCCTACTGAGCGCCGCCCTGCAGCATTGTTAATCGAAATGGAATGATGAAACCCGGCGGCGCCCAATGATCGCCGCTGCGGTTTCGTCCATGATCGAGCCCGTTCTCACCACTCACGAGAAGGACTCCGATCATGAATGCATCCACGAATTCGCGCGGCGTCGCCATCATCACGGGCGCCTCGCGCGGCATCGGCGCCGCCATTGCCGAACGTCTCGCGCGCGACGGTTACGCCGTCGTCATCAACTACGCTTCGCGCAGCGCGGAAGCCGAGGCGCTCGTCGCGAAGATCGCGGCGGGCGGCGGCCGCGCCGTCGCCGTGCAAGCGAACATCGCGAAGGCCGACGAGGTGCGCCGCCTCTTCGCAACCACCGCCGAAGCGCTGGGCCAGCCCACGCTGCTCGTGAACAACGCGGGCATCATGAAGACGGTCACGGTTGCCGACTCGACCGACGCGATCTACGACGAAACCTTCGACATCAACGTGCGCGGCACGCTCAACACGCAGCGCGAAGCGGCGACGAAGCTCGCGGACGGCGGCCGCGTAATCAACTTCTCGACCTCCGTGCTCGCGATGAATCTGCCCGGTTACGCACTGTATACGGCGAGTAAGGCGGCCGTGGAGACGATCACGCGCGTGTTCGCACGCGAACTGCGCGGCCGCTCGATCTGCGTGAACGCGGTTGCGCCGGGGCCGGTGGCGACAGAGTTGTTCCTCAGCGGCAAAACCGAAGAGCAGGTCCAGCATTTCGCGAACATGCCGCCGCTGCAGCGCCTCGGGCAACCCAACGACATTGCGAGTGTCGTGTCGTTCCTCGCGGGCCCGGACGGCGGCTGGGTCAACGGCCAGGTGCTGCGCGCGAACGGCGGGATCGTCTGACGCGCCGCCCGGCGCGGGTTCAAGAAAGAAGCTGGGCAAGATATGGTCTGAGGGCAAGCCGCCGTGGCGTGAAACCGCCGGTCCCGGCCGGTGCTACACTCCGTGCTCGAAAACGGTAGACAGACAGGGCCGTCAGCGCATGGCGCACCGGCTCATATTGCGCCCTCAACCACTCCAGACCATGTATTTGTCCATCTTCGCCGTCGGCCTTGGCGGCGCGCTCGGTTCGCTGCTGCGCTGGGTTCTCGGGCTACGCCTGAATGCCCTCTACCCTGAACTGCCGCTCGGCACGCTTGCGTCGAACATCATCGCGGGCTATGTGATCGGCGTCGCAGTCGCGTATTTCGGGCGCATGCCCCAGCTCTCCGCCGAATGGCGCCTCTTCGTCATTACCGGGCTCATGGGCGGCCTCTCCACGTTTTCGACCTTCTCCGCTGAAGTCGTTTCGCATCTGCAGCACGGACGTTTCGGCTGGGCCGCGGGCGAGATCGCGATTCACGTGTGCGCCTCGGTCGTCATGACGATCCTTGGCATCGCAACGGTCTCGGCACTGATTCGCTGATCGGCAACGAAAACGGCCGCGTTCGCCATTGGCGCAACGCGGCCGCATCGGCGAGGCGACGGGAAGATCAGGCAGGACGCCGATAGCCGCCCAGCAAACCGTTCTTCGAAAACACCCACTGCCACAGCTGGATGTCGCGCGCACGGAACGCCCCGGCGCACGAAAGCAGGTAGTAACGCCACATGCGGTAGAACCGCTCGCCCATCTGCGCCTTGAAACGCGGCCACGCGGCCTCGAAATTCGCGTGCCACGCCATCAGCGTGCGGTCATAGTCGGCGCCGAAGTTATGCAGGTCTTCGGCCACGAACAGGCCGCCAGAAGCGTCGGCGATCTGGCCGATGGTCGGCAGCTCGCCGTTCGGGAAGATGTATTTGTCGATCCACGGATCGGGCGTGGTGTCGCGGCGGTTCTTGCCAATGGTGTGCAGTACGAACAGACCGTCGTCGACAAGACACCGCTGCGCGACTTCCATATAGGTGCGATAGTTCTTCGGGCCTACGTGCTCGAACATGCCCACGCTCGCAATGCGGTCGAACTTCTCGTCGAGCAACCGGTAGTCCTGCAGGCGGAATTCGACGGGCAGATCCTTGCAGCGCTCGGCGCCGAGCGCGGCCTGCTCCTTCGAGATCGTCACGCCCACGCACGACACGCCATAGTGTTCGGCCGCGAACTTCATGAGGCTGCCCCACCCGCAGCCGATGTCGAGCAGGCGCATGCCGGGCTTCAAACCCAGCTTGCGGCAGATGAGATCGAGCTTGGCGTCCTGCGCCTCGTCGAGCGTCTTCGCGCCGCCCGACCAGTAGCCGCAGGTATAGGCCATGTTCTTGTCGAGCATCGCCTCGTAGAACTCGTTGCCGATATCGTAGTGCTGCTGGCCCACCTTCCATGCCCGGCGCACGGTCTGGCGGTTCATGAGGCGCGCCTTGAGCGCGTAGAAGACGAGACGGGAGGGATCGATCTGGTCATCTAGATGCGCGCGCAACACATGCGCGAAGAATTCGTCGAGCTGCTCGCAGTCCCACTGGCCGTCCATGTAGGCCTCGCCGAGGCCCAGGTTGCCTAGCGCCAATACGCGCTCGGGCAACTGCGGATCGTGAATGCGCATGTCCCACGGCCGGGTGCCGTTGAACTTCACGTCAGCGCGCGCCAATAGCTGGGCTATGAACCGCCAGGCCCCGGAAACGGTGGCCTCACGAACGGGTTGAGCTGCTTCGAGATCAGTCGTTGCCATACGTGCTCCATGCGGCAGGAGTCGGGTCCTTGGTACCTTGCTCCGATGCCATTCAAGAGGTTGCTATCAAGACATTCGTCGTCGCGCGCGCTGCGAGAAACTCTATGATGCACCTACTTCAAAAATTGTGCAGGAACACGCACAGGCCATACGGGGCGGGCCATAATCGCAAACTCGACGAAACCCATCGCCCCTGCGCGAGCAAACGGCGCGCCCGAACTGGAGAGACTGACCATGGCCTACGACGACAAGAACATCTTCGCGCGCATCCTGCGCGGCGAAGCACCCTGCATCAAGGTGTACGAGGACGACGCGACGCTCGCGATCATGGACGTCATGCCGCAATCCGAAGGCCATCTGCTCGTGCTGCCGAAGGAAGGCGCCGAGTTCATCTATGAGCTTTCGCTGGAAGCCGGCGCCGCCGCGATGGCGACGGTGCAGAAGATGGCGGTCGCGATGCGCAAGGTGCTTGCACCCGAAGGCCTGTTGATCGCGCAGTTCAACGGCGCCGCCGCCGGGCAGACCGTACCGCACGTGCACTTTCACCTGATTCCGCGCCGCGCGGGTGAAGAGCTGCGTCCGCATGCGCGCGAAATGGCCGACATGGCGCAGCTCGAAGCGCTGGCCGCGCGCATTCGCGCCGCACTGTAAGCAATATGTATTGCTATCGTTAGTTATTCATAAGATTTAAATGCCGTCGAATTGCACGAATTCGTCGAGCGGGACGCGCGCCGAGCGCCACTGGTTGATGGGCGCGTCCGCGTCTTCGTGACCGATCGCCATGCCGCAGAACACCATGCGTTCGCGCGGCAAGGCGAGAAACTCGCCAACGCTCTGCGCGTAGCGCGCCCAGCATTCCTGCGCGCAGCTATGCAGGCCGGCTTCGCGCAGGAGCAGCATCACCGTCTGCAGGAACATGCCGAGGTCGGCCCATTGCGGCGGCCCCATCTGACGATCCACGCTGCAAAAGAGCGCGAGCGGCGCATCGAAAAACGCGTAGTTGCGCGCGAATTGCCGTAGCCGGCCGGGCCGGTCCTCGCGAGCGACGTCGATGCTGCGGTAAAGATCCTCGCCCACCTGATAACGACGTTCGCGATACGGCGAACCCAGCTCGCGTGGATACACGTCGTACTCCATCGGCTCGCCCGCCGGCGCCTGCGCAATGCGATCGGCCATGATCGACTTGAGCTTCGCGAGCGATTCGCCGCCCACGACATGGACATGCCACGGCTGCAGATTGCCGCCCGAGGGCGCGCGCGCAGCGGTATCGAGCACGCGGCGAATGATGGCGGGATCCACCGGACCGGGCAAAAACTGGCGTACGGACTTGCGGCTGGTGACGGCTTCGCTGACTTTCAAGCAGATTCTCCTCGGGGGATCGCCGAAGCATTATCGGCGATCCCCCGTGCGGCTGCCGACGCTCGCCGCATAGGTCCGCGCTGGCGATCGCGGTAGGAATGCTCATTACTGGACACCCCCCGCACAGATCCCGGCGTGCCCAATTCGGGCACCGGGCTCCTACCTTGGGTGTTTGACGGCGAACCGGCGATCCGGCCACGGGTGAAGGATTCGAGGTTGGGGAAGCCAGGCATCCGCGATCCGCTCGACCCGCGTCCACGTCATGTGATCTTTCTGGCTGCGGCGCCGAAGCGCACGCCGCCAGAGATCCACGACATGGTAGCGGAACGCGCCAAGTGCTCGCGAATTCGTTGGTACCGCGTGGTACGCGAAGTAACCGCGCACCACCTGCCCGAGCCATTTCCCTTGTGCAGGAATCGGTTCGTGCATGCGCCGCCGTAGTTCCTCCTTGATCCCCCTGAGCTTCGCCCGCATGCGGTCGCCCCGGGTCTTCCGCTGAAGCTGGAAGGTACCCCGTCGCGATTTGCCGCAGATAAAGATGAAGCCCAGAAAGGTGAAGGTCTCCGGCCGGCCAAGGCCGCGGCTTCGGCGATTGGCCGCCGCATAGCGACCAAACTCCAGCAGCCTCGTCTTGTCCGGGTGAAGCGCCAAGCGCGAACTTCTCCAACCGCGAGCGCATCGCGTCCCAGAAGCGCCGCGCGTCAGCTTCGTGCTCGAAGCCGACAACAACATCATCTGCGTATCGCAAGATAATGACGTTGCCTTTGGCTTCTCGCCGTCGCCATCGGTTAGCCCAGAGGTCAAAGACGTAGTGCAGATACACGTTCGCGAACAGCGGTGAGGCCACTGATCCCTGCGGGGTACCTGTCTCACCCACGCTCAGCACTCCGTCTTCCAGCACGCCCGCCTTGAGCCACTTGCGCACAAGTCGGATGATCCGTTGGTCGCCGATCCGGTGTTCAATGAAACGAACTAGCCATTCCTGGCTAACCGAGTCAAAGAAGCTCTTGAGATCGGCGTCTAAAATCCAGTTCACCGGGGTGCTGGTGATCGCTGTCGCCAACGCGTCCAGCGCATCGTGCTGACTGCGCCCGGGCCGGAACCCGTACGAGAATCCGAGGAAATCCCCCTCGTAGATCGCGTTCAGCACATCAACCACCGCGCGCTGGACGATCTTGTCCTCCAGTGCTGCAATCCCCAACGGGCGCTGCTTGCCATCCGGCTTAGGTATGTACTGCCGCCGAACAGGCAGTGCCCGATACGCTCCGCTGTGCACTTGTGCGTGCAGACGCTGGAGATAGTCCTCCAGTCCTGCCTCGTAGTACCGCCACGTCATGCCGTCCACCCCGGGGGCCGCATTGCGCTTGAGCGCAAAGAACGACTCCCGAAGGCAACCGATCGTGACGTGGTGCAGCAGCGCGGTGAACCGCTCCTTCTTCCGCTGCCTCGCAGCTTGCCGTACACGTTCCAGCCCCTGTGGCACGCTTGCCCGGTTCTGCGCCCGGCGCGTGTGTTGCTGACCCGTGTTCCCCTTGGTCCCCGCCCTTCGCTCCACCTGCTCCGCAGCCGGCTTCCCGGCCTTGTTCGCAGGCTTCGACGCTACTATGGCGGAGTCTGACTTCTCCCGTCCGTTCATCATCGGCTACGGCTCCTCGCCTTCCCGACACGGACCAGTCCGTGATGCAACTGGCCAGACGAGAGATCTCCCGGTTCCCGCGCAAAGAGCGTCCGTGCGTGCCAGGGTCTCTGACCACGCCGGGTCGTCGGGGCGCTCGCGCTAGCGCGCCCCTCCATGTTGCCTTCCGCGTTCTGAACCGCGTCGGCACCCGGAATAACACAACTATCGCGGCTCAATGGCTGGCCCACACGCTCCCCTACCGACGCTTCGCCGACCACCTCGCGGCAGCCTGCGCACGGCTCGGGGCCGATGTGGTTCGCTACTCCTTCATCGTGGCAGACTTGCACCGCCTACTCCTTGCCGGTCTCCCGGCGCACTCAGAACTTGTGACGGATCCCCACTACGACGAGCGCCTGATTGTCGGCGCCCGAACTCACGCCAAAGTCGCCGATCGATGACTGCGCAACGAACTCGAACCCTTCGCGTCGAGCGTATGGCCGCTCGCCTTCTGGTAACCGGCGAGCGCGGTCCTTGCGAGGCGGCTGAAAGGCCGGCGCGGCAACGTTACGGAATGCCCGGCAAGCGGGGAACGAACGATTTCTGCGTTGCTTGAGCGGCGCCGGAGACTTTGCCGAGCGCAGATCGTGCCAGGCGCCGCGCGGGCGCTTTCCTCCGGCGCACGGAGTCTGCTATAATTCGCCTCCCGCCGGAGAGATGGATGAGCGGTTTAAGTCGCACGCCTGGAAAGCGTGTATAGGTTAATAGCCTATCGGGGGTTCGAATCCCCCTCTCTCCGCCAGAACGAAACGCCGAAACCCCGTAAGCTCAATGGCTTACGGGGTTTTTGTTTTTCAAGCCCGTCAAATAGCCCGCCCGAGAGGGAACAACGTGCGCGAGGCACGTCCAAACGCCCTCAATTACACCCACTCACCGTGCAATACTTGTTGTACACGAGCCCTTTCCCATCCATCCCCGAGATCGTTCTTGTGCCGTTGCCGTAGTTCGTGATCGTCTCGGTCCACGTCGACCCATCGGCGGCCTGCCCCGTGATGAACGTCGTGTCGCCAATGGATGCGCCGGTCTGCTCCCAGGCCTCTCCCGGCAGCTTTTGCTGATACCCGTTGACCGTAGACGTGTTGCCGAAGCGCTGCACCGTGTACGAATTGCCCGATTCGTCGACGCAGTTCTGGAAGGCGTCGTTGCCCCAGCATTTGGCAAAAGCGGCGGGCGCCGCAAAGGCGCCGACAATGATCAGGCTGAGTGCAATGCGCTTCAATGACTTCCCCGAGAAAACGCCTATTTCTGGCTCAATTCACCGCGAGTCCCAGCCGGCGGCGCGCGAAATTGTACCGTAGCCGCCAAGGCGATCTACTGGATGCGCCGGACACGCGTGCGTCGCACGCTCCCGCTGGTTATCGGACAAAAAGCGGATGACTTGATGGGCGCAATGAGAACAGCGGCGCCGCCGGTCGTTGAACACTCAACGTTGGAAGGAAGTCCGAATCGACCAGATCAGGCAAGAGAAAAGGACGTCGGGCCGCAGCCCGACGCCGAATTCCCGCGTACTGCTTCGAGGACCGGCGCGGGAACGAGAGGACTTCAGTATCGCCTCGCCCGCCCGTTTTTTAAGTGCTCGACCGCACACCGGCAATCAGGTCCCCACCCTTACGGGTGGCGGATATAGTCCACCAGCGCGAGCGTATACGCGTCCGGCTTGCGATCGAGCAGACTCACGCCGATCGCCACGAGAAAGCCAGCGGGCACACCGAACACGCCCGAGCTGATGGGCTCGATGCCGAACCATCGCGGGCCCGCGAAGCCCGTGAGCTGCGTAAAGAACGGGTACGTCGAGACGATGTAATAGACGCACACGCTCAGGCCCGCAATCATGCCGGCCACGGCGCCCAGGCGCGTCGTGCGTTTCCAGAACACCCCAAGCACGAGCACGGGAAAGAGACTCGACGCCGCCAGCGAAAACGCCGCCCCCACCAGAAAAAGAATGTTCCCTGCGTTGAGCGACGCCACATACGAGGCGAACAGCGCCACGCCGAGCAGCAGGATCTTCGACATCGTCACGCGCCGTTGGCTCGACGCGCTCGGATCGACCATGTGGTAGTACACGTCGTGCGAAAGCACGTTCGAGATCGTGAGCAGCAGACCGTCCGCAGTCGACAGCGCGGCCGCGAGCGCACCTGAGGCAATGAGCCCCGACATCACGTACGGCAGTCCTGCGATTTCCGGTGCCGCGAGCACGACCATGTCGGGCTGCATCTGGATGTCACTCCAGCGCACCACGCCGTCGCCGTTCACATCCGCAATGCTGATGAGGTACGGCTCGACGCGCCGCCACTGCATGACCCACTGCGGCAGATCGTCGAAGCGCTGCCCCATCAGATGCGTGAGGATCTCGAACTTGATCAGCACCGCGAGCACCGGTACGGTCAGATAGAACAGCGCGACGAAGAAGAGCGTCCAGCCCACCGAGCGCCGCGCCGAGGCCACCGAGGTCGTCGTGTTGTAGCGCGTGAGGATGTGCGGCAGGCTCGCGGTGCCAAGCGAAAGGCACAGGAGCAGCGAAAGGAAGTTGCGTTGATGAAGGCGCCGCTCGGCATCGTCGGCGGCGGGAAACGGTTCATTCATCGGCACGGGCGGTGAGGCGCGCTCGAGCAGGTCGTCGCGCTGGCGCGTCCACACCATGCGTGCGGCGTCCACGTCACGCGGGAAGGCGTTCAATTCACGCTCGAGCGAATCGATATCGCGCAGCGGGCCGTTGTGGCGGCGCAGGTTCGCGAGCGATTCGACGAGGTGCGTCTTCTCCGCGACGTACGACTGCGGCAGCGTGTCGAGGCGCGTCTGCCATTGCGCCGCGCGCTGGCGGTAGGCGTCGCGCACGGTGGCTTCGGCACTCGCGCCGCGCACGTCGCGCTCGAGCGCTTCCACGCGCTGCATCACGCTGCCGTAATCGACTTGCGGCAGCCAGCCGAGGCCGTCGCGGTGCGCGATCAGCGAAACCGGAATCAGGATGGCCGCGATGAGAATGATGTATTGCGCGACCTGCGTCCACGTCACGGCGCGCATGCCGCCGAGAAACGAACACACGAGAATGCCCGCCAGCCCGCAGAAAATGCCGATGGCAAAATCCACGCCGATGAAGCGCGTGGCGATCAGCCCCACGCCCTGGATCTGCGCGACGAGATAGACGAACGAGCAGAGGATTGTCGCGAGCACGGCGAGCGCACGCACGAGGTTGCTCGAGAAGCGCGTGCCGAGGAAGTCGGGAATCGTGTAGCGGGCGAGCTTGCGCACATACGGCGCGAGCAGGAAGGCGACGAGGCAGTAGCCGCCCGTCCAGCCCATCAGGTAAGCGAGGCCGTCGTAGCCGCTCGCGTAGAGCGAACCCGCGAGGCCGATGAACGACGCGGCGGAAAGCCAGTCGGCGGCCGTCGCCATGCCGTTGAAGAACGAGGGCACGCGCCGCCCCGCCACATAGTATTCGACGAGGTCCGAGGTGCGCGAAAGCAGCCCGATCACCGCGTACACCGCGATCGGCACGAACAGGAACACATAGCCGATCCACATGCCGGGGCCGGTGGAAAGCTCGATCCGCCACATCACATAGACGAAGGCGAGAAAGCCAAGCGTGTACAACGCGTAGGAGCGTATGAGCCGGTGCGCAAGCCTCATCGTTGCTGTGCCTTGCTGGCTTCGCGAATGGCGATGTCGGCTTCGAGCGCGGCTTGCAGCACGCGGTCGGCGCGCTGCATCAGCACGATATAGATCGCGACGAGCAGCACATAGAGCAGGATCGCACCCTGTGCGCCGAGGTAGAACGGCAGGCTGAAGCCCGCGAAGCGCAGGCCGGCGAGCTGTCGCGCAAAGAGCGGCGCAACGAACGAGACGAGGAAGCCGATCGTCATCAGCACGGCGATCAGCGCGAGATTGAAGCGCCAGTAGCGCCGATGCGCGCGCGCCATCGCCTCGCTCACCGGGGGCGGCTCGGGCAAGGGATTGAGATTGTTCTGCGGAGTAGTGTGTGGCGCGGCCATGCGCCTGTGTAGCAAAAACGCGTATGGCCGGCAATCCGGGGCAATGCGGGGATCGATGCGGCGCGCGGCGCCAGCCAAGGCGCCGCGCGAACCTCGGCGTTTAGAGCGATTCGCCGAGCTGGTCCAGAATCGCCGGGTTTTCCAGCGTGGAAACGTCCTGCGTGATCGCCTCGCCCTTCGCGAGCGAGCGCAGCAGACGGCGCATGATCTTACCCGAGCGCGTCTTCGGCAGGTTCTCGCCGAAGCGGATGTCGCGGGGCTTGGCGATCGGCCCGATCTCCTTGCCCACCCAGGCGCGCAGATCGTTGGCGAGCTTCACGGCCTCGTCGCCCTGCGGACGCGTGGCCTTGAGCACCACGAACGCCACCACGGCTTCGCCGGTGGTGTCGTCGGGGCGGCCCACCACGGCGGCTTCGGCCACGAGCGGGTTCGCCACCAGCGCCGACTCGATCTCCATCGTGCCGAGGCGGTGGCCCGAGACGTTCAGCACGTCGTCGATCCGGCCCATGATCGTGAAGTAGCCCGTGTCCTTGTCGCGCACGCTGCCGTCGCCGGCCAGATAAAGCTTGCCGCCGAGTTCCTCGGGGAAATAGCCCGACTTGTAGCGCTCGGGTTGTCCCCAGACGTTGCGGATCATCGCGGGCCACGGACGCTTCACGACGAGAATGCCGCCCTGCCCGTTCGGCACGTCCTGGCCGGTTTCGTCGACGATCGCGGCCATGATGCCCGGCAGCGGCAGCGTGCACGAACCCGGCACGAGCGGCGTCGCGCCCGGCAGCGGCGTGATCATGTGGCCGCCGGTTTCGGTTTGCCACCACGTGTCGACGATCGGGCAGCGCTTGGCGCCCACGTTTTCGTAGTACCACATCCACGCTTCGGGATTGATCGGCTCGCCGACCGTGCCGAGAATGCGCAGCGAAGAAAGGTCGTAGCTCTTCGGATGCACCTTCGCGTCGGCTTCGGATGCCTTGATGAGCGAGCGGATCGCCGTGGGCGCGGTGTAGAACACCGTGACCTTGTGCTTGGCGATCATGTCCCAGAAGCGGCCCGCGTTCGGGTACGTCGGCACGCCTTCGAACACAACCTGGGTCGCGCCGATCGTAAGCGGACCATAGGCGATATAGCTGTGGCCCGTGATCCAGCCGATGTCGGCCGTGCACCAGAACACGTCCGAGGGCTTGTGATCGAAGGTCCACTTCATCGTTTGCGCGGCCCACAACAGGTAGCCGCCCGTGCTGTGCTGCACGCCCTTCGGCTTGCCCGTCGAGCCCGACGTGTAGAGGATGAAGAGCGGGTGTTCCGCGCCCACCGGCACAGGCGCGCAGGTGTCGCTCTCGGCCGCCGAAAGTTCGTGCATCCACTGGTCGCGGCCTTCGTGCCAGGCGACCTTGCCGCCCGTACGCTTGTAGACGATCACGCTGTGCACCGCTTCGCAGCCGCCCATGGCGAGCGCTTCGTCGGCGATGTTCTTCAGCGGCAGCGCCTTGCCGCCGCGCATCTGTTCGTCGGCGGTGATGAGCGCGACCGCGCCCACATCGACCATGCGTTCG
This sequence comes from Paraburkholderia sp. EG286B, assembly GCF_040965655.1. Lineage (NCBI taxonomy): Bacteria > Pseudomonadati > Pseudomonadota > Betaproteobacteria > Burkholderiales > Burkholderiaceae > Paraburkholderia > Paraburkholderia sp. EG286B. Next base: position 158,120 of record NZ_JBFRCF010000006.1, on the reverse strand, counting down.
TTGAGCGACTTCGACGAGAAGCCGCCGAACACCACCGAGTGCGTCGCGCCGATACGCGCGCAAGCCTGCATGGCGACCACGCCTTCGACCGACATCGGCATGTAGATGACCACGCGATCGCCCTTCTTCACGCCGCGTTTCTGCAGCGCATTGGCGAAGCGCGACACGCGCGCGAGCAGGTCCTTGTAGGTGACGTTCGTGACGGTGCCGTCGTCGGCTTCGAAGACGATCGCGACGCGCTCGCCATTGCCCGCTTCGACGTGGCGGTCGAGGCTGTTGTACGAGGCATTGAGTTCGCCGTCTTCGAACCACGTGTAGAACGGCGCCTTCGATTCGTCGAGCACCTTCGTGAAGGGCTTTTGCCAGCTCAGGGTTTCGCGCGCGAGGCGCGCCCAGAAGCCTTCGTAATCGCGTTCGGCTTCGGCGCACAGCGCCTTGTATGCGTCCATGCCGGACACCGTGGCGCCCGCCACCGTTTGCTCGGAAGGCGCAAAGACGCGGCGTTCCTGAAGAACCGATTCAATCGCAGACATCGACAACCCCTTGGTGAAGATGAAACGTCAAATTCGTGGACACGCATGAGCATCTTCAATGCCCGTGCGCGCCGTCTCCGTGCGCCGCCGCCCGCATGCGGGCACGGCGCTATTGGCTTGCGCCGGGAGCCGCCATTGTGGCATCCCGGCATGCATGGGCGCGCGATACAGGCACGATCGTGCGCGATCTTCGCAAACTACCCATGCCGGCAAGATTAAGCGTAGCAACTTACCGGCCACTTACGCGCGCCCATGCAGACCATGCAAGCGGCGCGCCATGGCACGCAGGTAAGCAGACATTTAGAATGCTAACTGAACTGCGCACCCGGATTCCAGCTTGAATCGCTATTCCCTGTTTCTCATTGCCTCGATGCTGCTCGTGGGCAGCAACGTCGGCATCGGCAAGTCGATTGTCGCCTTCATTCCCGTTCCACTCTTCGCGCTGCTGCGCTTCGTGATCGCCCTCGCGGTGCTCGGCCCGCTCCTGCGTCGCTCCAGAATGCAACAGGTGAAGCGCGGCGAATGGATCAATCTGTTCCTCCAGGCGCTGTTTGGGACATTCGGGTTTACGCTGCTGATGCTCGGCGGCGTGCATCGCACGAGCGCGGTCGCGGCCGGCGTCATCACGAGCACGATCCCCGCCGTGGTCGCCCTCTTCTCCTGGCTCCTCCTGCGCGAGCGCCCCGACGCGCGGGCGCTCGCTTCCATCGTGCTCGCCATTGCGGGCATCGCGGTCATCAATCTCGCGCACGTGGGCGGCGGTGGCGACAGCGGCGCCAGCTCGTTGATCGGTAACCTGATGGTGCTCGGCGCGGTGTGCTGCGAATCGCTCTATGTGATCCTGTCGCGCCGTCTCACCCAAACGCTCGCGCCGCTCGATATCTGCGCATACACACACCTGTTCGGCTTTCTGCTGATGCTGCCCGTGGGGCTGCCCGGCGCACTGTCGTTCGATTTCTCGAGCGTGCCCGCTGGCATCGGGTGGCTCGCGCTCTGGTACGGACTTTCGGCGAGCGTGTTCTCGTTCTGCCTCTGGATGATGGGCATACGCCACGTGCCGGGCAGCATCGCCGGCGTGTTCACGGCCGTGCTGCCGGTGGCCGCGGCCGTCTATGGCATCGCGTTTCTCGGCGAGCGCCCCACGCCCGCGCACGGCATTGCGCTCGCCTGCGTGGTGGCCGGCATCGGGCTCGCGAGCCTCAAGATGAAGCGCCTGCCGCCGGTGGCCTCGTGACCATTCCGTAATCAGGTTGAAAGCATCGGGGCGCGGGCGGCGGTGCCGGAATCCCGGCGAGCCCCTCCTGCGACGCTGTACAATAGCGCCCGCCCGGCCCCTCGCGCGCGTCTTCTGGCCCTAACCAGACGACTGCACCAGGGCAGCCCCGCTTAGGCAGCCCCACTTAGGCAGCCCCGCCCGAATTCGCCACCGTGATTGCCCATGTCCGCCGCACGCCCCCAGCCGCCTTCCGTCGCCGCACCGGGTAAAGCCCGTCGCCGCATGCGTCCGTTGCCCAGCATCATCTTCATGAGCCGCTGGCTGCAGGTGCCGCTCTATCTGGGCCTGATCGTCGCGCAAGCCGTGTACTGCGTGCTGTTCCTCAAGGAGATCTGGCACCTCGTGAGCCACGCCACCACGCTCGACGAAACCAGCATCATGCTGGCCGTGCTCGGCCTGATCGACGTGGTGATGATCTCGAACCTGCTCATCATGGTGATCGTGGGCGGCTACGAGACCTTCGTCTCGCGCCTGAATCTCGAGGGCCATCCCGACGAGCCCGAATGGCTCGACCACGTGAACGCCGGCGTGCTCAAGGTGAAGCTCGCCATGGCGCTCATCAGCATTTCGTCGATCCACCTGCTCAAGACCTTCATCAATCCCGATGCCGCCTCGACGCATACGGTGATGTGGCAGGTGATCATCCACGTGGCGTTCCTCGTCTCCGCGCTCGTGATGGCGTGGATCGACCGCATCACCACGCATACGCACCCCGAACACTACCAGGAGCTCGCCGCCCGCCATCCGGTGCCAGGCGGGCAGGCCGCGGCGCGTCGAGCGGTTCCCGAGCACGCCGAGTCCGACTGAACCGCGCACACGGCAGACATGATTCAAAACACCCGTCCCCACAGAAGCTAGCCATGACCGTCATCAAACAGGAAGACCTCATCCAGAGCATTGCGGATTCGCTGCAATACATCAGCTACTACCATCCGCAGGACTACATCGAGGCGCTGGGCCGCGCCTACGAACTCGAAGAGAGCCCGGCCGCGAAGGACGCGATCGCGCAGATCCTCACCAACAGCCGCATGTGCGCCGAGGGCCGTCGCCCGATCTGCCAGGACACCGGTATCGTCACGATCTTCGTGAAGGTCGGCATGGACGTGCGTTGGGACGGCGCCACGATGGGCGTGACCGACATGATCAACGAAGGCGTGCGCCGCGGTTACCTGAACCCGGACAACGTGCTGCGCGCCTCGATCGTGAGCCCGCCCGAAGGCGGCCGCAAGAACACGAAGGACAACACGCCGGCCGTGATCCACTACGAGATCGTGCCGGGCGACAAGGTCGACGTGCAGGTTGCAGCCAAGGGCGGCGGCTCGGAGAACAAGTCGAAGTTCGTGATGCTGAACCCGTCCGACTCGATCGTCGACTGGGTGCTCAAGACCGTGCCGACGATGGGCGCGGGCTGGTGCCCGCCGGGCATGCTCGGCATCGGCATCGGCGGCACCGCTGAAAAGGCGATGCTGATGGCGAAGGAATCGCTGATGGAATCCATCGACATCCAGGACATCATCAAGCGCGGCCCGAAGGACTGGATCGAAGAACTGCGCGTGGAACTGCACGAGAAGGTCAACGCGCTCGGCATCGGTGCGCAGGGTCTGGGCGGTCTCGCCACCGTGCTCGATGTGAAGATCATGGCCACGGCCACGCACGCGGCTTCGAAGCCCGTCGCGATGATCCCGAACTGCGCCGCCACGCGCCACGCGCACTTCGTGCTCGACGGCTCGGGCCCGGCCAAGCTCGAAGCGCCCTCGCTCGACGCATGGCCGAAGGTCAACTGGGAACCGAACACGGAAACGAGCAAGCGCGTCGACCTCAACACGCTCACGCCGGAAGAAGTCGCTTCGTGGAAGCCGGGCCAGACGCTGCTGCTCTCGGGCAAGATGCTCACGGGCCGCGACGCGGCGCACAAGCGCATCGCCGACATGCTCGCCAAGGGCGAGAAGCTGCCGGTGGACTTCAAGAACCGCGTGATCTACTACGTCGGCCCGGTCGATCCGGTGCGCGACGAAGTGGTCGGCCCGGCAGGCCCCACCACGGCCACGCGCATGGACAAGTTCACGGAGCTGATGCTCTCGCAAACGGGCCTCATTTCGATGGTCGGCAAGGCCGAGCGCGGCCCGGTCGCCATCGAGGCGATCAAGAAGCACAAGGCGGCTTACCTGATGGCGGTGGGCGGCGCGGCTTACCTCGTGTCGAAGGCGATCCGCGGCTCGAAGGTCCTCGCGTTCGAAGACCTCGGCATGGAAGCCATCTACGAGTTCGACGTGCAGGACATGCCGGTGACGGTCGCCGTCGATTCGTCGGGCACCTCGGTCCACAAAACCGGCCCTGCCGAATGGCAGGCGAAGATCGGCAAGATTCCGGTCGCCACGGTTTGATGCCTGCCTGATGCCTGTTTAAAACCCGGGGCCGCGCGCCCCGGTTTTTTTTTGCATCACGCGCGGCGTACTGAGATTAATTCTCAGCGCTGAGTAAATCGCCGATATACACCGCAATTCAATGTGGATTCGGCCTTGGCTTTTGTGTATTGAGCGTTTATTGTTGGAAACCAGTCACCGCCCCACAAAGAAAGGAAAGACTATGCAAGGCGACAAGAAGGTCATCGAATATCTGAACGCGCAGCTCAAGAACGAGCTCACGGCTATCAATCAGTATTTCCTGCATGCCCGCATGTACAAGCACTGGGGCCTCGAGAAACTCGGCAAGCATGAATATGACGAATCGATCGGCGAAATGAAGCATGCCGATATGCTCATCGAACGTATTTTCATGCTCGACGGTCTGCCGAACCTCCAGGACCTGCATAAGCTGCTGATTGGCGAAGAAACCAAGGAAATTCTCGAGTGCGATTTGAAGCTCGAGCAGATTTCACAGTCCACCTGCAAGGAAGCGATTGTTTATTGCGAATCGGTGCGCGACTTCGTTTCGCGCGAGATTTTCGTGACGATTCTCGAAGACACCGAAGAGCACATCGACTGGCTCGAAACGCAGATCGACCTCATCGGCAAGATCGGCATCCAGAATTACCAGCAGTCGGCCATGGGTTCGGTAGAATCCTGATCGCGCGCCTCGCGCCCGCGCGCATCCGTCCGCCTTGCGGGTGCGCCCCAATCCTTTTGCGCCCATCCCCGTGAACCTTCCGGCCTCTTCCAGCGCTGCGCCCATCGGCATCTTCGACTCCGGCCTCGGCGGCCTGTCGGTGCTGCGCGCCGTGCGCGCGCTGCTGCCCGCCGAGCGGCTCGTGTATGCCGCCGACTCGCGCTACGCCCCCTACGGCCAGCGCGACGACGACTTCATCGCCGACCGCACGCTCGCGATCTGCGAATGGCTCGTGGCGCAGGGCGCGAAGGCGCTGGTGGTGGCCTGCAACACGGCCACGGCGCAATCCATCGCGCTCGTGCGCGAGCGGCTCTCCATCCCGCTCATCGGGGTGGAGCCGGGGATCAAACCCGCGGCGCTGGTTTCGAAATCGCGCGTGGCGGGCGTCCTCGCCACCCAGGTCACGCTGCGCAGCGCGCGCTTTCAGGCGCTCGTGGAGCGCCACGCGGCCGACCTGCGCGTGCTGTGCCAGCCGGGCCATGGCCTCGTCGAAGCCGTGGAGCGCTGCGACATCGGTTCGGCCGACTTGCTCGCGCTGCTGCGCGCGTACGTCGAGCCCATGCTCGACGCGGGCGCGGATACGCTCGTGCTCGGCTGCACGCACTACCCGTTTCTCGACGCGGCGATCCGCTCGATCGTCGGCGAACGCATGACGCTCGTCGACACGAGCGTCGCCATCGCCCGGCAGCTCGAACGCGTGCTCGACCAGCACGGCCTGCGCGCGAGCGGCGAGCCGGCCGGCGCGGGCGGCGACGAGATTCGCTTCTGCTCGACGAGCGACGGCGCGCACCTGCACGAACTCGCGGCCGCGCTGCTGGGTCTGAACGCCAACGTCGAGCGCGTGGCCATCCCCTCGCGCCGCACGCGGCAACTGGAAGCGAACGCGGCCTGACGCGCCGGCGCCACACGCCGCGCGCGATGCGAGGTTCGCGATTCGCGCCTCGCCCTGGTGTTCACGTTTCAACCCCGTTTCTACCCATCTGACTCATCCGCTTCGTTGTGCCTGGCTCCTGCCAGAAGTCCCTGTTGGGCTCCCGCGGCGATGCGCCACCCTGCCGACAGTAACGCAACGGATAAGCTCTAGGCGGCTCACCAAACGCCTTGACGAGCGCCCCACCCTGGCTCGCCTTTTCCTGACGCAAAGCAAAACCCCTGCTAGGCCTCCGGTTATGTTACAAAAAATCCGCCTACGCGCTTGCCAAACCCAGCAAACATAATGATAATAATTCGCATTAACTCTATCTATTGCGGTCCATCATGATTGTCTGCGTTTGCAAATCCGTCTCCGACCGGACGATCCGCGCCTCCATTCAGGAAGGCATGGATTCTTTCGACGAGCTACAGTTCGAGCTCGGCGTCGCGACCTGCTGCGGCAAGTGCGAAGAATCCGTTCGTGACGTGATGGCGCAAAGCGGTGTCTGTGCGAGCCGCTGCGGGGTCACGCAACCGGCGCACCCCGCCGTGGTCCCCCATGCGGTTCCGCTCACGTTTTACGAGCGCAAGGCTGCCTGAAGCCATGACGCGCATCCGGCCACCGATGCGCGTCCGCCCCGTCCGCCCGTTTAGCCAAAGGCGCCTCCGGCGCCACGCGCCGCGGACGTCAAATCGCCGCCGACAGCAAGCCCGTCTCCCGACCAGCCAGCTACCGCTCGTACCCCTCAAAGGAGGTCGTGATGGAATTGCTGCTCGGATTCGTAACGACGTTGTGCATCTCGCTGTTGATCTTTCGCAAATAAAGCTGCCCGACGCGACGCGTAGGTTCGCCTGCGCGCCGTCGTCCGCATGGCAGCCACGCTAAACATGCAGGCTCTCCAAACCACCGCTGGCACGCTGCCGTCTCCCTCCGTTCGCGTCAATCGCCGTGTCGTCACGGCGAGCGCGATCGTGGTCGCGCTGCATGCCGCGCTCATCGCCGTCGTGCTGATGAAGCGCGAACCCGTGACGCCCGTCGCGCTCCAGTCGCAGACGATGATGGCCGAACTGCTCAAGCCCGAGCCGGTCGCCGCCCCGGCTGCAATCCAGTCCACGCCTACGCCGCCTCCGCCCAAGCCGGTCCCGCACGTGACGCGCGAGAAGCCGAAGGTTCAGCCCAAGCCCAAGCCCACTCCGCTGCCCGTGGCCGAAGCGCCCTCGCAGCACGCGATCGAGTCGGCCGCGCCCACTGCGCCTACGCCGCCGGCTCCCACGCCGCCAGCACCCGCTCCGCAAGCCGCGGCGGCCACGGACGCTAAGCCGACCATGGCGCTCTCGGCGCCGAAGAACGTCTCGCATCTCGACTGCCGCATCGTGCAGCCCGACTACCCGACGCTCTCGCGCCGGCGCGGCGAAACCGGCACGGCATTCGTGCACTTCGTCGTGGGCCTCACGGGCAAGATCGAGAACATCGAGCTGAAGAAGTCGAGCGGCTCCAGCCGCCTCGACGACGCCGCGCTCGATGCGATGCGCCAGAGCTCGTGCAAGCCGTACCTGGAAAACGGCGAAGCCGTCCGCGCGGCCTATACGCAACCATTCGAGTTCAGCCTGAACAATTGACCGGCTGAAGTCACACGCTTCCATGAATTGAATAAAGAGGATCAGGAATGCAGAACTACGGTATCGCCCACGTCTGGGCGCAAGGAGATTTCGTGACACGCGGCATCGCGCTCGCGCTGTTGATCATGTCGGTGCTGTCGTGGTGCGTGATCGTCGTCAAGGGCTGGAATGTCGCGCGCCTCAAACGCCTCACGAAGAACGCCGAGCAGCAGTTCTGGCACTCGGACGATCTCGCCGACGGCGTGAAGAAGCTCGGCAGCGGCTCGCGTGAAGACAACCCGTTCCTCGCACTTGCGCTGTCGGGCCAGGAAGCCGCCGACCACCATCACCAGACGCAGCCGCATCTGCACGACCGCATGGATGTGTCGGACTGGGTCACGCGCTGCCTGAAGGACACGATGGACGAATCGGTCGCGAAGATGCAAAGCGGCCTCGCCATTCTCGCCTCGATCGGCAGCACGGCGCCGTTCGTCGGTCTGTTCGGCACGGTGTGGGGCATCTATCACGCACTGCTTACGATTGGCGCGACGGGTCAAACCTCGATCGACGCCGTGGCCGGTCCCGTTGGCGAAGCGCTCATCATGACCGCCTTCGGCCTCTTCGTCGCGATCCCCGCCGTGCTCGGCTACAACGCCCTCACCCGCGCCAACAAGGCGATCGTCACGAAGCTCAACCGCTTCGCGCACGGCCTGCATGCCTTCTTCGTGACGGGCGCGCGCCTCACCTCCACCGCACGTAGCGGCGCAAAAGACGGCAACACGAGCAACCTGCGTGTCGCTGCACGTAGCCACTAAAGAGCGGAGGCAAGCATCATGGCGATGAGCCCCTTTGCCAGCGACGACGACGATGGCCTGATGAACGAAATCAACATGACGCCGCTCGTCGACGTCATGTTGGTTCTCCTGATCGTTTTCATGGTGACGATTCCCGTGATCCGTCACGCCGTGAAGATCGACCTGCCGCATGCGAGCAGCCAGAAGGAAGACGCGAAGCCCGCGCAGATCAACATCTCGATCGAAGCGGACGGTACGGTGCTGTGGGACGGCACGCAGGTCGACGACGCGGCGCTGAACCAGAAGATCGCAGCCGCGGCGCAAACGACGCCGCAACCGGAACTGCATCTGAATGCGGACCGCAAGGTGCAGTACGAACGCGTGGCCCAGGTGATGTCTGCCGCGCAAAGTGGCGGCCTCACGAAGCTCGGCTTCGTCACCGACCCTGCGCATCACTGATCGCGTCACTGCACGCAGCACGCAAAATTGAGCGGTACAAAGTAAAAGGCCTTCATCGTCAGATGAAGGCCTTTTTTCGTGCGCACGCGGCGCATTCGGGCGGTGGCGGCGACTCCCCGACAATCGATCGGTTCACACCGGCACATGCGACTGCCGTGGGCAACACGGACTGCGCTTTCGGCCCTGAAGGCCCACTATGATAGCGGCCATCAATCCCCACTCAAGACCGGTGCTTGGCGAGGAGGACTTCAATATATTCCTCTCGCTTCGTACCTTCAAGAGTTAGGCCATTGAAAGTAGCGATGGCCGCTCACGCTTGAATGCCTAAAAACAAATGGCGCTAGACGTTGCGCACAAATGCACTGCATGAAAACTCAAGTTTCATACAAGCGCACGCGCGTGCACGTTCGCAAAGCTTCATGCAGTTTCGATCCTGCTTGTGCTCTTTGTGCGCGAGAGCCCAACCTTGCCGCTGGATGCATTTTCCGTTTCTGCTTGCGTACCAGGCGCAGCGATCTCGCTTCTGAGCGGACATTCCTGCTGCAAGCCCTTATCGGCATCGAGCACTTCGACGAGGTAATCGACGAAGGCACGCACGGCCGGAACCATGCCCTGGCGCGAGAGAAATACCGCATAGAGCTGCGGCACCGGCAGCGTCCAGCCCGGCATCACCGGAGAAAGCTTGCCCGAGCGCAGCGCGGCGCCATACATCATCTCCGGCAAGGCCGCGATGCCGAGGCCCTGCAGCGCCGCTTCACGGATCGTCGTGAGGTCCGCGGTGATGAGGCGCGGCTCGTGTTCGTGCGCGTGGCGCGTGCCATCGGGCGCGATGAGCTGGAAAACGTGGCGGCCGTCGCCCGTGGGCGTATCGAGCGTTTCGAAGCGCGCGAGGTCTTCGGGCGTGAGAGGCGGCGCGTTCTGCGCGAGCAGGCTCGGCGCGCCCACCAGCATCTGCTCGGTGCGCCACAGCGGACGCACCACGATATTGGCGTTCTGCGGCGGCTCCGAGCGCACGCGCAGCGCGATATCCACGGAATCTTCGAACAGGTCGATCACGCGGTTCGTCACGCGCATCACCACCCGCACCTCGGGGTAGCGATGCATGAATTCCGGTATGACCTGCGAAAAGATCGTTTGCGACAGCGTGACCGGCACGCTCACGCGCACCGTGCCGCGCGGCGACGAGCGCAGCGACTGAACGACGTTCACCGCGGCCTGCGCCTCGGCGAGCATCGAGCGGCAATGCTGGTAGAAGAGTTCGCCCGCCTCGGTGAGCGCGAGCTTGCGCGTGGAACGCTGCAACAGGCGCACGCCGAGCGAGGCCTCGAGTTCGCTCACCCGCCTCGACAGACGCGACTTCGAGATGCCGAGCACGCGTTCCGCAGCGGAAAAGCCGCCATGCTCGATCACCTGCGAAAAGTACATCAGGTCGTTGAGGTTATGCGAATCGATTTTCATGTCGTCGTTCCAGCGATGGGACAATCCATTGCGATGAGGCCGTAAAACAGGCCAAATTGGCTACCTATAATAGCGGTTTGTTTCGCATATAACGCAATTCCCACAATTCGAGGTGATATCCATGACCACGACCCGTACGATCGAGCGCGTTTATCCCGCGGTTCGCACCACCGAGGGTGGCGGATTCATCGTCCATCGGCCGTTCCCGACCCGCCAGTTGATGGACTTCGATCCGTTCCTGTTGCTCGACGAAATGGGCCCCGTCGATTACGCCCCCGGCGAGGCCAAGGGCGCGCCCGACCATCCGCACCGCGGCTTCGAAACCGTCACCTATATGGTCGAAGGCCGCTTCGGCCATAAGGACTCGGCGGGCCATTCGGGCACGCTGCGACCCGGCGACGTGCAATGGATGACGGCCGGCGCGGGCGTGATCCACAGCGAGATGCCCGACCCCGAATTCACGCGTGCGGGCGGCCGCATGCATGGCCTGCAGCTGTGGGTGAATCTGCCCGCGCGCGACAAGATGATGGCGCCGCGCTACCAGGAACTGCCCACGGAGCAGATTCCGGTGGGCCGCTCGAAGGACGGCAAGGTTGCGGTGAAGGTGATCGCCGGCGAAGCGCTGGGCGTCAAGGCTGCGATCGAAACGCGCACACCCATCCTCTACCAGCACTTCACGCTCGCGCCCGGCGCGCGCGTGGAGCAACCGGTGCCGAGCGAGTATCGCGTGTTTGCGTATGGTCTCTCAGGTACGGGTCTGTACGGGCCCGATGCGCAAGCCATCGATGCCCAGCAGATGGTGACCTTCGCGAGCGACGGCGACACCGTCACGCTCGCCGCCCCGGCCGACGCGAGCGCGCCGCTCAGCGTCCTGCTGATCGGCGGCGTGCCGCTGAACGAGCCGGTCGTGCGCTACGGCCCGTTCGTCATGAACACGGAGCAGGAGATCCGCCAGGCCGTGCTCGACTATCAGGCCGGGCGCATGGGGCGCATCGCTCACTGAAGCCGGACGGCGCAGCGACGCGGGTTTCCGAAGCATCGCCACGGGCCCGCCCGCTTTCCGTCACAATAAGGTTTCTGGGGCGCGCATCGCAGGTTGCGCGCCCGTCCCTCTTTAACCGTCCCGCCCGCGAGGAGCGCATGGTCGAACCCGCAGTCACCGCACACATTGGCTCGACGAACTACCAGGTCCAGTTCGACGACGGCACCCACACCTGGATCGCCGACGAACCCGCCTCGCTCGGCGGCGGCGACCGCGGACCGTCGCCCTTCTCACTGTTGCTCTCGAGCCTTGGCGCCTGCACCTCCATCACGCTGAAGATGTATGCGCAGCGCAAGGAGTGGCCGCTCGAAGGCGTACGCGTGAAGCTCACGATGGAAACCGGCAGCGAAGGCACGAAGATCGACCGCCAGATAGTGCTCGAAGGCGCGCTCACCGACGAGCAGCGCGAGCGCCTGCTGCAGATCGCCAACGCCTGCCCGGTCCACAAGGTCCTCACGAACACGATCACGATCCGCACGGGTCTCGTCGTCGCTTGAGCGGCGACGCGCGGACACAGACACAGGAAGGCGCCGCCTTGAATTTCGAACACCTCATCCAGATCAACGATCCGCTGAACCCGCTCGTCGAGGCCATGACGCGCGAACAGCTCTGGGAAGGGCTCGTGCTGCGCGCCGAGCAGCCGCAGCTCTTCGTGATCGGGCTCGACAGCTGCACGATCCTCTCGCGCACCGAAAGCACGATGGAGCGCGAGTTGCACTATGGCCACGCCACGGTACGCGATCGCGTCACGCTCACGCCCAACGAGAGCGTGCGCTACGACATCATGGCGACCGCCGAGTACGTGGGCGGCTCGCTCACGATGACGATCGAGCAGCCCGATCCGTTGCAGCTCTTTCTGCGCTTCGAGTACCGCACGACGCTGCCCACCGCCGATACCGAGGACGATCGGCAGACTTCCGAGATCGTGAAGTCGGCCTATCGCGAGTCGGACATCGACACCGTGCGTCTCATCCGCCAGTTCGTGCAGGGCGACGGCAGCGCGCCGAACGCGCTGCACTGAAGCCTCCGGCGCTTGCCCTCCTGCCCTGCGCGGCACGGCGAGCGCCGATTCACACGACAGCACGCTTCGGTACAGGCTATCGGCGTTCGATTCCGATGAATATCTCGCAGTTGCAAATACGAACTATTATCATTTAGAATTCATCCATCGAATCGAGACAAAGACGTCACGTTCATGACCGAACTGAACCGCACCTCCACACTAAGCTTGCGCCGCAACGGCAGCTCGGCATTGACCAGCGCGCGGCCCAAGCCTGCCGTCGCCCAGCCCAAGCCGCGCAAGAGCGCCGAGCCGGCGGCCGCCGCGGCAAGCGACGAGAGGAAACTGGATAGCGCGGCGCTGCTGCAAGGCCGCAGCCATGTGAGCATCATGCACAACGGCGAAACGTATCAGCTGCGGGCCACCCGGCTTGGCAAGCTGATCCTGACGAAATAGGTTTCACGCAGGTTTCAACCGGGTATTGTGGGGACCGCCTCCACCGAGAGGCGTTGGGGCATTAGCCAGCAACGACGGCTTGCACGCGAGATCTAGACCCCTTCGTGCAGACATCCTTCAAGCTTCAAGCCGGCCGTCGAAGCAAGCCACGCCATTTTTTTGTTCTCGTACCAGATCGGGGCGGCGCGCGAAGCGTGTGCCGCCCGAGACAAACGCCGCGGCATCCGTCCGCGGCTTTTGTTTTTTCTGGCGTCGTCGAGCGCGACAGTGGATCGAATTACTCCACCCCGAGCGCCGCGATGCCCGCACGCGCAATGGAGGCATCCTGGTCGGACTTCACGCCCGAGACCCCGACCGCGCCAATCACGTCGCCGTTCACGCTCACGGGTACGCCGCCTTCCAGCATGCCGGTGAGCGGCGCACTCAGGAACGCCGTGCGGCCCTGCTTGATCACGTCCTCGTACACCTTGCTCTCGCGGCGGCCCAGCGACGCGGTGCGCGCCTTGGCCACGGCGATCTCGGCGCTGATGGGCGCGGCGCCGTCGAGGCGGCGCAGATACAGCAGATGGCCGCCCTCATCGACGACGGCGATCGTCACGTGCCATTCATTCGAGCGGGCGTGCGCGACGGCTGCGTCGCCTACCCGGATCACGTCTTCATCGGTCAGTACTGCTCGCGTTCGCATGCGTCTCTCCGAAAAGTCAAAAACCGGGTTTGGCGAAATCGCCAACCCGGTTTCGAGAGTAACACTCAGACTTGTGCCGCGACGCGCGGATCCCTCGTATGTCGCCTATATCAGCGGCAGATGAAGAAACGCCGAAGCAGGCTCAGCGCACCCAGCCCCAAAGCATGAGCCACCACGCGCTGTCCACCACGGCGAGCGCGAGCGCGAAGCCCGCGAGCGCGAGCGCGCGCTGCCAGAACCGCGAGCTGTAGCGGCCCGTCACGCGCCACGCGAGCCAGGCGCTCCAGAGGTTCGTGATGACCAGAATCGCAATGCGCACCTCGGCGGCCCAGTCGAGCGGCACGTGCTCCGCGCGCAGCAGCGAGAGCGTCGTGGCCGACAGGCCGAGGAACACGCCCGCCCCCGCCAGCGGGATCAGCGACTGCGCGAAGTGATGCAGACGCCGCATCTCGAAACGCCCGAGCACGGCGGTCGAACCCGCGAGGATCGCGAGCAGCGCCGTGCCATAGACGAGCCCCGTCGCGACGATATAGCCGACGATCATCGCGCCGTCGAGCCACGAGAACACGTCGTTCTGCGCCGGGTAATGCGTGAGCAGGAACCACGGCGCGTTGGTGTCGAGCGGCCAGGTGATGTCGCGGTCGATGAGCCAGCCCGCGAGCCACTGCTTGATGCCGATGAACCACGGCGAGCCGGTCCAGTGGAACGCGCCGATCGCCACGCCGAGCAGGCCGTAGAGAATCAGCGCCGTGTCCCACGCGCTGGCCTGGCTGTCGCCGAGTTCGACCACTTCTTCGGCCGGCGAGCGCCACGAGAGCGCGATGGCGTCGCGATGGCCGCTGCAGCGGCCGCACATGTGGCACTGCGCGGCGCCCTTCATGTTGCGCAGCGGCACGAGCGGCGCGCAGTTCACGGGAATCACGCGATGCCCGCCGTGCTCGCCGTGCGTGTAGGAGTTGCGCCAGGCGTCTTCGTCGACCTTGTAGCGAAACGGCGCGAGACGCGCCAAAAGCGCGAAAACCCCGTTCACGGGGCAGAGATACTTGCACCAGACGCGCTTCTCGCGTCCGTACAGGAAGCCGATCACCATCGCGCCGAGCGTCGATCCGCCCAGCACCAGCAGCACCGCCTTGGGGTACTGGTAGACGCTCACCATCTGTCCATAGATCGTGGTGAGGCCGAAGGCCACGAAAGGCCAGCCGCCCCAGCGCATCCAGTGCGGGATGGCGCGGCCGCGGCCGAACTTGCTCGCGAACTCGGTGAGAGCGCCTTCGGGGCACAGCACGCCGCACCACACGCGGCCGAGCATGACCATCGAGAGCAGCACGAACGGCCACCAGATGCCCCAGAACACGAACTGCGCCGCGAGCGTGAGGTTATTCCACAGATGCGCCGTATCGCCGGGCAGCGGCATTGCCGCCGGCACGAGAATCAGGAATGCGTAGACAGCGACCACGACCCACTGCACGGCGCGGATCGCCGCGCCGTTACGTTGCATCCACTGGCCCGCCTGGGCGAGCTTGCCTGGGCGACCCGTTGCCTGTGTCGGGCGAGCGGATGCACAACTCATGCTGCCTTCCTCTTCGCAACCGCGCCCGCGCGGCCGGTGGCGCGCCGCACGAGGAACCACACCACGAGCCAGTACACAGCATAGGCGATCAGGTTCATGAGCGCCGGATGCGCGCGGTAGCCCGTGAGCGTCGCGACGAGCGAGCCGAAGGTGCTCGAGTCGTCGAGGATCGCCGAGGAGTTCCACACCTGGTCGACGATGGTCGGCAGGATTTCCTTGTCGATCAGCTTGTCCACACCGGTCTGGAACAGGCCCGCGCCGAGGAACAGCAGCATGATCTCGGTGACGCGGAAGAAGTGCCGCCACGAGAAGATCTTGCCGCCCAGCTGCAGGAGATAGAACGTGAGGAACGCAAGCGCAAGGCCGATCAGCACCGCGAGGTACTGACTCGCATCGACATGGCCCGACTGGCCGAAGCCGAGGCCGTAGAGAAAGATCACCGTCTCGCTGCCCTCACGCGCGATGGCAAGTGCGACGAGAATCGTCACGCCCCACCAGTTCGCGTCCTGCGTGCTCTTTTCCAGCGACTCTTCCATCTCGCGTTTGAGCGTACGGCCGTGCTGCTTCATCCACAGCACCATCTGCACAATCAGCACGCATGCCACCAGCACCATGCCGGTCTGGAAGTAGTCCTGCGCATCGCCCGACAGCACTTCGGTAAAGCCGACCAGCGCCGCACCGAGGCCGATGGCGGCAAGAATGCCGAGCGCCACGCCGCCCCACAGGTACGGCACGCCGCGCCGCGCATCCGCGTCGCCGTTTTTCAGCCACGCATAAAGAATCCCGACGACGAGCAGCGCCTCGACGCTCTCCCGCCATACGATGAACATCACCTGACCCATTCAACACCTCCTGCTACCGGCGCTACGCGCCAGCGGCCTGACTTCGCAACGCTCATTTGGCGACGCTCATTTGGCGACAATCACGCCCTGCGCCTGCTGATGGAAATCGTCGAAAAACTTGTACTCGCCCGGATCGAGCGGCGCGATCACGACGAACGAGTCCGCGCCCGGCGCCAGGACTTTTTCCTTGCGCAGCTGAACGCTCTCGAACTCGGCCGCGCCCTTGCCCGTATTGCGCACCTCGATCTTGATGCGCTTGCCCGCCGGCACTTCGATGCGCGCGGGGTTGAGCTTGCCGTCGGTCATTTCGAGCTTGAACGTGGGCAGATCTTCGGCGTGCGCCGTCGTGGCCACGCCCGCCAGCGACACCGCAAACGACGCGCTGAGTGCGAGCGCCGCAAACTTCCGCATTCCAGTCATTGGTTTTACCTGCTCCTTGCTGCCATTCATGCGGCGGCGCTGCACGAGATGCGCGCCGCCGCCCGAGCTGCTTCGCGACGGCTTAGTAGCCGCCCTTCTTGCCGATGCCCGCGAACGGGAAATCGTATTCCAGCGTGATGGGCTTGAACCACGGGCCCACCCCCGTTTCCTTGTCGACGTGACGGCCGAACGCCATGTGGCCCGTCTGCATCGGCGCGTCCACGATCAACTTAAGGTGGTACTTGCCGGGACCGGCCAGCTTCACGTTGTCGCCATAGTGCGGGCCGTCGTTCGCGACCATCGGCATCAGGTCGCCCTTTTGCGCGTAGCTCGAACCCGGCTTCGTGAGTTCGTAGTGAACCTGCAGATACGGCATCCAGTCGCCTTCGGCGAAGCCGGTCGGGTTGTTCTTGACCGCGTGGATGTCCGATTCGAGGTGAATATCGGAATCCGATGCCTTGCGCATCATGCCTTCCGGCTCCATCGTGATCGGCTGCAGATAGACCGCGCCGATTTCCATGCCGCCCTGGATGGCCTGCTTGCCGATCGGGTATTCCGCTGCGTTGGCAGTCAATGCCGCCGTGGCCGCCGCGATGACGGCGGTGCCGCGCAAGAGGGTGTGAATCCGCATCGAAACTCCTGGTTTTTATATGAGGGTGACTTCCCACTGAGCCTGCCGCATGCACATAGAAAAGTTAATGCGAACAATTCTCAATAATGGCGAAGTTTAACACCGATGCAGATGAGGGACAAATTCGGCGCCATGAAAAGCCTCAGTGGAACAGGGTTTTAGCAGCGTTTAGTTAACAGAGGCTTAGGGTGCCTTACAGCACGGTTCCGGGGCCGCGAATACGCGCAAGGCAATCGAAGGAATTTCAGGGTCGAGGCAGGCGCAGAGCGGCGTCCATGCCGCCCTGCCCGCCCGAGCGGACAGTCCGCTCGAAACCCGTCAGATCGGATGGTCGCCCACGTTCGCCCCGAACACGCGCTGGCGCAGCACGGCGAGCTGGTCGCGCGCCTGCGCGGCCTTCTCGAATTCGAGGTTCTTCGCGTAGTCCATCATCTGCTTTTCGAGCTTCTTGATTTCCTTCGCGATCTGCTTCTCGGACATGTCCTCGAACTTCGCGCGCTCCTGCTCCTCGCGCAGCTCGGCGCGGGCTTCATCGACGTTGTAGACGCCGTCGATGATGTCCTTGATGCGCTTCACGACGCCGCGCGGCACGATGCCGTGCTCCTCGTTGAAGTGCATCTGCTTGGCGCGGCGCCGCTCGGTTTCGTCGATGGCACGGCGCATCGAGTCCGTGATGCGGTCGCCATAGAGGATCGCCTTGCCGTTCACGTTGCGCGCGGCGCGGCCGATCGTCTGGATCAGCGAGCGCTCGGCGCGCAGGAAGCCTTCCTTGTCGGCGTCGAGAATCGCCACGAGCGAGACCTCGGGAATGTCGAGGCCCTCGCGCAACAGGTTGATGCCCACGAGCACGTCGAACGTGCCCAGCCGCAGGTCGCGGATGATCTCCACGCGCTCGACCGTGTCGATGTCGCTATGCAGATAGCGCACCTTCACGCCGTGGTCGGCGAGGAACTCGGTGAGCTGCTCGGCCATGCGCTTGGTGAGCGTGGTCACCAGCACGCGCTCGCCCACGGCCACGCGCTCGTTGATCTCGCCGAGCACGTCGTCGACCTGGGTCGATGCGGGCCGCACTTCGATCACCGGGTCGACGAGGCCCGTGGGCCGCACGACCTGCTCGGCGATCTGGCCCGTCACCTTCTTCTCGTAGTCGGCCGGCGTGGCCGAGACGAACACCACCTGGCGCATCTTGCGCTCGAACTCGTTGAACTTGAGCGGCCGGTTATCGAGCGCCGAAGGCAGCCGGAAGCCGTAATCGACGAGATTTTCCTTGCGCGCGCGGTCGCCGTTGTACATGCCGTTGAACTGGCCGATCAGCACGTGCGATTCGTCGAGGAACATCATGGCATCGGTCGGCAGGTAATCGACGAGCGTGGGCGGCGGCTCGCCGGGCAGCGCGCCCGAGAAGTGCCGCGAGTAGTTCTCGATGCCCTTGCAGAAGCCCAGCTCCTGAAGCATTTCCAGATCGAAGCGCGTGCGCTGCTCGAGGCGCTGCGCCTCCACGAGCTTGCCTTCCGCATGGAAGAACTCGAGGCGCTCGCGCAATTCCGACTTGATGGTTTCGACGGCGCGCAGCACGGTCTCGCGCGGCGTCACATAGTGCGACGACGGATACACCGTAAAGCGCGGAATCTTCTGGCGCACGCGGCCCGTGAGCGGATCGAACAGCTGCAGCGTTTCCACTTCGTCGTCGAACAGTTCCACGCGCACCGCCATTTCGGCGTGCTCCGCCGGGAAGATGTCGATGGTGTCGCCGCGCACGCGGAAGGTGCCGCGCTGGAAGTCCTGCTCGTTGCGCGTGTATTGCATGGCGATCAGGCGCGCGATGACGTCGCGCTGGCCGAGCTTGTCGCCGTGGCGCAGCGTGAGAATCATCTGGTGGTATTCGGACGGATTGCCGATACCGTAGATCGCCGAAACCGTCGCGACGATCACCACGTCGCGCCGCTCCATCAGGCTCTTGGTGGCCGACAGCCGCATCTGCTCGATGTGCTCGTTGATCGACGAATCCTTCTCGATGAAGAGATCGCGCTGCGGCACATAGGCTTCCGGCTGGTAGTAGTCGTAGTACGAGACGAAGTACTCGACGGCGTTGCGCGGAAAGAATTCGCGGAATTCCGCATAGAGTTGCGCAGCGAGCGTCTTGTTCGGCGCGAACACGATGGCCGGGCGGCCGAGGCGCGCGATCGTGTTCGCCATCGTGTAGGTCTTGCCCGAGCCCGTCACGCCGAGCAGCGTCTGGAACGAGAGGCCGTCTTCCACGCCTTCGACGAGCGTTTCGATGGCCGTAGGCTGGTCGCCGGCCGGCAGGTACGGCTGGTAGAGCTGGAACGGCGAGCCTTCGTACTGGATGAATTTCGACTCGTCGAGCGCGGGCGCGTCGGCGACGGGGTGGTCGGACATGGGGGGCATCCTGTGCGCGGAGCAAACAACTATTCTAGCGTCTCGCCGCATCTTGCCGAGGGGCGAGCCTGGGTGGATCTGGGTGAACCTGGGGGTCTGCATGCTAGATGGGGTGCGGCGGCCGGCCCTGCAAGGGCCGCGCGCGGCGATGGCGGCCGGCGGCCGGTGAACGCTGCGCAACGACGCGGCAGAAATCGCCCAATCGCGCCGGAAATAGCCCCGAAAACGGCGCGGGGAATGGCAAATCCGCGGAAATCCCGCTTGAGGATTCGTTACAATAGCGAGTTCCGTGGCCGGTGCAGCATGTGGCCCAACCGATCTTCCTTCACTTTTGCCGAACGATCATGTCCCTCTTTTCCGCTGTCGAACTCGCCCCCCGCGACCCGATCCTGGGTCTGAACGAAGCCTATAACGCCGATGCGCGCGCGACCAAGGTGAACCTCGGCGTGGGCGTGTACACCAACGAGGAAGGCAAGATTCCGCTGCTGCGCGCGGTGCGCGAAGCAGAAAAGGCCCGCGTGGAAGCCGGTCTGCCGCGCGGCTATCTGCCGATCGAAGGTCTGGCCGCCTATGACGCCGCGGTGCAAAAGCTGCTGCTCGGCGACGACTCGCCGCTGATCGCCTCGGGCCGCGTCGTCACGGCGCAGGCGCTGGGCGGCACGGGCGCGCTCAAGATCGGCGCCGACTTCCTCAAGCGCGTGAACCCGAACAGCAAGGTCGCGATCAGCGACCCGAGCTGGGAAAACCATCGCGCCCTGTTCGAAAGCGCGGGTTTTGAAGTCATCGCGTATCCGTACTACGACGCGCAAACCAACGGCGTGAACTTCGAAGGCATGCTGAGCGCGCTGAACGGCTACGCCGCCGGCACCGTCGTCGTGCTGCACGCGTGCTGCCACAACCCGACCGGCGTGGACCTCACGATCGACCAGTGGAAGCAGGTCATCGAGGCCGTGAAGGCGCGCGGCCTGGTGCCGTTTCTCGACATCGCCTATCAAGGCTTCGGCGACGGCATCGCGGAAGACGGCGAAGTCGTGCGCCTCTTCGCCGCTTCGGAACTCAACGTGTTCGTCTCGTCGTCGTTCTCGAAGTCGTTCTCGCTGTACGGCGAGCGCGTGGGCGCGCTGTCGATCCTCACCGCCAGCAAGGAAGAGTCGGCGCGCGTGCTCTCGCAACTCAAGCGCGTGATCCGCACGAACTACTCGAACCCGCCGACGCACGGCGGCTCGGTGGTCGCAGCCGTGCTCGGCTCGGCCGACCTGCGCGCCATGTGGGAAGCGGAACTCGGCGAAATGCGCAACCGCATCCGCGCGATGCGCACGGGCCTCGTCGAACGCCTCACGGCCGCCGGCGTAGACCGCGACTTCAACTTCATCAACGTGCAGCGCGGCATGTTCTCGTACTCGGGCCTGACCGCTGCCCAAGTCGACCGCCTGCGCGAAGAGTTCGGCATCTATGCCGTGAGCACGGGCCGCATCTGCGTGGCCGCGCTGAACACGCGCAACCTCGACGTCGTGGCGAGCGCAGTCGCCCAAGTGCTGAAGTAAGCGCGTTCGCCAGCAAGACGGGCCGCTGCGAAGCGGCTTGCTGGCGCGATAAAAAAGGCGTCCGTTCTTGCGAACGGACGCCTTTTTTTTTGGCGAACGCCTTGGAAAACTTCGCCGGAAAACGTCAGCTGCCGTGGCCTCGCGAATCGCGATGGATATCGTGCGTGACGAAGCCCGAGTCGTTGTCCGGCTTGTCGAGCCAGTCCGGCTGCGCGAGCGAGGCGCGGATATCCTGCAGGCCGCTAGCCCAGTGCTCGTGCATGGTCGAGAGGCCGAACTGGTAATCCTTGAAGTGCCCCTCGTATTCCTTCTGCCGGTAGATGAGGTGGATCACGTTGTACTTCTTCGAGCACGAAAGCTCGTCCGCCAGCGCGACCCACGGGTCATTGCGATGCTCGGGCGCGACGCGGTCGAGCACCTCGCGCAGCACATGCCGGTAACGCTGCGAGCGCTGCAGAATATCGGTCACGAGACGCGTGCGGCTCGAATACTGAATGTCCTTCACGCGTCCCTGCACGTCGATGAGGTTGTCGGGCACCGGCCCGCGCGCGCTCCAGAGATCGACCTGAAACGCCAGCGTGTCGCGCCGCGGCGTAGTCTGGATCACTTCATAGAGCGGCGTGTTCGACATCAGGCCGCCGTCCCAGTAGTACTCGCCGTCGATCTCCACGGCCGCGAAGCCCGGCGGCAGCGCGCCCGAGGCGATGAAATGCTCGGGACGCAAGGTCGTGGTCTTGTTGTCGAAGTAGACGAAGTTGCCGCTGCCCACGTTGACCGCGCCCACCGACACGCGCGTTTCGCCCGAGTTGATGCGCTCGAAGTCGCACAGGCGTTCCAGCGTGGCCTTGAGCGGCTTGGTGTCGTAGTAGCTGGCCGTTTCTGGCGAACCCGATCCGTTGGGCAGCGGCGGCGGAAAGCGCGGCACGAAGAAGCCCTTCTGCCCTTCCACGATCGCGCCTGCCGCCTGCATGGCCGTGAAGGTCTTGCGCACGGCGGCGTTCGCATTGAAGAGCGCGTGCTCGACGAAGGGCGGCAACGGGAAGCTGAAGGCCGGCTGGCAGATCGTCTCCCAGAACTCGCGCAGCCGCGCCACGCGATGTTCGGGCGCATTGCCCGCGATGATGGCGGTATTGAGCGCGCCGATCGAGATACCCGCGATCCAGTTCGGCGCGATGCCGGCCTCGACGAGCCCTTCGTACACGCCGGCCTGATACGCGCCGAGCGCACCGCCCCCCTGCAGCGTGAGCGCGATGGTTTCCCATTCTTTAGCTTGCGCGCCGCAATTCGAAACATGCGGCTGCGGTGCGCTCCCCTGCGGTGCGTTGCCGATACGCGCGCCGGTATGCGCACCGACCTCGTCGTCGACTGCGCTCGACTGGACCTGCCCCTTCTTGCGTTGCGCCATTGCTGCGCCTCCTCGGCCCGATGCCTGCGTTATTGCATGAACCAGCCGTGGCTCACCACGAAGGACTGGCCCGTAAACGCTGCGCTCGGGAACGCCGAGAGGAACAGCACGGTTTGCGCGACGTCGTCGACGGTCGTGAAGATGCCGTCCACCGTGCCGCCGAGCATCACGCGCTTGACCACTTCTTCTTCGGAAATGCCGAGTTCCTTCGCCTGCTCGGGAATCTGCTTTTCGACCAGCGGCGTGCGCACGAAGCCCGGACACACCACATGCGAGCGCACGTTGTGCTTGCCGCCTTCCTTGGCGAGCACGCGCGCGAGGCCGAGCAGCGCGTGCTTGGCCGCGACATAGGCCGACTTGAGCGGCGACGCTTCGTGCGAGTGCACCGAACCCATGTAGATCACGACGCCGCCGCGGTCGTCCTGGTACATGTGCTTGAGCACCGCCTTGGTGGTGAGGAATGCGCCGTCCACGTGGATGGCCTGCATCTTTTTCCAGTCGGAGAACGCGTAGTTCTCGATCGGGTTCACGATCTGGATGCCGGCGTTCGAGATCAGGATGTCCACCGGGCCGAGTTCGGCCGCGACGCGGTCGATGCCCTGATTCACGGCCTCTTCACTGGTGACGTCCATGGCGACGCCGATGGCCTTGCCGCCTGCGCCCTTGATCTCTTCGGCCACGGCGTCCGCGCCGCTCTGGTTCAGGTCGGCGATGGCGACTGCGGCGCCCGCCTGCGCGAGCGTGAGGGCAATCTGCTTGCCAATGCCGCTGGCCGCGCCGGTAACGACTGCGACCTTGCCATCGAGTTTCGTGTTCAGGGAGAGAGACGACATCGGGCACCTCCAGGTGAGTGAACGGGACAGGATGAAACCTCGGAGCGCGCGCCGTCAAACCTGACGAATGGCTTATGCCATCCGGCCGGATGTTGCGTCGCGGCCAACGAGGCTATTGTGCATGAAGGCGCCTCGTCGAAGCATCGAGCACGACAGGCAAAAGAGATTTTCGCCGCACTGCAAGGCGCGGCGCGCGGCGCAAGCCCGTTCAGCAGCAACGGCGAAGTCGTGCTAGCTTTATCGGCTCACAAGGAGGCGTTCATGAACTATCGGCGACTGGGCCGCTCAGGCCTGCAGGTAAGCGAACTGTCCATCGGCTCGTGGGTCACCTACGGCAACCAGGTCGACGCCAGGCTCGCGCGCGAATCGCTCGCAGCGGCGCGCGACGCGGGCATCAACTTCTTCGACAACGCCGAGGCCTATGCCGGCGGCAAGTCCGAAGAGCTCATGGGCCAGGCGCTCAAAGAGCTCGCATGGCCGCGCGTGAGCTATGTGGTCTCGACCAAGTTCTACTGGGGCTTGAACGAAGCGCCCAACCAGTACCACACGCTCAACCGCAAGTACCTCATGAACGCCATCGACGGCTCGCTCACGCGGCTGCAACTCGATTACGTCGATCTCGTGTTCTGCCACCGCCCCGACCCGAACACGCCGGTCGAAGAAACCGTCTGGGCGATGAGCGACATGATCACGCGCGGCAAGGCGCTCTATTGGGGCACCTCGGAGTGGAGCGCCGACGAAATCCGCGCCGCGTGGGAAATCGCGGAGCGCCATCACCTGCACAAGCCGGTCATGGAGCAGCCGCAATACAACCTGTTCCACCGCACGCGCGTGGAAGACGAATACCGTCGGCTCTACGAGGACATCGGCCTCGGCCTCACCACCTGGAGCCCGCTCGCCTCGGGTCTGCTCACCGGCAAGTACCGCGGCGGCGTGCCGTCGGGCAGCCGCGCGGAACTGCAGGGCTACGACTGGTTGCGCAAGAACGTCACCGACCCCGACAAGAACGAGATCGTCGGCAAGCTCGCCGAATTCGCGAAACAACTCGACTGCTCGGTGGGGCAACTGGCGCTCGCGTGGATCCTGACGAATCCGCGCGTGAGCACGGTCATCACCGGGGCCTCGCGCATCGAGCAGATCGGCGAAAACATGAAGGCGCGCGACGTGGCGGAAAAGATCACGCCGGACATCAAGGCGCAGATCGAGGCGATCGTCGGCGACGCTTACGACTGATGTAGGGCGCGTGCCCGCAAGGCGCGGGCCGCCCGAAACCGCGGGGCGGGCTCACGCGCGGGCGTAGCCGGCCAGGCGGCGTACCGCGGCTCACGTATTGCGGTGGCGGCGTACAATACGCGGCCTCGCGGGCGGCGCCGTCATCGCGCCGCCGCTGCCGTCTTCCCCGTTTTCACCGGACCTCGTGTCCCGTCCATCATGCTGAGCTACCGTCACGCCTTCCACGCCGGCAATCATGCCGATGTCCTGAAACACGCCGTCGTCGTGCAATTGCTGCATTACCTCGGCAAGAAGGACAAGGCGTACTGGTACATCGACACCCACGCGGGCGCCGGCGCCTATGCATTGCGCGAAGGCTACGCGACGAAGAATGCCGAGTTCGACACGGGCATCGGCAAGCTGTGGGGCCGCAACGACCTGCCCGCGGCGCTGGCGGACTACGTCGACGAAGTGGCGGCACTGAACCCCGACGGTGAACTGCGCTTCTACCCAGGTTCCCCCTATCTCGCTTGGCGTCTCATGCGCGAGCAGGACCGCATGCGGCTGTTCGAATTGCACAGCACGGAAATCGACGTGCTGCGCCACCGCTTCCACGACGCGGGCCGCCGCGTGATGATCTACGCAGGCGACGGCTTCGACGGCATCAAGGCGCTCCTGCCCCCGCCGCCGCGCCGGGCGCTCGTGCTGATCGACCCGTCTTTCGAGGACAAGCGCGACTACGCGCGCACGCTGACGTGCGTCGAAGAAAGCCTCAAGCGCTTCGCCAACGGCACCTATGCGGTCTGGTATCCGCAAGTCACGCGTCCCGAATCGCAGCGCTTCCCGGAGCAGCTCAAGCGCCTGCAGAACAAGAACTGGCTGCACCTCTCGTTTTCGGTGAGCAACCCGCCCGAAGACGGCTTCGGCCTCTACGGCAGCGGCATGTTCATCCTGAACCCGCCCTACACGCTCGAAGCGCAGATGAAAGAGGCGCTGCCGTGGCTCGTGAAGACGCTCGGCCAGGACGCCGGCGCGCAATTCAGGATCGAGTCGCGCGGCGACTGAGCCGCGGACTCAACCCCGCGCGAGCGGCCTTACTGCCCGGATGGCAGCGGCTGGGGAAGCGGCGGCGTCGGGCGATGAGGGGGGCGCGGCGGTCGCGGCGGCGGAGTCGGCCGCCCACCACCCTGCTGCACTTCCACGTACGGCGCGACGACATACGGCTGTGACGAATCCGGCGCGAGACCCGCCGGTTGCACCGCCTGAACCATCGGCTCGGGCGAGAGCGGCGCGTTTTGCAGCACCAGCCCCGGCTGGCCGTCGCTGATCCCTCTTTGTGTATCCAGAATGAGCGGCTGCCCGGCATGCGCGCCGGCGCTGGCGCACGCCATGACGACGGCGATCAGGCCCGCACGCGCAACAGAAAAACGACGCAACGCGCGGCGAGGCGACACAGGCGTGCGGTGGGAAATGCGGTCTTGCACCATGAACGGCCCCCGGAGAGAAAGCGACACCATTGCTATGACGGCTTGTCGCAAAAAAGACTTTACCTTACCCCGGTGGGAAGGCTCAGGCTCTGTTCCATCGGTGGTGCAGAAATGACAAAGCCCCGCCAATGCGGGGCTGAGATCGTGCTGCTTCAACCGGACCGAGCCCGGCTGAAACTGGCTTACAGCGAATTGTAGCCGTTCGTTTCGATCGAACGAAGGCGCTGCTCGAGCTGGACGATATCGGCCGACGAGGCGAGATACGCTTCGCGGCGACGACGTTCAGCAGTTTCAAACCAGTTGCTCAGCTTTTCAAGAACGAATGCAAACATGATGGTGTGCTCCAGGGATTCGGTTCGGCGATCCCCGGTGAATTCGCATCAGGGATAACCCTCATCAGGGATAACCCGTATTGTAGCGGTTGCACCGAACTTTGCTAGTGAATTGCCCGAATACTGTGCATTCCATTTTGGAATGCCCCCAGAGAGCGAATTGGCAACATCATGTTTTATTGACACATTTTCCGGCGATTTCGCAGAGACTTGGCGGCAATCCCGTTTTGTCGCACCAATACGGTGCGCACAGCCCATGCGGTTGCGTCAATTTGCCCGCCGCGGTTGCACCTGCGTTCAGTGAACGTGGCCGGGCTCGTGGCATTCTGCCGGGGCGACGTCGGCAAGCCGTTCGATGATCGGGCAGTCGGGCCGGTCGTTGCCCTGGCAGTGCGAGGCCAGGTGGGCGAGCGTGTCGCGCATCTGGGACAGTTCGGCGATGCGCTGGTCGAGTTCGGCGACATGTTCGAGCGCGATCGACTTGACCTCGGCGCTCGCGCGGGAGCGGTCGTGCCAGAGCGCCAGCAGGCGTCGGATGTCGTCCACGAGAAAGCCCAGCCGGCGCGCCTGGCGGATGAAGCGCAGCGAATGCACTTCCTCCGCCCCGTACACTCGGTAGCCGGACTCCGTGCGCCCCTTGGGCGCCAGCAGCCCGACGCTTTCGTAGTACCGGATCATTTTTGCCGTCACGCCCGATTCGCGCGCCGCTTCGCCGATGTTCACGCCGTTCTCCCGCTGTCTGGCCGATCGTTTGATCAATGCTCTGATCGTACACCTTCCCACAATGGGAAGGTCCAGCGCGACATCCGGTCTCCGCTGGCATAATCCGCCGGCGGCCTCATATCGGGTAGTAACCAGCCTCAATCTCTGAAAAAAGGAACACACGATGATCCAGTTCAACGTCGAAGGCATGAGCTGCCAGCACTGCGTAGGCGCCGTCACGCGCGCGATCCACGAACATGACGCGCAAGCCCGGGTCGAGATCGATCTGGCCGCCGGCCGCGTGAAGGTCGAGTCGAGCCAGAGCGCCGAAGTCCTGAAGTCGGCGATCGACGAAGCCG
Organism: Paraburkholderia sp. EG286B; assembly: GCF_040965655.1. NCBI lineage: Bacteria > Pseudomonadati > Pseudomonadota > Betaproteobacteria > Burkholderiales > Burkholderiaceae > Paraburkholderia > Paraburkholderia sp. EG286B. The sequence continues at coordinate 131,064 of NZ_JBFRCF010000006.1, read as the reverse complement.
GCTACACCGTCGTCGGCACGGCCAGCGTCTGACGGACCGGGCCATGTTCAAGGTTGCCGTGATCGGCGCGTCTGGCCTGCTTGGGCGCGCCGTGGTGCGCGAACTCGCCGCCGAGACCGCCTGGCAAGTCGTGCCGACCGCGTTTCGGCACGGCGGCCCGCAGCAGACCGTGCTCGATGTGCGCGACGCGCAGGCCGTGAACGCGTTCGTCGAGCGCGAGGCGCCCGACGCGATCGTGCTGGCTGCCGCCGAGCGCCGCCCCGATGTGTGCGAACACGACCCGGCGGCGGCGCGCGCGCTCAATGTCGATGCGGTGCGCAGCGTCGCCGCGGCGGCGCGGCAGCGCGGCGCATGGGTGCTGTCAATCTCCACCGATTACGTCTTCGACGGCACGCAACCGCCCTACCGCGCCGGCGACACGCCGAATCCGCTCAACGCCTATGGCCACAGCAAGCTCGAAGGCGAGCGTGCCTTGCTCGAAACCAGCGACAACGCCCTCGTGCTGCGCCTGCCCTTGCTGTATGGGCCGATCGTCGGCTGGCACGAATCCGCGGTCACGAGCCTCGTGCCGGCCATCGTCGCTTCGGCAGAGCCCGGCGCGCAGGCGGCGCCGATGGACGCGTGGGCCACGCGCTACCCCACTTTCACGCCCGACGTGGCGTTCGCGATCCGCGAACTGTTGCTGCGCTGTGCGGACGGCAACGCGGTGCACGGGGTCGCGCAGTGGTCCGGCGACGAGCCGATGACGAAGTACGACATCGCCCAACGGATCGCGCAGGCACTTGGCATTGAGGCGCGTCTGCTCGCACAGCCGACGCCCACCGACGCCACGCCGCGCCCGCGCGACTGTCATCTCGATTCGAGCCGCCTCGAAACGCTGGGGATGGGCCGCCGCACGCCGTTCGACGTGGCGATTCGCGCCGTGCTCGACGCGTTCATGAGAGGCGGCGGGCAGCGCAACGCGTAGCGGCGCAAACTCAGTGAAAATTGCGGCTCTCCGTGGCGAGCCGCCCGAGCAGCCGGCTGTGATCCTCCAGCCGGTGCGCCACGAGGTGCACGACCTCGCCCTCGCGCTGCACCACGCCCGCCACCGCCAGCAGCGAAGACCCTAGCAGTTCCTTGCGCTGCGACTCGACGAGCGACGCGTGCACGATCACGTTGACGCTGCCGGTCTCGTCCTCGAGCGACACGAAGATCGTGCCGTTCGCCGTGCCCGGCCGCTGCCGCACCGTCACGATCCCGCACACGCGCGCGAGCATGCCGTGCCGGCAATGCGCCAACTGCTCCGCCGTACGAAAGCGCTGCTTCGCGAGGCCGTGACGCAGCAGCTCGAGCGGATGGCGATTGAGCGTGAGACGCAGGCTCGCGTAATCGGCGACGATTTCCGCACCTTCGGAAGCGCGCGGCAACGCAAGCGGCGCCTCGGCAACGGGCGCATCGCGCAACAGCGCGGGCACCGCGTGCTGCGCGGTCACGGCCCACCACGCCTCGCGTCGGTGGCCCGCGATGCTCGCGAGCGCGTTCGACGCCGCCAGCGCCTCCAGTTCGCGCCGCGTGAGCGCCGCACGGCGCGCGAGATCGTCGACGTCGGCGAACGGTGCGCGCTCGCGCGCTTCCATCACACGCCGCGCGGCATCTTCGGAAAAGCCCTTGATGAGACTGAAGCCGAGCCGCACGGCCGGCCCGCCGCGTCCATAGCGGCGCGGCGCAAGCGCAATGCGCGAGCGCACGACGCGCTCGAGGCCGTCCATGAACCTGTGCCGCCGGCCGCCGCGCTTGAGCGTGCCCCTGCGCATCAACGCGGCCGCGCCCAGCAGCGCGCGATGACGCAGCCCCTCGGCGGTGCGCGCGCGAACCGCCTCGTCATCGAGCCGCTCGCCGGGTGCGTTGCGACGCTCCAGCACCGACGCCCAGTCGCTCAACGCGATATCGGGCGCGCGCACCGGCACGCCGTGACGCTTCGCATCCTGCACGAGCTGGGAAGGCGAATAGAAACCGAGCGGCTGGCTATTCAGCAGTCCTGCCAGGAATGCGGCGGGCTCGTAACGCTTGAGCCACGAACTCGTGTAGACGAGCAGCGCGAAACTCGCCGCATGGCTTTCCGGAAAGCCGTAGTCGCCGAAACCCTCGATCTGCTTGCAGATGCGCTCGGCAAATTCCAGCGTGTAGCCCTTCTTGAGCATGCGTTTCGTGAGATCGGCCTGATACGGTCGCAGATCACCATCGCGCCGCCATGCGGCCATCGCGCGGCGCAGCTTGTCGGCTTCCTCGCCGGTGTAGTCCGCGGCGACCATCGCGAGATGCATCACCTGCTCCTGGAAGATCGGCACGCCGAGCGTGCGTTCGAGCACTGGGCGCAATTCCTCCTTCGCATATTCCACCGCCTCGTCGCCGTGCCGGCGCTTGAGGTACGGATGCACCATGTCGCCCTGGATCGGCCCCGGCCTCACGATCGCCACCTGGATCACGAGGTCGTAGTACGTGCGCGGCCGCAAACGCGGCAACATGCTCTGCTGCGCGCGCGACTCGATCTGGAACACGCCGACCGTATCGGCCCTGGCGCACATGCGATACACCGCCGGGTCCTCGACCGGAATGTCCTGCACGCGCATCTCGGCCAGCCCGCGCCTTTGCGCCACGAATTCGAGCGAGCGCCGGATCGCCGAGAGCATGCCGAGCGCGAGCACGTCCACTTTCAACAGCCGCAGCGCGTCGATATCGTCCTTGTCCCACTCGATCACGTAGCGGTCCTTCATCGCCGCGTTTTCGATCGGCACGAGGCGCGAAAGCTTGTCGCGCGCGATCACGAAGCCGCCCACGTGCTGCGAGAGATGGCGCGGAAAACCGCGCAGCTCGCGCGTGAGGCGGATGAGCTGCTGCGTGACGTGCGAGTCGGGCGAAAAGCCCGCTTCCTCCAGATGGCGCGCGATCGAATCGGGGCCGTCCCACCACTGATGCGCGCCCGAGAGCTTTTCGACGAGCGCGCTGTCGAGGCCGAGCGCCTTGCCCACATCGCGCAACGCGCTGCGCGAACGATAGGTGATGAGCGTCGCGGCCAGCGCGGCGCGGCGCGTGCCGTACTTGCGGTAGATGTACTGAATGACCTCTTCGCGACGCTGATGCTCGAAGTCGACGTCGATGTCGGGCGGCTCGTTGCGCGCCCGCGAGAGAAAACGCGCCACGAGCATGTTCATGCGCACGGGGTCGATCTCCGTGATCTTCAGGCAGTAGCACACCACCGAGTTCGCCGCCGAGCCGCGCCCCTGGCACAGGATCTTCTGATCGCGCGCGAAGCGGACGATGTCGTGCACCGTGAGGAAGTACTTCTCGTACTTCAGCTCGTCGATGAGCCCGAGTTCCTGTTCGATCTGATCGCGGCGCTTGTCGTTCAGGCCGTCGGGCCAGCGCTCCAGTGCGCCCTTCATCACGAGCTTGCGCAGCCACGACTGCGGCGTCTCGCCGGGCGGCACCAGTTCCTCGGGATATTCGTAGGCCAGCTCGCCGAGCGAAAACGTGCAGCGGCGCGCGACGTCGAGCGTCGCGTCGAGCGCCTCGCGCGGATAAATCGCGCCAAGCCGCACGCGCGAGCGCAGATGCCGCTCCGCATTCGCCTCCAGCGCGCGCCCGCACGACGCGAGCGGCTTGCCGATCCGGATCGCGCTCAGCGTATCCTGCAACGGCTTGCGCGAACGGGCGTGCATCAGCACGCCGCCCGCCGCGACGAGCGGCAGGCCGCTCTCCTGCGAGACGTGGCGCAGCACTTCGATCTGCGTGTCGTCGCCGCCGGTTTGCCAGAGTTCGAGCGCGAGCCAGGCGCGCTCGGCCGCGAAGCCCGCGAGCCAGTGCGCGGCGCGCAGCGTTTGCGCGAGCGTGGCCGCGCGCTGCGGCACGAGCAGCAACACGCACTCGCGCAAGTGCTTCAGATGCTCGAAGCCCGGCTCGGGCTCGGTGAAATCGGCGGGATGCACGCGATAGCTGCCCTTTGCCGCCCGCGAGCGCGCCAGCGTGATCAGCTCGCAGAGATTGCCGTAGCCTTCGCGTGTCGTTGCGAGCGCAACGATCGTGCAGAACGGCGCGCCATGTTCGTCGACGAGATTCAGCTCGCTGCCGATCAGCAGGTGCAGCGACGGCTCGAACGGGCCCAGGGCCGCGGCGGCGGCATGGCCGCCGCATTCGCGGGCCTCGCGCACGGCTTCGTCATACGCCTTCTTGCGCGCCTCGTCGTATTCGTTGAGCGCGCTCCAGGCGCGCACGACGCCCGCGAACGAGCATTCGTCGGTGATCGCGAGCGCGCGGTAGCCGTGGCGGATCGCCTGCTCGACCATCTCGCCCGGGCGCGACGCGCCGTGCAGGAAGGTGAAATTGGTCAGGCAGTGCAGCTCGGCGTAGTCAGGCAGCTGCGCGGCCCACTGCGCCGGCAGTTGTGGAGGCGACGACGCGCCCGTCCCGCTGATCGACATGATTCCTGAAACCCGAAAGAACGACGAATAAACGCTAGCCGAACAGCCCTTGCAGATACCACTGGCCGCCAATGCGCTCGCGATACAGCCAGAACATGCGGCCCTGGTCGTCGGCGGCGACGTAATAGTCGCGCCCGACGCCCTCGCCGTCCCACCAGCCGGACTCGATGCGCTCGGTACGCGTGAGCGTCTTCAGCGGCCGTCGATAAACGGGCCGGTCGCCGCGTGTCGCGAGCTTGAGCGGCTTTTCGAGCAGCCACGCCGGACGCGGCTGGGTCGGCAGCGGCACCTCGGGCAGATCGAAGGCGCTTTGCACGGGCGCGCTCGCGCCGGCCTCCTGCTGCGGCTTGCCTGCCTTGCGCGGCTTGCGCGTACGCTTCGCGCCGCTCTCGCGGTAAGGCCGCGCCGACATCGCCAGTTCGGGCCGGTGATCGTCCTCGACGAAAAGCTGCAGCACGTTCTGCTCACCGAGCCGCGCGCCGATGCGCTCGAAGAGCTGCCCGAGCGACGCCTCGGCGGCCTCGGCCATCGGAAAGAGCGTGTCGGTGGGCGCCGCGTATGCGCTCACCTGCGAGGCGACGAGCGCAAGGCCGATCACGGGCGCGGCAAGCTCGGTCTGATTCAGGCGCTCGCGAAGCAGCCACAGCAGATGCTCGGCGTCGCGCGAAGGCGACGCCCAGGCGATCGTGAGCGTCGAGGTGCGCGGCGCGTGACGCGAAGCCAGCTCGTGCTCCAGACGCAGCTCGAAGCCGCTCAACGCCGCGTGCTGCGCAGCCAGCCAGCCGGCCAGCTGCATCACGAGCCGGCGCGCGGCAAAGAGCAGCGCCTCGGCGCTCTCCACGCGCGCCTGCAATTCGAGCGACGCGTGAAACGACGGCGGCGCGGCAAACCAGACGCGCGGATCGGGCGCCTCGCCGCGCGCCCGCGCGAGCCAGCCGAGCACGCCGTCGCCGAAACGCCGCACGATGCCGTCGCGCGGCAGCCGCCGCAAGTCGCCGAGCGTCGCGCAGCCGATCTGCGTGAGCGCGTGGTCGTGCTGCGCGGCGAACGGCGCAAGCGTGACCGGCAGCGAATCGAGCACGCGCGCGAGCGTCGTTTCCTTGAGCACATGCCAGCGGCGCGACGAACGCGTGACGTGCGCCTGCGCGAGCGTCCACGCCCCCCACGCCGTGGGCGCGCACGCCATGCGCGCGGTGTGCCCGCAGCCGGCCACCGTCGCCGCAACCCTCCCGAGCAGCGCACGCACGCCGCCGAACAGACGCAAGCCCGAACCGACTTCGAGCAACAGCGTGTGCGACTGCGCGAACGACACCTTGGGCGTATAGGCGAGCAACGCGAGCGCGAGCGCCTCGAACGCGCGGGTCTCGCGCGCCGGATCGGCTTCGAGCAGCACGAGCCCCGGCGCGAGCGCGAGCGCATGCGAGCGCGTGTTGCCGGGCTCGACGCCGGCGCGCAGCGCGTCGAGATCGGCGCTCAGGATGCGCGTGTGGTCGGCGAGCGCGTAGCAGCGCGGCGCGCTGGCGACATCGGCATCGGCATCGACGCTTTCAGGCGGAAGCGGCGTTGACGGCGCCGGCGGCATCAGAGGTCTGACGGCCTCCAGCGGCAACAACGGCAAGGTGACGGCGATCCACAGCATGATTGACCCCGGGCCACGGCATGACGACGGAAGCTGCGTCCGGCTGGGGCAGCACCGCGTCCTGCAGCGGCAATGTAATGACGAGTGGCTGGGCGGGCGGCGGCCCGCGGCGCTTGAAAATATCGACGGAGAGCGCGGCGAGCTGCATCCATTGCCGGCGGTTCAGGTTCGCGTCGTCGGGCGGCGGCACCGGCGAGCAGGTCATGCGCAGCGGCGCCGGCGACGACTGGTTGCGCGCGGCGAGCGGCCGCACGAGAAACGCGAGCGCCTGCGAATCCTGGGCGGCGACCTGCAGACGGCGCACGGCGTCGGCGCGCGCCTTCGTCTGCCAGAGCAGCACGGCGCCCATGCCTTCCTGCTTGAGCGCCTGCTCGGCCACCCACGCGGCCTCGTCTTCGGCCGCGCGCACCCAGATCACGCGCTCGAGTGCGAGCCCCCATGCCTTGAGCGCGCAGGCGTAGGGGCGCCACGGCGGCGCGACGAGCAGCACGTGCCGGCCCGCCTGCGCGGTGAGCGCGCGCAACGCCGGCGCGACGAGCCGCATCTCGCCCACGCCGCCCTGCTCGACGAGCAGCTCGGTCAGGCTGCCCGAGGGCCAGCCGGCGCCGGGGAGCTGGGCGTCGAGCGTCGCGTGGCCGCTCGGCACCGTGCGCTCGCTGGCGCGCGCGAGCTGATCGCCTTGCCACACGCGGCTTTGCAGCCGCGGGGGCAAGTGCGCGGCGAGTTGCGCTGTAGTCTGCGCAGTGATCTGGGCTGCTGCTGCCATGGTTCGTGGCCTGATTGATGGGAACGCTCCGCCCTGCCCGGCAAGAAATGGGGCATCGGCAGGAAGGAGGTCGACTCGCCTCCACCTGTATGTTTATACAGTATTTTGAGAGATTGGAGGAGGCGGAAATTGGGGGAGGGTCATTTTGCGATCCATTGCAAAATGCTGATCCAGGCGCTTGCGCGATGGATCGGCCGCCGGACGTCGCGCTGACGTCCGGGGCAAACGCCGCTTCTTAGTATTCGCCGCCAGCCCGATGCGGGCGACTGCGATAAACGGCGCGGAGCTTGTTGCTATCAGGACGCCGACGTCAGATCGAGCGCCACGGCTTGCGCCACCTCGATGCCGTCGATGGCCGCCGAGTAGATGCCACCGGCATACCCGGCGCCTTCGCCGGCCGGATACAGACCTACGACGTTCATGCTCTGGTAATTGTCCTTGCGCCGAATGCGCAGCGGCGACGACGTGCGCGTCTCCACGCCGGTGAGCACGGCGTCGTGCATCGCGAAGCCTGCGATCTTCCTGTCGATCTGAGGCAGGGCTTCGCGGATGGCTTCGATCACGTAGTCGGGCAGCGCGGTGCTGAGATCGGTCGGGTGCACACCCGGCTTGTAAGACGGCACCACGGAGCCGAGCGACGTCGACGGCCGGCCGGCGATAAAGTCGCCGACCAGCTGGCCCGGCGCCTGGTAATTGCCGCCGCCGAGTTCGAACGCCCGCTCTTCCCACTTGCGCTGGAAGGCGATGCCCGCGAGCGGACCGCCCGGATAGTCCTCCGGCGTGATGCCGACGACGATGCCCGCGTTCGCGTTGCGCTCGGCCCGCGAATACTGGCTCATGCCGTTGGTGACCACGCGGCCGGGTTCGGAGGTCGCCGCGACCACCGTGCCGCCGGGGCACATGCAGAAGCTATAGACCGCCCGTCCATTGTTGGCGTGATGCACCACCTTGTAGTCGGCCGCGCCGAGTTGCTTGTGGCCCGCAAACTTGCCGAAACGGCTGCGATCGATCAGCCCCTGCGGATGCTCGATCCGAAAGCCCAGCGAAAACGGCTTGGCTTCCATGAACACACCGCGATCGTGCAGCATCTGGAAGGTGTCGCGGGCGCTGTGGCCCACGGCCAGCACGACGTGGTCGCACGGCAGCGTCTCGCCGTTCGAAAGCTTGAGCGCGCGCACCTTGCCCTGCTCGATTTCGATGTCTTCGACGCGGGTTTCGAAGCGCACTTCACCGCCCAGTTCGTGGATGGTGGCGCGCATTTTCTCCACCATGCTCACGAGACGGAACGTGCCGATGTGCGGCCGGCTCAGATACAGGATGTCTTCCGGCGCGCCGGCCTTGACGAATTCCTCGAGCACCTTGCGGCCGTAGTGGTGCGGATCCTTGATCTGGCTGTACAGCTTGCCGTCGGAAAACGTCCCGGCCCCGCCTTCGCCGAACTGAACGTTGGATTCGGGGTTGAGCACGGACTTGCGCCACAGCCCGAAGGTGTCCTTGGTGCGCTCGCGCACGGCCTTGCCGCGTTCGAGGATGATGGGACGAAAACCCATCTGCGCGAGGATCAGTCCCGCGAACAGGCCGCACGGCCCCATGCCGATCACCACCGGACGCGCACGCGTCGAGTGCTCGGGCGCCCTGGCGACAAAGCGGTAGGTCATGTCCGGCGTCACCCCGCAATGCGGCTTGCCGGCGATCCGCTTGAGCGCGGCCGCTTCGTCCTTGACTTCGACGTCGACGATATAGGTCAGCTTGATATCCGAGCGCTTGCGTGCGTCGTGCGCACGGCGGAACACGGTGTAACGCACGAGCGCATCCGCCCCTACGCCGAGTTCCGCGAGGCGGCCCCGAATCGCGGCGTCAAGTTCGCTTTCGGCGTGGTCGAGGGGGAGTTTGACTTCGGATAAACGTAACATGGCTGCCAGGGTGCGATCGCCACGGGAGTTGTGGCCGATCCGTATTTTATAAGCTCGGCGGCTTTTCAAAGGGAACGCAAGCCGTACGACGAGACGCGAGCGCGTTTGACCCAACATGGGACAAAAAGAAAAAGGGGCTACAGGCCAATGGCGTGTAACCCCTCGGTATTGCTGGTCGGAGCGATAGGATTCGAACCTACGACCCTCTGATCCCAAATCAGATGCGCTACCAGGCTGCGCTACGCTCCGACGAATCAGCGATTGTATCGGCACTGATGCCACGCCGTCAAATCTTCGGGATCCATAGCGACGAAAAGCGATCCACATCACGCGCTTGCCGCACACCGGCCTGGCGTGCACCATGACAGGACACGCCGTACGTGCACCCCATACCGCCAAAAAAGGAGACGCCATGCACCTCATCCTCTGGCGCCACGCCGAAGCCGAAGACATCGCCGCCAGCGACCTCTCCCGCCAGCTCACCACGCGCGGGCGCAAGCAGGCGCAGAACGTCGCGCGCTGGCTGCGCGCACGCCTGCCCGACGACGCCGTGATCCTCGCGAGCCCCGCCGCACGCACCATCCAGACTGCCGAGGCGCTCACCGATCAATATCGCGTCGTGCGCGAACTCGCACCCGATGCGAGCGTCGAGCAGGTCCTCACCGCCGTCGGCTGGCCCGAGGGCCTCGCATCCACGGTCGTCGTGGTCGGCCATCAGCCCACGCTCGGCGAGGTCGCGGCGCGGCTGCTCTCGGGCGGCGCCGATTCGCGCAGTTGGGCCGTGAAGAAGGCCGGCGTGCTCTGGCTTGCGAGCCGCGAGCGCAGCGGCGGCGACCAGGCCGTCCTGCACGCGGCCATCACGCCCGATCTCGTCTAGCCCTCCAACCCGCCTGCGCCTGCCCACCGGGCCGCCTGTACGCGGCCCCTACAACGATTCAAGCGCGCTTCAACCGCACTTCAAACGCGCCCCGCCGCCCCCGGCCTTTCGGGCCACCTCGTCCGTCTGCCTGACGCCACGTCATCGAATCGTCATTGCGTTTTCATGGAAACGTAACCGCGTATTACTACATTGCCGGAAAAGTTCTCTTACTTCCGACCAGGACGCCCCATGCGAGATCTGCCGACGCCCACCCTGCCGTTCGCCTCGACGCTGTTCGAGTCGAACCGACGCTTGCCGCGTGCCGAAGAAACGGTCACCGCGCAGCATCGGCTGCAGGTGGCCTGGGCGCGCACCGACGAGGAGCTGCGCGAAGCCCAGCGCCTGCGCTACCGCGTTTTCGCCGAAGAGATGGGCGCACGCCTGACCGGCCCCGCCGGCCTCGACGTCGACGCCTTCGACGCCTACTGCGACCACCTGCTCGTGCGCGACCTCGACACGCTCAAGGTCGTCGGCACCTACCGCGTGCTGCCGCCGCACCAGGCGGCGCGCATCGGCCGCCTCTATGCCGAAAGCGAATTCGACGTCTCGCGCCTCGCGCATCTGCGCCCGAAAATGGTCGAGGTGGGCCGCTCGTGCGTGCATCCCGACTACCGCAGCGGCTCGGTCATCATGTCGCTGTGGGGCGGTCTGGGCGGCTACATGCAGCACAACGGCTACGAGACGATGCTCGGCTGCGCGAGCGTGGCCATGGCCGACGGCGGCCACTACGCGGCGAACCTGTACTGCGCGCTCGGCGCCGACGCGCTGACCGCGCCCGAATACCGCGCGTTCCCGCACACGCCGCTGCCCGTCGAGGAACTGCGCACCGGCACGCCCGCCGTGCCGCCGCCGCTCATCAAGGGCTATCTGCGCCTTGGCGCGAAGATCTGCGGTGCGCCCGCCTGGGACCCCGACTTCAACACCGCGGACTTCCTCACGCTCTTCCGCCTCTCGGAGATCAACGAACGTTACGCACGCCACTTCCTCGGCGAAGCCGTGACGCGTTAAGGCCTCATCGGCCCTTCACCGGGCAAAATCAGTAGGCAAACTCCGCGGGCAAAACCAGCGGACAAAAAAAGCCCGGCTCACCAACGAGCCGGGCTTTTTTATCGGCACAGTAAGACGAGGCGCAGCGCGCTACGCTCACTCCTCCGTATAGACCACGCGATACGGAATGCCGATCTTGCCCCATTCCGCCGCTTCCTGAACGAGGTTGTAATCGGTGAGCGGATTGTTCTGGACCCAGGCATTGGGCAGCAGCACTTCGTAGCCGTTGCCCTCCTCCTCCACCTTGATGTGCGGCAGGCCGACATCGGCGCGGCGCCGCGTCAGCAGCGCGGCGAGGCGCAGACAGAACAGCAGCGTCCATTCCACATCGCGCGTTTGCGAGAGCTTGCCGAGCTTGCCCACGTGGCCGAGCACGAGCGCGGCGAGGCGCGCCTGGTCGGTGCGCGAGAAGCCGGGCATGTCGGCGTTGCTGGCGATGTAGGCCGAATGCTTGTGGTACGCGCTGTGCGAGATGGAAAGCCCGATTTCGTGCAGCGACGCCGCCCACGTGAGAAACATGCGGTTCTCTTCGCGGCGCTCCTCGTCGGGCTCCTCGAACTGGTCGTAGAACTTCACGGCCAGTTCGCCAATGCGCCCCGCCTGCGCGCGATCGACGCCGTAGCGGCGCATGAAGCCCTCCACCGTGACCGTACGCATGTCCTCGTGCTGCGAGCGGCCCAGCAGGTCGTAGAGCACGCCCAGGCGCAGCGCGCCATCCGTGGTATCGACATAGTCGATGCCGAGTTCCTCGAACACCGCGATCATGATCGAGAGACCACCCGCCAGCACCGGGATGCGGTCGGGCTTGAGCGCGACGAGCTTGAGCCGGTTGACGTTCTCGGCCTTGATGAGCGCGCGCTTCAGGCGCTCGAGGCCGCCGCGCGAAATGCCATGCGTGATGCCGGGATCGTTGAAGCCGTTCGCCTCGACGAGTTCCGCGAGCGCGCGCGCCGTGCCCGACGAGCCGATCGCCTGGTCCCAGCCGGTCTTGCGGTAGTCGCCGGAAATGATCTGGATTTCGCGCGTGGCCGCGAGTTCGGCCTGGCGCATGGTGTACTCGTCGACGTTGCCCGAGGGGAAGAACTGGCGGCTATGGCTCACGCAGCCGATATAGAGGCTTTCCATGCGGATCGGCGTGTAGTGCGCGCCGATGATGAACTCGGTCGAGCCGCCGCCGATGTCCACCACGAAGCGCTTGCCCGCGCTCGCCGGCACCGAGTGCGCGGCGCCCGCATAGATGAGACGCGCTTCTTCGCGCCCCGCGATCACCTCGATCGGGAAGCCGAGCGCCGCTTCCGCCTCGGTGAGGAACTCGCGCGCGTTCTTGGCGACACGCAGCGTATTGGTCGCCACCGCGCGCACCTGGTCGGGATGGAAGTCGCGCAGGCGCTCGCCGAAGCGCTTGAGCGCGTCCCAGCCACGCACCTGCGAGGCGCGGTCGAGCAGTTTGTCCCTCGAGAGGCCGGCCGCGAGGCGCACCGGTTCGCGCAGCGCGTCCACCGGGTAGATCTGGCTGCCGGCATCGGTTTCCTCGACGCGGCCTACGATCAGACGAAAGCTGTTCGAACCGAGATCGACGGCGGCAAGCAGTTGGGGATTGGTGACCATCGAAGGGGCAGGCTCCATGCGTGCATACAGAGACGAACGCGCAGCCATGCGGGCTTGTTGCGCCGCCGCCGCGCTGTCCAAATGCGTCATTTTAAGCGTAGCCGACTTCACCATGTCGCTCCTCGCATTGGTCATGACCATGGGTACTTTTACCCAGCGTGCATGTTCGCAACGCGACTTGTCGATTTCGTGAAAATGCGGCGTAAAATTTATGACACTACGAATGTCACAATAAAGTCATATTACTGTGAGAATTTCCGAGCGTCCGTTCGAATCCATTCCTGACATTCCGTTTTCATTGCCGATGTCCATCCGCTATCCCCTACTCAATCGCGAACTGGGCATTCTGGGATTCAATGAGCGCGTGCTCGCACAGGCGTCCGATCCCGCTGTTCCTTTGCTGGAGCGCTTGCGCTTCATCTGTATCACCAGCAGCAACCTCGACGAATTCTTCGAAGTCCGTATGGCCGGGCTTCAGGAGCAGATGCGCGACAACCCGGGCGCGCTCTCGCCCGACGGCATGTCGCTGCAGCACGTGTACGACCTCGTGGTCGAGCGCGCGCAGCGTCTCGTGCATCGCCAGTACCGCATGCTGCACGACACCGTGCTGCCCGCGCTCGAACAGGAAGGCATCTACTTCCACGGCACCGACGCGTGGAACGAAGCGCAAACCGCATGGGCACGCAAATACTTCTTCGACGAACTGCTGCCGGTTCTCACGCCCATCGGGCTCGATCCCGCGCACCCGTTCCCGCGCGTGCTCAACAAGAGTCTGAACTTCGTGGTCGAACTCGAAGGCAAGGACGCCTTCGGGCGTCAAGCCGTCATGGGCATCGTGCAGGCGCCGCGCGCGCTGCCGCGCCTCGTGCGCATGCCGCAGGAGCTTTCCGGCTTCCAGCACGGTTTCGTGCTGCTCGGCTCGCTGTTGCAGCGCTTCGTGGGCGAGCTGTTCCCGAGCCTCGTCGTGCGCAGCTGCAACCAGTTCCGCATCACGCGCAACAGTGAACTCTTCGTCGACGAAGACGAAATCACCAACCTGCGCGTGGCGCTGCAGGGCGAACTGCCCGCGCGTCACCTCGGCAACGCGGTGCGTCTCGAAGTGTCGGCGGAAACGCCTCCGCATCTCGTGAAGCGCCTGCTCGACGAAAGCGGCCTCGACGAAAAGGACTGCTATTTCGTCGATGGTCCCGTGAATCTCGTGCGGCTCATGCAGCTGCCCGAGATGGTCGATCGCCCCGACCTCAAGTTCGTGCCGCACGTGCCTGCCATTCCGCGGCGCATCGCCGCGAACAGCAACATGTTCGACGTGATCGATCAGGGCGACGTGCTCCTGCATCATCCGTACGAGAGCTTCCAGCCCGTGCTCGAACTGCTGCTGCAGGCCGCGAACGATCCGAACGTGGTCGCGATCAAGCAGACGATCTACCGCACCGGCACCGACTCGCCGCTCATGGACGCGCTCATGCAGGCCGCGCGCAACGGCAAGGAAGTAACGGTGGTGGTGGAGCTGCTCGCGCGCTTCGACGAAGAGACCAACATCAACTGGGCCGCGCAGCTCGAAGCCGTGGGCGCGCACGTCGTGTACGGCGTGGTGGGCCACAAGTGCCACGCCAAGATGATGCTGATCGTGCGCCGCGTGCCCGTGAACGGGCGCATGGTGCTGCGCCGCTACGTGCACCTCGGCACGGGCAACTACCATCCGCGCACCGCGCGCCTTTATACCGACTTCGGCCTCATGACCTCGGAGCCGAAGATGTGCGAGGACGTGCACCACGTCTTCCAGCAGCTCACGGGCATCGGCGGCGAGCTGCAGCTGCACGATCTGTGGCAGTCGCCGTTCACGCTGCATCCGAAGATGATCGAGGCGATCCGCAACGAAGCCGACGCCGCGCGCGCCGGCAAGAAGGCGCGCATCGTCGCGAAGATGAACGCGCTGCTCGAGCCGACCGTGATCGACGAGTTGTACGAAGCCTCGCAGGCCGGTGTGAAGATCGATCTGATCATCCGTGGCGTGTGCTCGTTGCAGCCGGGCGTGCCGGGGCTCTCCGAGAACATCACGGTGCGCTCGATCGTCGGGCGTTTCCTCGAGCACCACCGCATCTACTACTTCTATGCGGGCGGCAAGGAAGACGTCTATCTGTCGAGCGCGGACTGGATGGATCGCAACCTGTTCCGCCGCGTCGAAGTGGCGTTCCCGATTCACGACCGCCGGCTCAAGCGCCGCGTGATCGCCGAAGGGCTTTCCACCTTCCTCGGCGACAATCAATCGGCGTGGCTCATGCAAAGCGACGGCCACTATCGCCGCCGCCGCGCGGGCAAGGCCGTGCGCAATGCGCAGCTGAGCTTGCTGGCGAAGTTCTGTCCGTGACGCTTTGACGGATCGATCACGCTGGACGCAAAAAAGCCGCTTCGAATGAAGCGGCTTTTTCAATTGCGGCTGTGGATCGTTAAACCGGCGCCGGCTGCCGTCTCGTCGTGCGCGCGGCCGGGAAGCGCACCGTGAACGTGCTGCCCCGCCCTTCCTCGCTCTTCACTTCGAGCGCCGCGTCGTGACGCTGCAGCACGTGCTTGACGATCGCGAGGCCCAGTCCCGTGCCGCCCGTGTCGCGCGAGCGGCTGCGGTCCACGCGATAGAAGCGCTCGGTCAGGCGCGGAATGTCGGCGGCCGGAATGCCGAGGCCGCTGTCGGTAACCGAAAAGACCGCGCTGCCCTGTTCAGAGCGCCAGGATAGATGCACGATGCCACCGTCCGGCGTGTAGCGCACCGCGTTGGTCGCGAGATTGCCGAGCGCGCTCATGATCTCGGTTTCGGAACCGGTGACGCTCAGTCCGTCGTCGAAATCGGCCGTGATGCGGTGACGGCCGCCCGAGAGGCTTTCGGCGTCCTCGCGCACGTGCCCGAGCACCGCGCGCATGTCGACCATATGGTCGCCGGGCTGACGCCCCTCGCCTTCGAGCTTGGCGAGCACGAGCAGGTCGGTGACGATGTGGCGCATGCGCGAGGCCTGCTGCTCCATCAGCTCCAGATAGCGGTTGCGCTCGGCTTCGCCAAGCGGCAGCTCGCGCATCGTCTCGAGGAAGCCCGAGAGCACCGTGATCGGCGTTTTCAGCTCGTGCGAGACGTTGGCCACGAAGTCGCGCCGCATGGCGTCGGTGCGCTCGAGTTCCGTGATGTCCTGCGACAGAATGAGCTTGCGGTTCTCGCCGTACGGAAACACCTGCACCGAGATCACGTTCTGACGCTTCGCGCCCATGCCGCGCATGATCAGCATGTCCTTGTAATCGTGCGAATTGAGGTAGCGCACGAAGTCGGGCTGACGCACGAGATGCGTGATGTGCTGGCGCAGGTCGCGCTTGGCGTCGAGGCCGAAGTGGACTTCCGAGATCGCGTTGCACCACTCGATCTGGTCGTGGTCGTCGAGCATGGCGACGCCGTTGGGCGAAGCCTGGATCGCCTGGATGAAGCGCGAATGCTGCTGCTCCACCTGGCGCACCTGAGCGTGCCAGCGCTTCGCGAGCTTATGCAGACGGTAGTAGATTTCGCCCCAGATGCCGGGGGCGCTCGGCACTTCGCCGTAGACCGGCGCGTCGAGCAGGCGCCACAGACGCTGCTTGTGAAACGTGCTGAAGAGCATTTGCGCGAGCAGCGCCAGCACGGCGATGCTCAGCGCGAGCTTGACGCCAAAAATCGCGCCAATACCCGCGCAAATGAGCGCGAGCAATACGATCGATACGAGGGAGCGCGCCCAGATGATGTTCATGTTCCTGCGATCGAAGATAAATACGGTCGGATGCGGGCACGCGACATCGAGTGACTACCGCGCGAGTACCGGCGGCAGTGAAACGGTCGCGCCGCCCGGTGAGTCACCCTGCGGCGCGGCCATGGGTCCAGCTCAGGCGCTCTTGGCGAGACGGTAGCCGCTGCCGCGCACCGTTTCGATCATAGCATCGCACCCCGCCGGCTTGAGCGCGGCGCGCAGACGCTTGATATGCACGTCCACCGTGCGCTCTTCCACGAACACGTGATCGCCCCATACCTGGTCGAGCAGCTGCGTGCGGCTATGCACGCGCTCCGGATGCGTCATGAAGAAGTGCAGCAGGCGGAACTCGGTCGGGCCGAGATCGAGCTTGATTTCCGAGCCTTCGGCGGCGGCCGCGACGCGGTGCGTGGCCGGATCGAGCTTCAGACCGTTGATCGCCACCACGTCTTCCGTGAGCTGCGGCGCACGGCGGCGCAGCACCGCCTTGATGCGCGCCATCAGCTCCTTGGGCGAGAACGGCTTCGTTACGTAGTCGTCAGCGCCGATTTCGAGCCCGAGCACCTTGTCCTGCTCGTCGCCACGCGCCGTCAGCATGATGATCGGAATATGCTTCGTGCGTTCGTTGTTGCGCAAGTCGCGCGCGAAGTTCACACCCGACTTGCCCGGCAACATCCAGTCCAGCAGGATGAGATCGGGCAGCACGTCGCTGATCAGGTTCTGCGCCTGCTCCGCGTTGTAGGCGCGGATCGGGCAGTGGCCTGCGTGCTGCAGGTTCACCGAAATCAGCTCGGAAATGGCGGGCTCATCTTCGATGACGAGAATGCTGCTAGGCATCGGCACCTCTTGACCTTGTTACCTATGGAATGAATTAGCTGAGCGCTTCGCGTTCGAGGGCGTCGCGCGACTTGTGGCGCACGTCGGTGCCCTTCACGATGTAGATGATGAATTCCGCGATGTTCTTCGCGTGGTCGCCGATCCGCTCGATCGCCTTGGCGATGAACAGATAGTCGAGGCCCACCGAGATCGTGCGCGGATCTTCCATCATGTAGCTCACGAGCTTGCGCACGAACGCGCGGAATTCCTCGTCGATCGCCTTGTCGTCGCGCACGATCTGCGCGGCGGCCACGGTGTCGAGGCGCGCGAACGCGTCGAGCGCGCGGCGCAGGATCGACACGGCCATTTCGCCCGAGACCTTGATCTCGGCGATGTTGACGGTGCGCGAAGCGCCGTCTTCCATCAGGCGCTTGGTGCGCTTGGCGATCTTCTCGGCTTCGTCGCCGGCGCGCTCGAGATTCGTGATGGTCTTCGAAATGGCGAGCACGAGGCGCAAGTCACGCGCGGCCGGCTGGCGGCGCGCGATGATATTGCTGCACTCCTCGTCGATCTCGACTTCCATCGTGTTGAGGCGGTCCTCGGCGGCGATCACGCGTGCGGCGGCCTCGCTGTCGAAGTCGTTGAGCGCCTGCATTGCCGTGATGATCTGCGATTCGACGAGGCCGCCCATTTCGAGCACCTTCGACGAAATGAGGTTCAAATCGGCGTCGAACTGGCTGGACAAGTGTTTGTCGGACATGATTTGCTCCCTGCTCCGATTAGCCGAAGCGGCCGGTGATGTAGTCTTCCGTTTCCTTGCGGACCGGCTTGATGAAGATCTTTTCGGTGTCACCGAATTCGATCAGCTCACCAAGGTACATGTAAGCAGTGTAGTCCGAGCAACGCGCGGCCTGCTGCATGTTATGGGTGACGATCACCACCGTGTAATCGCTCTTGAGTTCCGCGATCAGCTCTTCGATGCGGCCCGTGGAAATCGGGTCGAGTGCCGAGCACGGCTCGTCGAGCAGCAGCACTTCGGGACGGATGGCAATGCCGCGCGCGATGCACAGGCGCTGCTGCTGGCCGCCCGAGAGGCCGTAGCCGCTCTGGCCGAGCTTGTCCTTCACTTCGTTCCAGAGCGCGGCCTTGGTGAGCGCCCATTCCACGCGGTCATCCATTTCCGGACGCGAGAGCTTCTCGAACATCTTCACGCCGAACGCGATGTTGTCGTAAATCGACATCGGGAACGGGGTCGGTTTCTGGAACACCATGCCGATACGCGCGCGCAAGAGCGAGATGTCGCGCTTGGTCGTCAGCAGGTTCTCGCCGTCCATCACGATCTCGCCTTCGGCGCGCTGCTCCGGATAGAGCGCGAACATCTTGTTGAAGGTGCGCAGGAGCGTGGACTTGCCGCAGCCCGACGGGCCGATGAACGCCGTCACCTTGCCGTCGGGAATCTGCAGGTTGATGTTCTTCAGCGCGTGATACTTGCCGTAGAAGAAGTTCAGGTCCTTCACTTCGATCTTCGGCTTGCCCAGCGCCGGCAGGCGTGCGTTCTGGGCGGGATCCGCAGGTTCAAACCCAGCGGAGGGCGCATTGCCGTGCGCAGCGGTGTTGAGGTGACTCTCAGCCATGTTCATCGGGAACTCCGCCCTTGCTTACTTGTTCGAAAAGATCGTGCGCGCGAGGATATTCAGACCCAGCACGCCCAGCGTGATCAGGAAAACGCCGGCCCACGCAAGCGACTGCCACTGCGCAAACGGGCTCATCGCAAACTTGAAGATCGTGACCGGCAGGTTCGCGATCGGTTGATTCATGTTCGCGGTGAAGAACTGGTTCGACAGCGCGGTGAAGAGCAGCGGCGCGGTTTCGCCGGCGATACGCGCAACCGCCAGCAGCACGCCCGTCACGATACCGGCGACCGATGCCTTCAGCGTGATCGACATCACCATCTTCCACTTCGGCGTGCCGAGCGCGAATGCGGCTTCACGCAGGTTGTTCGGCACGAGCTTGAGCATGTTCTCGGTCGTGCGAATCACGATCGGAACCTGCAGGAGCGCCAGCGCAATCGCGCCGGCCCAGCCGCTGAAGTGCCCCATCTTCGCCACGACGAGCGCGTACACGAACAGGCCCACGACGATCGAAGGCGCCGACAGCAGAATGTCGTTGATGAAACGCGTGACGCTCGCGAGCCAGCTCTTCTGGCCGTATTCCGCGAGATAGATGCCCGCGAGAATGCCGATCGGCGTGCCGACGAACGTTGCGATCGCAACGAGCATCAAGCTGCCGACGATGGCGTTGGCGAGACCGCCGCCGTCGGTGTTAGGCGGCGGCGTGGACTGCGTGAACAGTTCCACCGAAAGGCCGCCGATGCCAAGCGAGAGCGTCGTATAGAGAATCCACACGAGCCAGATAATGCCGAACGCCATCGCCGCGAGCGAGCACGTGAGCGCGATCGCATTGGTCACGCGGCGGCGGCGCTGCAGCTTGTCGCGCATGCGCTCCAGCTCGGGACCGTAAATCGCACCCGGAATTTTCATCATCGGTTCGCTCATCGCGCACCCTCCGCTTTTTCAAGGCGCAGCAACATGAGCTTCGAGATCGACAGCACGATGAACGTGATTACGAAAAGGATCAGGCCGAGTTCCATCAGCGCGGCGGTGTGCAGGCCCGGGCTCGCTTCCGCGAACTCGTTGGCGAGCGCCGAGGTGATGCTGTTGCCCGGCGAAAAGAGCGACACGTTGTCGAGCAGGTTCGTATTGCCGATCACGAACGTGACGGCCATCGTCTCGCCGAGCGCGCGGCCGAGACCCAGCATCACGCCGCCGATCACGCCGGTCTTGGTGAACGGCAGCACGATCTTCCACATCACTTCCCACGTCGTGCAGCCAATGCCGTAAGCCGACTCCTTGAGCAGAACGGGCGTGACTTCGAACACGTCGCGCATGACCGAAGCGATATACGGAATGATCATGATCGCGAGAATCACGCCGGCGCACAGAATGCCGATGCCGATGGGCGCGCCCTGGAACAGCGCGCCGACGATCGGCATGCCGCCGAGCAGCGAGCCGAGCGGCTTTTCGAACCACTGCGCGAAGATCGGCGCAAACACGAGCAGACCCCACATACCGTAGACGATCGACGGGATCGCGGCGAGCAGTTCGATGGCGATGCCGAGCGGGCGGCGCAGCCACGCGGGCGAAAGCTCGGTGAGGAACAGCGCGATGCCGAAGCTCACGGGCACGGCGATGATGAGCGCGATGATCGAGGTGGCGATCGTGCCGTAGATGGGCACGAGCGCGCCGAACTGCTCGCTGGGTGGATCCCAGTCGGCAGTCCAGAGGAATGCGAAACCGAATTTCTGGATCGTCGGCAACGAGGCGATGATCAGCGACACGATGATGCCGCCGAGCAGCAACAACGTGACGATGGCGGCGAGGCGTGCGAGGCCGCCAAAAATGATGTCCCCTGCCGGGCTGGGCGCTTTTTGCTGCGCGGCGTTGCCGGGCGGGTTCGACACGAGCGGGACGTCGGACATGGTGACCTGGGTTCCAGTTGCCGCGAGCGCGGGGCTCACGACGTTGATGCAGCCGTGGGACTGCAGATCGCCCGACTTCCGGCCGTTAATACTGACGACTCAGCCGGAAGGCGGACGGCACATCTTGGACAGCGCGGTTTCAGGCAAGCCACAAGCGAACAGGCCGCGCGCGTCACGCGGCGGCCTTTTTTTACGCTTGCCTGACGCCTTGCTTACTCAGCGATGGCTTTGCCGCTCGCGTCCTTGACCTTCTCCTTCCACTGCGACTTGATTTCGGTCACGACCGACTGCGGCAGCGAGATGTAGTCGAGGCTGTCAGCAGCCGGCGTGCCATTCTTGAACGCCCAGTCGAAGAACTTGAGCGTTTCCTTGCCCTGGTCCGGCTTGTCCTGTGCCGTGTGCAGCAGCACGAAGGTCGCGCCGACGACCGGCCATGCGTCCTTGCCCGGCTCGTTCGTGAGGATCTGGTAGAACGACTTCTTCCAGTCCGCGCCAGCGGCCGCTGCCTTGAACGTTTCGGTGTCCGGCTGAACCACAGCGCCCGACTCGTTCTTCATGGCAGTGTAGACCATGTGGTTTTGCTTCGCGTACGCCCACTCGACGTAGCCGATTGCGCCCGGCAGACGCTGCACGAAGGCCGCGACGCCGTCGTTGCCCTTGCCGCCCGTACCCGTCGGCCAGTTCACGGTCGTGCCTTCGCCGACCTTGCTCTTCCAGTCGGGGTTGACCTTCGAGAGGTAGTTCGTCCAGATGAAGCTGGTGCCCGAACCGTCGGCGCGGCGGACCACGGCGATGTCGAGATCAGGCAGCTTGACCTTCGGGTTCAGTGCGACGATGGCCGGATCGTTCCACTTCTTGATCTTGCCGAGGTAGATGTCGCCGAGCACCGGGCCCGACAGGGTGATCTCGCCCGGCTTCACGCCCGGCACGTTGATCGCCGGCACGACGCCGCCGACCACCGTCGGGAACTGGAACAGGCCTTCCTTGGCCAGATCCTCGTCCTTCAGCGGAGCGTCCGAGCCCGCGAAGTCAACGGTCTTGGCTTGAATCTGCTTGATGCCGCCCGACGAGCCAATGCCCTGGTAGTTGACCTTGCCGCCGCCCGACTTTTGATAGGCATCCGCCCATTTCGTATAGATCGGTGCTGCGAAGGTGCTACCCGCGCCGGTGATGTCAGCAGCCTGCGCTGCGATCGCGAAGAGCGCGCCAGCAACGCCAGCGAGCGCGGTTTGCATCAATTTCATGAGACCTCCAGTGTGTGAGCGGATGAACGACACCGCGAAGCTTAGGGGGTCTCTGTGACAGTACCGTGACGATTCATGAAGCGAACGTGACAGTTCGATTACTGGCTGAAAGGCGCGTGGATATGCGTCTTGGGCGATTTTGCAAGCGCGGTTGCGGCATGGCCTGCACGTGCTTTGATAGCTAAAAAGCCCGCCAGGCGGGCGTTTGGCGGCCGCCTGGGGTCCGATGAAAAATTCGAGGATTTCCTCGAAAATGGTTTGCAAACCGTTATGCGATTGTTTTAAACGTTTGCCTGCTTGCGTTGTGACGCCGAATAAATCGCAAAAAAAGATGAGCACGACGGCCAGTTGCCACGTCGTGCCCATCGGTTTGGTGCTGGCGCGACCCAGTCGCGCGGTTTGCGCGACTGACTCGCCGGCGATCACGCGATCGAACGCTTTACCACGCTGGCGATCGCCTCGGCGTAATGCAGCGTGTCGCGCTCCTCGCGGGCCTCGACCATCACGCGCAGGACCGGCTCCGTCCCTGAGGCACGAATCAACACACGACCCTTGCCCTTCAATTCTGCCTCGGCGGAAGCGATCGACTGCTGGATCTCGGCGTTGCCCTTCCAGTCGGCGCCCTGCGCGATGCGCACGTTGATGAGCTTCTGCGGAAACAGCTTCACGCCGTCGAGGAGCTGCGCGATCGTCTTGCCGCTGCGCTTCATCGCCGCGAGCACGAGCAGCGCCGAGACGATGCCGTCGCCGGTCGTGTGACGGTCGAGCGACAGGATGTGGCCCGAGCCTTCCGCGCCGAGCTGCCAGCCGCGCTCGCGCAGTTGCTCGAGCACGTAGCGGTCGCCCACGTTCGCACGCACCAGTTGCACGCCGAGGCCTTCGAGCGCCTGTTCCACCGCGAGATTGGTCATGAGCGTGCCCACCGCCCCTTCCACCTTGCCGTCGGTCGCGATGCGGTCCTTCACGAGCACGTAGAGCAGCTCGTCGCCGTTGTAGAGGCGGCCCTGGGCATCGACGATCTGGAGCCGGTCGGCGTCGCCGTCGAGTGCGATGCCGAGGTCCGCGTGATTCGCACGCACCGCGCGCACGAGCGCGTCGGGCGCGGTCGCGCCCACGCCGTCGTTGATGTTGAAGCCGTTCGGCGACACCCCGATCGGAATCACGTCCGCGCCCAGCTCATGGAACACGTGCGGCGCGATGTCATAAGCCGCACCGTTGGCGCAGTCGATCACGAGCTTCAGGCCGCGCAGATTGAACGCCTGCGGGAACGTGCTCTTGCAGAACTCGATGTAGCGGCCGCCCGCGTCGTGCAGGCGGCGTGCGCGGCCAAGCTGCTCGGACGGCGCGCAGGCGAGCGGCTGCTCGAGCTGCTCCTCGATCAGCGTCTCCACCTCGTCGGGGAGCTTGTTGCCGTCGGCGGAGAAGAACTTGATGCCGTTGTCGTAGTAGGGATTGTGCGAGGCGCTGATCACGACGCCCGCGGCGAGCCGCAGCGCGCGCGTGAGATAGGCGATGCCGGGCGTCGTCATCGGACCGGCCAGCATCACGTCGATGCCCGCAGCCGACAGCCCCGCTTCCAGGGAGGCTTCGAGCATATAGCCCGAAATACGCGTGTCCTTGCCGATCAGCACCGACGGGCGCGGCCCGGATGCCGCAGCCGCCCCCGCGAGCACCTTGCCCGCGGCATAGCCTAGCCGAAGCACGAAATCGGGCGTAATCGGCGCCTCGCCGACCTTGCCACGCACCCCATCAGTTCCGAAATAACGACGTCCCATCTTTCTACCCCTCGGTTTGGTGCTGCTTTGTCCTGTATTGTGGCGCCTGGATCTGCTCCGGCGCACTTCGCGCCCGCCGGCGTTCTGCGGGCGATGGCTCAGTCTTGTGTAGCCGACGTAGCGGCGGACATCGCGTCGCGCATCGCCGCCCAGACCTTGAGTGCGTCCACGGTGGGCGCCACGTCGTGCACGCGAATGATCGACGCACCGCGCTCCGCCGCGCACACGGCCGCCCCGACGCTCGCCGCCACGCGCTCGGGCGCGGGCCGGTTCACGAGCGCGCCGAGCATCGACTTGCGCGACATGCCGGCCAGGATCGGATACGGCGCGACACCTGCCGCAACCTCGGGCGCCGTCGCGGGCAGGTGCGCGAGCAGCGCGTAATTGTGCTCGACCACCGACTTGCCGAAGCCGAAGCCCGGATCCACGCTGATACGCGCCTTCGCCACGCCCGCCGCTTCGAGTTCGGCACAACGCCGGGCGAGAAACTCGCGCACCTCGCGTACGACGTCCGCGTAATCGGGCTCGCCCAGTTGCATCGTCTGCGGCTCGCCGAGCATGTGCATCACGCACAGCCCGCAGTTGCTCTCGCGCACGGCCTCGATCGCGCCGGGCATCCGGAAACCCCAGATGTCGTTGATCATGTCGGCGCCCGCCGCCAGCGCCGCGCGCATGACTTCGGGCTTGTACGTGTCGATCGACAGCGGCACGTTCGCGCCCTTGAGCTTTTCCACCAGCGGAATCACCCGTTCGAGTTCCTCGTCGAGCGGCACGGCCGGCGCGCCGGGGCGCGTCGATTCACCGCCGATGTCGATGATATCGACGCCGTCGAGCATCATCTGCTCGGCGCGGCGCAAGGCGTCGCCGAACGCGATATAGCGACCGCCGTCGGAAAACGAGTCGGGTGTGGCGTTGAGGATCCCCATGACGAGCGGACGCTCGAACGTCAGCGTGAAGCGGCCGCACGCGAGCGGTTCAGGTGGGAGACTACCTTGCGAGGAGATGTTGGGCACGTCAGAAAACGTCAGATGTGTAACGAGATGCGGCGGCACAGCGGCACGCCAGAAATGCAAAACGGGCCGATGTGAACTTCACACCGGCCCGCAACTTTACTCGATAAGGATCACGCCGGTGCGGTCGCGCTACCGGGCTTGACTTCGGTGCCCGTGCTGCCGCCCGACGATGCGTCGCCCGGCGACGGCGTGCTCTTCGGCGAGCGAGGCGGACGGCCGGCCATGATGTCGTTGATCTGGTCGGCGTCGATCGTTTCCCACTCCATGAGGGCCGCGGTCATAGCTTCGACCTTGTCGCGGTTCTCGTCGAGCAGGCGCTTCGCGAGGTTGTACTGCTCGTCGAGCACGCGGCGGATTTCCGCGTCGACCTTCTGCTGTGTCGCTTCCGAGATCGCACGCGTGAAGCCCTTGCCGAACGGGCCGCCGTCGTTGTCGTCGTCGGCGTAGACCATCGGTCCGAGCGCGTCGGTCATGCCGAAGCGCGTGACCATGGCGCGGGCCGTTTGCGTGGCCTTGTTGAAGTCGTCCGAGGCGCCCGTGCTGATCAGGTTCATGAACAGCTCTTCCGCCACACGGCCGCCGAACAGGATGGCCAGACGATCCAGCAGATAGTCCTTCGAGTACGTTTCGTTGTCGTGCTCCGGCAGCTGCCACGTCACGCCCAGCGCGCGACCGCGCGGGATGATCGTGACCTTGTGCACCGGGTCCGCCTTCGGCAGCAGCTTCGCGATCACCGCGTGACCCGACTCGTGGTACGCCGTGGCGCGCTTCGCTTCTTCGCGGATCACCGCCGACTTGCGCTCCGGACCCATGAAGATCTTGTCCTTCGCGTCTTCGAAGTCCTGCATTTCGACGATGCGCTTGCCGCGGCGCGCCGCGAACAGCGCAGCTTCGTTCACGAGGTTCGCAAGATCGGCGCCCGAGAAGCCCGGCGTGCCGCGTGCGATCACCGCTGCATCCACGTCGTTGGCGATCGGCACCTTGCGCAGGTGCACCTTCATGATCTGTTCGCGGCCGCGGATGTCCGGCAGGCCCACATAGACCTGGCGGTCGAAACGGCCCGGACGCAGCAGCGCCTTGTCGAGCACGTCAGAACGGTTGGTTGCCGCGATCACGATGACGCCCGAGTTCGCCTCGAAGCCGTCCATCTCGACCAGCATCTGGTTCAGCGTCTGCTCGCGCTCGTCGTTGCCGCCGCCCATGCCGGCGCCACGATGGCGGCCGACCGCGTCGATTTCGTCGATGAACACGATACACGGCGCGTGCTTCTTGGCCTGCTCGAACATGTCGCGCACGCGGGCCGCGCCCACGCCGACGAACATTTCGACGAAGTCCGAACCCGAGATGCTGAAGAACGGCACCTTCGCTTCGCCGGCAATGGCGCGTGCCAGCAGCGTCTTACCCGTACCCGGAGGGCCGACGAGCAGCACGCCGCGCGGAATGCGCCCACCCAGCTTCTGGAATTTTTGCGGATCGCGCAGGAAGTCGACGAGCTCGGACACCTCTTCCTTCGCTTCGTCGCAGCCGGCGACGTCGGAGAAGTTGACCGCGTTGTTGTTCTCGTCGATCAGGCGGGCGCGCGATTTACCAAAGGAGAACGCCCCGCCTTTGCCGCCCCCCTGCATCTGTCTCATCATGTAGAACCAGAACACGATGATGAGTATGGTCGGCCCGAGGTAGTACAGCGCGGAAACGAGCGCGTTCGGCTCTTCATCGGCCTTGCCGCTCACCTGCACGCCATATTTCATCAGGTCGCCGACCATCCAGATGTCGCCTGGGGAGACGATCTGGTATTTCTGGCCATCAGCCGGAGTGACCGTGAGGTTCCGCCCCTGCACCACGACGCTCTTGACCTTGCCGTTCTTCGCGTCGTCCATGAACTGCGAATAGGAAACGCCTTCCTGGACACGGGGCTTGTCGAACTGCTTGAACACCGTAAACAGCACCAGTGCGATTACCAGCCACACTGCTGCCTTCGAAAACATGTTGTTGTTCAAAGCACCACTCCTTCACTCATAGATGGGCGCCTACATTTGCCTTGCGACTGCGACACCACCAAAGCATTCTAATCCAGTACACGGACCCCTGCCATAACGTTTCGCTACCGCAGGAATAGCCCGAGCGCCTTGTCCGGACCGCCTCTCGGGGTCATTTTGCGACCAGATTGCGCCATTTGCACGGCAATCATGCCCCGTTTAACAGGGACGCTTCAGATGTTTACCCAATATAAACGTTTCGGACGATTTATCACGCGAAGCCTTCGGTTTGCGCGCCGCCACGACCTTGAACTGCTGCTTGAACTTCTCGACGATCTGACTGTAACCGCTGCCGTGGAAGCATTTGACTAAAAGGGCTCCATCGGGTTTCAGATGATTCTGCGAGAACTCGAGCGCGAGGTCGCACACGTGCTCGATACGCGCCGCGTCGGCCGACGCGACCCCCGAGAGATTGGGCGCCATGTCCGAAATTACAAGGTCGACCGGGCGGCCGCCCACCAATTCTTCCAGTTGCGCGAGCACGTCGTCCTCGCGGAAGTCGCCTTGCAGGAACTGCACGTCGGAGATGGGTTCCATCGGCAGGAGATCGAGCGCGATGATCGTGCCGTCGATGCCACCCTGCCGCTCTTCGTCGCGCTTCGTGCCTTGCGCGAGCTTGTTGCGGGCGTACTGACTCCAGCTGCCGGGCGCCGCGCCCAGGTCCACGATCACCATGCCGGGGCGGATCAGCTTGTCCTGCTCGTCGATTTCCTTCAGCTTGTAGGCAGCGCGGGCACGATAGCCCTCCCGCTGCGCCATTTTCACGTACGGATCGTTGATATGGTCGTGCAGCCACGACTGGTTGAAGCGATTTTTTGCCATTAAAGATGAACTCTTGCTGCGTGATTCCGCGCTTTTAGCGGATAATACGCGTTTTATTCGTGCGGCCGTCGCGGCCCGCCTGGCCGGATGTTTGTTGCTCCGCCGGCGTTTTTTGGCCCGCGCCCTGCCGTTCCCCACGGTTTTCCGTTGTTCCGACGCGCTTTGCCCGCTGGCGGCCCGCTTTTCGCGGACCGCAATCCACGTCTGCCCAGGTTGTCAATTCACGCCTGTCGACCCGCGCGGCGCCGTCATTTTAGTCGAGTCTGCCACATCCCATGCCCGCCCTCACTCTTTCCGCCGAGCAGCGCTCCGAGCTGCGCTCCCAGGCTCACGCGCTCAAACCGGTCGTGCTTATCGGCGCCGAGGGACTGACCGACGCTGTCCTCAAGGAAATCAAGGTTCACCTGGCCGCCCACCAGCTCATCAAGGTGCGCGTGTTCGGCGACGAGCGCGAAGAGCGCCTCGCGATCTATGAAGAGATCTGCGACCGCCTGAGCGCCGCCCCGATCCAGCACATCGGCAAGCTGCTCGTCATCTACAAGCCCGAGGAAGCCAAGGCGAAGGCCACGACCGCGCGCGCCGGCGCCCGCGGCACCGTGTCGCGCCCGGCCGCCGACGTGCCGAGCGCGCGCGAAGCGGGCAAGCGTGGCGCCGCGCCGCGCACCGTCAAGGTCGTCAAGGCCAGCGACAACCCCATGCGCAAGCCGAAGGCGCAAAAGGTGACGGTCAAGGGCAACGAGCGCGTCACGCAAGGCGGCAACATCAAGCGCGCCAAGAAGCGCCAAACCAGTTCCAAGCGAGCCCACCAGGGTTCGAAGTAAAAAAGCGCGGCCTTCGAGCCGCGCTTTTTTTCGCCTGAACCGGCTTCAGGCCACTTTCAGCGCGGCGCGGTTTCCATGCGCTGCGCCAGCGTGCCGCGTGCAGAAGGCAGCAGCCAAACGAGCCACGCACCCAGCAGGCTCTGCACGAGATAGAACAGGCTCGACACGCCGTGCAGCAAGCCGAAGCGGCTCGCATACGGCGAACTGGCCACGTCCATGCCCGCGCTCATCGCCTGAACGCGCAACGCGTTCATGAACGGCTGCAGCGCGAAATAGCCGATCAGCACGCACAGCAGCATCACGGCCAGAATCCAGCGCAGCCGGCGATAGCCCAACGCGCCGCGGCGCACGAGCACGCTCGAGAGCCCGAGCAGCAGCACGCCGCACACCACGCCGATCAGGCCTTCGAGGCGAAACAGCTGCGCGGCGAGTTCGCCGGCCACCGGCCTTTCGAGCGATGCGAACAGCACGGGCGCGACCGCATAGCCGA
Organism: Paraburkholderia sp. EG286B; assembly: GCF_040965655.1. Taxonomy (NCBI): domain Bacteria; kingdom Pseudomonadati; phylum Pseudomonadota; class Betaproteobacteria; order Burkholderiales; family Burkholderiaceae; genus Paraburkholderia; species Paraburkholderia sp. EG286B. Next base: position 102,399 of record NZ_JBFRCF010000006.1, on the reverse strand, counting down.
TGGTCAGCTGACTGCCGACCCACAGCATGGCGAGCAGCCCGAAGAGCCGGTGCGGAACGAGCGAAACGGGAGTGGCGGAACCCACGTGGCTTGCAGTACTCACGTCGACGCGCCCTCAGACGTAGCGAACCTCGATGACCTCGTACTCGCGCACGCCGCCAGGGGCCTGCACTTCGGCGACATCGCCTTCGGACTTGCCGATCAGCGCACGCGCGATGGGCGAGCTAACCGAGATCAGGCCGTGCTCGAGATCGGCTTCGTCGTCGCCGACGATCTGGTAGGTCACCGTCTTGCCCGAGTCGAGGTCTTCGAGATCCACGGTCGAGCCGAACACCACGCGGCCGTCCGCTTCGAGCGTGGCCGGGTCGATGATCTGCGCGGCCGCCAGCTTCGACTCGATCTCGGCGATGCGGCCTTCGATGAAGCCCTGCTTTTCCTTTGCGGCGTCGTATTCCGCGTTTTCCGACAGATCGCCCTGCGCGCGCGCTTCCGCGATCGAATTGATGACCGCCGGACGCTCGACGGATTTCAGGCGCTGCAACTCTCCGCGGAGTTGGTCTGCACCGCGCTTGGTCAAGGGAATCGTGCTCATAAACAACTCGTACGGCCCACGAGGGCCTAAAGGAGACCGCGCCACGCACGCTTGTCGCGCACGTTGCGGCCATAAAAAAATTCCGCGGTTAAGTGCATCCCGCGAGGGCGGCTGCGCGGTCTGGCGCAGCCTGAAAACCCTGTTGGGACGCCGCTTAACCGCGGCACATTCAGCTTTTGTAGCCTGCCTCGTCGAGCGTTAGACAGACAATTGAAGCCTTAGTTTAGGCGAGCATGGAGGCCTTGTAAATCATAGACTTCCAGGTTCTTCAGGTAGCGCAGACCCTCGACGGCCGCGCGTGCGCCCGACATCGTCGTGTAGTAGGTGACCTTGTTGGCCTGCGCGCTCATGCGGATCGAACGCGAATCGGCGATCGCCGAGCGGGTTTCGTCGACGGTCGTGAAGACGAGCGAAATCTCGCCGTTCTTGATCATGTCGACGATGTGCGGACGGCCGTCCTTCACCTTGTTCACGACCTTCACCGGCACGCCGGCCGCCTCGATCGCGGCAGCCGTGCCGCGCGTGGCGACGATCGGGTAGCCGAGTTCGTGCAGCATGCGCGCGACTTCGACAGCCTTGGGCTTGTCGGCGTCCATCACGGTGATGAAGACGGTGCCCGACTCCGGCAGGCGCGAGCCCGCTGCGAGCTGCGACTTGAAGAGCGCTTCGCCGAAGGTCTTGCCCACGCCCATCACTTCGCCCGTGGAACGCATTTCCGGTCCGAGCACCGGGTCGACGGTCGGGAACTTGATGAACGGGAACACCGCTTCCTTCACGCTGAAGTACGGCGGCACGACTTCCTTCGTCACGCCCTGCTGCGCCAGCTTCTGGCCGACCATCGCACGCGCCGCGATCTTCGCGAGCGGCAGGCTCGTGGCCTTCGAAACGTACGGCACGGTACGCGAAGCGCGCGGGTTCACTTCCAGCACGTAGATGATGTCCTTCTTCGAACCATCGTCCTGCGGCACTTGCTGGATCGCGAACTGCACGTTCATCAGGCCGACCACGTTCAGCGCCTTGGCCATTGCGGCGGTTTGACGCTTGAGTTCGTTGACCGTTTCCTTCGACAGCGAGTACGGCGGCAGCGAGCAGGCCGAGTCGCCCGAGTGCACGCCCGCTTGCTCGATGTGCTCCATCACGCCGCCGATGAACACGTCCGTGCCATCGGAGATGCAGTCCACGTCGCATTCGATCGCGTCGTTCAGGAAGCGGTCGAGCAGCACCGGCGAGTCGTTCGACACCTTCACGGCCTCGCGCATGTAGCGCTCGAGGTCGCGCGGCTCGTGGACGATTTCCATGGCGCGGCCGCCCAGCACGTACGACGGACGCACGACGAGCGGGTAGCCGATTTCGTCGGCGAGCTTGAGCGCTTCGTCTTCGGCGCGTGCCGTGCGGTTCGGCGGCTGGCGCAGGTTCAGGGCCTGCAGCAGCTTCTGGAAGCGCTCGCGGTCTTCTGCGGCGTCGATCATGTCCGGCGACGTGCCGACGATCGGCACGCCGTTCGCCTCGAGGTCGAGCGCGAGCTTCAGCGGCGTCTGGCCGCCGTACTGCACGATCACGCCAAGCGGCTTTTCCAGGTCCACGACTTCGAGCACGTCTTCGAGCGTGAGCGGTTCGAAGTACAGGCGGTCGGACGTGTCGTAGTCGGTCGAAACGGTCTCGGGGTTGCAGTTGACCATGATCGTTTCGTACCCGTCTTCGCGCATGGCGAGCGCGGCGTGCACGCAGCAGTAGTCGAACTCGATGCCCTGGCCGATCCGGTTCGGGCCGCCGCCCAGCACCATGATCTTCTTGTTGCTGGTCGGGTTCGCCTCGCACTCTTCCTCGTAGGTCGAGTACATGTAGGCGGTCTTCGTGGCGAACTCGGCCGCGCAGGTGTCCACGCGCTTGTAGACCGGGCGCACGTTCAGTTCGATACGGCGCTTGCGCACATCCGTGGCGTTGCTGCCGAGCAGCTTCGCGAGACGGCGATCCGAGAAACCGCTTTGCTTCAGGAAACGCAGCTCGTCCTTCGAGAGGCTTTCGAGCGTGCGGCCCTTGACGGCCTCTTCCTTCTTGATAATTTCTTCGATCTGCGCGAGGAACCATGGGTCGATCGCGGTTTCTTCGAAGATCTCTTCGCGCGTCATGCCCACGCGGAATGCGTCGCCCACGTACCAGATGCGGTCCGGACCGGCTTCGCCGATCTCGCGGATGATCTCGTCGCGGCTGGTGGTTTTTTCGTCCAGACCGTCCACGCCGACTTCGAGGCCGCGCAGCGCCTTCTGGAACGACTCCTGGAACGTGCGACCGATCGCCATGACTTCGCCCACCGACTTCATCTGCGTGGTCAGGCGCGGGTCGGCTTCGCGGAACTTCTCGAACGCGAAACGCGGAATCTTCGTGACGACGTAGTCGATAGTCGGCTCGAACGAAGCCGGCGTCTGGCCGCCCGTGATTTCGTTCTTGAGCTCGTCGAGCGTGTAGCCCACGGCCAGCTTCGCCGCGACCTTGGCGATCGGGAAGCCCGTGGCCTTCGAAGCCAGCGCCGACGAACGCGACACGCGCGGGTTCATTTCGATCACGATCATGCGGCCCGTGCGCGGGTCGATCGAGAACTGCACGTTCGAGCCGCCCGTATCCACGCCGATCTCGCGCAGCACCGCGAGCGAGGCGTCGCGCAGGATCTGGTATTCCTTGTCGGTGAGCGTCTGCGCCGGCGCAACCGTGATCGAGTCGCCGGTGTGGATGCCCATCGGGTCGAGGTTTTCGATCGAGCAGACGATGATGCAGTTATCCGCCTTGTCGCGGACCACTTCCATCTCGTATTCCTTCCAGCCGAGCAGCGACTCTTCAATCAGCAGTTCGCGCGTGGGCGAGAGGTCGAGACCGCGCTTGCAGATCTCTTCGAACTCTTCACGGTTGTAGGCGATGCCGCCGCCCGAACCGCCGAGCGTGAACGACGGACGGATCACGACCGGGTAGCCGCCCGTGCCGGTGGCTTCGGCGATTTCGCCTTGCACCTTGAGCGCCTCTTCCATCGAGTGCGCGACGCCCGACTTCGCCGAGCCAAGGCCGATCTTCGTCATCGCGTCCTTGAACTTCTGGCGGTCTTCGGCCTTGTCGATGGCTTCCGGCGAAGCGCCGATCAGCTCGACGTTGTACTTCTTCAGCACGCCGTGGTGGTGCAGGTCCAGCGCGCAGTTCAGCGCGGTCTGGCCGCCCATCGTCGGCAGGATCGCGTCGGGGCGCTCCTTCTCGATGATGCGCTCCACCACTTCCCACGTGATCGGCTCGATGTAGGTGACGTCGGCCGTGTTCGGGTCGGTCATGATCGTCGCCGGATTGCTGTTGACGAGGATGACCTTGTAGCCTTCTTCACGCAGCGCCTTGCATGCCTGCGCGCCCGAATAGTCGAACTCGCACGCCTGGCCGATGATGATCGGACCCGCGCCGATGATGAGAATGCTCTTGATGTCTGTCCGCTTGGGCATAACGCTCTCGCTAAATATTCCTGTGTCTTTTACGTCTGACGGCTCGCGGTGACTCAGCTTGCCGCCCGGGTGCGCGCGTGGGCCGTTCTTCGAACCGGCTCGCTGCGCACCCTGCTCTGCTCTTGCGCTCGAGGCGGCGCTTACGCCGTCTTGGCCTTGTCCATCAGCGCCGTGAAGCGGTCGAACAGATAGCCGATGTCCTGCGGACCCGGCGACGCTTCCGGGTGGCCCTGGAAGCAGAACGCGGGCTTGTCGGTCAGCTCGAAGCCTTGCAGCGTGCCGTCGAACAGCGAAACGTGCGTGACGCGCGTGTTCGCGGGGAGCGTCGCGGCGTCCACCGCGAAGCCGTGGTTCTGCGACGTGATGACGACGCGGCCGTCGGCGAGATCCTTCACCGGATGGTTCGCGCCATGGTGGCCCGTCTTCATCTTCATGGTCTTCGCGCCCACGGCGAGACCCATGATCTGGTGGCCGAGGCAGATGCCGAAGGTCGGGATGCCGCGCTCGATGAAAGCTTGCGTCGCCTTGATCGCGTAGTCGCACGGTTCCGGGTCGCCGGGGCCGTTCGAGAGGAACACGCCGTCCGGGTTCAGTGCGAAGGCGTCTTCAGCCGTGGCTTGCGCAGGCAGCACCGTGACGTCGCAGCCGCGCTCCGCCAGCATGCGCAGGATGTTCTGCTTCACGCCGTAGTCGAACGCCACGACCTTGTACTTCGGCGCCGATTGCGTGCGGTAGCCTTCGCCCAAACGCCATTCGGTGGTGTTCCACTTGTACGGCTTGTCGGTCGAGACGACCTTCGCGAGGTCCAAGCCCGCGAGGCCCGGGAACGAGCGCGCGAGTTCGATGGCCTTCGCTTCGTCGTCGGAGCCTGCGAGGATCGCGCCGTTCTGCGCGCCCTTGTCGCGCAGGATACGCGTGAGCTTGCGCGTATCGATGCCGGCGATGGCGACCACGCCTTCGTCCTTCAGATACTGGCCGAGCGTGCGCTCCATGCGGAAGTTCGAGGCGAGCACGGGCAGGTCGCGGATGATCAGACCGGCGGCATGGACTTTCGTGGCTTCGACATCTTCGGCGTTGACGCCGACGTTGCCGATATGCGGATACGTGAGGGTGACGATCTGGCGAGCGTAGCTCGGGTCGGTCAGGATTTCCTGATAACCGGTGATGGCCGTGTTGAACACGACTTCACCGATCGTATGACCCGGCGCGCCGATCGAGTAACCACGAAAGACCGTGCCGTCGGCGAGCGCGAGCAGAGCGGGAGAGAATGACGGCAACACGGGAGACTCCTTGGGGGAGCACCCTGTGCCGACCTGTTATCCGACGTTGCGATCTTGCGACCTGTGGGAGCGGCTGCGGCGTCGGCCCCCCTTTCCGTGAGGATCAGGATGCGCGCGCGGCTCGCTCGCTTGCGCGACCTCTTCGTGCGGTCGACCGTTGTGGCGCCGGGCCACGAGCGCGCGTTTGTGACGCAGGATCGGGCGGCAGCCGGCCAGTTGACGATGAAGCGCGGGCGGCGGATGAACGGATGGGAGGAGGTAGGCGCTAGGGTGCGGGTTGATAAGCTCAAACCTTGAAATTATAGCGCGAAAGTCACCTTTCCTTCAAATTTCAGGATGACGCTGGCGACGGGGAGCGTGCTCGCAGCCCGGTGCGCGGCGCTTTCCACTATAGCGGGCGGGAGCGCGGCGGCAAGCGCCGCTCGAAGTGTTACCCATGTCCCCGCACACCTGTTACCCATGTCTGCGCTCACACCCACCAATGAAAACGCCGCCACCTGGCGGGGTGACGGCGTCAAACACAACAAAAACGGAAAAGTGATCGGAGCGAAATACCATGCGCTGCCCCCGCAACGCATGTTTGAGCACCCTTCGCCAGCCGCTATTTTGTATGGTGTTTCTGCGTGTGGGTTTCGGCCTTCGGGCGGCTCGCCGCACCCTTCGACGCCTTGCTGGGCGCAGCGCTGACCGTCTTTGCCTTGACAGGTTCGGAAACCTTGACAACCTCGGTGCGCGCGCGACCGTGCTTCTTATCGTATCGCGACTTCGACCCGGTGTCTGCAACGCGGGTGCCAATTCGCTGCACGCCACCACCAGAAACGTTCGTTGCCAGACGCTCCGGCCCGGGTTCGCTCGGCATCGCCTTGTTGACCGGCACGTGCAACACCAGCACCTGGCCCGGCGCAACGTAGTCGCGGCGGGTCTTGTTCCATGCCTTCAACTGGCCGAGCGACACGCCATAGCGGCTCGCCACCGCTTCCATCGACTGCTTGCGGCGCACGCGGATCAGCATCTTGCGCGTGTCGGGCACGTCCGGCTCCATGGCCAGCACGGCGCTTTCCGCCACGTCGGCGCTGATGTCCTCGTCGTCGCCGTCGTCGGTGCGCGGCACCACGAGCGTCGAGCCCGCCTTCAGTCGCATGCCCGCCGGAATCTTGTTCACCGACATCAGCGTGTCGGCGTCCACGCCGATCTTCTGCGCGATCGCCGCCGGCGTGGCGCGCGAGTCGGTCGTGTAGACGGTCCACGACGAAAGCTGGCCGGAATAGGCCTTCAGGTTGCGCTCGAACGCGCTCGCGTTGTCGAACGGCAGCAGGATCTGCGGATCGGTCGCGCCGAGAATCACGGGCTTCTTGAACGACGGGTTGAGCGAGCGGAACTCGTCGGTCGTCATGTTCGCGAGCTTGGCGGCGACGTCCACATCGATGTCGTGCGAGGTCGTGACCGTCACGAAATACGGGTGGTTCGGAATGGACGGCAGCGTGAGCCCGTACTGCTGCGGGTTCATCACGATGTTCTTGACCGCCTGCAGCTTCGGCACGTAGTTACGTGTTTCGCTGGGCATGCGCAGGCTCTGGTAGTCGGTCGGCAGGCCCGCCGCCTCGTTGCGCGCGATGGCGCGCTGCACGTTGCCCTCACCCCAGTTGTAGGCGGCCAGCGCGAGATACCAGTCGCCGAACATGTCGTGCAGGCGCGAAAGATAGTCGAGCGCGGCGCTGGTGGAGGCCAGCACGTCGCGGCGCTCGTCCTGCCACATGTTCTGCTTGAGGTTGTAGGTGCGGCCCGTGCCCGGCACGAACTGCCACATGCCGGCGGCCTTCGCGACCGACAGCGCCTGCGGGTTGTAGGCGGACTCGATGAACGGCAGCAGCGCGAGCTCGGTAGGCATGTGACGCGCCTCGAGCTCTTCGACGATGTGATAGAGATACTTCTGCGAACGCTCGGTCATGCGCGCGACGTAGTCGGGCCGCTGGGCGTACCAGTTGGCGTTCATGTCGACGAGGTCGCTCTGCAGGTCGGGCATCTGGAAGCCGCGGCGAATGCGCGCCCAGAGATCGGCGTCGGGACTCGTCAGCTGATCGACGGAGCCTTGATCGACGTTAATGGTTTCTTTCGCAGCGGAGGTCTTACGAATGAGGTCGGCGTTGGCCTGGGCGTTGGCTGGTGCTAGAGAAGTCGCAGACGGTCCCCCGCTCGCACAGGCGGCGAGCATGAGGACCAGCAGCGCACTGATTATGAATCGCATGAAAATCTACATCCGCATGGCTGGAATTTGCAGCCGATAGTACGGAACGCGTCCGTTTCCGTCAATCGGAATTATTGGAAAAAAAGCCATGAAATCCGCAGCTTGGGCGTGATTCCATACGATTGGGTTGAGCATGCCCCCTGACCCGGCTGGGTCAGCGGAACCGATTCTTCCATTCACGCATCATTGCGAAAGCCGCCAGCCGGTCCGGCACCGATTCGTGCAGCGCCTCGGTGAGCGCGGCTTGCACCGCCGCATCGCCCGCGCGCAGGAAAGGATTGACGGCGCGCTCGTGCGCGATCGTCGTGGGCAGCGTCGGCACGCCGCGCTCGCGCAGCGCCGCCGCCTCGCGGCTCCAGTCGCGCAGATCGGCGTTCTCCGGATCGCAGGCGAGCGCGAAGCGAATGTTCGACAACGTGTATTCGTGTGCGCAATGCACATGGGTATTGCCGGGCAGCGCCGCGAGCGCGTCGAGCGAGTCGAGCATCTGCGCGGGGGTACCCTCGAAGAGGCGGCCGCAGCCGCAGGCAAAGAGCGTGTCGCCGCAGAACACGTGAGGCGTGCCGGCGGCATCCGCTGCCTGGAAATAGGCAATGTGGCCACGCGTATGGCCAGGCACGTCGATCACCGTCAGGTCGAGCGCGGGTGCATCCAGATGGACGGCGTCGCCGCCCTTCACGCGCGTGACAAACGCATCGAGCGGGCCGAGCGCCTCGCCGGCCGGGCCATATACGGGCACGCGGGCGTCGTCGAGCAGATCCGCCACACCGCCGACATGGTCGTTGTGGTGATGGGTGAGTAAAATAGCGACGAGCCGCCAGCCGCGCTTCGCGAGGTACGCGCGAACCGGAGCGGCGTCGCCCGGATCGACGGCAACGGCATTCCGGCCGTCCGAAACGACCCAGATGTAATTGTCTTCAAACGCCGGAACCGGTACGTACTCGTAGGCGCACGCATCGCTCGAACGCGCGTACTCAAGCGGACTCTTCATGGGGCGACGTATTCTTCGACATGTCTGACCGATTGATTATAGACTGGCCCGCCTGGACCGCCTCACCCGCTGGCAGGTATGTGCTCGGCTGGGAGCAGGAGCAGCTCGACCGCGTGGTGTCGAACATATTCGGCTACCATGCGCTGCAGCTCGGCCTGCCGCAGCTCGACGCCCTGCGCGAGAACCGCATGTCGTGCCGCGGCCTCGTGCTTGACGCCGCCAGCGCCGCGAGCGCGCCCTACTCCGTACCCGGCGCGGCGGCCCATGCGCACCCGAACGGCGGGCAACCGTCGCCCGACGCGGGCGGCGCAACCCCAGACCGCGCCCCGGCTGCGGGCGGCAGCACGTTGCTTCACGCGCCCGCGGGCCGCAGCGCCGTCTGGTGCGACTTTCTCGATCTGCCGTTCGAGGCGCAGAGCGTCGACCTCATCGTGATGCCGCACACGCTCGAATTCACGAGCGACCCGCACCGTCTGCTGCGCGAAGCCGAACGTGTGCTGATGCCCGAAGGGCAACTGCTGATCGTCGGCTTCAACTCGCTTTCGCTGTGGGGTGCGCGCCAGTCGGTCGGCAAGCTGACCGGCCATCCGTTCCTGCCCGCGCGCCAGGACCTGATCGCCTTCACGCGCCTGAAAGACTGGATCAAGCTGCTTGGCTTCGAGCTTGAACGCGGGCGCTTCGGCTGCTATCGTCCGCCGCTCGCGACGGACCAGTGGCTCGGCCGCTACGGCTTCATGGAAGCCGCCGGCGACCGCTGGTGGCCGATTTTCGGCGCTATCTATATGGTGACGGCGATCAAGCGCGTGCGCGGCATGCGCCTCGTCGGCCCACTGAAGGTCAAGAAGCCGGTGCTGGCCGCGAGCCTGAAGCCCGCGGCGACCACGCCTTCCCCAACACGCAACAAGGACTCATGAGCACACCCGACTTCGTCGAAATCTTCACGGACGGCGCCTGCAAGGGCAACCCCGGCCCCGGCGGCTGGGGCGCGCTGCTGCGCTTCGGCGCGCAGGAAAAAGAACTGTTCGGCGGCGAGGCCGGCACGACCAACAACCGCATGGAGCTGATGGCGGTGATCGCCGCACTCGACGCGCTCAAGCGCCCGTGCAAGGTGATCGTGCACACCGACTCGCAGTACGTGCAAAAAGGCATCAGCGAGTGGATTCACGGCTGGAAGAAGAAGAACTGGATGACGGCCGCCAAAACGCCGGTCAAGAACGACGACCTCTGGAAGCGCCTCGACTCGCTCGTCGCCCAGCACGAGATCGAGTGGCGCTGGGTGAAGGGTCACGCCGGCCACCCCGAGAACGAGCGCGCCGACGCGCTCGCGAACCGCGGCGTCGCCACGCTCGCCGAACTCTGAGACCGCGGCTTTCCAGGACCGCTTCGCGGCTGCCTCACGCTTTCACGCCTTACAAGACATGCGCCAGATCATTCTCGATACCGAAACCACCGGCCTGAACGCCCGCACGGGCGACCGCATCATCGAAATCGGCTGCGTCGAGCTGGTGAACCGCCGGCTCACGGGCAACAACCTGCATTTCTACGTGAACCCGGAGCGTGACAGCGACCCGGGCGCACTCGCCGTGCACGGCCTCACGACCGAGTTTCTCTCCGACAAGCCGAAGTTCGCCGAAGTCGCGGACGAGATCCTCGACTTCATTCGCGACGCGGACATCATCATCCATAACGCGCCGTTCGACATCGGCTTTCTCGACGCCGAACTCGCGCTGGTCGGCAAGCCGGGGTTCAAGGAGCACTGCGGCGAGGTGATCGACACGCTCGTGCAGGCCAAGCAGATCTTCCCCGGCAAGCGCAACTCGCTCGACGCCCTGTGCGACCGCTTCGGCATCAGCAACGCGCACCGCACGCTGCACGGCGCGCTGCTCGACTCGGAGCTGCTCGCCGAGGTGTATCTCGCGATGACGCGCGGCCAGGAAAGCCTCGTGATCGACATGCTGGGCGAGCACGCCGCACCCGGAGCGGCCGCCGCGCCGCGCATCCAGCTCGGGTCGATCGATCTGCCGGTGATCATGGCGAGCGACGAAGAAATCGCCGAACACAACGCCGTGCTCGACGGCCTCGACAAGGCGATCAAGGGGACATCGGTTTGGCGCACCGAGCCGGCTCCCGCCGAAGCCAATGCGGCCGATGCGCAAAATGCTTAAAAAGGGCTTTACAAGAGCGAAAACACCCTGCATAATCTCAATCTCTTCGGGTGGTTAGCTCAGCGGTAGAGCACTGCCTTCACACGGCAGGGGTCACTGGTTCGATCCCAGTACTACCCACCAGAATTCCTGGTGTTGGTAACGACAAACACCGAAGAATAAAAGGCCTCGTTGCGAAAGCAACGAGGCCTTTTGCTTTGGGCTTCGGCTTTACGCGAAACATCCGATCGGCGCGCTTCACTGTCAGCAATCCGAATCAACCAATAGAACGGGTTTTCTGTTTCGCAGCGAAATTGACGACCTGAGTGCGCCCTACTCGCCGCCGGTATCGAGACCGATGCCGCGCGCCATGCCCGTGGCCGCGAAAACCATCACGACGAGCAAGAGCGTCTGCCATCTGCCGATAAGTGCGTATTTCCGCGCGCCGGTGAGATCCGGCACGTCGCCGCGCCGCACGGCGAGGCGCCAGCGCAGCAGCGCCATCATGGGGACGATCTCGAGCAGAAGGATCAGCACGAGCGCGGCCATCTTCACGAGAAAGAGCGGTTCGTGGATGTAGTACTCGGCGCCCTTCTCGAAACCACCGAACGCACGCATGGCGCCAGTGACGATCAGGACGACCGCCGAGCCGCCCCAGCCGTTGTCGGCGCTGAAGATCATCGGCAGGTCTTCGGTGGACGTGCAGCGGCGCAGGCCGCGCGTGCGCCGCAGGATCGAAGCGAGCGCGAAGCCGAAGGCGAGCAGATGAACGGCAGCGAGCAACCAGCGTATCGGCATTGCAACTCCTTCCGGTGGACGACAGGAACGGCAAGCAATGGTAAAGCGGCTAGTGCGCGGATGGCGCGCAATGCGGCCGGGCAGCGGGTCGTCAGGCCTGCCTGAGCGCGGCGTCGAGGGCGCGTGCAGCCGTGCGGTCGCCTTCGGAGGCGAGCCCCACGCGAAACACAGTCTGACGGTTGTGGCCCGCCGCAGCGGGCGAATCCCAGAGCAATTCGATCTTTGCGCGGCGCGCAGGCTTGCCCGCGGGCGCCGCAGCAGAGGATGCGGATGCCGGCCGCTGCGCAGCGGGCGCGCCCGGCTCAGGCGTGGCCGCAGACTGGCCGGCCCCCAGCGCCGCGGTGGAATCCGCAGAATCCACCGAATTTGCGGCATCCGAAGCAGCAACCGGTTCGGCGACGCCACCCGCGGGCGCAGGATCGTCGGTCTGCGGCGGCGCGGGCAAGAGCGCGGGTCCGGACGCAACGGCCCCGCCCCGCGGCGCGCCGGAGAGCCAGCGCACCGACAGCTCGCGGGCATCGTACTGGCCGACCTTGCGGCTCTCCTGCCAGACGACCGTCGTGCGCGTCGCGGCATCGATCGACACGGCGAAGCGGCCGATCGCGAAGCGCCGCGCCGCGAAGTTGCTGCGCCAGAGAGCGCGCGGCCGGCAGATCCAGACCACGGCCGCATAGAGCGCGGGCGCGGCCACGAGCCAGCCGTTGGTGTCGGCCACGGCGTGGAAGGTGCGCCGCCAGCCGGCGGTCCAGACGAACACGCCGATCGAGCCGATTGCGAACAAGAAGCCGAGCACGCCGAAAAAGCGCAGCGCCTGACGCAGCCACTGGGGCAGCGGGTGAAACGGCCGCTCGACGCGCGCCCTGGCGCCCGGCAGCACGATCAGCAGAAACAGGAAGACGAGATTCAGGCTCGCCGCCGGCGACGACGCCATGCCTTCCAGCGCGGCGACGAAGTTCATTTGCGCCATGGAGTGCAGCCAGCGCGCGAGGATCACGAGCCCGATCGCGCGCAGCGCGAAAAGCGTCCCGGCCCCGGGTACGGTGGCCGTGGGCGTCGGTCGGGTTCTGGCCAAGGGTATTCTCCTCTGTCGACCAGAGTCGACGCTTTAGCGTCTTACTCTGGTCCCATGCATAGCTGTTGCCCGGAGTCGACGCTTTAGCGTCTTACTCCGGTCCCATGCAAAGCTGTCGACCAGAGTTCGCGCTTTGGCACGTCACTCTGGTCCCATGCAAAGCACGCTTTCGTGGGCGCCGCGGATTTTACGGCACGGCCATTATAGGGACATTAAGCGTGCGCCTCACCCGCCGCCGCCGCGAATGCGACAACGCCCCGGTGCATAGGCACCGGGGCGTTGGAAAAGCGGGAAAACCGGGCGCGCCGCAGCGCATCCAGTTTCGGTCGTACCTTAGCCGGCGTTGACTTCGCGCAGCACGGTGCGATGCTTCTGGCGCAGCAGTTCTTCGTACACGGCCACGTAGTTGCGTGCCATCACCTTCGACGAGAAGCGCGCCTCGAACGCAGCGCGCACCTTCTCGCGCGACAGCGTCGACAAACGCTTGACCGCCGCGACTGCGCTGATTTCGTCTTCCACGACGAAGCCCGACACGCCGTTCTCGATGACTTCCGGCACCGAGCCGCGCTTGAACGCGATGACCGGCGTACCGCAGGCCATGGCTTCGATCATGACGAGGCCGAAGGGCTCCGGCCAGTCGATCGGGAACACCAGGGCATGCGCATTGCCGAGGAACTCGCGCTTTTCGTGCTCGCCGATTTCGCCGATGTACTCGACATGCGGCAACGCCATCAGCGGCTTGATGACTTCTTCGTAGTAGGCGCGGTCGGCCTTGTCGATCTTGGCGGCGACCTTGAGCTTCATGCCCGCCTGGCCGGCGATGCGGATCGCGCGGTCAAGGCCCTTCTCCGGCGAAACGCGGCCGAGGAATGCGAGGTAGCCGGGCTCGACGTTCGGAATCGGCGTGAGCACGTCTTCCGGCAGGCCGTGGTACACGGTCTGCTGCCAGTTGGCTTGCTGCAGCGGAATGCGCTGGTTGTCCGAGATCGACACCACCGGCACGTCGTTGAACGCATTGAACACCGGCTGCAGTTCGGGCAGGTCCAGACGGCCGTGCATGGTCGTGACGAACGGCACCGGCTGGCGCTGGAACAGCGAGAACGGGTAGTAGTCGATGTGGAAGTGCAGCACGTCGAACTCGTCCGCGCGGCGGCGAACTTCTTCGAGCAGCAGCATGTGCGGAGCCATCACGTCGCGAATCGTGGGGTCGAGGCGCAATGCCTGCGGCCAGAACGCTTCGAGCTTTGCCGAGGTGATCGAATCGCCGCTGGCGAACAGCGTGACGTCGTGGCCCTGTTCGACCAGCGCTTCGGTCAGGTAGGAGACCACCCGTTCCGTGCCGCCGTACAGCTTGGGAGGAACCGCCTCGTGCAACGGAGCGATTTGAGCGATTCGCATAGTGGTGAACTCCTTCCTCGTAATAAATCGGGCAATAGACTGCAAATTTGACAATCGACCTATGCAGGCTGCGGCTTCCTTGTCGCCACGCGCCTTACAGGCGTTCCATACCGCTAACCGCGCCGGAAATCCGGACACAGACCCGACGCAGTTGTGAAGCGGCAAGAGAGCGCACACGCGGCGGTTCAGGCGGTAAACGCGCAGGGTTCGCGGCCGTTGACACAGAAGCTGTCAAATTCCCTACGCTGTCCGAGTCGGCATTATCCCGGTCCAGGGTAAATACCGGCTAGATCATTTCAAAGTCTTTACGTTGTTACAAACCGGAAACACTCCGCAACCCATTGTTTTCCAAGAGAGTTCTAGATTGGGTGCTGCGCTGCGGGAAGCAACTGCGCGAGATTGTCGCGGCCCTTGTGCGCATGAATCGATCCTGCTCGTTTCCTGGTTCGCAACCGGCGGACAGCGTGTTGCGAGCAAGCACAGCGCTTTTCCGAATGCAATCCGTAATTCTATCTCTAAAACACCTATCTCTAAAACGGTCCACGATTCCTGTTGAACCTCCACTGCAACAACGTGTCCCCAATCTGTATCCCGCGCTATCGTGTCGCGATATGATGCGCGTCCGCCGGGCACAGGCGGTGCGCGAGACCCATGGGGTGTTTACAATGCGGTAAGTCCGCCTTCGTTGCCGTGCGCCCGAAGCCGTTCGTCGCCTCAGCGCCCGCCATCTTCCTTGAACTTGCACGGACGAAATTCCGTCAGACCGACCACCCGATCAATTGGAACATCTGACCATCGCTCAGCGTAACGCCCACAACGCAAAGCTTGCGAGCTATGCGCGGCACCCGCTCGCGTTCCTTTTCCGCTACATCAAGCGCCATCCGTTCGCCCACACTGTCGTGCTCGCCAGCGTGTTCGCGGCAGTCGGTTGCGCGCTTGCGTCGCAGTACGCCATCAAGCATCTGATCGACGTGCTCGGAGCGGGACGCCATCATCCGGGCCCGCTGTGGACCGCGTTCGCCATCCTCGTCGGCCTGATCGCCGCCGACAACCTGCTCTGGCGGGTCGGCGGCTGGTTCGCGGCGCACACCTTCGTCGCCGTGACGGGCGACCTGCGGCGCGACCTCTTTCAGTATCTGAGCGGACACTCGCCCACTTACTACGCCGAAAAACAGCCCGGCACGCTCGCCAGCCGCATCACGGCGACGTCGAACGCCGTCTACACGGCCGAGAACACCACCGCCTGGAACGTGCTGCCGCCCTGTATCGCCGTGGCCGGCGCGATCGTCATGATCATCGCCGTGAACCCGCTGATGGCGGCGGGGCTCCTGCTCTGCTCGGCGATCCTTTCGGTGATCCTCTTCAAGCTGGCCGGGCGCGGCTCGTCGCGCCACCACACCTTCGCCTCGAAAGCGGCCGCGGTGGATGGCGAGCTCGTCGACGTAATCGGCAACATGGCGCTCGTGCGCGCTTTCGGCATGACGTTCCGCGAGCAGAAGCGCTTCGGTTCGACCGTCAAGGCCGAACTCGACGCGCGCCGCTCGAGCCTGCTCTACCTCGAAAAGCTGCGTCTGCTGCACGCCGTGATCACGGCCATGCTGTCCGCCGGCCTGCTCGGCTGGGCGCTGTGGCTCTGGGATCAGGGCAAGGCGACGTCGGGCGACATCGTGCTGGTCAGCTCGCTCGGTTTCACGATCCTGCACGGCACGCGCGATCTCGCCGTGGCGCTCGTGGACGTGACCCAGCACGTGGCACGCCTCGCCGAGGCCGTGCAGACGCTGCTGGAGCCGCACGGCATGCCTGACCGCGACGACGCCAAGGAGCTCGTGGCCCAGGGCGGCCGCGTCGATTTCGAAGGCGTGACCTTCGCGTATCCGCACCGCAAGGCGATCCTCGACCATTTCGACCTGCGCATCGAGGCCGGTCAGCGCGTGGGCCTGATCGGCAAATCGGGCGCGGGCAAGACCACGGTGCTCGCGCTGCTGCAGCACTTCTACGACGCCCAGGGCGGCGCGATCAAGATCGACGGCCAGGACATCGCGCACGTCACCCAGGACAGCCTGCGCCATGCCATCGCGCTCGTGCCGCAGGACATTTCGCTGCTGCACCGCTCGATCTACGAAAACATCGCCTACGGCCGCCCCGAGGCGAGCCGCGAGGAAGTGCTCGCCGCGGCCCGCGAGGCGCGCTGCGCCGAATTCATCGAAGCGATGCCCGAGGGCTACGACACGATCGTGGGCGACCGCGGCGTGAAGCTGTCGGGCGGCCAGCGCCAGCGCATCGCGATCGCGCGCGCCATTCTCAAGAATTCGCCGATCCTGCTGCTCGACGAAGCCACCTCGGCGCTCGACAGCGCGTCCGAAGAGGCCATCCAGCAGGCGCTCGACCGGCTGATGGTGGGCCGCACGGTGATCGCGATCGCGCACCGCCTCTCCACGCTCAACAACTTCGACCGCATCATCGTGATGAGCGCGGGCAAGGTGATCGACGACGGCAGTCCGGAAGAGCTGCGCAACCGTCCGGGCCTCTACCGCGACCTCCTCGCCAAGCAGTACGGCAAGCAGTCCACGCTGCATCTGGGCAGCAAGAAGGCCGACGAAAAGCACGTGGCCTGACACCACCACCGCGCAGGCAGGCGCCTTGCCCGCTGCGTCTCGCCCCGGACGCCCAAACGCAAAAAAGCCGCTTCAGTGCATCGACTGAAGCGGCTTTTTTTTCGCTCTCGTACGGGTGCGCGAGGCGCGGGTATTCAGCCCTGCGCGCGCTCGAGCGGCGGCGCGCTCACCCCTTGCCGCACGCTGACCCGGCCGAGATCGCGCATGAAGCGGTCGCGCCAGACCGAGACATTGTTCTCGCGCAGCTGGGCCATCATGTCCTGATAGCGCGCGAGGCGCTCGGCAAGCGGCATGGCAAGCGCGGTGCCCAGCGCATCGGCCATGCCGTCGATATCGAGCGGATTGACGATCAGCGCGCCCGACAGCTCCTGCGCCGCGCCGGCGAAGCGCGAGAGCACGAGCACGCCCGGATCCTCGGGATCCTGTGCCGACACGTATTCCTTGGCGACGAGGTTCATGCCGTCGCGCAGCGGCGTGACGTAGCCGACGTTCGACGCCCGGAACAGCGCGGCCAGCACCGCCCGTTCGTACTGGCGATGGATGTACCAGATCGGCGTCCAGTCGAGTTCCGCGTAACGGCCGTTGATGCGCCCCGACTCCGCCTCGAGGCGCAGCCGGATGTCCTGATACGCGTGCAGGTCGGCGCGCGTAGGCGGCGCGATCTGCACGAACGAGACCTTGTTGCGCTGCGCCGGCGCGTGGTCGAGCAGGCGTTCGAAGGCGCGAAAACGCTCCACGAGCCCCTTCGAGTAATCGAGCCGGTCCACGCTCATGATCACCTTGCGTCCGTGCAGCGTGGACTTGAGCGTGCGCACCGGCTTGCCGCGCTCGCCGGCCTTGGCGAGTTCCGCGATCTCGTCGGGATAGACGCCGATCGGGTAATCGCCCGCGCAGAGCGTCTGCCCGAACGCCTCGATGCGCGTGAGGCCGTCCGGCTGCAGCGCCGTCGTGCCCCCCGCCTCGTTCACGATGTAGTCGCAGAACGCGCGCAGATCGGGTTTGGTCTGGAAGCCGAGCAGGTCGAACGCGCACAGCGCCTCAACCAGCTCGCGATGCGGCGGCACCGCGAGCAGCACCTGCGAGGCCGGAAACGGAATGTGCAGGAAGAAGCCGATGCGGTTCTTCACGCCCGCCGCGCGCAACGCCTGGGCGAACGGAATGAGGTGATAGTCGTGGACCCAGATCACGTCGTCTTCGCGCAGCAGCGGCACGAGTTGCTGCGCGAGCCACGCGTTCACGCGGCTATAGCCCTCGTATTCGTGGCGGTCGTACTGGACGAGATCGGCGCGGTAATGGAACGCGGGCCAGAGCGTCGCGTTCGAGAACCCGCGGTAGTACTGGTCGTAGTCGCGCCGCAACAGGCCGATGGTGGCGAAGGTGACGGCCCCGCGCTCCTCGAGCGCGATCTGCGGCTGGCCGGAGGTGAGCACGTCCCCGCTCCAGCCGAACCACATGCCGCCGGTTTCCTTGAGTGCGTCGTACACGCCCACCGCGAGGCCGCCCGCGGCTGGACCGCCTTCGGAAATCGGCGCGACGCGGTTCGACACGATGATCAATCGGCTCATGAGGGGCGGGGTCCGTGCAGGAAATCGGGAAGGCGTGGCGCGCGCGAGGCGAGGCTTCGGCTCGGGCAAGGCAGGCAATCTACTTGGGTGATGGAGCGACGCATGCGTGCGATCACCGGGCGCCCGGCATGGCCGCAACGAGCGAGGCGAGCCAGCCGATCAGCGCGTCGACCGAGTCGACGCGCGTCTGCGCGATGGTGTCGCCGCCGCCGACCTTGATCGACAGCCCGCCCAGCGCGTTGACGACAGAGAAACCCTTCTCGTCGGTCAGGTCGTCGCCGGCGAATACCGGGCTGCGGCCCGCGAACGGCGGCTCGTCGAGGAACGCGCGCAGCGCGCGGCCCTTGTCGACGTCCTTCGGCTTGATTTCGTAGACCATCTTGCCGGGCTGCAGCACGTAGGCGTCGGCGTAATCGGCGGCGAGGCGCTCGGTCGCCGCGCGCGCTTCGGCCTCTCGCTCGGGCGCGTTGCGGTAGTGCAGCGCGAGCGACGCGCCCTTGATCTCGAGCAGCATGCCCGCATGCGTACGCACCACTTCCGCGAGCACCTGCTCCATGTGCAGCAAGCGCTGGTCGTTGAAGCCGACACGCTGCGTGTCGCCGTTGGCATCGCGCCGCTCGGCGCCGTGCAGGCCGGCGACGGGCAGATCGGGCATGCCGAGGAAACCGTCGATGCTCTCGATGCCGCGCCCGGAGACGATCGCCACCGCGCCGTGCGTCGCGCGGCGCAACTCGCGCAGCAGCGCGAGCATGTCGCGACGAACGAGCACGCCATCGGGCGTGGGCGCGAGCTCGACGAGCGTGCCGTCGAAGTCGAAGAAAAATGCCGTCTGTTCAGGCGGCAGGACTGCCGGAAGTGCTTGCATTGCGTTCTTTTCACCCATCGGCCTGCTGGCCGGGTATGGCCCCGGGCTGCGCCCAGGGAAAGTGTGCGAATCTTACCGCGCCTTGGATCGATTATCGAGAAAGTAAGGGGCTGACCGCCTGTGCAGGCATCCCGGACTCGAAGATGCGGCATATCGACGCGAGCAATCGCGCCGACCGGGGCGCGCGCGACCGCGCGGACCCAATTTTGCTACAGTCGCAGCGACAAGCCGAGCCTGATGGTCTGAGCGAGCGCGGCCGACATAATCCATATCGAGTCGACGAGATTGCCTTTGTTCCCCACCTTCGAGCCCACGCTGCGCACGTTCCGCACCCGCTTGAGCCGCTATCTCCGCGGCGGCATGCGTAGCCTGCGGCACGCGGCGGTGGTGGCCGGTGCGGTGCTGCTCGCCGCGTGCTCGCACCCGGGCGAGGCGTGGCAGCTTACGAACGTGAGCGGTCATCTGCCCGACCTGGACTTCGCGCTCACGGCCGACAATGGCCAAAGCGTGACCGGCGCCAGTTTTCGCGGGGACACGACGCTCGTCTACTTCGGCTACACGCATTGCCCGGACGTCTGTCCGGAAACCATGGCGCGCCTGATGCAGGTTATAGCGAAGCTCGGCCCCGATGCGGACAAAGTGCGGATACTCTTCATCAGCGTCGATCCGGCGCGCGACACGCCGCAGGCATTGCACGCCTATGTAGGCGCGTTCGACGCGCGGCATGCGCGCGGCCTGACCGGCACCGACGCCCAGATCGAGTCGCTCGCGCGGCGCTACCGTGTGGCCTACCAGATGGAAAAGCGCGACCCCGACGGCAGCTACGAGGTCACGCACAGTTCGGCCGTGTATGTGTTCGACGCGCAAGGCCATGCGCGCCTGCTCGCCACCGACCACGACTCTCCGGACGCGATCGCGCATGACCTGCGCCGCGTCATAAACGACACGGCGTGAACGCATGCGGCCTCGCCGGTCCAATCATCGGGTTTTGACGCAACAGCAATCGCAACAGGAAACGTTATGACGAAGAACCTCAAGTCACTCACCGTCTCGCTCGGCTGCGCGCTGAGCACCTTCGGTGCGCTCGCCGCCTTCGCGCCCGCCGCACACGCCGCCGCCGGCACGCTGAGCGCGCAGGACGCATGGGTGCGCTGGCTGCCCAACGACCTCCCGGCCGCGGGCTACGTGACGCTCAAGAACGATGGCGACCAGCCGGTCGACCTCGTGGGGGTATCGAGCGACGCTTACGGCATGGTCATGCTGCATCAGACGGTCTCGAATGGCTCGACGCAGAAGATGATCATGGTGCACAAGGCGACGGTGCCTGCGCACGGCACGCTCGCCATCGCACCGGGCGGCTATCACCTGATGCTGGAGAAGGCGAAGCACAAGGTCGCGCCGGGCGACACGGTGAACGTGAAGCTGCAGTTCTCGGACGGCGAAACGCTCGACACGCCGTTCGCGGTCAAGCCGCCCTCGGGACAGTGACGCCGCAGCAATACCACCGCGCGCATACACCGCATTTTTCATTGGTTGCGCGCGCAAGCAAGTTGAATCCGCGATGAAGCCGCCGCCATGCTCGCGATGACCCTGCTCTACTGGCTCCAGCCCTGGGAGCCTTCGCCGACCGTGATGATCTGCACCCTGCTCGCCGCGGTGCTGTTCGTGCGCGGCAAGCGGCACGCGCGGGTGTCGCTCGCACGCCAGATCTCGTTCTGGTTCGGGCTTGGCGCGCTCTACGTCGTGCTGCATACGCGCCTCGACTACTACTTCGAGCACGAGTTCTTCATGCATCGCGCGCAGCACCTGGTGCTGCACCATCTGGGGCCGTTCTTCATCGCGCTCGCCTACCCGGGCGCGGCGCTGCGCGCGGGCATTCCGTTCAGGTGGCGGCAGCGCTTCGTGCGCCCCGCGCTCGCCGCACGACCCGTGCGCGTGGCGCTCGACATCGTCATGCATCCCGTCGTCGCGGTCGGGCTCTTTGTCGGGCTCATCTACTTCTGGCTCTTTTCGCCGATCCACTTCATCGCGATGCTCGACTGGCGTCTCTACCGCGTCATGAACTGGAGCATGGTGATCGACGGGCTGTTGTTCTGGTGGCTCGTGCTCGACTCGCGCCCCGCGCCGCCCGCGCGCCTCTCGCCGGGCAAGCGCGTGCTCGTCGTGATCGCGGCGATTCCGCCGCAGATCGTGCTCGGCGCGTTCATCTTCTTCACGCCGCGCGAGCTTTACCCGGTCTACTCGATCTGCGGCCGCGCGTTCACCTGGCTCTCGCCCATGCGCGACCAGCAGATCGGCGGCCTGCTGCTGTGGATTCCGGGGTCGATGATGAGCGTGGTCGGCGCGCTGGTCGCGCTGCGCCACTGGATGCGGCTATCCGCGCGCGGACGCTTGCAGCGGGACCGGCGGCCCGGCATGCGTCCGGCAGACGGCGAGCGTCAGGAGGAAGAGCGCCCCTTGCGCACGTAACGCACTCGAGTGCCGGCGCAAGGTGTGACACACGTCGAATCAGGCCGAGCGCATCCACACGTGCGGAATGCCGTCCTCGTCGTGAATCTCGCCAACGGGTGAGAAGCCGAACGCACCGTAGAACTTCTGCAGGTGCGCCTGCGCATGCAGACGCATGGCGACGTCCGGCCATTGACGGACGATCTGCGCGATGGCGCGTTCGAGCAGCGCGTTGCCGAGCTTGATGCCGCGGTGGTTTTGCGACGTCACCACGCGGCCGATGCGCACGTCGGCGTCATGCGCGTCGGGCAGCAGCACGCGCAGATAGCCCGCGAGCTCTCGCACGCCGCCCTGCTCGCTCCATGCAAACAGATGCCACGCGCCGAAGTCGAGACCGTCGATATCCCCATACACGCAGTTCTGCTCGACGACGAACGCGTCGGAGCGCAGCTTGAGCATGGCGTAGACTTCGCGCGCATCGAGCGCATCAAAGGCTTTCCATTGCCAGTCGAATTGGGGCAGCGGCAAGGCGGTGGACTGCAAGGTCATGGTCGGTGATTTCCGTCAAAGCATCGTCAATGACCACGATTATGCCGCGCGCCGCGCGCGCCACAAACCCGCCACTGCGCAGCGCTCACTTGCGCCGGCGCGGTTGCTCGTATTTGCGCCAGTACTGGAACGGCTCTTCGTGCAGATCGATGTCGAGATCGACGATGCGTGCCTGCATGCTCTCCTGCGCGTCGGCAATCGCCTTGTTGTAGACCGCCGGCGCGATCTCTTCGAGAAAGAAGCCCAGCAGCGCGCCTGCCGCGACGTTGCCGATCGGCTCCTCCATGTTCGCGTCGAAATAGCGCTGGATGGAGGCAATCGCTTCGCTGCGCGCGTCTTCGGGGAGTTCGATGGACATGTTGGGAAACCGCAGAGGAAGGGTTGCGGCTATTTTGCGCCACGTGCGTTCGCGCATCGCGAAAAACGCAGCAAGGCGGACGCAAAAAACAAAAGCCACCCGAAGGTGGCTTTTGTTTTGCATCTGGAGGCGCGAGCCGGAGTCGAACCGGCCTACACGGCTTTGCAGGCCGCTGCATAACCGCTTTGCTATCGCGCCAGAAGCGGACTGACCGGGGTGCGGAAAACTGCTTGCGCTCGCAACGACCGGACAGATTTGTTTGATGGCTTGATACGCTCAAAGCCTGCCAAACAAAAAGGGAAGCGCTGCTTCCCCTTGGCATTTGGAGCGGGAGACGAGTCTCGAACTCGCGACCTCAACCTTGGCAAGGTTGCGCTCTACCAACTGAGCTACTCCCGCAAATGTCCTGCTTTACTGCGACTTTTACTGCTTCGGCACCTCGTTTTTCCTGCTGAAAAAACGCCGCACCTTGAAATCTGGAGCGGGAGACGAGTCTCGAACTCGCGACCTCAACCTTGGCAAGGTTGCGCTCTACCAACTGAGCTACTCCCGCATATCTGCTTCAGATTTCGCCGAATTTTCAACTAACTTCAGCTTATCTTCTGCGATCTCTACTGCATCTGCCTACTTGCTACTTCGTCGTGCAGCGGAGAAGTGAGATTATGTATAACCCGCAGAATCGTGTCAACCCCTTCGCGTGATCTTTTTGGAAAAAGACATAAGGGATTCACAAGCTCCCGCGTTCGCGGATCTGGGGCCACGCGAGCTTCATGTAGTAAAGCATCGACCAGATCGTGAGGAACGCCGCCACGTAGATGAGCCACGCGCCCCACACGCGCGAGTCGAACAGCGTCACGCCGCCGAGCGTGAGCGGCGCGTAGAACAGCAGCATGGGAATCGCGACCATCTGGCACGCGGTCTTGAACTTGCCGAGCGAATTCACGGCCACGCTCTTCGACGCGCCGATCTGCGCCATCCACTCGCGCAGCGCCGAGATCGCGATTTCGCGTCCGACGATCACGAGCGCGATCACGGCGTCGAGCCGCTGCAGATGCACGAGCACAAGGAGTGCCGCGGTCACCATGAGCTTGTCAGCGACGGGGTCGAGAAAAGCGCCGAACGAGGAGGTCTGATTCCACTTGCGCGCGAGAAAACCGTCGAACCAGTCCGTGAGCGCCGCCAGCACGAAGAGCAGCATCGCCAGCACGTTCTGCTGCATCGGGGAAAGCATCGTCTGCGGCAGATAGAACACGCCAACCACGAGCGGAATCGCCAGGATCCGCAGCCAGGTCAGGAGAATCGGGATATTGAACGGCATCGGCTGGCGCTATCTGTCGGGGAGATGCAATTATGGGAGATGCAATTGTGCCGCGTCGCCGCACGTGCCACAAGCAACCGTAAGGAATGGCCAGGCCGGAGCTGGCCAACGACGCCGCCGCATCAGTGCAGCTGCTGGTAGATCTGCTCGGCGAGCGAGCGCGAGATGCCCTCCACGCTCGCCAGATCCTCCACGCTCGCCGACATCACGCCGCGCAGGCCGCCAAAGCGCGCGAGCAGGCGCTGGCGACGCTTCGCCCCCACGCCCTCCAGCTCTTCGAGACGCGAAGTCTGACGCATTTTGCCGCGCTTCGCGCGCATGCCCGTGATGGCGAAGCGGTGCGCCTCGTCGCGGATCTGCGCGACGAGCATGAGTGCGGCGCTCTCCTTGCCGAGTTCGAGCGGCGCGCGGCCATCGGCGAACACGAGCGTTTCGAGGCCGACCTTGCGGCCCTCGCCCTTCGCCACGCCCACCAGCATCGCCGGATCGAGACCCAGTTCGGTGAATACCTGGCGCGCGATCTCGACCTGCCCCTTGCCGCCGTCGATCAGCACGATGTTGGGCAGCGTGCCGCCGGGCGGCGGGGCTTCGACGGTCTCGCCGGCCGCCATAGCTTGCGCCTCCGCATCCGGGTCGGCCGGATCGGGCGCCGGCACGGGCGGCGCAGGCGTCTCGTCGGCTTCGGCGCGCGCCGCTTGCGCGACCATCTTCTCGTAGCGCCGCGTGAGCACCTGGCGCATGGCGGCGTAGTCGTCGCCGGGCGTGATGCCCGTGATGTTGTAGCGCCGGTACTCGGCCGACTGCATCTTGTGATGGTGATAGACCACGCATGAGGCCTGGGTCGCCTCGCCCATCGTGTGGCTGATGTCGAAGCACTCGATGCGCAGATGCGCGAGATCGTCCAGTTCGAGCCCGAGCAGTTGCGCGAGCGTGCGCGTGCGGGCCTGCTGCGAGCCCTGCTCGGAGAGCAGACGCGCGAGCGCGAGGCGCGCGTTTTGTTCGGCCATCGCTAGCCATGCGCGCTTCTGACCTTGCGGCTGACGCAGCACCGCGACCTTGTGCCCGGCCTGCTCGCTCAGCACGTCCACGAGTTCGCGGTTCGCGGGCGGATGGCTCACGACCAGCACGGGCGGCACGCGGTTGCCGAAGTAATGCTGCGCGATGAAGGCGTCGAGCACTTCCGATTCGATGCCGATCTCGCGCGTCCTGCGCGCATCCGCCTGCGGCTCGAGTGCGGCCGTGGCGGATTCGGCATCGCTTGCCGCGTCGTCATCGCCGGCGAGATCGGCCGCAATGGCGAGCGGGTCCGCTTCGAGCGCCGCATCGTCATGTGCGTCGTCCGCTTGCGCTTCCTCGACGTAGTCCTCCACCGTCTTGCGCGCGAGCGTTGGCAGCGACTTCAGCGCGCTCGCCGCAACCACGGTCTCGCTGTCGATTTCCTCGGCGACGCCGCCCTCCTCGTCGGTCAGCGCGCGCTCCACATGCGCGGGGAAATACGCCTTGTCGCCCAGATGCCGGCCGCCGCGCACCATCGCGAGATTCACGCAAACGCGCCCGCCCAGCGCCACCACGGCGAGAATATCGACGTCGCTCTCGCTACCCGTTTCGATGGCCTGTTGATGCAGCACTGTCGAAAGCGAACTCATCTGGTTGCGCACGGACGCCGCCTGCTCGAACTTCAGCTCGGAGGCGAACGCGTGCATCTTCGTCTCCAGTTCCCTCATCACCTCGTTCTGGCGGCCCAGCAAAAAGCGCGATGCGTTGCTCACGTCGCGCGCGTAATCCTCTTCGCCGATGGCGCCCACGCAAGGCGCCGTGCAACGCCCGATCTGATGCAGCAGGCAAGGCCGCGTGCGGTTGTTGAACACCGAGTCCTCGCAGGTGCGCAACTGGAATACGCGTTGCAGGATCTGGATGCTCTCGCGCACCGCCGAGGCGCTCGGAAACGGCCCGAAGTACTGGTTGTTGCGATCCACTGCGCCGCGGTAGTACGCCATGCGCGGGAACTTGTGCCCGGTGATCTTGAGAAACGGATACGACTTGTCGTCGCGAAAAAGGATGTTGTAGCGCGGCGTGAGCGCCTTGATGAGGTTGTTCTCGAGCAGCAGCGCCTCGGCCTCGGAACGCGTGACCGTGGTTTCGATGCGCGCGATACGCGTGATCATCATCGCGATGCGCGGTGAAAGCTGCGTCTTGGTGAAGTAGCTCGACACGCGCTTTTTCAGGTCGCGCGCCTTGCCGACGTAGAGGACCGCGCCTTGCGCGTCGTAGTAGCGGTACACACCCGGCAGATGCGGCAACTGCGCGAGCGCCTTTTTCGGGTCGAAAACGTCGGTGTCGGTCATCCAGTTTCGGGGACGGGCGGTGCGTCGAGAGAGATGAGACCTGGCCTGGCGCCGCCGTCGCGACGCATTCATGGCTGTGTCCTAGAATCGCAAGTTTAGATCATTCCATGCCGCACGGAGCCTGCGCCGAACCTGCCGGCCGGGCGTTCCCCACCCGCTTGCAGCATGGCGGTCCTGATTCTCCGCGTCGTCCGCCACCCATGACAGAAGCCCCCACGCCCACCACCGCCAGCGCTAGCGCCATTGCCTGCGACCTCTTTTGCGCGGTCATCGACAATTTCGGCGACATCGGCGTGTGCTGGCGGCTCGCGCGCCAGCTCGCGCACGAGCACGGCTGGCAGGTGCGCCTCTTCGTCGACGACCTGCACGCGTTCCAGCAGCTCTGCCCCGCGCTCGACCCGGGCCGCGCCACGCAAGCGGTCGAAGGCGTAGTGATCGAACACTGGCACGCGCCCGAGCATGCGGGCGACACGCTGCAGATCGCCGATGTCGTGATCGAGGCGTTCGCGTGCGAGCTGCCGGGCGTCTATGTCGCGGCGATGGCCGGGCGGGCGCGCAAGCCCGTCTGGCTCAACCTCGAATATCTGAGCGCCGAGGACTGGGTCGCCGACTTTCATCTGCGGCCCTCGCCGCACCCGCGCTACGCGCTCGCCAAGCACTTCTTCTTTCCCGGCCTCGGCCCCGGCACGGGGGGCGTGCTCAAGGAGCGCACGCTCGATGGCGGGCGCGCGGACTTCGAGCGCTCGCCCGACGAGCGTGACGCATGGTGGCAGCGCGCCACGGGCGGCCCGCCGCCCGGGCCGGACGCCACCGTGATCTCGCTGTTCGCCTATGAGAACCCCGCCGTCGACCCGCTGCTCGAGCAATGGCGCGACGGCGCGAAGCCGGTGGTCCTGCTCGTGCCGGAGGGCCGCATCTCTGGCGCGCTCGCGCGTTTTTTCGGGCAGCCGGCATTCGGTGCAGGCTCGCAGGCCACGCGCGGCGCGCTGCGCGCGCACGCGTTGGCGTTCACCGAGCAGCGCGGTTACGACCCCCTGCTGTGGGCGAGCGACCTCAACTTCGTGCGCGGCGAGGACTCGTTCGTGCGCGCGCAATGGGCCGCGCGACCGTTCGTGTGGCACATCTATCCGCAAGCCGACGACGCCCATCTGCCGAAGCTCGACGCCGCGCTCGCGCACTACGGCCGCACGCTGCCGAAGGCGCCGCGCGCCGCGCTCGAACGCTTCTGGCATGCATGGAATGGCCGCGGCACGCCGGACTGGGCCGATTTTGCGCAGCATCTGCCGGTCTACACGGCGCGTGCCGACGCCTGGGCGGCCGAGCTCGGGCAGGTTGGCGATCTCGCCGGAAATCTCGCCGAATTCGCAAAAAGTCAGTTAAAATAAGCGGTTATCCGACGGCAGCCGTCTCAAGCGCTTCGAGTTCCGCGCCCTCCATCGTGCACGCATGAAAGAGGGTCGCAGCAACTGCAGCAGCAGCAACCGAATCCGCTTGCGACGTTTGCCGTCGAGCACACTCGAAGCTACTCAATCTGGACAGGACAGTTTTTTACTATGAAGACCGCACAGGAACTCCGCGTCGGCAACGTCGTGATGATCGGTAACGACGCAATGGTCGTGCAGAAGGCCGAATACAACAAATCGGGCCGCAACTCCGCCGTCGTGAAGATGAAGTTCAAGAACCTGCTGACCGGCGCGGGCATGGAAACCGTGTACAAGGCGGACGACAAGTTCGACGTCGTCGTGCTGGATCGCAAGGAAGTGACGTACTCGTACTTCGCCGACCCGATGTACGTGTTCATGGACGCCGACTACAACCAGTTCGAAGTCGAAGGCGAGATGATGGGCGACGCCCTGAACTACCTCGAAGACGGCATGGCCTGCGAAGTCGTGTTCTACAACGAGAAGGCCATCTCGGTCGAACTGCCGACCGTGCTGGTGCGCGAGATCATCTACACGGAACCGGCCGTCAAGGGCGACACGTCGTCGGGCAAGGTCCTGAAGACCGCCAAGCTGAACACCGGTTTCGAGCTGCAAGTGCCGCTCTTCTGCAACATCGGCGACAAGATCGAAATCGACACGCGTACGAACGAGTACCGCAGCCGCGCCTAAAAGCAGCCTGAACGCAGCGTCAGGCCAACAAGGCGCCCGCCCGCCGCCCCGGCGGCAAAAGGCGGACACCGCGATGAAAGCGCCCCCTCGGGGCGCTTTTTCTTTTTTTGCCGAACGTGTATGTTTGAGAGTGCTACGGAAAACCTTACCGGTTATGCGCAATGGATTGCGTGCTTGCCGCCTTTAGCGGGCAAGCGGCCAAGCATGCGCGGCGCGCACCGGTCAAAGTGACTCCCGCGGCACGGTTTCTGCTGTGGGGTGAGAGAGCATGCGTACCACGCTCTTTCCCCTTATCAGGAGAAACACAATGAACAACGACATTGCCGAAGGCAAGTGGAAGCAGATGATCGGCAAGGCCAAAGCGGCATGGGGCGAGTTGACGGACGACGAACTCGCAAAGGCCGAAGGCCGTGCGGATCGGCTCGCCGGGCTTATCCAGGAACGTTACGGCAAGACGCGTGACGAGGCAGAACTGGAAGTGCGCCGCTGGTTCGACGCGCACCGGCCACGCGACTGACGCACCGTCCACGGCATGGCCGGTGCGGTGGTCGCCCACTTGCAGGCAAACAGGGGGTTGCACGCATGCCAAAGCGCCTCGCGCTTCGGGCTTGCGCTGCTGCTCGGCCCCGCCGGCGGTTCACTGCCCGGCAACGCCGTCGCGCCCCCGTTCTGGCGCAGCACAACTGGGAGGACCGGAACTGAACACCCTGCTACGAGACATCTCCGTGATCTCGGTGAAATCTTTCGCATCGTGCCGCGCTCCCGCGCGCCGCGCGGCTGCCTGCCGGGGCGCGTGCGCGACCCCGCGCGCGCAGCGCCGGCGCGACCGCGCTCATCCGTAAGCCGCTACCGCCATGCCACACGCCCTGATTGTCGAAGACGATCCCAATAGCCTGTCAGGTCTCTCTGCGATCCTGTCGGCCGACGGGTTCTCCGTCGACACCGCTGCCACCCTCGCCGAAGCGCGCGCCGCCCTAGCGCGCTTCATCCCCGACGTCGTACTCGTCGACCTGAACCTGCCCGATGGCGGCGGCCTCGAGTTGCTGCCGCATTTGCCCGCGCAGCCGCCAGGCGGCGCGCTGCCCGTGATCGTGATGACCGGCAACGCCACGGTCGAAAGCGCGATCGAAGGCCTGCGCCACGGCATCTGGGACTATCTGCTCAAGCCCGTCAACATTCCGCGCCTGCGCAGCCTGCTCGCGCGCATTCCGCGTCCTTACGAGCTGACCGAGGAAGTCCGCGCGCTGCGCGCCACGCTGCGCAAGATGGGCCACTTCGGGCCGATGCTCGGGCGCAGCAGCGCGATCCAGCATGTCTACGACACGCTCGAACAGCTCGCGCCCACCGAAGCGGCGCTGCTCGTGCACGGCGAAGCCGGCACGGGCAAGGAAGTCGCGGCGCGTACGCTGCACCAGCTGAGCCGCCGCCGCAAGGGGCCCTTCATCGTGTGCGACGCGCGCTCGCTCGTGGCCGAGGCGGCCGCGGGCCGGCCGCTGGCGAGCGTGCTGTTCGGCCACGAGCGCGGCGCGTTCAGCGGCGCGGAACAGCGCGAGCCGGGTCTCGTCGATCAGGCGAGCGGCGGCACGCTCTTCATCGACGAGCTGACCGACCTGCCGCGCGAGCAGCAGGAAACGCTGCTGCGCGCGCTCGATTCGCAGACCTTCATGCGCGTGGGCGGCAACAGCGAGGTGGGCACCGATTTCCGCCTGATCGCGGCAACCCGCGCGAACCCGCGCGAGGCCGTCCAGCAGGGCGCGCTGCACGACGATCTGTGGCTGCGCCTCGACGCCGCGGCGATCCAGCTGCCACCGCTGCGAGAGCGCGACGACGACGCCGCCCTGCTCGCGCTCGCGTGCATCGACGAACTCAATCAGGAGGCCCAGGCGCACGGTCTGGCCGGCGCGACGCGGCTCGTCGCGCCCTCGTTCATCCGCGAGTGCCTCGCGTATGACTGGCCCGGCAACGTGCGCGAACTGCACGAACGCGTGAGGCGCGCGTGGCACGCCTCGGGCGAGGTGCTGGAAACGCTGCAGGCGGAGGAAAGCAGCGGCGCGGGCCCGCGCGAGATGAACGGCGGCCGCGTGCAGGTCACCGTGGGCACGCCGCTCGCCGACGTGGAGGAAATGCTGATCCGCGCGACGCTCGACGCCGTGGGCGGCACGCGGCACCGCGCCGCGTCGCTGCTCGGCATCAGCCCCAAGACGCTCTACAACAAGCTCCAGCGCATGCGGCTGAACTGAACCGGCAAAGCGCACGCACGTTGTAAAAAGGCTGCCCTTCGTTTCCGAAGGACAGCCTTTTTTCATTGCGCCGATGCGGCAGTCAGGGCGTCAGGGCAATACGCTGCGCAGCAATGCCTGCGCCTCGATGTACCCCGGGTCCGCCACCATCCTGTCCCAGCGCTGCGCCTTGCCGCGCGCGCGCATGCGCCTGATGCGCAGGCCCGAAGCCTTGGCGGCGCGGCGCGGCTCAATGGTACGCAACGCGTCGAGCACCTTTTCGGCCTCGTGCGGCTGATTGCAGATCAGCACCATGTCGCAACCCGCCTCGAGCGCGGCGCGCGCGCCCTCGGTGAGCGTACCGCCCTGGCGCGCGGCCTCCATCGAGAGGTCGTCGCTGAAGATCGCGCCCGTGAAGCGCAGGCGCTTGCGCAACACTTCCTCGACCCAGATGCGCGAAAAGCCCGCGGGCTTCGAGTCGACTTTCGGATAAATCACGTGCCCCGGCATCACCGCTGTGAGCGACAGACCGAGCCAGTCGTAAGGCTGCGCGTCTTCGCCGAGGATCGCTTCGAGCGGACGCTCGTCGACGGGCACCGCGACGTGCGAGTCCGCCGTCGCGAAGCCATGCCCCGGAAAATGCTTGCCGCAATTGGCCATGCCCGCAAGCGATAGCCCGTGATTGAGACTCTTGGCGAGCAGCGTGACGACGCGCGGATCGCGATGGAACGCGCGATCGCCCACCACCTTCGACTGGCCGTAGCCGAGATCGAGCACCGGCGTGAACGAGAGATCGATGCCGCACGCGCGCAGCTCGCTCGCGAGGATATAGCCCACTGCCGTCGCGAGCTTGGTGGCGAGCAGCACGTCCTTGTCCCACAGCGCGCCGAGGCGCCCCATGGCCGGCAGCACGGTGAAGCCGTCGGTGCGAAAGCGCTGCACGCGGCCGCCTTCATGGTCGACGGCGATCAGCAGGTCCTCGCGCACCGAGCGGATGGCGTCGGTCAGCGCGACGAGCTGCGCGCGGTTCTCGTAGTGCCGCGCGAACAGGATCACGCCGCCGGTCATCGGGTGCGCGAGGCGGCGCACATCGTCGTCGTTCAGCGTGGTGCCGACCACGTCGAGCATTACTGGCCCGGGATTGTTCTTCATCGATGAGTTTTGCGTAGATGCCGCGCAACGCACGGCGATAGATATCAGCCGTTGATTTCCGCAACCACGAACGACACCGCGTAGTCATGCTCGTCGGTGATGCTCACGCGCGCCGTGATACTGCGTTCATCGAGCCACCGCGCGAGTTCGCCCGAAGCGACGATCACCGGACGGCCGCCCGGCTCGTTGAGGGTCTGCATGGCGCGCCAGGTCATCGGCATGCGCATGCCGAGGCCGATCGCTTTCGAGAACGCCTCTTTCGCGGAGAAGCGCGTGCTCAGATACGCGAGACCCCGCGCCGCCGAGCGCGCCTTGCGCGCCTCGTAGACGGCGAGTTCGTCCGGGCCGAGCACGCGCGGCGCGAAGCGCCCGTTGGTGCGCTCCATGACTGCCGCCACGCGGCTCACCTGGATGATGTCGGTGCCGATACCGTAGATCGCCATGAGACTCCCGTCGATGTCTGTCGATTGCGCGCGGCGCGATGGTGCGGGGTCGCAGTCAGCCGCGCGTGCCGAGGCGCGCCGCCACCATGATCGCCTTCATTTCGCGCACCGCGTTTTCCCAACCCGCGAAAATTGCGTGCGCCACGATCGCGTGGCCGATGTTCAGCTCGACGATGCCGTCGATGGCCGCGATCTGCTGCACGTTCGTGTAGTGCAGACCGTGGCCGGCGTTCACCTTCAACCCGAGGCTGTTGCCGCAGCTCGCGCCGGTGACCACGCGCTCGTATTCGCGTTCCTGCTCGCCGGCGTCGTGTGCCTCGGCGTAGCGGCCCGTGTGCAGCTCGATCACGGGCGCGCCCGTTTCGTGCGCCGCGCGGATCTGCGTTTCGTCCGGGTCGATGAAAAGCGAGACGCGGCAGCCCGCATCGGCAAGCTGACGGCAGGCGGCGGCGACGGCGTCGAAGTGGCCCGCGACGTCGAGGCCGCCTTCGGTCGTCAGCTCCGCGCGCTTTTCGGGCACGAGGCAAACGTCGTGCGGTTCGATCTCGCACGCGATGTCGAGCATCTCGGCCGTCACCGCGCATTCGAGGTTCATGCGCGTTTTCAGCTGCGGGCGCAGCGCGCGCACGTCGGCGTCGACGATGTGACGGCGATCCTCGCGCAGATGCAGCGTGATCGCGTCGGCGCCCGCCTCTTCGGCGAGGAGCGCCGCGCGGATCGGATCGGGATAAGCGGTGCCGCGCGCGTTGCGCAGCGTGGCGACGTGGTCGATGTTCACACCGAGGTCGATCACGTTGGGCGAAGTGAGAAAGAAGCTCATAGGTTCTGCAAGTCGATCAGAATCTGGCGCGTCGCGAGCGGCGTGCCGCCAAGGTACGTGTTCAGCAGGAAGCGCATGAGCGCCTTGCTCTGCGCAACCGTCTGGGGTCGATGGTAATCGTCCTCTTCCATGTCGAGCAACGTCTGGCCCGAAAGCCGGGGCCATTGGGAAGGCCATTCGTCCGACGCCTCGCGCACGCCGCGTTCCGGATCGAACACGTAGCGCCCTTCGGCCACGACGGTCTTGCGGTTCACGGTGCGGTTGAGCGCGAGCGCGTAGCCCGCCTCGCGCAGCAGCACGCGCTCGAACGAGCGCAGCACCTGCACGGGCGGCTCGTCGTGCGCGAGGCGCGTGAGCGTCACGACGTAGTGGCGAAAGAGTTCGGGGTGCGGGTCTTCGCGCGCGATGAACTTCACGAGCAGTTCGTTCACGTAGAAGCCACACAGCAGCGCGTCTCCGGTCAGCGGCAACATGCCGCCGACCCACTCGGCGCCGGTGAGCGTGCGCACCTCGCCCTTGCCGGTCCACGAAAGCGCGAGCGGCTGGAAGGTCTGCAGCACGCCGCGCAACGCCGAATGCGGACGCTTCGCGCCCTTCGCGACGAGCGCCACGCGGCCGTGATCGCGCGAGAGCACATCGATGATGAGGCTCGTCTCGCGGTACGGATAGCTGTGGAGCACGAAAGCCGGCTGCTCGGCGATGCGGTAATCGGGGGTCGTGCTGCGTGACGCGCGCGGAAATTGCGAGCGCGCTGTGGTCTTGCGGCCGTTGCGCGGTTCGGCACGGCCTTCGAGCGTGGCGTCGGCGCCTTCGGTCATCGCGTTGCGCGTGGCGGCGCCTTTCGTCGCCTTCGTGCTGCGCGTGCTCGTCGTGCCTTGGGTGCCTTTCGCGGGCGAGCGACGCGCGCTGCGGGAACCGGTCGGTTCGTCCGCAGCGATTGCCTCGTCGGCCTGCGCGTCTTCGTGCGCGGGCCAGTCGTCGTGCAGGGTTCCGGCTGCGCCGTCACTCATACGCGGTGCCCGTCGTGCTTACTCGTAACCGTAGGCGCGCAGCCCGGCTTCGTTGTCGGCCCAGCCGCTCTTCACCTTCACGAAGGTTTCGAGGTACACGGGACCGTCGAACAGCTTCTCCATATCGAGTCGCGCCTCGGTGCTGATCTGCTTGAGCTTCGCGCCCTTCTGGCCGATCACCATCGCCTTCTGCGTGTCGCGCTCGACGAGAATCGTCGCGAAGACGCGGCGCAGCCGCCCTTCCTGCTCGAACTTGTCGATCAGCACCGTGCTCGTGTACGGCAGTTCGTCGCCGGTCCAGCGGAACACTTTCTCGCGCAGGATTTCGGCAGCGAGGAAGCGCTCGCTGCGATCGGTGAGGTCGTCCTCGCCGTAGATCGGCTCGCCTTCGGGCAGATACGGCTTGAGCGTCGCGAGCAGGCGCTTGATGTCGTCCGGGTTATTTGCCGAAAGCGGCACGATCTCGCGGAACTCGCGCAGACCCTGCACCTGCTGGATGAACGGATACAGCGTGCCCTTGTCGGTCACGCGGTCGATCTTGTTGGCGATCAGGATCGTGGGCGCACTCGGGGGAATCAGGTCGAGCACTTTCTGGTCGTCGGGACCGAACTTGCCGGCCTCGATCACGAACAGCACGGCATCGACCGAACTGAGCGTGGAGGTCACCGCGCGGTTCAGCGAGCGGTTGAGCGCCGTGCTGTGGCGCGTCTGGAAGCCGGGCGTGTCGACGAAGATGTACTGCGCGTCGTCGATCGTGTTGATGCCGGTGATGCGATGGCGCGTGGTCTGCGCCTTGCGCGAAGTGATGCTGATCTTCTGGCCGACCAGCGCGTTCATCAGCGTCGATTTGCCGACGTTCGGACGGCCGACGATCGCGACCATGCCGCAACGGAAACCGGCAGGAGTGGAGGTGGGAGCGTTCATGATCGGACCGGAATAGAAAAACGGGAGGCGCGCTCGCGGCGCGCCTCGGTGGAATCAGTGGCCGGCATCGGCCGCGCGCACGGGAATGGCCGTCGTGGCTTCGGCATGGGTCTGGGCGTCGGCGCTGGTGCCGCCGGCCGTTGCGGTTTGCGCGCGCTCGACAGTGCGCAACGCCGCTTCGGCTTTCACCGCGGCCGAGCGGTGGCCGATGGCGCCGGCGCTCGGTACGGCGTCGAAGCCCGTGGCTTTGTCGGCAGGCTTGTCGCTGGCCTTCTCTGCACCGCGTTCGGCCTTTTCCACGGGCTTTTCAGCCGGTTTGTCCTTCTCCGCCGGACGCTCCTGGACGTGCGCCGCGCGTATCACCGCGAGCGGCGCGCCTTCGGCTGCCGCGGTTTGCGCCGCACGCTCGCTACGCGCCGAAGCGCGCTCGCGGCGCTCCGGCGAGCGCAAATCGAGGGCGCCCTGCACACCTGTCACGCCGGGGACGACCTCAGGCTCCGGTTTGGGAGCACGCGCGCCCTTCGAGCGGCGCGGCTTCGCAACCAGCGCGGGCGCCGCCGCCATAACCTCGTCGAGCGCCTTCTTCGCCGCGGCCTGCTCCGCCGCGCGACGGCTCGCGCCCGAACCCGACACCTTCACGTCGAGCTTCGGCACCGTGCATTCGACTTCGAACTGCTGATTGTGCGCCGCACCATGCGTCGCGACGACCGTGTAGGTCGGCAAGGCGATCTTGTGACCCTGCAGGTATTCCTGCAGCAGTGTCTTGGAATCCTTGCCGAGCGTGCGCGGATCGATGTGATCGAGGATCGGCACGTAGAGGCGCTTGATGACCGTCTGGGCGGCGTCGAAGCCGCCGTCGAGGAAGATCGCCCCGAAGATCGCCTCCAGCGCGTCGGCGAGGATCGACGGGCGGCGGAAGCCGCCGCTGCGCAACTCGCCTTCGCCGAGGCGCAGGCCGTCGGCAATATTGAGGGCCTGAGCGATCTCGTAGAGCGACTGCTGCTTGACCAGGTTCGCGCGCACGCGCGAGAGGTCGCCTTCGTCCAGCTTGCCAAAACGTTGGAACAATAGGGCAGCCACCGCGCAATTCAGAACCGAATCACCGAGGAATTCGAGGCGTTCGTTATGCGTGGCACTGTGACTGCGGTGGGTTAAAGCCTGGCGCAGCAATTCCGCATTGCGAAATTCGTAGCGCAAACGGCTTTCCAACGGAGATTGGGGCATGGGGAGAGTATAACGCGCCCGCCGCCCCCGGCGAAAACAGGGGGCGGCGGGCGAAAAACCGTGACGAAGCGACGTTACCGGGGATTCTTCAAGTAGCGCGCGAAGATGCAATGCGCGTGATGCGAGTGAGTCTCGGGTTCGCGCATACGCTTTTCGTTGCTGCTTCTAATGCTTCTTCGCGCGCGTGCTCGACGTGCATCGCACGTCGAGCCAACACGAATTACTCGAACGAACCGATGCGACGCAGGTTGCTGAAGTTCATCCAGATGAAGAACGCGCGGCCCACGATGTTCGCGTCGGGCACGAAACCCCAGTAGCGGCTGTCCGCGCTGTTGTCGCGGTTATCGCCCATCATGAAGTAATGGCCCGCCGGCACCTTGCAGATCACGCCGCGCGCGTTGTACTGGCAGTTGTCGCGATACGGATAGTCCTCTGCGCCCACGATGAACGGCGGCACCGCGGGGTTGTTGAGGATGTTGTTCTTGCGGCCGCTGCCGAGGTCTTCCGTGAACTGCTTCGCATAGCCGATGCGCTCTTCGTCGAAGAAGTCGCCCTGCGGCACTTCCGGCACCGGCTTGCCGTTGATCGTGAGCTGCTTGTCCTGATAGGAAACCACGTCGCCCGGCAGGCCGATCACACGCTTGATGTAGTCGACCGACTCGTCCTTCGGATAGCGGAACACGACCACGTCGCCGCGCTCGAGCGGGCGGCCCTGGGTGATCTTCGTGTTCGTGATCGGCAGGCGGATGCCGTAGTCGAACTTGTTCACGAGGATGAAGTCCCCCACGAGCAGCGTGGGCACCATCGAACCCGACGGAATCTTGAACGGCTCGACGACGAACGAGCGTACGAGGAACACGATCAGGATGACGGGGAAGAAGCTCGCCGTGTACTCGAGCCACCACGGCTGGCGCAGCTTGTCGTTGCGCAGGTTCTGACGCGTGACGGGCGCGTTTTCATCGGCGAAGCGCTCGCCCACCCGTTCCTGCTGACGGTCGAACTCCGCGACCGCCGCATCGGCGGCGAGGCGCCGGCGCGGCATGAACACCAGTTTGTCTGCAACCCACGCAACGCCCGTCAAGATGACGAGCACAAAGAGTATCAGCGCAAAATTCATGTAGAGAGATCCGTTGTCCGGCTTATTTGCGTTACTTATTTATCTTCGACACGAAGGATGGCGAGGAAGGCCTCCTGCGGAATCTCGACCGAGCCGACCTGCTTCATCCGCTTCTTGCCTTCCTTCTGCTTTTCGAGCAGCTTCTTCTTACGCGTGATGTCGCCGCCGTAGCACTTGGCCAGCACGTTCTTGCGCAGCGCCTTGATGTTCTCGCGCGCGATGATGTGCGCCCCGATCGCGGCCTGAATGGCCACGTCGTACATCTGGCGCGGAATGATCTCGCGCATCTTCGCCGCGACTTCGCGGCCGCGATACTGCGACTGCGAACGGTGGACGATGATGGACAGCGCATCGACCTTGTCGCCGTTGATCAGCATGTCGACCTTCACGACGTCGGAGGTGCGGTATTCCTTGAACTC
This sequence comes from Paraburkholderia sp. EG286B, assembly GCF_040965655.1. Taxonomy (NCBI): domain Bacteria; kingdom Pseudomonadati; phylum Pseudomonadota; class Betaproteobacteria; order Burkholderiales; family Burkholderiaceae; genus Paraburkholderia; species Paraburkholderia sp. EG286B. The sequence goes on along the minus strand of NZ_JBFRCF010000006.1, from coordinate 64,904 downwards.
GTAGTCCATCGACGCATAACCGCGCGACACCGACTTCAGACGGTCGAAGAAGTCGAGCACGATTTCCGCCATCGGAATTTCGTACGTGAGCTGCACCTGGCGGCCGTGGTACTGCATGTTGATCTGGTTGCCGCGCTTTTGCGTACAGAGCGTGATGACCGAACCCACGTACTCTTGCGGCATGTACAGGTTCACCGTCACGATCGGCTCGCGGACCTCGGCAATCTTCGAGGGCTCCGGCATCTTCGCCGGGTTCTCGACCTTGATCGTGCTGCCGTCCGCCTGCACGACTTCGTACACCACGGTCGGCGCCGTGGTGATGAGGTCCATGTCGAACTCGCGCTCGAGACGCTCCTGCACGATTTCCATGTGCAGGAGGCCGAGGAAGCCGCAACGGAAGCCGAAGCCCAGCGCCTGCGAAACTTCCGGCTCGTATTGCAGCGAGGCGTCGTTGAGCTTGAGCTTTTCGAGCGATTCGCGCAGCGCGTCGTACTGGTTCGCCTCGACCGGATAGAGGCCCGCGAACACCTGCGGCTTCACTTCCTTGAAACCCGGCAGCGGCTCGGCTGCAGGCTTCGTCGCGAGCGTGACGGTGTCGCCCACCTTGGTCGCGGCGAGTTCCTTGATGCCGGCGATGATGAAGCCCACCTGCCCCGCCGAAAGCTGCTCGAGGTTGCGCGACTTGGGCGAGAACACGCCGACGTGCTCGACCGGATACTGCGCGCCGGTGGCCATCAGCTTGATCTTGTCCTTCGGACGCAGCGTACCGTTGACGATACGCACAAGCATCACCACGCCCACGTAGTTGTCGAACCACGAGTCGATGATGAGCGCCTGCAGCGGCGCTTCCGGATCGCCCTCGGGCGGCGGCACCTTGGCGATGAGCGCTTCGAGCACGTCTTCCACGCCGAGGCCGGTCTTCGCGCTGCAGCGTGTGGCGTCGGTGGCGTCGATGCCGATCACGTCCTCGATCTCTTCGATCGCGTTCTCGGGGTTGGCCGCGGGCAGGTCGATCTTGTTGAGCACCGGCACGACTTCCACGCCGAGTTCGATCGCGGTGTAGCAGTTCGCCACCGTCTGCGCCTCGACGCCCTGGCTCGCGTCCACCACGAGCAACGCGCCCTCGCACGCGGAGAGCGAGCGGCTCACCTCGTAGGAGAAGTCGACGTGCCCGGGCGTGTCGATCAGGTTCAGGTTGTAGACCTTGCCGTCACGCGCCTTGTACGAGAGCGCAGCCGTCTGCGCCTTGATGGTGATGCCGCGCTCGCGCTCGAGATCCATCGAGTCGAGCACCTGCGATTCCATTTCGCGGTCGGACAAGCCGCCGCACAGCTGGATGATGCGATCGGCGAGCGTCGACTTGCCATGGTCGATGTGCGCAATGATCGAGAAGTTACGAATATGATCCATTCAGTGCCGATCAAGCGAAAAAGGCGCGCCCCAACGAAAGCTGGACACGCCTCGTAAACAGATGAAAAACCGGACTATTTTAGCCGAAAAGGGGTCCCACGGGCGAACCATCCGGTGATGTAACGGATGGGTCACGCCCTGCGCACGCGTTTCACGCACCGCCGGGCGGCGCCGGCGGCACGCTCGGTGCGTCGGCGCCCAAGCCCAGCGTAGCGCGCACGCGTGCTTCGTCGAGATGGTAGTGACACAGCTCGATGCCGTCGCAAAGGAGCACCGGCACGAGCTCGTCGTAACGCGCCAGGAGTGCGGGGTCGGAATCGACATCGACGACGTCGAGCCGCGCGCCCGCCGCGGCGGCGAGCGGCTCGAGCGCCACGCGCATCTCCTCGCACAGGTGACACCACGCGCGCCCGTAGAGCACGAGGTGCGCGCTCGCCCGTTCGAGCGCGCCCGGCGCCTCCGACTCAGACCGCATGGGCGTGCGCATCGGCGTTACTTCTGCCCCGGCGCGCGCGGGCGCAACGGCACGAACTGCGTGTTGTCGCCGCGACGCACGAGCACCGCGACCGTCTTCTGCGGGTCGAGATGCGCCGTCACCTCCTGGAACTGCTTTGCGCTGGTGATGTCCGTGTCGCCCACGCGCAGGATGATGTCGCCCTTCTGCAGGCCGGCGCGCTGTGCCGGGCCATCGACCGAGTCCACCATCGCGCCGCCCTTGATCTTGAGCTGGGCGAGCTGGTCGGCGGGAATGTCGACCACCGCGATACCGAGCGCGTTCATCGCGCGCGGCTTGGGCTCGGGCGCCTTTTTCTGGTCCGCCTTCGCGTTCTTGTCGGTCTGCATCTCGGCGATCGTGATCGGCAGATCGCGCGTTGCGCCCTTGCGCCAGATCGTCACGGTCGCCTTGGTGCCCGGCTTCGTGTCGCCGACCATGCGCGGCAGGTCGGTCGCGGCGTCGACGCTCGCGCCGTTGAACTTCAGGATGATGTCGCCCGGCTGGATGCCCGCCTTGTCGGCCGGGCCGCCCGGCTCGACGCTGGAAACCAGCGCGCCTTGCGCCTTGGGCAAACCGAGCGAGTCGGCCACGTCCTTCGTCACCTCGCCGATGGCCACGGCAATGCGGCCGCGCGTGACCTTGCCCGTGGACTTGAGCTGATCCGCCACGCGCATCGCTTCGTCGATCGGAATCGCGAACGAGATGCCCATGAAGCCGCCCGTGCGGCTATAGATCTGCGAGTTGATGCCGATCACCTCGCCCTGCATGTTGATGAGCGGACCGCCCGAGTTGCCGGGGTTCACGGCCACGTCGGTCTGGATGAACGGCAAATAGTCGCCCGTGTCGCGCCCCTTCGCGCTGACGATGCCCGCCGTCACGGTGTTCTCGAGGCCGAACGGCGAACCGATCGCCACGACCCACTCGCCCACGCGCACCTTGTTCGAGTCGCCCATCGTCACGGCCGGCAGATTGGCGGCCTGGATCTTCACCACGGCGACGTCCGTGCGGTCGTCCACGCCGATCAGCTTCGCCTTGAATTCGCGCTTGTCGGTGAGCGTCACGTAGATGCTGTCCGCGTCGTCCACGACGTGCGCGTTGGTCATCACGTAGCCGTCGCTCGAGAGGATGAAACCCGAGCCGACGCCGCTGTTCTGTTCGGTGTCGTTGCCGCTGTCCGGGCCGGAGTCCGAACCGCCGCCCGGGCTTCCGCCCTGGCTTCCGCCCTGGCTGCCACCCTGACCGCCGCCCTGCCCACCCTGCGGCCCTTGCGGGAGCGGGATGCCGAAGAAGCGGCGGAAGAATTCCGACATGTCGCCCTGATCCATGCCCGGCGGCAGACCGCGCTGAGCCGAGGAGATACGCGTCGTGGTGCGGATATTGACGACCGACGGCCCCACTTTGTCCACGAGGTCGGCGAAGTCGGGCAGGTTGGCAGCCGGCGCCGCCGATGCCACGTGCGGTGCGAACGGCAGGCACGCCGCCACGACCGCGGCCGCGAAGAATTTGCGCAGCGGGAGAATCGTCATATCGAAGTCAGCCGAAGGAAGGAGTTACCTGGGAGCCTTGTATTCTATGGCAGACGCAAACTGCTGCAACGTGGTCTGGGGCACTTCGCCAAGCAACGTGATGAAGTAATCGCCGTTGCGCTTCACGAGCACGTGGGTCGCGCCACTGCTGCCCGAGCCTTCCTTGCGACTGTTGTTCTTGACCGGTTCGATAAACACCGAAAGCGTGGAGAGTCCGTCAGAGAATACCGCCTGATCGACCGGGATGGGCGGATCGCTCGCGTCGCGCGCCGCCATCGGCCGGCGCACTTCGCGAATCTTCTGGAAGCCCGGCGCGGCCTGCCCAAACGACCAGCCCTGCGCCTCGATGTCGATCGGCTGAAGCGGCGGGCGCACGACGTTCCAGCCCTCGATATTGCGCATGCCGTTGACGATCGGCGTCTTGTCGACGGGACCGCCGATGCGCACCTGCGTGAACGCGAGCTGCTGGAGCACCTGCCCATTCGACGGGTCGAGCATCTGCGAGCGCAGCAGCAGACCGGTTTTCGCGTCCGCCCACAGCTTGTAGGCGAAGCGGAAGTTGTCTTTCGGGTCGAGCTGGATCACCTGACTGTCGAGGCCGGCCACCCGGTCGTTGGCGAGCATCTTCGGCTCGTAGACACCCAGCACCTGGTCGCCGCTCGTGGAAAGCAGCGCCGGGAAAGCGTCCTTGTTCTGGCGCTTTTCGACGACGAGCAGCTTGCGCTCGGGCACGAAGGTATAGAGATCGTCGTTGTGGCGCAGCATCGTGCGCGGCTTGCCGTCGAGGCTTTCGAGCTTTTCGAACTCGCCGTCCTGCTTCGAGGCGTAATGCGTGATGCGCGAGGACTGCACGAACTCGCCGCGCTGGTAGACGAAGGTGCCTTCGTAACTTTGCTGCTGGGCGGCCTGCTGGATGCGGTCGAGCAGCTGTGCCGCGCTCTGGCGCGTGGCGGCATCGGCCGCCGACGCGCCTTGCGCGTGGGCACGCGGGGCGACAGACAGAGCGGTGAACATCACGGCTGCGCAGCACAGGAATGCCGGCAACCGCCCCCAGATTGTCTTTTTATTCAACCGCAATGTCTGCATCAAACTTATTGGCCTTGCGTGGTAAGAGCGGCTGAACGGATGTACGGCATGGAATCCGAAATGACCGGCTGCTGCGCGAACTGCTGGTGCGCCTGGAGATATTCGTCGAGGCGCGCGTCGCGGATGATGTTGCCGTCCTGACCGCCCGCCACAGGCGCCGGCGTGGTGTTCATCGCCACGCGCTGCACGCCGTCGCCCTGCGACTGCACAGCGGCGATTTGCGGCGCGCCGGCCATGCCCACACCGCGCATTTGCGGCATGACGATCCAGGTGAGCGTGGCGGCCGCGGCGGCCACGGCCAGCGACGGCATCACGCGGCGGCGCAACGCCAGAATGCGGCCCACGCGCTCATTGCGGCCAGCCTGCGCCTGCGGCAGCGCGGCCGGCGCGAGCAGATGCGGCTCCGCTTCGAAGCGCGCCGCGAAACCCGTCATGAAGGCGCGGCTCGCGGCCTGGCTGAGGGCCAAATCGTCGGAACGCAGCACGTCGCCGATCAGGTGGTACTCCGACCAGGCTGCGCGCCCTTCGCCGTCGAGTTCCAGAAAATTTCCGTTCAGATGCTCCTGCGCCGACGCTTCACCGTCGACGAAGGCGGACAGACGCTCGCCGCGCGAGCTTGATACCGATTGCATCGAGACCGAACCCATGATGCTCCCCATTCCCTAACAGACGTCCCTGTGACACCAACTCATTCTGGTGAATCGCGTCGCCGCCCGGGGCGAAGCTGGTTCTTCTTCTTACCAGCGCTTGCCTTCCGGAGTGTCCAGCAGCGGACGCAATTTTGCCGCAATGGCTTCCCGAGCGCGGAAAATTCTCGATCTGACGGTGCCGATCGGGCACCCCATCATTTCGGCGATTTCCTCGTAGCTTAGGCCTTCTATTTCCCGAAGCGTAATGGCGGTGCGCAGTTCTTCCGGTAAAACCGCCATCGCAGCATTGACCGTCTGTGCGATCTGCTTGCTCATCAACATCGACTCGGGCGTATTGATATCCCTTAGTTGATCGGCGTCCGAGAAAGTTTCCGCTTCTTCAGCATCTGCCTCGGTAGAAGTCGGCGCGCGTCTTCCCTGGGTCGCAAGGTAGTTCTTCGCCGTATTGACAGCAATCCGGTACAACCACGTATAGAAAGCCGATTCGCCACGAAACTGCGGTAGTGCGCGGTAAGCCTTGATAAAGGCGTCCTGGGCCACGTCCTCGACCTCGGCGGGGTCCCGCACGAGGCGCGAGATCAGCCGGATGATCTTGCGGTGGTATTTCGAGACCAGGAGCTCGAACGCGGCCTTGTCGCCTTTTTGCACGCGCTCGACCAGAACCTGATCAATTTCTTTTTCGCTCACCTGAGAAATCCGTTAGCACATGAAGTAGACGTGGGGGCACCATTGTAGCGTCCTCGCCACGGTCTCACGTTACGCGAGTAACAGCGGTTACAAGCTTTACAGCGAAGGGAAGCTCAGCGGCCGGCCGCGCTGCGCGCGCGCACGGCGAGTGTGCGGAAGACTTCTGCCGGAACGGCGTCGGCGGCAACGAGAATCGTCGTGCGGCGTGCGCCCTGCTCCACGACGAGCGCGAGCAGCCACGCGCCCCATTGCGACGCGCCGGCAAGTCGCCCGGCTGCGAGGCAGGCACCGTCGCGCGACCAGGCCGCGAGAAAATCTGACCCGATTTCGAGGAAGGCCGGCTGCTTGCGTCGCCACGCCGCAGCCGCGAGGCCGCCGGTCGCCAGGAACGCCAGCGTGGCGGGCAACGCTTGCCAGACGCCGGACCAGGGTGCGAGCGTCGTGTAGACGGCGGCCGCGGCCACGCCGAGACCCGCGGCAACGAGCAGTTGCAGCGCAAGCGATGGACGCAGGGAAAGCAGCGGCGCGCCCGCGCGCCGCGAGGGGAATGCAGGAGGAACGCGGCCGGCCGAAGCATTCGGCGCGGCCGCTGTCTCGTCGTGCAGGATCAAGCGTGGCGCTTGAAGACGAGCGTGCCGTTGGTGCCGCCGAACCCGAACGAGTTCTTCAGCGCGACGTCGATCTTCATGTCCCGCGCGGTGTTCGCGCAGTAGTCCAGGTCGCATGCCGGATCCTGGTTGAAGATGTTGATCGTCGGCGGCGACACCTGGTTGTGCACGGCGAGCACGGTGAACACCGACTCGAGGCCGCCCGCGCCACCCAGCAGGTGGCCCGTCATCGACTTGGTCGAGTTCACGACGATGTCCTTCGCATGGTCGCCGAAGGCGCGCTTGATCGCCGTGGTTTCCGCGAGGTCGCCGAGCGGCGTGGAGGTGCCGTGCGCGCTCAGCCAGTTCACTTCGCTGGTGTTGACGCCCGCGTTCTTCATCGCGGCGATCATGCAGCGGCGTGCGCCGTCGCCGTCTTCGAGCGGCGCGGTCATGTGATACGCATCGCCGCTCATGCCGTAGCCGCCGATTTCCGCGTAGATCTTCGCGCCGCGCGCCTTCGCGTGTTCGTACTCTTCGAGCACCATCACGCCCGCGCCTTCGCCGAGCACGAAGCCGTCACGGTCCTTGTCCCATGGACGGCTGGCCGTCGCCGGATCGTCGTTGCGCTGCGACAGCGCGCGCGCTGCCGCGAAGCCGCCGATGCCGAGCGGCGAGACGGTCGATTCCGCGCCGCCCGCGATCATCACGTCGCAGTCGCCGTATTCGATCAGACGCGACGCTTCGCCGATGCAGTGCAGGCCGGTCGTGCAGGCCGTGACCATCGCCAGATTCGGGCCCTTGAGGCCGTACTTGATCGACAGATGGCCCGAGATCATGTTGATGATCGAGGCCGGCACGAAGAACGGCGAGATGCGGCGCGGGCCGCGGTTGAGCAGCTCGGTTTGCGTGACTTCGATCATCGGCAGACCGCCGATGCCCGAGCCGACGTTCACGCCGATCCGTTCCGCGTTCGCTTCGGTGACTTCGAGACCGCTGTCCTGGATCGCCTGCATGCCCGCCGCGATGCCGTAATGGATGAACGTATCCATATGGCGCGCTTCTTTCGCCGGCATGTAGTCTTCGACGTTGAAGCCCTTCACTTCGCCGGCAAAGCGGGTCGAGAAGTTCGTAGCGTCGAACTTCGTGATGTTGGCGATGCCGGACTTCCCGGCGACCAGATTGGCCCAGCCGTCGGCAACATTATTGCCAACAGGCGAAATCAGCCCCAGGCCTGTAACAACAACTCGACGACGGCTCACGGTAACCCCTTATCCATAGATGACAAAAACAAAAGCCACAGAGGCCACAGGAAATGCTCCTGTGAGCCCTGTGGCTAGTTGACCGGCAGATGCCCCGCAGCGAGTGCAGCAGGCGTACGCGGTTTCACGGGCAAGCGTCCTCGCGGGCCGCCAGCGCACTGCGTTGCGCGGCCCAGGCGGGAATCTGGCGCTTAGGCCTTGACGTTCGCGCGAGCGTAGTCGATCGCTTGCTGAACCGTCGTGATCTTCTCGGCTTCCTCGTCCGGGATTTCCATGCCGAACTCGTCTTCGAGAGCCATGACCAGTTCGACGGTGTCGAGCGAGTCGGCGCCCAGATCGTTCACGAACGAAGCTTCGTTCTTGATTTCAGCTTCGGCGACGCCCAGTTGCTCGGCGACGATCTTCTTGACGCGCTGTTCGATGTTGTCCATTACCCCTCCAAGGGAAAAAAGTTAGCTCATGAATGCGAGTGCGCGCATTTTATCAGGTTTGACCTGGCTGAAAAGCGGCGCTCAAGGTTCCGGAAGGCTATCCGCGACGGCGCTTGCGCAATGTTCTGCATCAAGCGCATCAAGGCGCGGATAGTACCTGAATCCGGTTAAGACATATACATGCCGCCGTTCACGTGCAACGTCGTGCCCGTGATGTAGGCCGCCTGCGGCGACGCGAGGAACGCGACCGCATGCGCGATGTCGTCCGGGCTGCCGAGGCGGCCCAGCGGAATCTGCTGTTTGAGGGCGGCCTGCTGCTCCGCCGGCAGGTCCTTCGTCATGTCGGTGTCGATGAAACCGGGCGCGACGCAGTTCACGGTGATGCCGCGGCTGCCGATCTCGCGTGCGAGCGCGCGCGTCATGCCCGCCACGCCGGCCTTGGCGGCGGCGTAGTTGGCCTGGCCCGGGTTGCCCGACGAGCCCACCACCGAGGTGATGTTGATGATGCGGCCGCCCTTCGCCTTCATCATCGGGCGCAGCACGGCGCGCGACAGGCGGAACACCGACTTCAGGTTGGTGTCGATGACCGAGTCCCACTCGTCGTCCTTCATGCGCATCGCCAAGTTGTCCTGCGTGATGCCCGCATTATTGACGAGGATCGCAAGACCGCCGAATTCCTTGACCGTTGCGTCGATCAGCGCTTCCGCTGCAGCGGCGTCGTTCACGTTGAGCACCGCGCCGCGGCCCTTCAGGCCCGCCGCTTCGAAAGCGGCCGAGATGGCCTGCGCGCCGGCTTCGCTCGTTGCCGTACCGATCACCGTCGCGCCCTGGCGCGCCAGTTCCAGCGCGATCGCGCGGCCGATGCCGCGGGTGGCGCCGGTCACGATCGCGGCTTGATTGTCGAAAGTCTTTTCCATCGTTTGAATCCGTTAGCGGTGGTGGCGTAGGCGCTTAAGCCTTCAGAAGCGCGAGCGCTTCGTCGAGCGACTTCGGATCGAGCACCGAGGCGCCGACCAGGTTGCCGTCGATACGCCTGGTGAGGCCCGCAAGCACCTTGCCCGGACCGCATTCGACTACGTGCGTCGCGCCTTGCGCCGCGATGGCCTGCACGCACTCGACCCAGCGCACGGCGCCCGCGGCCTGGCGCACGAGCGCGTCGCGGATCTTCGCGGGGTCGGTTTCGAAAGCCACGTCGACGTTGTTCACCACGGGAATCTGCGGCGCGTTCAGCGTGACGTTCGCGAGGTAGTCGCGCAGCTGATCCGAGGCGGGCTTGAGCAGCGACGAGTGGAACGGCGCCGAAACCGGCAGCGGCAGCGCGCGCTTGGCGCCCTTTGCCTTGGCGATTTCGCAGGCCTTTTCGACCGCACCCTTGTGGCCCGCGATCACGACTTGCGCCGGCGCGTTGAAGTTCACGGCTTCGACCACGCCGCCGCTCGCAGCCGCGGCTTCCGCACAGACTGCGCGCACGGTGTCGTCGTCGAGACCGAGCACGGCGGCCATGCCGCCCTCGCCCACCGGCACCGCGCTTTGCATCGCCTGCGCGCGAAAACGCACGAGCGGCACGGCGTCGCGGAATGCGAGCACGCCGGCGGCGACCAGCGCCGTGTATTCGCCGAGGCTGTGGCCGGCGACGATAGCAGGCAGAGGACCGCCCGCCTGCTGCCACGCGCGATAGACGGCGTAAGCGGCGGTGAGCATGACCGGCTGCGTGTTGGTGGTGAGATTGAGTTCTTCGGCAGGGCCTTCGGCGATCAGCTTGCCTAGGTCCTGGCCCAGCGCGTCGGACGCTTCTTGCAGCGTCTCGCGCACGACGGCGTTATCGGCGAAGGCGTCGAGCATGCCGACGGCCTGCGAGCCTTGTCCGGGAAAAACGAACGCGAATTTCATAACGTCCCCAAATTCGTTCAATACGGGTGGGCAATGCGCTCGGATGAACCGCCGCCGGCTGCGCGCGACGTGTTCGTCGTGCGCCAGGACCGGCTACGGGAGCGCGAGAGCCCGCTCAGGATGCTTAGAAGCGGATGACGGAGGCGCCCCAGGTGAAGCCGCCGCCCACGCCTTCGATCAGCACGTTGTGGCCGCGCTTGATGCGGCCGTCGCGCACCGCAACGTCGAAGGCGAGCGGTATCGAGGCCGCCGAGGTGTTGCCATGCTCGCCCACCGTCACCACCATGCGCTCGGCGGGCAGGCCGAGCTTGCGGCAGGTGCCCTGCATGATGCGGATATTGGCCTGGTGCGGAATCAGCCAGTCGACCTGGTCGGCGGAGAGCTGCGCCTTGTCGAGCGCCTCGATCGCGACCTTTTCGAGCACGTTCACGGCCAGCTTGAACACGGCCTGGCCGTCCATGTGCAGGAACGCGTTGCCCGCGATCGCGCCGCCGTGCACGTTGCCCGGCGTGCACAGGATGTGCGCGTAGCTGCCATCGGCGTGCAGCGCGCTCGACAGCACGCCCGGTTCGCTCGACGCCTGCAGGATGATCGCGCCTGCACCGTCGCCGAACAGCACACAGGTGGTGCGATCGTTGAAATCGAGAATACGCGAGAAGGTTTCCGCGCCGACCACGAGCGCCGTGCGATGCTGGCCGCTGCGGATCAGGCTGTCGGCCACCGAAACGGCGTAGGCGAAGCCCGAGCACACGGCCTGCACGTCGAACGCCGCGCCGTGATTGCGGATGCCGAGCTTATTCTGCAAGAGGCAGGCCGTGCTCGGAAAGACGAAATCGGGCGTGGAAGTAGCGACGATGATGAGGTCGATCGACTGCGGATCGACGTCGGCGGCCGCGATCGCACGCTGCGACGCCGCAAGCGCGAGATCGCTCGTCGTGACGTCGGGCGCGGCGAAGTGGCGTGCGTGAATGCCCGTGCGGGCCACGATCCATTCGTCGCTCGTCTCGACGCCTTTTGCGGCGAGCCGTTCGGCCAGTTCCTGGTTGGTGACGCGATCAGGCGGAAGATAGCTGCCCGTGCCGATCACGCGGGAATAGAGAGTCGATTGAGCCATTATGCCTTCGAGGATGATGCGGCGCCGGGCGGTACCTCGCCCGCTGCCTGGCTGGGCGCACTGGTAGCCTGCCCCGCCTGCGCGGCTTGCACGTTCTGGGCGCCGCCGGGCTCGTCTGCCGCCTGTTCGAGCGAACCGGCGTTTTCTTCCATGGCGTGCGCGAGGCGCTCCAGCACGCCATTTTTGACGGCATCATACCCGCGATTGATCGCACACTCAAACGCGTAGGCATCGGCCGAGCCGTGGCTCTTGATGACGAGGCTCTTCAAGCCGAGCAGCGCCGCGCCGTTGTACTGGCGATGGTCGACACGTTTCTTGAAGCGCATGAGCACGGGCAGGGCGGCAATCGCCATGAGCTTGGTGAGCCACGAGCGGCCGAACTCTTCCTTGATCATGTCGTTGAGCATCTGCGCGAGGCCCTCCGACGTCTTGAGCGCGACATTCCCAACGAAACCGTCACAGACGATGACGTCGACGGTGCCCTTGTAAATGTCGTTGCCTTCGACGTTGCCGCGGAAGTTCAGCGTGCTCGCGCGCAGGAGCTCGCCCGCGCGCTTGATGGTGTCGTTGCCCTTGATGACTTCTTCGCCGATATTCAGGAGCCCGATGGTTGGGCGATCCTTGCCCTCCAGCGCCGCGACGAGCGCGTGGCCCATCTCCGCGAACTGCAGCAGGTGCTGCGGTTCGCAGTCGACGTTCGCGCCGAGGTCGAGCATCGTCGTGTAGCCGCGCGGATTCGGCAGCGCGAAGGCGATGGCCGGGCGTTCGATGCCGGGCAACGTCTTGAGCACATAGCGCGACACGGCCATCAGCGCGCCGGTGTTGCCGGCCGAGATGCAGGCTTGCGCCTCGCCCTCTTTCACGCGATTGAGCGCGACGCGCATCGACGAATCTTTTTTCTTGCGCAGGGCGACTTCGACCGGATCGTCCATTTCGACGACCTCGGTGGCGGGCACGACGGTAAGCGCGGGATGGTCCGACGCCTTCAGCTTCTTCAACTGGGCGCGAACCGCCGACTCGACGCCCACGAGCATGAGATGCGCGTCGGGGTGCGAGCGGACGAAATGGACTGCGGCAGGCACCGTCACAGACGGGCCGTGGTCGCCTCCCATGCAATCTATCGTGAGCGTAACAGTCATGGAATGCGACGGATTTCAGGCATAAAAAAGCGGCAGTTGAATGCCGCCTTTTTGCCGAGCCGAAATATGGTCAAGCGAACGGAATCGTCAGATGCGGCGCCCGGTGTCAAACACCGCGCCGCATGCTGAAACGATTAGTCGTTCTTGGTCTTGACGACTTTCTTGCCGCGGTAGTAGCCGTTCGGGCTGATGTGGTGACGCAGATGCACTTCACCCGTGCTCGGCTCGACGGCCAGCGGCGCGCCCGTGAGGAAATCGTGCGAGCGGTGCATACCGCGCTTCGACGGCGACTTCTTGTTTTGTTGAACTGCCATGATAACTCCTGAAAATTTTCCGAATTCTAACACAGCCCGATCCGGCCGCCGCCACCCTTGGGGGATGGCCGGACTCCGGGCTCAGGCCCACGCGTCTGGTACTGCCTGCCCCGCACAGCCGCCCAAGGCTTGCCTTAGTGCTTGCTGCCAGGACCATCCTTCTTGAGCGATTCGAGCGCCGCAAACGGGTTGACGCGCTCTTCCGGCTCGATTTCCTGCTCCGGCACGTCGTCCACGGAATCCACGCCCTCCGCGCCGTCGGGACCCGAGGCGAGGCTTTCGTGAATTTCCGGACAGACTTCGTGCTTCGGCACCAGCGGCAGCGCGAGCAACAGCTCCTCTTCGATCAAGTCGACGAGATCGATATGGCGCGAGCCCACGATCACTTCGACTTCATCGTCGTCGAGCGGAAACTCGTCCGCCTCTTCTTCCGTCTGGACGATACGGAAGGTCGCATCCGCATTGAATGCCTGCTCGTAAGGAGCGAGGCACCGCTGGCACGTGAGCCACGCGCCACCGTGAACTGCCAGCCGCAGGTATGGCTGCGACCCTTCGGTGCCGTTGTCCTGCATTTCCTGCTGGATAAAGCCCGCAGCCTGCCAGGTGAACGCGGTGTCGCGATCTGGCGCCTCGGCCGGGACTTCGTTTAACATGCGCGGCAGTTGCGAAACGCGCACGACGCCTGCCGCTTCGCGCTCGCTGCGCGCGAATTCGAAGATATCGAAGTCGCGCGGATTCAATTCGGCGCCTGCAGGCTTGCCAGTGTGTTCGGTCATGTGCGCTCTCCTGCTTCAAGGCCTGGGGCGCGGCAAGCGATGCGCGAAAGCCGCCAGCGGCTCGCTGCAATCCAGCTTGTGCCGGCCCGCACAGGTCTCTATCGACCTGCGTTTGCCTACATTCGCCCATCGACACGCTACTGCCGGCAAGGTTTTTCGAGCCGTGACGCCGCTAAATTCAGGCGCCCGCACAAGACGTGCGGCGAGAGCATACCGATGAAAAGCCCAAAATCATATCGCCTTTATCTTTGTGAGTCAAACACTTAAGCTCGCGTACGCAAGTGTCTGTGCGAGCGCGGCTTTCGGGAGCCTCTGACGACGTTTTGCGGGATATCCGCCCCTTTTTTGAGGCGAAATCCACCCGGAAATCGCCAAACCACAGCCGCCTTTTCTCCAGCCACATTCGCAGCCGCTCTCATACTCCGATCGAACATGCAGGATTCTCCCTCGCAGGCCCCGCGCACGGGCCGCCCCGCCCTCATCCTCGCCTCCAGCTCGCGCTACCGGCGCGAGTTGCTCGAGCGTCTGCGCATTCCCTTCGATACGGCCGTGCCCGCCGTCGACGAAACGCCGCAGCCCGGCGAAACGCCCGAAGCGACGGCGCTGCGCCTCGCTGCCGCGAAGGCGCGCGCCGTGGCCGCCGCCCTGCCCGCCGGCGCGGCGCGCACGCTCGTGATCGGCTCCGACCAGGTCGCCACCTTCGATGGCCGCCAGATCGGCAAGCCCGGCACGCACGAGCGCGCGCTCGAGCAGCTGCAGGCCATGCGCGGCCGCGAAGTGTTGTTCCATAGTGCCCTGAGCGTGCTCGACACCGCGACTGGCCAAACGGATACCGTCGATGTCGTGACGAAGGTGCGCTTTCGCGACCTGCCCGACGCCGCGCTCGACGCCTATCTGCGCGCCGAAACGCCGTACGACTGCGCGGGCAGCGCGAAATCGGAGGGTCTCGGCATCGCCCTGCTCGAAGCGATCGAATCGGACGACCCCACCGCCCTGATCGGCCTGCCGCTCATCGCGCTCACGCGCATGCTGCTTGCCGCGGGCTATCCGCTGCTGGAGACGCAAGCATGAGCCTCGGCACCCTCTATCTGATTCCCAACACGCTGGGCGAAGGCGACGATGCCGCGCTCAACGCCGTCCTGCCCACTCCCGTGCGCGAACGCGCGGGCACGCTCGCCAGCTATATCGGCGAAAACGCCAAGACCACGCGCGCCTTCCTCAAGCGCGTGGGCACGACGCGGCCGATCCAGGAAATCGAGATCCGCGAACTCAATGTCAACACGCCTGCAGGCGAGGTCGACAAGCTGCTCGCACCGCTGCTCGCCGGTATCGACACAGGGCTGGTTTCCGAGGCGGGCGTACCCGCGGTCGCCGACCCGGGCGCGCTGCTCGTGCGGCGCGCACACGAGCGCGGCATCAAGGTCGTGCCGCTCGTGGGCCCGAGTTCGATCCTGCTCGCGCTGATGGCGTCGGGCCTGAACGGCCAAAGCTTCGCGTTTCATGGCTACCTGCCTGTCGACGCGAACGAGCGCGTGAAAAAGCTGCGCGATCTCGAGCAAATCTCGCGCAAGATCAAGCAGACGCAGATCTTCATCGAGACGCCCTATCGCAACCGCGCGCTGCTCGACGCACTGCTTGCGACCTGCGCGCCCTCCACGCTCGTGTGCGTCGCCGCCGATCTCACGCTGCCCACCGAGACGATCGTGAGCCGCGCGGTGTCGGACTGGAAGAAGAAGCCAGCGCCCGAATTGCACAAGCGGCCGGCGATCTTCCTGCTGCTCGCAAACTGAACGCGCTTCGGCGCGGAAAACGAATCGGCCGCTGCGCAACCATCGCGCAGCGGCCGATTTTTCTCGAGGACGACGGGAAACGAAAGCGTCGCCGTCGCTCAGTGCACCGATACCTTGCCGCCCATCAGCAGCGAATGCACGGCCGCCGAGCCGATGTTCGCGCCCACGCGCTTCGCCACGCGATCGGTGAGGCTCTGCTTGACCGTGTAATCGACGACGTCCGGCGCCTTGACGACCTCGCGCGCCACGTAATCGGTGTCGCCGTAGCCGTCCGCGAGGCCGAGCTCCACGCTCTTCTGCCCGGTCCAGAACAGGCCCGAGAAGATATCCGGCGAGTCCTTCAGGCGCTTGCCGCGGCCGGCCTTCACGGCGTCGATGAACTGCTGGTGGATCTGGTCGAGCATCTCCTGGGCGTGCGCGTCCATTTTCGGCGTGTCGGGCGAGAAGGGATCGAAGAAGCCCTTGTTTTCGCCGGACGTACGCAGGCGCCGCTGGACGCCGAGCTTGTCCATCAGGCCGGTGAAGCCGAATCCGTCCATCAGCACGCCGATCGAGCCCACGATGCTCGCCTTGTTGACGTAGATCTTGTCGGCGGCGGCCGCGACGTAATAGCCGCCCGAAGCACACATGTCGCCGACCACGACGTACAGCGGGATGGCCGGGTACTTGGTGCGCAGACGATGGATCTCGTCGTTGATGATGCCGGCCTGCACCGGGCTGCCGCCGGGGCTGTCGATATGCAGGATCACGCCCGCGGTGCCGTCGTCGTCGAAGGCGCTGTCGAGCGCGCTGATGATGTCCTCGGCGTTCGCCGGGGTGTCGGAGCCGATTTCGCCGTCGAGCGAAACCAGTGCCGTATGGCGCCCCTCACTCTCCACGCGCGCCCCCGAAAGATCGAGGATCGCCCACGCGATTACCACGAACACGGCGAGAAACGCGAAACGAAAGAAGATGCGCCAGCGCCGCGCCGCGCGCTGCTCGGTGATAGCCGCGAGCGCGATGCGTTCGAGCGCCTCGCGCTCCCAGCCTGGCGCGGGCGCGCCGCGGTCTGACGAAGCCGCGCGGGGCGCTTCGTTCGAATCAGGGGTCGGATTGTCGGACATGCGAGCGGGTAACGGGTCGAAAGGGGTCGATAGTCAGGAATCAGGTTGGGGTCGGACGCAAAGCGTCGTCCGGCAGCCAGAATACCGCACGCCCCTCCGGCGTGTCGCGTTCCTCGACCTGCACGGGGCGCAAACGCCCGCCGCGGCACGGGCCGCCCACGCACTTGCCCGTGTCGGGCTGGTAGATCGCGCCGTGCGTGGCGCACATCAGATAGAGTCCCGACGACTCGAAGAACTGGCCCTCGACCCAATCGAGTTCCATCGGCACGTGCGCGCAGCGGTTCAGGTAGCCGTACACCTCGCCGCCGTAGCGTACGAAGAACACCACCGCGTCGCCGCCCGCATAGGTCGCGTTCATGCGCCGCCCCTCGCCGCCCTCGGCGAGTTCGTCGGCCGCGCAGACGCGCACAGGCTCGAGCGGCGCTGTCTCGGGCGCCGCGCTCATGCGTGCTCCCGCAGCCAGCCCGCGAGCGCGGCCACGTCCGACGCGACGAAGCGCGGCTCGAGCTTTTCGAGCGCGCCGGACGCATGCGCGCCATACGCCACGCCGATGGCAGCCGCGCCCGCGTTGATCGCCATCTGCAGGTCGTGCGTCGTGTCGCCGATCATCACAGTGCGCCCCAGATCCTGCCCCAGTTCGCGCGTGAGCTCCTGAAGCATGGCCGGATGCGGCTTCGAGAAGGTTTCGTCGGCGCAGCGGGTGCCGTCGAAGAGGCTCGTGAGCCGCGAATCCGCCAGCGCGCGGTTCAGCCCCACGCGGCTCTTGCCCGTCGCTACGGCGAGCAGGTAGCCAGTGTCGCGCAGTTCCGTGAGCATCTCGCGCACGCCGACGAACAGCTCGGTCTGCTGGTCCTTCAGCAAATAGTGGATGCGATAGCGCTCGACGAGCCGTGGGTAGTCGGCCGGATCGAGCGTGGGCGCGGCAATCTGCAGCGCCTCGCGCAGGCCGAGGCCGATCACATAGCTCGCCGCCTCGTCGCCGGGCACGGGCAGGCCGAGGTCGCGGCACGCCGCCTGGATGCTGCGCGTGATATGGGCGGTCGAGTCCATCAGGGTGCCGTCCCAGTCGAACACAATCAGGTCAAATAACTCTCGAGCCATGCAGGACTTCTCCAAACGCTGTCAGATTCGGTGTCATTCGGGTCGCGCCGCGTCAGGTCGGGCCGCGCCAGGTCGGGCTGCGTCGGTTGCCGAGCCTGCCTCGCGTTGCGCGCGCAGCGCGTCGACGAAGCCGCGGCAATCCGCCGGCAGCGGCGCCTCGAACTGCAACGGGGCGCCCGTGATCGGGTGCGCGAGCTTCAATCGGTGCGCATGCAGAAACATGCGCTTGATGCCCGGCTTCGCGCCCGTGCGCGCGAGGTCCTTGTTGAGCGCGAAGTCGCCGTACTTGGCGTCGCCGACGATCGGCAGGCCGAGGTGGGCGAGGTGCACGCGGATCTGGTGCGTGCGGCCCGTCTTCAGCTCGGCTTCGAGGAGCGCGTAGCCCGGCCAGCGCTCGACGAGATTGAACACCGTGTGCGAGGGCAAGCCGTCCGGCTGCACGCGCACACGGCGCTCGCCTTCCGGGGTCAGATACTTGTGAAGCGGCTCCTTCACGGCGCGCCGACGCCCCCAGTCGCTCGCCCATTCGCCGTGGACGCAGGCGTAATAGCGCTTGTCGGTCTGGTTGTCGCGCATCTGCGCATGCAGGCCCACGAGCGCGGCGCGCTTCTTGGCGAGCATCAGCACGCCCGACGTTTCGCGGTCTAGCCGGTGGACCAGCTCGAGGAACTTGCCCTGCGGGCGCGCCTCGCGCAACTGCTCGATCACGCCGAACGCCACGCCGCTGCCGCCGTGCACGGCCACGCCTG
Organism: Paraburkholderia sp. EG286B; assembly: GCF_040965655.1. NCBI lineage: Bacteria > Pseudomonadati > Pseudomonadota > Betaproteobacteria > Burkholderiales > Burkholderiaceae > Paraburkholderia > Paraburkholderia sp. EG286B. Next base: position 46,793 of record NZ_JBFRCF010000006.1, on the reverse strand, counting down.
CAGGCTTGTCGATGACGAGCAGCGCGTCGTCCTCGTAGATGATGGGAAACTGGGCCGCCGGCACGGGCGCGGCGCCGGCCGGCGCGCTAGATTGCGAGGTGCGGATGGGCGGCACGCGCACGATGTCGCCTTCCGCGAGCCGATATTGCGCATCGACCCGACCCTTATTTACGCGCACTTCCCCGCTGCGCAAAATGCGATAGATGTGGCTTTTCGGCACGCCTTTGCAGACGCGCACGAGAAAATTGTCGATGCGCTGACCGGCCGCGCCCTCGTCGATTTCGACGAACGAAACCTGGTCGCTTGCGACCTGATTCTGGGATGTTTTGCCTAACCCTTTCATTCTGAATATAATTTGCCCAGCGCCGACGCAACGGTAGGCCAAACGGCCAAATGTTCTGCGAACCACCCAATGGACACCCCAAGGGGGTTATCCTGGACTTGGACCACGCGGCGAGCGCAGGCTGCAAGCGATAAACGGTTATTTTACTTGCGCCCGGGGCTGGTTGCTCACCCCGCTTGATGAGAAGCAACGAGTTGCACGCACGGATCACCACTCCGGCAGGGACGGCGCCCACAGGCACGTTCGGTCAGGAGCGGCTCCGACGGTAACGGAACATTGGTATAAAGAATTTATCCGGCGCGTCCCGCCGCGCGGTCGAAGTGACCGCCGCAGGAGGCGCTGGTGGCGAAAATACGGCGAGCGCCCGAAGCGTCCCGGCAATGTGCGGGACACGGCGACGTCAAAAGTGGCGAGACACCCCGAGGGGGAAGACGGGCGTTCCTGAAAAGCTTCCCGTGCGCGGCCCTGATTGAATCGAGAGGCCGCGAACCTGATCCAGTCGCAAGCGCGCGCGGTTCGCCGCTGCGGCCGGCGTCTGTCACGGCCAGTGCGATGGGCACACCCATTGGCACGCTCATGGCCACGGCAGCCAGGTGGATTGGAAGCGCAGGAAAACGCTGCCGTCGCGAACCCGCGGCATGTCTCTTCGCTTCTTGAAGACGTATTTCGCATGTGCCCACGCGGCCCCGTCCACGGCAACGCAACGCCGGACCGGCGCCCATAAAAGGCAATTCTCCCCGCCATCGTTCCCGCTCCAGCGTGCTTGTGACAACACAATAAGGCGCGGCTCGCCGCTGCCCGCACCGTGCTGCCTGGCGTCGTCGCCGCGCACCGTGCGGCTCGCGCGCGAACGCACTGGAGTCGTTCAATGAAACGAATGCTGTTCAACGCGACACAGCAGGAAGAACTGCGTGTCGCCATCGTCGATGGACAGAAGCTCATCGACATCGACATCGAAACCGCCGGGCGCGAACAGCGCAAAGGCAACATCTACAAGGGGATCGTCACCCGTATCGAGCCTTCGCTCGAGGCGTGTTTCGTCAACTACGGCGAAGACCGCCACGGCTTCCTGCCGTTCAAGGAAGTCGCCCGCCAGTACTTCCGCGAAGGCATCGACATGCGCGGCGCGCGCATTCAGGACGCCCTCAAGGAAGGCCAGGAGCTGATCGTCCAGGTCGAGAAGGAAGAGCGCGGCAACAAGGGCGCCGCCCTCACCACGTTCATCTCGCTCGCCGGCCGCTACCTCGTCCTCATGCCGAACAACCCGCGCGGCGGCGGCGTCTCGCGCCGCATCGAGGGCGACGACCGTCAGGAACTGCGCGAAACCATGGCGCAGCTGCAACTGCCGGACGGCATGAGCATCATCGCGCGCACGGCCGGCATCGGCCGCTCCGCCGAAGAGCTCCAGTGGGACCTGAACTACCTGCTGCAACTGTGGCGCGCCATCGAAGCCGCGTCGCAGGCCGGCCAGTCCGGTCAGCCCATGCTGATCTACCTGGAATCGAGCCTCGTCATTCGCGCGATCCGCGACTACTTCCAGCCCGACATCGGCGAAATCCTCATCGACACCACCGAGATCTATGACCAGGCGCGCGCCTTCATGGATATCGTGATGCCGGACAATGTCAATAAGGTGAAGCGGTATCACGACGACGTGCCGCTTTTCTCGCGTTTCCAGATCGAGCACCAGATCGAGACGGCGTATTCGCGCACGGTACCGCTGCCCTCGGGCGGCGCGATCGTGATCGACCACACCGAAGCGCTGGTCGCCATCGACGTGAACTCGGCGCGCGCCACCAAGGGCGCCGACATCGAGGAAACCGCCGCGCGCACCAACCTCGAAGCCGCCGACGAAGTGGCGCGCCAACTGCGTCTGCGCGACCTGGGCGGCCTGATCGTGATCGACTTCATCGACATGGAGTCGGCCAAGAGCCAGCGCGAAGTCGAGCAGCGCCTGAAAGACGCGCTGCGCCACGACCGCGCCCGCGTGCAGATGGGCAAGATCTCGCGCTTCGGCCTGATGGAACTGTCGCGCCAGCGTCTGCGCCCCGCCCTCTCGGAAGGCAGCCACGTGACCTGCCCGCGCTGTAACGGAACGGGTCATATCCGCGATACGGAATCGTCGGCGCTTCAGGTCCTGCGCATCATCCAGGAAGAGGCGATGAAGGAAAACACCGCGGCAATTCATTGCCAGGTGCCGGTCGAAGTGACCGCCTTCCTGCTCAACGAAAAGCGCTCGGAAATTAACAAGATCGAGTCGCGCTTCAAGGTCGCGGTCGTGCTGATCCCGAACAAGCACCTCGAAACGCCGCACTACAAGCTCGAGCGCCTGCGTCACGACGATGCGCGCCTCGACGACCCGCGCGCCTCGTGGAAGATGGCCGAGGAAGCGGCTCGCGAACTCGAGTCGGAAACCGGCTACAGCAAGCGCACCGCCGAAGCCAAGCCCAAGCAGGAAGCCGCGGTGAAGGGCATCACGCCGGAGCGTCCGGCGCCGAGCGCGCCGGTCAAGCCGGCCGAAACCGCGCCCGTCGCGGCACAACTGGCTGTCACGCCCGCGGGCGGCGGCTTCTTTGGCTGGGTCAAGCGTCTCTTCGGCGGCGCACCGGCTGCGGCGCCCGCGCCGGCACCGGTCGCGCAACCCGAAAAGACCGCCCGTCCGACCCGCGAAGCGCGTACCGAGCGCGGTGAGAAGACCGGCGCCGACCGCAACCGCAATCGCCGTTCCGGCGGCCGCGACGCGGCAGGCCGTGGCGAAAGCGCAGGCGGCGCCCGTACCGGCCAGCCGGCCGGCCGCCGTGAGGAACGCGAGCCGCGCGAACAGCGTGAACCGCGTGAGGCACGCGAGCCGCGCGAATCGCGTGAAGCACGCGAAGGCCGTGGTGCCCGCGAACAACGCGAGCAGCGTGAGCCGCGTGAAACCCGCGAAGCACGTGCCGAGCGCGAGCAGCGCATCGAACGCGTCGAGCGCGGTCAGGAGCGTAGCGATGTGACGGCGGAAGCCGGCGCCGCACGCGGCGAGCGCCAGGAACGTGGCGAGCGCCGCGAGCGTGGTGAACGTGGCGAGCGCGGTGAATCGCGTCGCCGTCAGCAAGCCGAGGCCGCTGAAGCCCAGGAAGCGCGTCTCGACGCCGCATCGGCAGACGCCGAAGGCGTCGAAGCGCCGCAGACGGAAGACCTGCCCGAAGGCGTGAGCGCCGGTGCCGACGAAGAAGGCGGACCGCGTGAAGGCGAAGAACGCCGCCGCCGCCGCCGCGGCCGCCGTGGCGGTCGCCGCGAGCGCGAGACGGATGCAGCAGGCCTGACGCCGGGTGCGGATGCACCGGAAGGCGAAGAGCAAGCCGCACCCGCCCAACCGGCGATCGAGCAGCCTGCCGTTGCTGCGCAAGTGCATGAAGCATCGGCCGCGGAAGCGCGTACCGAGGCTGCTGTCGAGACCGTCGTGACCGCTCTGCCGGCCGCAGCCGTCGTCGCCGAAGCCGGGCACGTGCCTGCCGCTGCCGTGACGCCGCCGCCGGTTGAAACCGTCGCACCCGCCGCAGAGCAAGCTCAGGCTCCGGCCGAGCAAGCTCCGGCACCCGCCGAAGCCGCACCGGTGGGCGTCGAAACCGCACACGCGGTCGAGCCGAAGGCCGAGGAACCGGTGGCACCTGCCGCAGCGGACGAACCGGTCGCACCGGCGGCCCCGGTTGAGCCGGTTCAGGCCGAAACGCTGCCTGTCGTGCGCGAAGACCGCGTCGAAGCGCCGCGGACCGAAGAGCCGGCGCAAGCACCCGTCGCTCAACCGGAGCCGGCGCAGGAAGCGGCAGCCGCCGCTCCGGCGGTCGTCGCGATCACCGAGCCGGTCGCACCGCATCCGGCTCCGGTAGCAACGGCAGCCCCCGCGCCCTCGGCCACCGCAGACACGCTGCGCCCGATGCTGGAAACGGCGGGTCTCGTCTGGGTCAATACCGACGCCGACAAGCTGCGCGCCGCGCAGCAAGCCGCTGCGCAACTGGTGAAGCCCGCGCGCACGCCGCGCGAGCGCAAACCGCTGCCGCCGGTCGACAGCACGCCGATGCAGCAGGTCGAAACCACGCGCCAGCCGTAAGCGCGGCAAGCGCAACTGGCCGCGCGCCGGGCCCCGAGCCCGGCGCGCCCGAAAAGCCCGCCCCTCCCGGCGGGCTTTTTTTGATATATCAGCGTTCTCCCTTGTCTGTAGGCCGGTGCTGGTTCGGCTAAAATTGAGGCAACGCGAGAACGAAGAGACCATGACACGACGCATCATCCCTGTTGCCGACGTTCGATCGCTGCCGCCCGAACTGCCCAGGCCGGCCGCGGGAACTGTGCGCGCGCCGTCCGGCGCGGTCTTTGACGCGCTCGCCAGACCCCTGCGCGACCTTCGCATCTCGGTCACGGACCGCTGCAATTTCCGCTGCGTGTACTGCATGCCGCGCGCCGTGTTCGACAAGGACTACCCGTTTTTGCCCCATTCCGCGCTGCTGTCGCTCGAAGAAATCGAGCGGCTCGCGCGGCTTTTCGTCGCGCATGGCGTCACCAAGATCCGCCTCACGGGTGGTGAGCCGCTGCTGCGCAAGAACATCGAATTCCTGATCGAGCGCCTTGCCGCGCTGCGCACGCCCGAAGGCGAGCCGCTCGACATTACGCTCACCACCAATGGCTCGCTGCTGGCCCGCAAGGCGCGCGCTCTGCGCGACGCGGGCCTCACGCGTGTGACGGTGAGCCTCGACGCCCTCGACGACGCCCTCTTTCGCCAGATGAACGACGCCGACTTCGCGGTGGCCGACGTGCTCGACGGCATTGCGGCGGCGCAAGCCGTGGGTCTCGCGCCGATCAAGGTCAACATGGTCGTCAAGCGCGGCACGAATGACGGCGAGATCGTGCCGCTTGCACGGCATTTCCGCGGCACGGATGTGACGCTGCGCTTCATCGAGTACATGGACGTGGGCACCTCGAATGGCTGGAACATGGCCGAAGTGCTGCCGTCGGCGGAAGTCGTCGCGCGCATTGCCGAGCATTGGCCGCTCGTGCCGCTGGAGCCCCACAACGCCGCCGAAACGGCGCAACGCTGGGGCTACGCGGACGGCGCGGGCGAGATCGGCGCGATCTCCAGCGTGACGCGCGCGTTCTGCGGCGACTGCACGCGCGCACGCCTTTCGACCGAAGGCAAGCTGTACCTGTGCCTGTTCGCCTCGATGGGTTACGACCTGCGCGCGCTGTTGCGCAACGGCGCCACCGACACTGCGATCTCCGGCGCCATCGCCCAGGTATGGGAAGGCCGCGCCGACCGCTATTCGCAGTTGCGGGGCAGCACGCAGGCGCCGGCGGCCTCCGACGAGCGCCGCATCGAAATGTCCTATATCGGCGGCTGAGCAGCCCATGACGCTGATGAGCGCCAACGCCATTTCCACCGCATCGATCACGGGCCTCGTGCTCGCGGGCGGCCGCGGCCAGCGCATGGGCGGCGCGGACAAGGGCTTGCAGATGCTGCACGGCAAACCGCTTGCCGCGCACGTGCTCGCGCGCCTCGCGCCGCAGGTCGGCGCCCTCTCGATCAGCGCGAACCGCAACCGCGACGCTTATGCGGCACTCGGCGCGCCATGGCGGGCGAGCGTGCTCGCCGATCCGCTGCCCGACTTCCCCGGCCCGCTCGCGGGGCTCCTCGCCGGACTGCGCGCGGCGCACACCGAATGGCTCCTTACGGCGCCATGCGACTCGCCCTGGCTGCCGGCCGATCTCGCCGGGCACCTCGGCCACGCCGCGCTCGCGGAGCGCGCCGACATCGTGACCGCGACCACGAGGAACGCCGACGGCGAGGTCTCGCTGCATCCCGTATTCGCGCTCGTACGCACCTCGCTCGCCGACGACCTCGCCGCCTTCCTCGGCGCCGGCGAGCGCAAGGTGCGTGCGTGGTACGCGCGCCACACGGCCGCCGAAGTCGCCTTTGCCGACGAACGTGCGTTTTACAATATCAATTCCTTACAGGAACTGGCCGAACTCGAACGCGCCTGAATTGCAATCGGGCAGCGCCCGGCCAGCCGCCGTCCCCGGCACACGGCCGGCACGCCCGCCTGGACGATCGCCGCACACGCCGTGCGGATGCGACGCTTCCTCACTCGATGACCACGCCTAACCATCCCACCGGCCAAGCCGGGTGCATCAGCCAGTACGATCCGCAAGCTTTGCCCGTCAGCGCCGCGCAGGCCATCGTGCTGCAGTGGGCGACACCGCTTGCGGCGAGCGAACGCGTGCCGCTGCGTGAGGCACTTGCGCGTGTGCTGGCCGAAGACGTGATTTCGCCCATCGACGTTCCCGCGCACGACAACGCCGCGATGGACGGCTACGCGTTCGACGGCGCGGCGCTGGCCGACGCTTCCGGCGGCCTCTCGCTCGCCGTGTGCGGCAAGGCCTTCGCCGGTCACGCATACGCGGGCGACGTTGCCGCCGGCGCGAGCGTGCGCATCATGACCGGCGCGCCGATGCCCGCGGGCTGCGACACCGTCGTGCCGCAAGAGCAGGTGTCGGCGCAGGGCGAAGTCATCGTTTTCGAAGCCAACGTCGTCGAGCGCGGCGCGAACGCCCGCCGCAAAGGCGAGGACCTCGCGCGCGGCGGCGTGGCGCTCGCGGCCGGCCGCGTGCTGCGCGCGTCGGACATCGGCTTGCTGGCCTCGCTCGGCCTCGTCGAGGCGCACGTGAAGCAGCGCCTGCGCGTGGCCTACTTCTCGACCGGCGACGAACTGCGCTCGCCGGGCGAGCCGCTCGAGCCTGGCTGCATCTACGACAGCAACCGTTACGCGCTCGGCGCGATGCTCCAGCGCCTGAACGTCGATGCGATCGACCTGGGCGTCGTGCGCGACGACCCCGCGGCGCTCGCCGCCACGCTGAAACTCGCTGCCGAAACCGCCGATGTCGTGCTAACCTCCGGCGGCGTCTCGGTCGGCGAAGCCGATTTCACGCGCACCCAGTTGCAAACGCTCGGCGACGTCTCGTTCTGGGGCCTCGCCATGCGCCCCGGCCGCCCGCTTGCGTTCGGCCGCATCTGGTCGGGCGGACGCCCGGGCGCGGGCCGCGCCGCGCTCCTGTTCGGGCTGCCCGGCAACCCGGTCGCGACGATGGTCTCGTTCTACCAGATCGTGCGCCCCGCGCTCATGGCGATGGCGGGCGCGCAAGCGCAGCCCGTCCCGCTCGTGCCGGCATTGAGCGATCAGCCGATCAAAAAGCGCGCGGGCCGCACCGAATTCCAGCGCGGCCTCGCGCGCCGCGAGGCCGGCGGCCAGTGGCGCGTCGCGCCGACCGGCTCGCAAAGCTCGGGCGCGCTCAGCACGATGAGCGAGGCGAACTGCTTCATCGTGCTCGCCCATGAAGCCGGCGATCTCGATGCCGGCGACGCGGTCGACATCATGCTGTTCGATGGACTCGTCTAGCGCGGCGGCGCCCGAGAGGGCGTCAAAACCAACCACACGTCCACACCTGCATAACGGACCGACTACTATGAAAAAACAGATCTCGTTCATCGCTGCGGGCCAGACCGCCAAGGCGCTCATCCTCGTGTACCTGACCTTCAGCGTGCCGATCGTGCTGCTCGGCGTGCTCGTGGCGTTCGTGCGCTATGGCGCGGTCGAACTCTCGACCATCTTCAGCGCGCTGCTGCTCAACGCGATCGTCGGCTTCATCCTGCTGTGGATCGCCTGCCACGCCTACAACTGGGTGGCCTCGCGCTTCGGCGGCATCGAGATCCATCTGTCCGACGTGCCCGAGGAAGCGTAATGGCCGCGACGATCCGCGCCGCCACGCCCGCCGACGTCGGCGCGATGCACGCGCTGATGTACGAGCTCGCGGAGTTCGAGAAGCTCACGCATCTGTTCACGGGCACGGCCGACGGCCTCGCCGACGCCCTGTTCGGCACGCGTCCCGCCGCGGAAGCGCTGGTGGCGGAAGACGCCGGCCGCATCGTCGGCTATGCGCTCTTCTTCCACAACTACTCGACGTTCCTGAGCCGCCGCGGCCTTTATCTCGAAGACCTCTACGTGCAGCCGTCGCAGCGCGGCACCGGCCTCGGCACGGCGATGCTGCGCGCGCTCGCGGCGATCGCCGTCGAGCGCGGCTGCGCCCGCTTCGAGTGGACCGTGCTCGAGTGGAACACGCCGGCCATCGGCTTCTATGAAAAGCTCGGCGCGACCGTGCTGCCCGACTGGCGCGTCGTGCGCATGACCGGCGATGCGCTCGAAAAGCTCGCCGCGCCCGGCGAAACGATGATCGGGTAAGCCAACGCACCGCACACGCCCGAATGCAAACGGGCCGCCTGGATCAGGCGGCCCGTTTGCTTTTGGCGCGCGGGTTGCGCTCACTCGTCGCCGAAGCCCGCTTCGCTTTCTGCGTCGCCATTGCCATTGCGCAGCGCGTCGCCGAGAAGATTCGCGGCGGCCTCGCCCGGCAGCGCCTCGACGTCGCGCAGCTTGCGGTTCATCGCCCGCGTGCGCACCTCCGCCGCCTCGATGGAACGCGTGACCGTTTCGAGCTGCGTCTTGGTACGCGCGAGCACGTCGCCGAACTTGCCGAACTCCGTCTTCACCGCGCCCAGCACCTGCCACACCTCGCTCGAGCGGCGCTCGATCGCGAGCGTGCGGAAACCCATCTGCAGGCTGTTGAGGAGCGCCGTGAGCGTGGTCGGACCCGCCACGCTCACGCGGTAGTCGCGCTGCAGGACGTCGGTCAAGCCCGGGCGGCGCAGGATTTCGGCGTAAAGGCCTTCGGTTGGCAGGAACAGCAGCGCGAAATCGGTCGTGTGCGGCGGCGCGACGTACTTCTCGGCGATGGTGCGCGCCTCCGCGCGGATGCGCAGCTCGAGCGCGCGCCCGGCCTCCTCGATCGCGAGCACGTCCGCGCGCTCCTGCGCATCGATGAGCCGCTCGTAGTCTTCGCGCGGGAATTTGGCGTCGATCGGCAGCCAGACCGGCTCGCCCTGCTCCGCGCCGCCCACGCCGCGTCCCGGCAGGCGAATCGCGAATTCCACGCGCTCCGTGCTCTTCGGCACCGTCGCGACGTTCTTCGCGTACTGGTCCGGCGTGAGCATCTGTTCGAGCAGCGCTTCGAGCTGCACTTCGCCCCAGGTGCCGCGCGTCTTCACGTTGGTGAGCACCTTCTTCAGGTCGCCCACGCCCGCGGCCAGCGTCTGCATCTCGCCAAGCCCGCGATGCACCTGTTCCAGCCGGTCGGAAACGAGCTTGAACGATTCGCCAAGCCGCTGTTCGAGCGTGGCGTGCAGCTTCTCGTCGACCGTGCGGCGCATTTCCTCGAGCTTCGCCGCGTTGTTCGCCTCGATGTCTTTGAGCCGCTGTTCGAGCGTCGCGCGCACTTCGGCGAAGCGCCGGTCGTTGACTTCGGTGAGTTGCCCGAGCTGCTGCGTGAGCAACGCGCCGAAGTGGCGCAGCGCGGCGCCCTGCTCGTCGCGCGCCTGCTGCGCCTGCTGTTGCAGGCTCTGGCGCACGGCGTCGAGCTGCTGCGTATTGGCCGCCGTGAGTTTGGCGAGCTGCTGGGCGAAGCCGTCGATCTGGCTGTTCTGCACGGTCGCGATGCTGCCGAGCTGCGCCGCCAGCGCCTGCTGCACCTGTGCGAAGCCGCCGCCGAACTCGCTGCGCGAGCTCTGCGCCGTGCGCGCGATCTCGTTGCGCAGCTCGCGCTCGATGCGCTCGGCCGCGCGAGCCTGGGTGTCGGTCGAGGCGGCGAGGCGGTCGCTCAGTTGATCGAGCGCGTCGAGCGTGGCCTCGGCGTCGCCATCGCCATGGCCTTGACGCGCGCGCAGCAACGCCACGAGCGTCACGACGAATGCGATCGCCAACGCAACGAGCGCCAGCGACATGACGGCGAGCGGACTCATTTACGGGCTTGCCCCAGTACAGCGGGGTTGATCGGATTGGGCGGCTGCCCGGCACGCGGCCCCTCGCCGAGCGCGGCGATCAGGTTGTCGGCGGCAAGGTTCGCCATGGCGCGGCGCGTGGCTTCGCTCGCACTCGCGATGTGCGGCGTGAGCACGACGTTCTCCACTTCGAGCAACGCCGGATGCACGCGCGGCTCGCCCTCGAACACGTCGAGGCCCGCCGCCCCGATCTGACGCGTGCGCAGCGCGTGCGCGAGCGCCGCGTCGTCGACGATGCCGCCGCGCGCAATGTTGGTGAGCGTAGCCGTGGGTTTCATCAGCGCGAGTTCCACGGCGCCGATCGTGTGATGGTTCTGCGCCGTGTACGGCAGCACGAGCACGACGTGGTCGGCCTGCCTGAGCAGGTCTTCCTTCGACAGATATTCGGCGTTCAGCTCGCGCTCGATCTCAGGCGCGACGCGCGATCGGTTGTGATACACCACGCGCATGTTGAAGCCGCGCGCACGGCGCGCGAGCGCCTGGCCGATACGGCCCATGCCGATCACGCCGAGCGTGGCGCCATGAATATCCGAGCCGAGAAACGCGTCGAACGACCACTTGTCCCACTTGCCCGCGCGCAGGAAGTGCTCCGATTCCGTCACGCGGCGCGCAGCCGCCATCATCAGCGCCCAGCCGAAGTCGGCCGTGGTTTCGTTGAGCACGTCGGGCGTGTTGGTGCCGAGCACGTTGGCCGCGTTGAAGGCGGCCATGTCGAAGTTGTTGTAGCCCACGGCCATGTTCGACACCACGCGCAGGCGCGGCGCGGCGGCGAGCGTTGCGGCGCCGATCGGGTCGCCCGCGGTGAGCGCGCCGTCCTTGTCGGCGAGTCGCTGGTGCAGCGCCTCGGGCGAAAGCGCCTCGCCGTTGTTCCAGTCCACGTCGAAATACTGCTTGAGCCGGTCGATCACGTCGGGAAAGATCGGGCGCGCCACGAGAATCTTTTGCATCGTTGCTCTCCACACTTCAGTCGATGTCCGTCATTGTTGCGCGTGACGGGGCGCTCCGGGAAGTCTCGCGCGCTTTTCGCCGAGCGGCTCGCAAGCCGCCTGCGGCTAGACGAAAAAGAGCCAGGTGGCCGCGAGAAAGACCGGCGCGAGCAGCACGCCCGACCAGCCAAGATAGCCGAAGAAGCCCGGCATGCGCACGCCGCGCGACTGCGCGATCGCCTTCACCATGAAGTTCGGCGCGTTGCCGATATAGGTGAGCGCGCCCATCCACACCGCGCCTGCCGAGATCGCCGCGAGCGTTTTCGCGCCGCCCGACATGAGCGCGTTGGCGTCGCCGCCCGCGAGATTGAAGAACACGAGGTAGGTGGGCGCGTTGTCGAGAAACGACGAGAGGAGCCCCGTCGCCCAGAAGTACAGCGCCTCGTTGGGGCGGCCCGGTGCGTCGTTCACGAACTGGATCAGCGCGGCGAATGCGCCCGCCTCGCCCGCGCGCAGCATCGCGATGACCGGCGTGATCGTCACGAAAATGCCCGCGAACAGCTTGGCCACCTCGACGATCGGCGCCCACTCGAAGCCGTTGTCGGCGCGCGCCGCTTTCGACGTGAATGCGAGCGAAATGAGTGCGAGCGCAACGAGTCCCGCATCGCGCACGAGATTCTGCAACTGCAGGTGCGCGCCCGCGACCTCGAAAACGATACCGGGACGCCACACGCCGCTCATCAGCACGAGCGCGACGAGCACCGCGAGCAGCACGAAATTCGCCTTGCCGCCGATGGAGAGCGCGTCGGTGTCCGGCGTCGGGTCGAGCGCAGCGGCGCGCGCTTCCCCGGCGCGGCGGAAGTACCAGCTATCGAGCGCGTAGAACACCGCGAGCAGCACGCCGCACACGAACAGCATCGGCAGCGCGAGATGCTGCGCAGTCCAGAAGAATCCCACGCCGTTGAGAAAGCCGAGGAACAGCGGCGGATCGCCGAGCGGCGTGAGCAGGCCGCCCGCGTTCGCGACGAGAAAGATGAAGAACACGACCACGTGCACGTTGTGCCGGCGGTTGTCATTCGCGCGCAGGAGCGGGCGGATCAGCAGCATCGCCGCGCCGGTCGTGCCCATCACGCTCGCGAGCACGGTGCCGAGCGCGAGGATCGCCGTGTTCATGCGCGGCGATCCGTGCAGATTCCCGTAGACGCAGATGCCGCCCGCAATCGTATAGAGCGCGCCGAGCAACACGATGAAGGGGAGATATTCGTCGACGACGGCGTGCACGAACAGCGGATACGTCACGCCGACACCATGCGTGGCCGCGAACGGCAGCAGGAACGCGAGCGCCCAGGCCGCCGAAATCTTGCCGAAGTGGTGATGCCAGAACGCGGCCGCGAACATCGGGAAAAACGCGATCGACAGCAGCATGCCGGCGAACGGCAGCGCCCACGCGGCGCCGAGCGATGCGCCGTCGAAGGCCGCCGCGTGGGCGTTCGTGCTGAAGAGTGTCAGCGCGGCGAAGCGCGTCAGCGCGCAAGCGCTCGAAGAAGTGCCCTTACGCGCCATGCACGACGATCACATGCACGCGATACGGCCCGTGTGCGCCAAGGATGATGGTCTGCTCGATGTCGCCGGTGCGCGAAGGCCCCGAAACGAAGTTGACCGCGCGCGGCAGCTCGCCGCGTTCGGCGCGCATCAGCGCGAAGGCGTCCTCGTGGCCCGCGACGATGCGCGAAGCGGGCACGACGGCGATGTGCGTTTCGGGCAGCAGCGCGCCCGAGGCCCACGTCTGCGGGCTCGATAGCAGGACCAGCGTGCCGGTCTCGGCCGTGGCGCAGAAGCAGCCCGTGAGGCCGACGAGATCGCGATCTTCGGGCTTGCGGTATTGCACGGCGAGTCCCGCGCCGGCCCAGTCGAACGTGTCGAGCGTCTTCCACGCGACGGCCTGCATGGGCAGGCTACGCTCGGCGAGATAGCGTTGCGCGGCAGCGGGCACGTCGGCGAGCTGCTGGACTTCGTCGACGGTGCTCGACATCTTGCGCGCCTCGCCAACGAAGCGCGCGACGAGATCGCCTTCGAGCGGCGGGCGCGGACCCTCCGGATGAAGCGCGAGGTACTCGGCCACGGCTTGCCGCTCGTGCGCCGCGGGCGTGGCCTCGCGTCCCTGCGCCGCGCGAATGCGCGCGAGTATGCTGCGGCGGGCGGCCGTCGTGTCCATGAACGTCCTCGTCAGATGAAGAAAGGCGACGCGCCGATTATACCGGGGCGTCGCCTGCGATCTGCGGGTCAAGCGTGCGCGTTGTTCAAGACGCCTGGTTGCCCCCGCACTCTTCCTCCACGGGCTGCTCGATGCCGAACACCTGGCGCAGATAGGCGAGATACGCCTTGTCGTCGCACATGTTCTTGCCCGGCGAATCGGAGAGCTTGGCGACGGGCTGCCCGTTGCAGCGGACCATCTTGATGACGATCTGCAACGGCTGATAGCCCAGGTCGTTGGTGAGGTTCGTGCCCACGCCGAACGCGAGGCGGCAGCGGTCGCCGAAACGCTCGTACAGGCGCAGCACCTTGGGAATGTCGAGCGCGTCCGAGAAGATCATCGTCTTCGTGCGCGGATCGCAGCGGTTGTCCTCGTAGTGCTTGAGCAGGCGCTCACCCCACTCGAACGGATCGCCCGAGTCGTGCCGCGCGCCGTCGAAGAGCTTGCAGAAGTACATGTCGAAGTCGCGCAGAAAGGCCTGCATGCCGTAGACGTCCGAGAGCGCGATGCCGAGGTCGCCGCGGTATTCCTTCGCCCACATCTCGAAGCCGAAGATCTGCGAGTCGCGCAGACGCGGCCCGAGCGCCTGGCACGCCTGCAGGTACTCGTGCGCCATCGTGCCGAGCGGCGTGAGGTTGTGCTTCATCGCGTAGTAGACGTTGCTCGTGCCCGTGAACTGCTCGCCGAGATCGTCCTTGAGCGTGAGGATCACCTCCTCGTGCCAGCGCTTCGAGAAGCGGCGGCGCGTGCCGTAGTCGGCGATCTTGCAGTCGGCGAATTCGGGCTTCGCGCCGAGCAGCTCGATCTTGTGGCGCAGGCGCTCGCGCCCCTCCTCGTACTGCGGATGATGCTGCGTGTTGCGGAAGTACACCTCGTTGACGATGGCGAGCACCGGGATCTCGAAGAGGATCGTGTGCAGCCACGGCCCCTTGATCGCGATGTCGATCTCGCCATTGGCCTTGGGCGACGGCGTGACCGAGATGTACTTTTCGTTGAGGTGAAAGAGCGCGAGAAAGTCGATGAAGTCGCTCTTGATGAAGCGCATCTTGCGCAGGTACTCGAGCTCGGTCTCGGCGAAGCGCAGCCTGCACAGCTTCTGGATCTCGCTGCGGATCTCGTCCACGTAGGGCACGAGATCGACGTTCGGCGTGCGGCAGCGGAAACGGTATTCCACATTGGCCGCGGGGAAATGATGCAGCACCACCTGCATCATGGTGAATTTGTAGAGATCGGTATCGAGCAGCGAAGTAATGATCATGATGGGCCAGCCGGACTGCAATCGGATAGCGCCCGCGAAGCGGGATCCGGACACGCTGCCGGGCAGATGCCCCTCAGCGGTTCCGGGCGGCAGGCGCCAGCGGTGCGTCCATGTTACCCGAATGCCTGCGCGCGCCGCGTGCCCGCCGGCACGGCCCCTCGCGCACAAGGGGTAAAACGTTGCGGATCACCCCGGCATATAAACTAATCACGAAACGATCTAAGGACCGTTGCGGGCCTGTGGTTGGGGTAATTCCTCATCAGTTACAATAGCGCTTTTGGCGAACCGCCATCCCCCGATACAAAAAGCTTGCAGGAGCTGCCTGAATGACTCACGTTGTGACCGAGAGCTGCATCAAGTGCCGCTATACCGACTGCGTCGATGTGTGCCCGGTGGACTGCTTTCGCGAAGGTCCCAACTTCCTCGCGATCGACCCGGACGAGTGCATCGACTGCGCCGTGTGCGTTGCCGAGTGCCCGGTGAACGCCATCTACGCCGAGGAAGACGTGCCTGGCGACCAGCAATCGTTCATCGAGCTGAACGCCGACCTCGCGAAGGGCTGGCCGAGCATCACGAAGACCAAGGCCCCGCTGCCGGAAGCCGACGAATTCAAGGACGTGAAGGACAAGCTCGCGCTGCTCGCACGCTGATCGCTTGTTCGGGGTGTCTTCCCGCCGCCGTCGCTTACACGGACAGTCCCTCGCGCAGCGGATTGCCCTAAACAGATCGCGACAGGGTATTGACAGGCCCAGCCAGACCCCATAGAATCTCGTTCTCTGCTTTTGTTGATCCCCGATAGCTCAGTCGGTAGAGCGCCGGACTGTTAATCCGTAGGTCCCTGGTTCGAGCCCAGGTCGGGGAGCCAAGATTCGCAAAAGCCCGTTGGCGTTCACAACGCAAAACGGGCTTTTTTATGACGTAAAGTGTTGTCGCTGTACTGCTGGTCCCCGATAGCTCAGTCGGTAGAGCGCCGGACTGTTAATCCGTAGGTCCCTGGTTCGAGCCCAGGTCGGGGAGCCAAAATATCGAGGGGTTGCGTGGTTGCACGCAACCCCTTTTTCTTTTGCTGCGCGCGTGGCGCACGCTACCCTCCCCGATAATGTCGCTTCGTCATCTTCGGGAATCCGCATGAAATCCACCCGCCTCTGCGCTTGCCTCGCGCGCCCGCTGCTCGCCTGCGCGAGCCTCGTCGCCTGCGCCGCCGCCCACGCCGAACAGATCGGCAGTGTGAACACCAACTTCCGCGTGACCGGCTCGGACAAGGTCGTCGTCGAGGCCTACGACGATCCGCAGGTGCCAGGCGTGACCTGCTACGTCTCCCGCGCACGCACGGGCGGCGTGAAGGGCACGCTCGGCATTGCGGAAGATCCGACCGAGGCATCGATCGCGTGCCGGCAGGTCGGGCCGATCTCCTTCGCAGGTCCGCTCAAACAGCAAGACGACGTCTTCAACGAGCGCATGTCGTTCCTCTTCAAGACGCTGCACGTCGTGCGCGTGGTCGACGCGAAGCGCAACGCGCTCGTGTATCTGACCTACAGCGACCGCGTGGTGAGCGGCAGCGCCAAGAACAGCGTCACGGCCGTGCCGGTGCCCGCGGGCACGACGATTCCGCTGCGCTAAACTGGGGATCCGTGCAGGATCCTTCACCATGACCGGTTCCCGTTTTCGAGACTCCGCCCGCTACTGGCGCACGCCGCTTCTGCCCGGCGCGGATCTCGTCACGGCCGAATACAACCAACATACGTTCGCGCCGCACTGGCACGAGGCCTACACGATCCCCGTGATCGAGGGCGGCGCGGAATGCTTTCGCTATCGCGGCACGCAGCATGTCGCCGCGACGGGCAGCGTGCCGGTGATCAATCCGGGGGAGCTGCATACGGGTTCACGCGCCGTCGAAGAAGGCTGGAGCTATCGGGTGATGTACGTGCCGATCGACTTCCTGCACGAGCTCGCCGGCGAAATCGCCGGGCGCACGCAGCCGCTGCCGTGGTTCGACGCCGAGGTGATCCACGATCTCGATCTCGCGCACCGGCTCTCGCGCGCCCACCGGCTGCTGGAAGCCGACGCGGACTGGCGGCGCGGCGCAGCCGTGCCCGAACCCGGCGCGAGCGCCAGTCCGGCATCGCCTTCGGCGCCTTGTGCCGACCTCCTCGCCGTGGAAGGCTCGCTGCTCGACGCACTCTCGACGCTGCTCACGCGCTACGGCCGCACGCGCGAGGCGGCGCTCAAACACGGCCCGAACGATCCCCGCGTGGAAACGATGAAGGCGCTCCTCGCCGCCGATCTCGCCACGCCGCTGCGCGTGGCCGATCTCGCCCAGGCGGTCGGCCTCTCGCCGTTTCACGCCACGCGGCTCTTCACGCAGGCAACCGGGCTGCCGCCGCACGCCTGGCGCACCCAGCTGCGCCTGCAACGCGCCCTCGCCCCGCTGCGCGAAGGCGCTACGGTTGCCGAGGTCGCCGCCGCGAGCGGTTTCACCGACCAGAGCCATTTCACGCGACACTTTCGGCGCATGTTCGGCGTGCCGCCGGGGCGCTGGCAGTCGTCCTGAACGCGCCGGCCCGCATCCCGCCGCAAGAACGTACAAGCCACGCGTAAGGCGGCCCGCTATGCTGTCCCCTTGTATCAGGAGGAACAGTTTGACCACGCATCCCAACCGCCTTGCCGAATTCATCGCCGGCGCGCGCGACATGATCCCCATGATGATCGGCGCCGCGCCCTTCGGCGTGATCTTCGGCACGCTCGTCACCTCGGGCCCGCTTTCGCTCTGGCACGGCCAGTTCATGTCGCTCGCCGTGTTCGCCGGCTCCGCGCAGTTCATCGCGCTCGGGCTGATCGCTTCGCACGCGAGCTTCGCGGTGATTTGGGCCACCACGTTCATCGTGAACCTGCGCCACGTGCTCTATAGCGCGACGCTCGCGCCCTATATCTCGCACCTGCCGCTGCGCTGGCGGCTCGTGCTCGGCAGCCTGCTCACCGATGAGGTCTTCGCCGTCGCGTGGGCGCATTTGCGCCGCCATCCGCCCGGCGACGACGTCTCGCCGTGGCATTTCCTCGGCTCGGGCCTCTCGATGTACCTGAACTGGCAACTCTGGACCGCGGCCGGCCTGCTGTTCGGCGCGGCGTTCCCGGGTCTGCAGTCGCTCGGCCTCGACTTCGCGATGGTCGCGACCTTCATCGCCATCGTCGTGCCACAGCTGGTCGCCTTGCGCTACCTCGCCGCCGCCGCGACGGCGGGCGCGCTCGCCTTTTTCTGGCAGGGCTGGCCGTACAAGCTCGGGCTGCTCGGCGCCGTGCTCGCGGGCGTGGTCGTGGGTGTCGTGCTCTCACGGCCAGGTTCGTCGCGCGGCGCCCGCGCCGGCAGAGAGTCCTCCCGCAAGTCCCCCAACGTCCAACGCACCGCAGGAGCCGGACAATGAACTACGTCGTCCTGATTCTCGGCATGGCCCTGATCACCCTGGTCATTCGCACTGCGGTGTTCGTGCTCGGCGACCGGCTGGTATTTCCGCCGCTCGTGCGCACCGCGCTCGGCTTCGTGCCCGTCACCGTGCTCACGGCGATCATCGTGCCGATGGCGGTCTCGCCCCACGGTCAGGGCGCCGAGCTGACCTGGCGCAACCCGCAGCTCGTCGGCGCGCTCGCGGCGATCGTCGTCAGCGCGCTCACGAAGCGCCCGCTCCTCACCATTGCGATCGGGCTCGGCGTGTTCTTCCTCTGGCAAGGCGTTGTCCTGCGCTAGAGGCAAGCGTCGCCCCTTACGCTCAAGTTTCACCCCGGAGCGCCGTTAAACCCGTCAGGGCCTGCTCTGGCAGGCCACTGCTCGAACGGCGAGAGCACGCGAGAAGCGACAAGGATTACACCGGGGCAACCACAATGGGGCATATCACCCTTAACCTGAAGGACGAAACGCTTGCGTCGCTGCGCAAGGATTTCGACGCGTTCCTGCGCGTCTCGCTCAAACTCGACCCGCAATTCGCCACGCCGGAATTCGAGGACTACCTGCGCGCGAAGCTGCTCGACAACATGACGCCGCTCACGGAGCACGCCGTCCAGCGGCTCCTGCAAGGCGGCCAGTACGCGTGGGCCAAGCGCACGCTCGACAAGGAATTCCCCGAGGTCGTCTCGATCCTGATGCGTCAGGCAGGCGAATTCGGTTTCGGCTTCGCGTCGCGGCCCGAGTGGACGCCCGACGAACTCTCGAAGCAGTGCCGCGACTGGGCGGCGGCCATCGTGAGCGAAGCCCAGGGCGACGACACGCTGGTCGATCCGCTGGCGGCACAGATCAAGTCGGGCGTGCAGGACATCCAGGCCCTCGAAGAGTCGATGCAGACGCCCGCGTGGCGCCTCACCGAGTCGTTGCGTCAGCGTGTGTACGAAGCGAAGATCGGCTGTGAACAGGCGAGCGGCAGTGCGGCGCGCGAGCGTCTGGGCGAGCTGCGCGGGCTGCTGAGGCTCGGCGTGACGCATGGCGTGTTCCAGAAGCAGGAAGCGCAACAGATCATGGAGTATCTGCGCCTGCTCAAGCCCGAGATTTTCGTCGAGGAGCCCGACGATGTGTTCACGCGCCTCGCCGCGTGGATGCGCAACTTCTTCATGCCGCCGCAGCGCAGCACGGCACGCGAGCAGCGGCGCTAAGCGCTGGCGCGCGCGCCTGAAAACGGCGCGCGCCCCGCTTTCCACCTCAATCCCACATCTTCCTGAGCTTCGCGGCGATCTCGACCTTCGCCTGCGCGGCTGCGGCGAGTCCGGCCGCGCTCGGCGCGCTCGCCACGGGCGCGGGCGGCCATGCGCGGGATTCGAACAGCGGCAGCATGGGCGTCGCGATGAAGCGCGTGCGCGAGGCCCACACGTGCCGGTCGCCCGACGCCACCTGGTTGTGCACATAAAAGCGCTGCGGCACGACGATGTGCAGATCCTCCTTCGCGCGCGTCATCGCCACATAGAGCAGCCGCCGCTCCTCCTCCAGTTCCTCGTCGCTGCCCGCGCCGAGATCGGATGGAATGCAGCCGTCCACGCCGTTGAGCACGAACACGTTGCGCCACTCCTGCCCCTTCGCCGAATGGATCGTCGAGAGGATCAGATAGTCCTCGTCGAGCAGCGGATCGGCGGATTCGGCGCTCGTGGCGTCGGGCGGATCGAGTGTGAGTTCGGTGAGAAAACGCTCGCGCGAGGCGTAGGTGCTCGCGATGCTCTCCATCTGCAGCAAGTCGGCGAGACGCATCTGGGCGTCTTCGTGATTGCGCTCGAGATGCGGTTCGTACCAGCGCCGCACGCGTTCGAACTCGGCGGGCCACGGCGTCGAGCGCATCGAGAGGCTGTCGATGAGCGACGCAAACGCGGGCCAGTCCTCGGCCGCGCGCGGCGGCGGCGCGAATGCCGCGAGCGCCTCGGCGGCGCGATACGCGCCCGTGCACGCGGCGACCTGGTCGAGCAGGCGCGCGGCGTTGGCGGGCCCAACGCCCGGCAGCAACTGCGTCACGCGAAACCCCGCCACACGGTCAAGCGGATTCTCGGCCCAGCGCAGCACCGCCAGCACGTCTTTCACGTGCGCGGCGTCGAGAAAACGCAGTCCGCCGAACTTCACGAACGGGATATTGCGCCGCGCCAGTTCGATTTCGAGCGTCGCGCTGTGGTGCGCCGCGCGAAACAGCACGGCCTGCTGCTTGAGCTTCATGCCCGCTTCGCGCGCCTCGAGAATCTGCTCGACGACGTAGCGCGCCTGGGTGGCCTCGTCGGCCACGGTGACGAGGCGCGGGCGCTGCTGCGAGGGGCGGTCGGTCCACAGGTTTTTGGTGAAGCGCTCGGCGGCGGCGTCGATCACCGCGTTCGAGGCCGCGAGGATCGGCGCCGTCGAACGGTAGTTGCGCTCGAGCGTCACCTGACGCGCGGGCGGATCGAACTGCGCCGGGAAGTCGAGAATGTTGCGCACGGTCGCGCCGCGAAACGAATAGATCGCCTGGGCGTCGTCGCCGACCACGGTGAGGCCGCGGCCATCGGGCTTGAGCGCGAGCAGGATCGAGGCCTGCAGACGGTTGGTGTCCTGGTATTCGTCGACGAGGATGTGGTCGAAACGGCCCGCGAGATCGGCGGCAATGGCCGGCTCCGCGGCCATGTGTGCCCAGTAGAGCAGCAGGTCGTCGTAGTCGAGGACGTTCTGCTTCTGCTTGGCGTCCACGTACGAGGCGAACAGCGCA
Source organism: Paraburkholderia sp. EG286B (assembly GCF_040965655.1). Lineage (NCBI taxonomy): Bacteria > Pseudomonadati > Pseudomonadota > Betaproteobacteria > Burkholderiales > Burkholderiaceae > Paraburkholderia > Paraburkholderia sp. EG286B. The sequence continues at coordinate 25,902 of NZ_JBFRCF010000006.1, read as the reverse complement.
CGTAGCTGCGGCTCCCACTCGAGGCACCACGAGAACGAACGGTTGAGTACATTGGCGAGCGAGTCGCCCGTATTGACCGCGCGCGAATAGATCGCGAGGCAAGTCGATTTCGAGGGGAAGCGCTTTTCCTTGGCCGAGAAACCCAGCTCGTGGCGCACCAGATTCATGAGATCCGCGGAATCCTCGCGGTCGTTGATCGTGAACGCCGGCGACAGGCCGATGTGATCCGCGTACTCGCGCAGCAACCGCGCGCCCACGCCGTGAAAGGTGCCCGCCCAGCTGAGCCCCTGCGCGAGCACGGCAGCCGCGCCCGGCGCGCTGGCGGCGATGCGCGCCACGCGCCGCGTCATTTCCTGCGCGGCGCGCCGCGAGAACGTGAGCAGCAGAATGCGGTGCGGGTCGGCGCCGCCCGCGATCAGATGCGCGACGCGGTGAGCGAGCGTATTCGTCTTGCCCGACCCGGCGCCCGCGATCACGAGCAGCGGGCCCGGCAGCGCCGAACCCGGCGCATAGCCCGCTTCGCCGCCGTGCTCGACGGCCTCGCGCTGCGCGTCGTTGAGTTTCGCGAGCCACGCGGAAACGGCATTGGCCGCTTCGGCGCGCGCCTGGCTGGCATCGGAGGCAGAGGAATCGGCAACGGAAACGGTGGACACGGCGGGCGCTGGGACGATGAACGAGGCGAATCGGGAAGGAGCGACGCATACTGTATATCCATACACCCCGCATCCGCAAGCGCCTGATTCCATGGCGATCTGGCGGGATTTAACGACAACGCCGTGGCGCGTTACGTCGCCGACCTCCGGGAGTCACCAAACGAAACGGCGGCGCCCGTTGCCGGACGCCGCCGCTTACAAGCCTGGCAAAGCCTGCGCCCCAGAGGGCGCAGGCGCCATCGGCATCAGCCGCTCGTCACTGCGACTGGCCGCCCTGCTGCTGGGCCGACATGCCGTTCATCTGGTCCTTCATTTCCGAGTCGTTGGCCTGACGGTCGGCCTTGTGGTTGATCTTCGCGTCCTTCACCTGCGCCTTGTACTGCGACTTCGCCTGCTTCTTCGCGTCGCCGTACTCGGCGTTCGCCGACTTCTTCGCGCTGCGGTATTCGGCGTTCGCCGCCGCGTTCGCGTTGCGCTTTTGCACCAGCGGGTCGGCGGACTGCGGTGCGGTCATGCCCTGCGGCGCGGGAGCGGGCTGCGCGATGCCCGCGGCGGCGGGCGCCTGGCTCGGCGCTTGGCCCGGGGCGGCGCCGGGCGCCATGGCCGGTGCGCCGGAAGGCGCCATCGTTGGGGCTTCGCCGGCCTGGGTCGCGCCCTGAGTCGCGTTTTGGGCATACGCGCCCTGCGCGAATACGGCGGCAGTGGTCACGGTGGCAAAAGCGGCGGTAGCAGTGAGCAGCTTGGCGATCTGGGTCATGGCGTATCCTCTTTGCAGTGGTTCCGAAGGCGCTTTTGCAGCGGGCAAGCCCGCCACATCCGCACCCCCGCTCGATGGAGCCGCGCAGGAAAAACCTGGGCGGCGCTGTCGATCCGGGTGAAACCATTTTGGTATGAAGATCGCCGCGGGGTCCCGCGACGTTACTCAACGTTTCATTTACTGACGAATTCATAACATCTGGCCCCCGGATGTGACGAATTCGGTGACAGACGCTGTGGCAGGCTGCCATCGCTTATGATGCTCACCCTTCGCGCGCTAGCCGCACGCCTTTCGAATCTGAATCCGCCATGCCCAACCTCGATTTCACGCTGACCGGCGACTACGTCGAACTGCACAACCTCCTGAAGATCACCGGACTCGCCGACAGCGGCGGCTCGGCCAAGCAGATCGTCGCCTCGGGCGCGGTGAAGGTGGACGGCGAAGTCGAGCTGCGCAAGACGTGCAAGATCCGCGCGGGCCAGGCCGTGCTGCTCGGCGACACGCGCATTGCCATCAAGGCGAGCGAGTGAGCCCCGCCGAAACTTGTCCGCAGGCGCCGGCTATGCACCAGATTTGAGCATCTGGATCGACAAGGTCGCTGTCTCGCAATAAGCTTTCAGTTTTGACAGACGAACCCTGCCACGCGGCGCGCTTATCTCGCGCCGCTTGTTTTTCATGACTCGAACCACGCTTTCCCGCCGCGCCGTTGCCGCACCGCCCACACTGCGCCGCCATGCCGCCGATACCGCCCGCCTCGCCGGGCCGCTCGCGATCGCCCAGCTCTCGCAGATGGCGATGAGCGTGACCGACACGGTGCTGCTCGGCTCGCTCGGCGCCGACGCGCTCGCCGCGGGCGGCCTCGGCGCCAACCTGTTCTTCGTGGTGGTGACCGTGCTGCAGGGCGTGCTGACCTCGGTGAGCGTGAGCGTGGCGCAGGCGCGTGGCGCCGACAACGAAAGCCACGTACCGCACATCTACTGGACCGGTTTCGCGCTGTCCCTGCTGCTCTCGGTGCCGGCGTTCGCGCTGCTCTCGTTTGCCGAGCCGATCCTGCGCGCCCTCGGGGAGCCGACGCTGCTCGCGCATCACATCGGCGAATACACGGCCGTCCTGCGCTGGGGCGCGCCCGCCAGCCTCATCGGCGTGGGGCTCATGCGCTCGTTCCTGCCCGCCATCGGCGCGGCGCGGCGCCTGCTGTGGGTGTCGGTTGCGTGCGTGTTCATCAACGGTTTTCTCAACTTCGGCCTGATCCACGGTGCGTGGGGCCTGCCGCGCCTCGGCTTTCTCGGCTCGGCGGTGGCGACGACGATCACCGTGTGGCTCACCGCGTTCGTGCTGATGGCGCTGCTGCACCTGCGACCTTCGCACCAGCGTTTCGTCGTCGCGCGCCGGCCCACTGCGCCGCTGATGGGCGAACTCTTCACGATCGGCTGGCCGGTTGCGATCACCTATGCGGTCGAAGCGACGCTCTTTCTCGCCACCGGGCTGCTCGCGGGCCTGCTCGGCGAGACGCCGCTCGCGGCGCACCAGATCGCCCTGAACGTGGCCTCCGTCACGTTCATGGTGCCGCTCGCGATCGGCCAGGCGGCCAACGTGCGCGTGGGTTACTGGTCCGGCGCGGGCGTGCCGCGCGCGGCGCGCCATGCGGGCTTCGTCGCACTCGGGCTCGGCGTCGGCTTCATGTCGCTCTCGGCGCTCGTGATGGTGCTGGCGCCGCACTGGATCGTCGGGCTCTACCTGCATCTCGACGACCCGGCCAATGCGCACACCGTTTCGCTCGCCGCCACGCTGCTCGGCGTCGCGGCCATCTTCCAGATCGTCGACGGCGCACAGACCGTGGGTTCGGGCTGCCTGCGCGGCCTCAAGGACACGCGCGTGCCGATGCTCGCGGCCACGCTCGGCTACTGGGGCATCGGCTTTCCGCTCGGCTACGCGCTCGCGTTTCACTTCGGCCTCGGTGCGCTCGGGCTCTGGTGGGGCCTGGCGGCCGGGCTGACCACCGTCGCCGTGCTCATGACGTGGCGCTTTCACCGCATGAGCCGGCGCTCGCCGGCTCATGCCGCCACGGCGAGCCGTGCGGCCTGAAGCGCAGCCTGAAGCGTTTACTTAACCGGCCGGGCCGCACCGGCTCGACCGGTTAAAATACGCGCCTGGCGCCGCGAGCGGCGTCCGTCCCACGAGGGCAAGAACCGTGCGCTGCATGGGACTGGAGACAGCCGCGCCCCGCGAGCGCCGCCGGCCACCCCGGCACCGCTTGCCGTGCGCCAACGCATAACGAACCCACTCACGGACCACCCCTTCATGCTTGCCCCGATTACCCGACTCTTCCCGCTCTGGGCCGTCCTCGTTTCCCTGCTCGCCTACTTCGATCCGGGCCTCGTCGCGCCGATCGCGCCGCACGTCACGACGCTCCTGATGATCATCATGCTGTCGATGGGCGTCACGCTCTCGTTCGCCGACTTCCAGCGCGTCTTCACGCGGCCCGCGCCGGTCGCCGCGGGCATCTTCCTGCACTACCTCGTCATGCCGCTGGCCGCCTGGGCAATCGCCAAAGTGCTGCACATGCCGCCCGATCTCACCGCGGGCATGGTGCTCGTGGGCAGCGTGGCGAGCGGCACGGCATCGAACGTGATGATCTATCTCGCGCGCGGCGACGTCGCGCTTTCGGTGACGATCAGCGCGCTCTCCACCCTCGTCGGCGTCTTCGCGACGCCGCTCCTGACGCGCCTTTACGTCGATGCCTCGATCGTCGTCGACGTGCGCGGCATGCTCATGAGCATCCTGCAGATCGTCGGCCTGCCGATCGCCATCGGCCTCGTCGTGAACCGCCTCGCGGGCTCGCTCGTGCGCCGCGTCGAGCCGGTGCTGCCGCTCGTCTCCATGGTGTCGATCCTCGCGATCATCGCCGCCGTGGTGGGCGGCACGCATGCGAGCATCGCCACGGTCGGTCCGCTCGTCGCGCTCGGGGTGGTGCTGCACAACGGCATCGGCCTGCTCGGCGGCTACTGGGGCGGCCGCCTGCTCGGCTTCGACGAATCGGTGTGCCGCACGCTGGCCATCGAAGTGGGCATGCAGAACTCGGGCCTCGCCGCGACGCTCGGCAAGCTCTACTTCTCGCCGCTCGCCGCCCTGCCGGGCGCGCTCTTCTCGGTGTGGCACAACCTCTCGGGCTCGGTGCTCGCCGGCTACTGGGCCGGCAAGCCGGCGCGCGGCAGCACGCGCGATGCGCAAGGCGCTGCGAACGCGTCGACCGAGCGCGTTTGAACAACCGCGGACATTTCCGGCCGCGCTCAAACCTCAGATGCTTGCGGCCCGGAAATTGCAAACGCAGCGTGTCCGCCGCCGCAAGCCAGGTGGGCCGCTTCCCGTAGAATCTTCGTGAAGCCGTGCAATGAAAACGAACCATCACGCGGCGCGCCGCCATGGAGAATCCGTTTGCCCGCGCATCCCGCCCGATCCGAAGCCGTTACGCAACCCATGACCTTGCGGCGCGCGCCGCTGCAGGCCTCGTTCCGAGCCTGCTTCGCGCTCGTTTGCCTCGCGCTGGTCGCCGGTTGCGCGACGCGGCCGCCCGCCACGGACTACCCGCGCGAGACGAGCGTGGCGCTGCCGGCACAGCAAGCCAGCGCCACGCCGCTCGGCGCCGCGCTCGCCGCCCCCGTTGCGGCTCATCCCGACGAATCGGGCTTTCGCCTGCTCGCCACCGGCACCGACTCGCTGCAGATGCGCGTCGCACTCGGGCGCGCGGCGACGAAGACGCTCGACATGCAGTACTACATGGCCAACGAGGACACCACCGGCAAGCTGCTGCTCGGCTCGGCGCTCTATGCGGCCGATCGCGGCGTACGCGTGCGCATGCTGGTCGACGACCTGAACTTTCACGACATCGACCGCCTGATGGCCGCGCTAAACAGCCATCCGAACATCCAGATCCGCGTGTTCAATCCGTACGGCAGCACGAGCGAGTCGATGTACCTGCGCACGCGCAACTTCTTCACGAACGTCGACCAGTTCACGCGCCGCATGCACAACAAGGCGACGATCGTCGACAACGAAATGGCGATCGTCGGCGGTCGCAATCTCGGCGACGAGTACTTCAACGCGAGCCCGACGATCGACTTCCGCGACCTCGACGTACTCACAGCGGGCCCGGTCGCGCAAAGCGTCTCGGCGAGCTTCGACGAGTACTGGAACAGCTCGATCTCCTACCCCTTGCGCGTGCTCAATCATCAGAAGTTCGACGCACACAATCTGGACGCCGCCCGCGACGACCTGCGCAAGCATTGGCGCGAGAGCGCCGAACCCTACAACGCCAAGCCGCTCAACGCCACGCCGCTCGCACAGCAGATCGCGGGCAACACGCTCGGGCTCGTCTGGGCGAAATGGGCGTTCGTGGCCGACTCGCCCGGCAAGATCGCGGGCACCGAGAAAGGCGAGCTGGGCGACGCCATGCGCGCGCTGCTCGAGCGCATCCATCATGCGCACAGCAGCGTGCTGGTGTTCTCGCCGTACTTCGTACCGCACGACGCGGGCGTGCAGGCCATCCGCGCGCTCACCTCGCGCGGCGTGCGCGTGGCGATTCTCACCAATTCGCTCGCCGCCACCGACGCCGTGGCGGTGCAGGCCGGCTACAGCCCCTACCGCGTGCCGCTGCTTGAGGCCGGCACCGAGCTCTATGAGTTCAAGCCGCAGCAGGGCGAGCACGATGACGAGCAGCGCTTCGGCGTGGTCGGTTCGCGCTCGCGCGCGAGCCTGCACGCCAAGGCCTACGTGATCGACGACAGCACGCTCGTGATCGGCTCGCTCAATCTCGATCCGCGCTCGGCGCGCCTGAACACCGAGCTTGCGCTCACAGTCGAGAGTCCGACCATCGCGCATGAAGTCGCCGACCTGTTCAAGCGCGCGATCTCGCCGCAGGTGAGCTACCGCGTGACGCTCGCGACGCCCGCGCAACTGGCGCTGCTCAAAGGCACGACGGTCAACTCGGCGCTCGTCTGGACCGACGAGGAGAACGGCATGATCCGCACCTACAACCTCGACCCTGGTGCGGGTTTCTACAGAAATGTCCTAACCGGGCTATTCTTGCTGTTGCCGGTCGATAGCCAGCTTTGAAGCGGCTTTGAGCGCACGTCGCTATCGGGCGCGCAAAACGTAGAACGCTTGACTTACGTCGTACCGTCCGCCGTCGAGCCAGCCGCGAAGCCGCTTGCGTCACCTTTGTCATGCGAGACGCGCAGCGCCGCCGCGACCCAGCCACCACGCGGATCCGAACCCGTCACGAGAGCGGCGCACTCCTGCGCAGCGCAAGCCGCGCGAGCCGAAGGCGCCGTCTCAATCACCGGAGTATCAAATGACCGCAAGCAACGAAAACGTCCGCATGGAGCGCGACACGTTCGGCGAGATCGCCGTGCCCGCCCAGCAGCTTTGGGGCGCGCAGACGCAGCGATCGCTGCAGAACTTCCGTATCTCCACCGAAAAGCAGTCGCCGGAACTGATCACCGCGCTCGCGACGATCAAGCGCGCCGCGGCCGAAGTGAATCTCTCGCTGGGCGTGCTCGACGAGACCAGGGCGCACGCGATCATGCAGGCCGCCGACGAGATCATCGCGGGCAAGCATCCGGGCGAATTCCCGCTCGCGGTCTGGCAAACGGGCTCCGGCACGCAAACCAACATGAACCTCAACGAGGTGATTGCGAACCGCGCGAGCGAGATTCTGGGCGGCGAGCGCGGCGAGGCGCGCAAGGTGCATCCGAACGACGACGTCAACCGCGGCCAGTCGTCCAACGACGTGTTCCCGACCGCGATGCACGTGGCCGCCGCCTACGGCATCGTCAAGCATCTGCTGCCGGCGCTCAAGACGCTGCGCGATACGCTCGATGCGAAGGCGAAGGCCTTTGCCGACATCGTGAAGATCGGCCGCACGCACCTGCAGGACGCGACGCCGCTGACGCTCGGCCAGGAGTTTTCAGGCTACGTCGCGCAGCTCGATCACGGCATCAAGCACGTGGAATCGTCATTGCCGCATCTCTACGAACTCGCGCAGGGCGGCACGGCCGTGGGCACGGGTCTGAACGCGCATCCACAGTTCGCGCACAAGGTGGCGGAAAGCATTGCGAAGCTCACGGGCGTGCCCTTCGTCACCGCGCCCAACAAGTTCGAGGTGATGGCCGCCGCCGACGCGCTCGTGTTCGCGCACGGCGCGCTCAAGACCGTGGCGGCGAGCCTCATGAAGATCGCCAACGACATTCGCTGGCTCGCGAGCGGCCCGCGCTGCGGCCTGGGCGAGCTGTCGATTCCCGAGAACGAGCCGGGCAGCTCGATCATGCCGGGCAAGGTGAACCCTACGCAGTCCGAAGCAGTGACGATGCTCTGCTGCCAGGTGTTCGGCAACGACGTCGCCGTAAACATGGGCGGCGCGAGCGGCAACTTCGAGCTGAACGTGTTCCGCCCGATGATCGCGCACAACGTGCTGCAGTCCATCCGCATGCTCGCCGACGGCGCGCTCAGCTTCAACGATCACTGCGCGGTGGGGATCGAGCCGAACCGCTCGCGCATCGACACGCTGCTCAACGAATCGCTCATGCTCGTGACGGCGCTCAATCCGCACATCGGCTACGACAAGGCCGCGCAGATCGCCAAGAAGGCGCACAAGGAAGGCACCACGCTCAAGGCCGCCGCGCTCGCGCTGGGACACGTGACCGAGCAGCAGTTCGACGAGTGGGTGAAGCCCGGCGAGATGGTGGGCAACGCGAAGCAATAGGCTTGATTTGCAGGGCTGAAATGCACAACGGGCGGCGTGGTTCAAACCCTCGCCGCCCATTTTTTCATGCTGCCGCAACAGCGTGCCCGCGTATCAAACCTGTCCTTTCGCGACTTCCTCGGGCTTGAGTTCGACGATCGCGTCGAGCGCTTCCTTCACGTCGAGCGCGTACTTCGCGAGGCGCTTCTGCTCGTCCGTTTCCGGCACGTAGGTCGGCACGGGAATCGGATTGCCGTTTTCGTCGACGGCCACGAACACGATCAGGCAGTCCGTGGTGAGGCGCAGCTGGCCGCTCTTCGGATCGCCGGCGTGCACGGTGATGTGAATATGCATCGACGTGCGGCCCGTGGCGACCACGCGCGCGCGCAACTCGACCATGTTGCCGACGAGAATCGGCCGGCGAAAGCGGATATTGCCCACGCTCACCGTCACGCAATAGCGGCCGGACCAGACCGCGGCGCACGCATAGGCCGTCTCGTCGATCCACTTCATCAGCGCACCGCCGTGCACTTTGCCGCCGAAGTTCACCGAAGTCGGCTCGGCGAGGAACCGGAACGTCGTTTCCGAACGGTCCAGCGGCTGGGTAGGCGTCTTCATCTCGGCTTGGCTCATGGCGAAAAGCCGCGTACGGCGGCTCGTATGGTGGGGTAAGGAGGCGTCGATTATACGAGCGCAATAAGACAGACGGTCGCAGCCATTTGCGAAACGCCATCCGCGATGTTTTTAGTTGGCCGCGAATCGCGCCCGGTAATCGAGCGGCAGCACGCCGTAAGACCTTTCGAACGCGCGCCGCAGATTCTGTTCGGTGCCGAAACCGCAGTCGGCCGCAATGCGCTTGAGCGGCCGGCACGACTGCACGAGCGCGTGCGCGGCGGCCTCCACGCGCATCGCCGCGACCGTGCGCGCCGGCGTGCGCCCCACCGCATCGACATAGCGGCGCGCGAACGTGCGCGGGCTCATGCGCGCTTCTTCGGCGAGGCGCTCGACGCTGAGCTCGCCGTGCAGGTTAGCGGCCATCCAGCCGTGCAGCGCGTCGAACTCCGCGCCTGCGCCGGCCTGGGCCGCGAGCGCCGCGCTGAACTGCGACTGGCCGCCGGGCCGCTTCATGAAGACGACGAGGCGGCGCGCCGCCTGAATCGCGACCGCATGGCCGCAGTCCTCCTCGATCAGTGCGAGCGCGAGATCGATGCCCGCCGTGACGCCCGCCGACGTCCACACCACGCGGCCATCGCGCTCGTCGCGGATGAAGATCGGCTCGGGGTCGACTTCGACGCGGGGAAAGCGGCGCGCGAGCTGGGCGGCGTTGCGCCAGTGCGTGGCCGCGCGGCGGCCGTCGAGCAGGCCCGCCGCGGCGAGATAAAACGCGCCCGTGCAGACCGACGCGATGCGGCGCGCGTGCGGCGCAGCCGCCGCGAACCAGGCGACGAGTTCGGGTTGCAGCGCGGTGCTGTCGTCCGCTGTGTCGTAGATAGGGATGCGGGGCACAATCAGCGTGTCGATCGTGGCGGGGTCGAGCGTGTCGAGCCGCTCGGTGATGATGGGCATGCCTGCGAAGGTGGGCAGCACGCCGCCGGCGACCGAGGCGAGCGTCGTGCGGTAGGCGCAGGACTCGCCGCCGCTTGTGCCGCTCGCGGCGCGCATCGCCAGCTCGGCGCGCCAGAACGCCTCGACGGGGCCGCACGCGTCGAGCAGCACGAATTCGGGCGCGACGGCAAACACGACATGGCGTGCGGCGGCATGGGACGGCGGTTGAAACGGCATGGCGGCGGACTCGGTGCTGACGATGTGTCCGCATCATCGCACGCGCGCGTTTGGCAGTCAGGTCAAAGCAACATCAAATACTGCCAGATGAAGCCTGGCCGCTCACTTGTGGAACGTGATGCCCTCGTCGATCGTGCCGTACATCGTGATGCCGCTCGCGCCGCTCGACGGCGGCGGCGCGGAACCGCCTGCACAGGCGGCGCACAAAGCGGCGAGCGCCGCGGCGGCAAAAAGAGCCAGAAAGCGTTTCATAAAAGGCCGGGCCAATTGCGTGAAGAAACAATTTTAGCGCGGGGCTCCTGCGCGCCGCAGTACGGACCGTCGCAGGCAATGCTTCGGCCCCGTCGCGGGGCTATCCAACGCCTGCAATCGATACTTCAGCGTAGACTGAAACGTCGAATGCGCAATTTCGCTAGAGTAACGATGTGGGCGGCGTCAGCCGCCATCGCAACCCACGAAAGAGCCGCCATGAACCTTCCCGCCACCGACGAATCGAGCCACTTCCCGGGCCTCGCACGCGTTGCCGCACTGCTCGCCGATCCTGGCCGCGCCGCCATGCTGTGGGCGCTGATGGACGGCAGCGCGCGGCCCGCGGGCGAGCTCACGATGATTGCGGGCCTGTCGCCTTCGGCGGCGAGCGGCCACCTCGCGCGCCTGACCGACGGCGGGCTCCTCGCGCTCGACGTGCGCGGCCGCCACCGCTACTACCGCATCGCCAACCCCGAGATCGCCGCGGCGATCGAGGCGCTCATGAACGTCGCGCAGGTGTCCAACGCCGTCACCTCGCAGCGCCCGGCGCCGCGCCCCGCGCGTACGGTGCCGCTCGAGATGCGCCATGCGCGCACCTGCTACGACCACATGGCCGGCGAAGTGGCCGTGCAGGTGTTCGAGCGCCTCGTGGACGGCGGCCTGCTGGTGCGCGACGGCGACACGCTCGAAGCCACGCCCGCGGGCGCGGCGCGTCTCGCGGCCTGGGGCGTGGACGTGGCCGCGTTGCGCACGCGGCGGCGCCGTTTCGCCTGCACCTGCCTCGACTGGAGCGAGCGCAGGCCGCACCTGGGCGGCGCACTCGGCGCGGCGTTGCTCGATTCGTGGACGCAGGGCGGCTGGGTCGAGCGCACGTGCCGCCCGCGCGTGTTGCGCATCACGTCCAGGGGACAGCGCGAGTTCGACGCGATCGCCGGCGCCTGAACGCCGCGTGTGCGCGTCGAATTAGCTGACAAATACCCGACAAAATCGCCGATTTCGCGCGCAAAAATGCGCGTTTCGCCTGCGGTCACACGTTCTGTTACATCTGGTGCATAAGCCTTAACAAATCCGTGAGCATGGAAACAAGCGCGCCGGATACAGTGCCCTGCATGGGATGGCGCTAAACGCTGCGGCATCAAAGCGCCCAATCCCATCGACAGGAGAACAACGATGACGACGCGCACACCTACGATCACCCAGTTTCGGCGCACCTCGCGCCGCACGCTGTTTGCGCTCGCCGCGCTCGCGGCGCTGAACCTCGCCGCCGCGCCCGCGGTGTTCGCGCAGACGGCGCCGCCCGATGCCGCGACCGCCCCCGCCGCCACGGGCGGCGATCCGCCGAGCCGCGTCGCGCGTCTGGACTACATGGCCGGCGCCGTGACCACCGAGCCGGCCGGCGCCAGCGACTGGTCGTACGCGCAGCTCAACCGCCCGCTCACGACCGGCGACCAGCTCTGGAACGACGCCAATGGGCGCTCGGAACTGCACATCGGCTCGACGGCGGTGCGCCTCGGCGCGCAAACGAGCCTCGACGTCCTCAATCTCGACGATCAAACCGCGCAGCTCAAGATCGCGCAGGGCACGCTCTCGACGCGTGTGCGCGACGTGCCGCCCGGCAGCTCGTATGAAATCGACACGCCGAACCTCGCACTCGGCGTGACGAGCCCCGGCGACTATCGCGTGGATGTGGCGCCCGACGGCAGCAGCACGACCGTCACCGTGCGCAGCGGGAGCGTGACCGTGTACGGCGAAAACGGTCAGACGCCGATGTCGGCCGGCCAGCAGATCCGCTTCGCCGGCACCGACCTGCAGCAGGTGGCGAGCGACCAGACGCCGCCGCCGGACGCCTTCGACCAGTGGGGGCTCGCGCGCGACGCCGCCGAGGACCGCTCGGTCTCGGCGCGCTACGTCTCGCGCGACATCCCGGGCTACCAGGACCTCGACAACAACGGCACGTGGCGCAACGATCCGCAGTACGGCGAAGTCTGGACGCCGAACTCGGTGCCCACGGGCTGGGCGCCGTATCACGACGGCCACTGGGTCTGGCAGGCGCCGTGGGGCTGGACCTGGGTCGATGACGCGCCCTGGGGCTTCGCGCCGTACCACTACGGGCGCTGGGCTTACGTCGACGATTCGTGGGCGTGGGTGCCGGGGCCGATCGTCGAGAGCGCGCCGCCCGTCTATGCGCCGGCGCTGGTCGCGTTCGTGGGCGGCGGCGACGGCGGCACGGACTGGGGCGTCAATCTCGCGGTAGGCGGCGTCGCGGCCGCGGGCGTCGCGTGGTTCGCGCTCGGGCCGGGCGAGCCGTGGCATCCGCACTGGGGCGGCTGGAGCCCCCACTACTACGAGCGCGTGAACCAGACCGTCGTCGTCAACAACTACCGGCGCGACGTCAACATCACGAATATCAACGTTCACAACACCTACGTGAACTATCGCGCGCCGGGTGCAGTGACGGCGGTGCCGGCCACGGCGTTCGTCCACGGTCAGCCGGTCTCGCGGTTCGCGCAGCGTGTCGATCCGCGGCAATGGCGCAATGCGCGTATCGACCCGGGCACACCCGGCATCGCGCCTGTGAAGGGCAGCTTCGGGCCCAATATGCGCCGCGCCGACTACCGGCCGCCCGCGACGCTCAATCAGCGCCAGGTCGTGGCCACCCGCGCGCCGGTTGCGCCGCCCGCGTTCCACGACAACCTCGCGCAGCGCTTCGCCCACGCCGGCGGCACGGTGCCGGGTGCGGGCGCGCCCGTGGTGCGCGTCTCGGCGCCGTCGCATGCGCCCTCCTCGCCGTTCGCTCCGGCGGCTCATGGCGCATGGCCCGCGCAGAACGTGCGCGTCGTGCCGCCGCATTCACCGGTGCTCGGTGCGACGGGCAGGCCGGCGGCCCCGCAGGCGCAAGCCGGCCGTCCGGGTATGCCCGGCGGTGCGCCCCAACCGGGGGCCACGGCCGCCAACGCCATGCCGCGCGGCGCCGAGCATGGCCAGCCGGGTGTGCCGCCGGCCGCCGCGCAGGAACATGGCGTGCCGCGTCCGCCGCAGTTTGCGGGCCGGCCCGAAGGCGGTGCGCCCGCAGCCGGCCAGCCCGGTCCGGGCGCGATGAACTCGGCGAATGTGGCGAATGCGGCGCACGGTGAAGCGCATCAGCCTGCCTGGACGCAGCCGCACGCGCCGATGGCCACGCGTGGCCAGCCTGGCGCCAACGAGGCGGGCCGGCCGCCCGCCGCCGCGATGCAGGCACAGCGTGACGCGGCGCATGGCCAGCCGCCGCAGCCGCAAGCGCAGCAACGGATGCCCGAGCCGGCCGCGGCGCAGCACGGCCCGCAGATGCCGCCGCAAGCCGAAGCGCGGCCGGCGCAGCAGCCCGCGGCGCGCCCCGAGTTCCATCCGCAGGCGCAAGCTCAGCCGCAACCGCAGCCGCAACAGCGTGCCGAGGTCCGTCCGCAGCCCCAGCCGCAGCCGCAGCCGCAGCAACGCGCCGAGGTCCGTCCGCAGCCGCAACCGCAGCCGCAGCAACGCGCCGAGGTCCGTCCGCAGCCGCAACCGCAGCCGCAGCAGCGCGCCGAGGTCCGGGCGCAGCCGCAGCCCCAGCCGCGTCCGGAATTCCACCCGCAGCCGCAACCGCAGCCGCAACCGCAGCCGCGCCCGGAATTCCATCCGCAACCCCAGCCGCAGCAGCACGCGGAGGCCCGCCCGCAGCCGCAGCCTCAACCGCGTCCGCAGCCGCAGCCCGCGCCTCATCCGCAAGAGCGCGCAAGCGGGGGCAATCACGACGACCACCACCACGGCTGATCGCCGCGCCGCCAACGAAAAAGCCCGCGAACGTCGCCGTTCGCGGGCTTTTTTCATGGCGCGGTCATACCGGCCACTAACGTAGAGGCAGGCGCCTCACACCGCCATCGGCGCGGTCAGCGGCTCGTGATGCCGGTAATCGACGAGCGAGAAGTCCGACGGCTCGACCTTTTCGAGCCACTGAGGCTCGTAGACGCCCGTCTTCGCGTACTCGGGCACGCGCTCAGAGATGGCCAGACGCGGGCTCGCGTAGGGCTCCCGGCGCAGCTGCTCGTTGAGCATATCGAGCTGGTTCTCGTAGATATGCGCGTCGCCGATGAAGTACGTGAACCAGCGCGGCGTATAACCCGTCAGCCGGCCCACGAGGTGCAGCAGCACCGCACCTTCGGTCAGGTTGAACGGCGTGCCGAGGCCCACATCGTTGCTGCGGATATAGAGGCACAGCGAGATTTCGCGCTTCGTCGGGTTCGGCAGGAACTGGTACAGCAGGTGGTTTTGTGACTTTGGTCAATCCTCAACCACAAATTACGGGCGACGCTTGCTTTGCCATTTTTTTATAAGTTGGGCAAGCCGGCAAAGCCGGCGCGTCAGACCTCGAGTGTGTGCAACTCTGGCACTGCCCGAAGGGCAGCTGTCCACACCCTTGTGGTGTGGACAGCAGAGTTGTGCACACGGGGCGGTACAGCCAAGAGGTTGGCTACGATTTATGGAACGCAATTTCGAGAACTGCTGGTGGAGAGCCTAGCTTTATCTACGCATGGCGTGAGATTCCCCGACTGGGAAGCAGTCAACTGACGAATTTTGCGCTCTCCGGTCAATTTTACTGAAGACGCTACATGTGGTATGTTGACCCGAAACTAAGTCGCACATATAGTGGTTGATGCTCGCATGGCGCGAGTGCTAATTCCGGAGATGCGTCCCGTGGCCACCCAGCAGCAATTCATCGACTTTTTGTCCGAGATTGAGCCCAGCCCGACGACGAAGTCGGTGTGCAGCAGCGCGCACTCGAACCTCCGTGAGAAGCTGGAGAAGCACGAGACGTATAAAGACATACATGTCAACACCTACCTCTCCGGCTCCTATGCCCGCAACACGGCACTGCGTCCGCGGCAAACGAACGGCACGGTGCGCCGTCCTGATGTGGACATCATTGTTGTCACGAACCACAGGCACTACAACCTGCCGAGCGATGTTATCGGCACCCTGCGCAGGGCGGTGAAGTCCCTAGGTTACACGGAGGTCGAGGCAAACCGGCGTTCTATTTGCGTCTCCTTGGGCTCGGTCGAGATGGATGTCGTTCCGGTCATCGCCAGTCCGTGGGACCAAGGTGGCTGGCTCATCGCGGACAAGAGCGAGGAGCAGTGGCTGGTCACCAATCCGATGGGACATAACCAGTGGGCCAGTGCCGTGAACAAGAAAGCCAACGGCGACTTCGTTCCCCTTGTGAAGCTGGTGAAGTGGTGGCGGCGCGAGAACCTGCCGCACCTCAAGCGCCCAAAGGGATTCATCCTGGAGACGCTCGTCGCCAAACACATGGATTACAAGGGGACGAGCTACGAAGAGCTGTTCGCCAAGTTCCTCGAGGCAATTCGCGACGAATACAGATGGACCGCCCAAACTGGTCAAGTGCCTTATCTAGAGGACCCCAGTGTCTCGGGCAACAACGTGTTCTCGCGGGTCAAGTCGGAAGAGTTCAAGCGGTTCTACGACTTGGCCGAAGCTCACGCCGCCCTTGTGCGTCGCGCCCAGCGGGAAACCGATGCAGACAAGGCCTTGGTCCTCTGGCAGCGGATTTTCGGTGACCGATTCCGGAAGCCTGCCCAGAAGGCGAGCATGTTGCGTCCCGCAGTCGCCGCCAGCGCCGGTACCGGCTTGGTTTTTCCAGCCATCGCCGTAGTGCCTCCGAACAAGCCGGCTGGATTTGCGTGATGCGACTGCTGCTTGAAGAGCCAATTCGCATGCGCGCGGAGACTCGCGGGCTGGATGAACTCGCGAGCTCTTCAGGTTGGCTGACCAAGCTGGAATGGGGTTTCACCGAGGCCAAGGACGTCTGTGTTGACTTCGATATCACGGTTAACGACAAGGTGCATGAGGCGGTCTTGGTCTACCCGGCCCTATTCCCCCAGGCGCCGGCGTATGTACGGCCGCGCAAACCCGATGAGTCATGGAGCGCGCACCAATACCCGTCGACGGGCACGCTCTGCCTCGAGTGGGGACCGGACAACTGGCACTCAGGCGTGACGGGTGCTGACCTTGTGGTCAGCACCCACAAGCTGCTGGCATATGAGAAATTTGGACCTGTCATCGGCGTCGCTACGCCGTCGCGGCACGAGTTGACGCTTGGGCAGCGCGTACGTTCCGAGTACCTGCGATTCCTCATCACGGAGCAGTTGCAGGCAGCTCTCGAAGCCTCATCCCGCGCGGCGCCCATTCCTCTGGCAGTAGCGACGTTATATCGACGGTCAGAGTTCGTTGCGGTGGCATCTCAGCTCGGTGATGAGGCTTCACCCGCGGAGCTGGGCGTGCCCAAGGAGCTTTCCGATCCGGCTGCTGCCTCGTCATGGATTCGCAAGGGGTTCGTCGTCTGGTGCGATGAGTGGAGCTCGTTGCCCAAGGTCATCAACGACCAGGCCGTTCTTCGGGAGTTCTTGAAGGCAAAGGGCTGCTGGCCGTGGCCGGATGACGAACAGCGATCGGGCTTCCTGCTTTTGGCGGATGCGCAACTTCGGCTTCGGCCCATTTCGGTTGCAGCAAATACTGATGGCAGCACGGTCTTCGACTATTTCCCTGTGGATTGTACGGATAAGGGCCAAGTCAGGCAGCCGGAACGCAATGCGACCTTGACGCGAAAGAAAGTTGCGATTGTTGGCCTCGGATCCGTAGGTAGCAAAATCGCCGTGTCGTTGGCGCGTTCCGGCGTAACACGCTTTCTACTCATCGACGACGATATCCTCAAGCCATCGAATCTGACACGTAACCAGCTGGATTGGTCCTCGATGGGCTACGACAAGGTGGACGGTGTCCAAAGCGCAATCCAGTTGATTTGCCCGGCTGCGGAGGTAGCTTGCCGCATGTTCCGTTTCGCTGGGCAGGAGAGCTCCTCATACAACACGACTGTGCTTGAGCAAATCGCAGCGTGTGACCTCGTTATTGATGCCACGGCGAACCCGAAGGTATTCTCGTCCATAGCGGCCATCTGTACGCGGCGCAAGGTTGCCGTCGTCTGGGGCGAAGTATTCGCCGGGGGCATCGGAGCTCTCATGGCGCGCAGCCTGCCCGACTTCGACGCGGACCCATTGGGAATCCGCAGCGCGATTCATGCGTATCTCGCCGGCATGCCCGCAGCACCCTTCCAGCATGCGCAGGCCTACGATGCCGAAGAGGATGACGAAGTGTTTGTTGCGGGGGACGCGGAGGTGAGCTCCCTTTCGGCGTCGCTAACGCAGTTCGCAATTGACGCCCTGGTGGGCGCAGAGGCACCTCGATTTCCGAACTCCGCCTATCTGTTTGGCTACCAGAAGGCTTGGATTTTTGAGGCACCTTTCGACACGCACCCGATTACTTGCCCGCGCGCCACGGAAGGCCCCGAGGTGCCAGTTGATTCAGAGGAAGCGGTGTCAGCGTTGAGAGAGCTCATTACTACCGTGTTCGGCGCGAAATAATGTTGACCGTCAGCATACCGCCGGACGTGCAGCGGACACTGCGCAACGCGCTCAAGGCCGCTGGCGCAGACGAATGCGGTGGCGTCCTGATGGGAGAGCACGTGGGGCCGGGCCATTTCGCCGTCAGATATCTCACGGTGCAAGGTGGGGGGCGTTTCGCTAGCTTCATTAGGGAAACTCAGTCAGCGTTGCGTGCCCTCAGGAAGTTCTTTCGCCAATCGGGCCATAACTACGCTCGGTTCAACTACCTCGGCGAGTGGCACTCACACCCGAGCTTCTCGGTGCAGCCCAGCACGACGGACCACCAGTCGATGTTGAATATCGTCAAGGACGTGCGCGTCGGCGCAAATTTCGTGGTCCTGCTCATCTTCAAGCTTTCACGCCGGGAAGAGCTCGAAGGCAGTGCCCACACCTATCTCCCAGACGGCTCCTTTGCGCTGTCGACATTGGTTTTTGAAGACAGCCGATGAACTCCGCACTTTTTCAGCGCCAAGCCACTGGCGGCGTAGTGGCCCGAAACGGATTCGAGTATCAAGATGCGTTCTTGCTCGAGAACATTCCGCGCTTCCTCGCCCAAGGGGCTTTTAGCCACGCCGTCAGCGAGCTGCTGGGGGATGTTGAGATTCGTTACTTCCGGCCAGGCGGCGGAACGTACTGCGTGCTGTATGAGGCAAAACGGCACCAACTGACGAAGACCGAACTGTGGGCGGAGGTCGCTCATTTTTGGGAGCTGCATGAGAAGTCGCCAGCAGAGTACGTGCAATTCGTGCTGCTCTGTGGCGACTTCGTTGGAGAGTACCAGGGCCTCTTCGGAAAATTAAACCGGTACCGTGGCCCTGCAGTAGCGCTCAATGCAGACTCTAGCATTCGAGCCACGGCCGAAGCCGACATTCTGGACACCATCGTGAAGGCTGGGCAGACGCGAGAGATGGCGCGCTTCGTGTTCGAACGGGTGTCGTTCGTCCAGTACCGGGACGACAACGTTGATGCCGGCTTTGGTACTAGGCTGGAAGAGCATTTGCCCAGCTTGAACATGAGCCGAATGGAGACCGCAGCTTTCCGGGGAAAGTGTAGGGAGCTGGTCGGCACCTCCGTCAAAGGTGTCGTCACGCGCAGGGACCTCGAAGCGGCGCTCGTGGATCATGCGCCGAGCGTGGCTGACGAATGGCGTGTTACACCGTCGGCCCTTCATCTTGCAACTGCTGGATTCGAACTTGGCCCTCTCGCATTGGATGTGTCGGCGTTCAATGGCCCTGAGCGAGGGAGACTTGGCCAAGCGGCGTGGGTCCAACTACAGCAGCGCTTGGGAGAGGTTGGAGACTTCCTTCACGCGAGCCGCAGCCGCCGAGGGGTACGGCTGTCGGCAAAGCATCGGATGTCGCTCGCTTGCCTGCTTGGCTATTGCTTCTCGGCAACCCGGAACTTCGTCCTCACGCTGGACCACAACGACCAGACGTACGACACGTCAGTGCACGACAAGGCGCCGGGACCGTTCTTTACGATTAGCGAGGACGTGCCTTCGACCCTGGGTGTGGAGGGGGTTGCCTCCATCAGCTTTCCCAACGGCTCGAATGCTGACGTTGTGGCTAATGCCAAAACCTTCGGTCTAAGTAGCTCACCGAAACTATCGCTGGTCTCAGCGTCTGTCGTTACGGATATCGCAAGCCTGAATACTGCGGTGAAGGAGGCCAAGATTGCCTTGGCAGAGTTCCGTGGGCGCCATCAACTGCTGCGGGTGCACCTGTTCATTAAGGCGCCGGCCGTGTTCGCCATCGGACTTGGACATCGGCTCAATGGGATAGGGCGTATTCAGCTCTATGACTGGGAACAAGGGAAGTACATCCCAACTGTGCAGCTCGACTGAGGGCCGCGCTGAGCGAACTACAGCTTCTGCTCCAGTTCAGCCACGAACTGGGCGGCTGCAGAACTTCGGCCTTGACATCGGTCCGCGTCGACACCGACCACAGCTCAAGTCACGAGCCGCAAATGGGTGCACGAGCATGGAGACTGAAAAGGAAATCGGTGCGTGGGAGAGCAAGAATCGCCGCGGTGAACACTGGCGTTTTTTTGCTGGTCAGCCTTCCTCGGGCTCTGGGCGGAGCTTGTTCTTTCTCCCCAGCTTCACTGGAACGGAGACGTCCTCCCGTTCAGCCAGCAACTCCAACTCGTCCACGCCCAGAGCCCGAGCCAATGACACGAGCGTGTCGAGTGTGACGCTGCGTCGCCCAAGCTCAAGCTGGCCGATGTGTGTGCGATGAATACCAGCGCGGTCCGCGAGATCCTCTTGGGACAAACCTTGTTGCCCGCGGAAGAATCTGAGATTCCGCGCGAGCCGCTCACGAAATGAAGCCTGGCGCGATGTGATGTTCTCTGCCATATGGGGCAGGAGCATTACCCATCACGGGCTCGAAATCTACAGTGTATAAAGTGCCACTTTATAAAGTGGCACTCTTTACAGTTCATATTCCCGCAACTACACTTCGGGAAATCCTCAATTGAGGGGGCTCGGCCATCATTACCGGCTGAGATGTCCAACTCGTATGCCGCGCTAACATTGAATGTCAATGTCACGCGTCGGCGCGAAACTTCATTTTCACAATCGCTTTCCGCGAGGGATGTGTTCGTCCCGCGGTAAGCCGAAGTAGGAGATTTATCGGTGACTGCTCCCCGAGCGCAGCATCGCACACGGTCAATGGATGACTCGGCAGCCGTGCGCCGGATGATCAAGATGGCTAAACACCCGCGACCCCGCCTATGGATGCTGAATTACCCACTCTTCTTCCGCGCAGCCCATCATCCCTGGTCATACCCGACGAACATTTCGCACTTTGGAATTCTGTGCGGGGTCGGCTGGTATCCGCTTATTGAAACGCTGGCGCGTGACGTCGAGTCCGAGCTGCGTGCATTGTGGCGCGAACAATTCCACCGCCCGGACCAGATCGTAGCCTTGGAATATGCGCTCGCGACCGGCCGTGCGACCTTCCCTGTCCTTCCCATCTGCACAGACATCTCGCAAGTCGATGGTGAACTCAAAGTGGAGTTTCAGTGTGGGTCCATGTGCCCGGCGGATGTTGCGGAACGGATTCGCTCTTACATAGACAACGCAGTAGCGAATTCTCGCTATATCTGCGAGAGCTGCGGCAGGTCCGGCAAGTTTCGCGAATCCTACTGGCGTCGTGTGTATTGCGATGACTGCCTTGTGCCAGAGGCCCCCTTGGAGCAGGCGTTGGAGCCTGCATAAAACGTGTCTGGTCACCCGGAGGAGTACCGCATGCTCGAATACCGTCAGAAGGCTGTCCTCGAGACAGCTGCCTGCATCTGCGACGGGTGCGGGCGGTTGATGAGGCCAGATGCCGGCGACGGCGAATGGCAGGAACGGATGTCGCTCACGTGGCGCGGCGGCTTTGCCTCAGTCTTTGGTCACAGCGTCGAGATGAATCTCGATTTCTGCCAGCACTGCGTGAAAGCCATCTTGGGCGAGTGGATCCGGGTTACTCGCCGGGACCGGGGCGACGGTCCACCCGATCTGCGCGGCTTGATGTTGGCCGGAGCCACGTCATCGCGCACATCCGTCGCCGATGCGCCCCACTTCGATCTCCTTCGTGCTTTCTTCAAAGCTACCAGCGAGTTCGTCGAGAGGAATGGGCTGCCCCTCGAAGTGAACGAGCAGTTGCAGGAAACCAGGTCGAACACAGATCCTGCTGGCTGCGTGAACTCGTCAGTCAACGTTGTGTCCGTGAATGACGTGAAAGCGTCGCGTGAGAAACCGAGCCAGGCGTGGCGGATCCTCCGCCTCGCAATGTACGTCTGGGATGACGCGACCGACGCAGATGCCTGGTTGCGCTACCCGCATCCAGAGCTCGACGGCAGGACACCCTATGAAGCCATGGTGACTGACGCTGCCGGCGCCGAACAAGTTGAAGCTATGTTGGGGCGAATCCTGCATGGGATCCCGACATGAGTATCCATCACGCTAGGGGCCGCTTCGTGGTTGTCTCGCGCGTTACGTCCCCGGGATTCGAATGCCCGGAACTCGAAACTGCACTGAAGGAGATCGACGAGAGGCTCGCATTCGTCGACTTGCGTGGATGCGCAAACAACGGAAAAAACAATGAAGCCTGAACTGGATGCCAAGCTGCGCGCTGACTACCCGCTGATCTTTTCCACGGAGCGGATTGCCGATCCCGACGATTCGGACGAACCTCCTGTGCCGTCGCCATTTGCGGCGTGGGGCTTTGAGTGTTCCGATGGGTGGTACGACCTCCTCGACGCTTTGTGCATGAAGTTGCAGCAGGCGACGAAGAACGGCGCGCCTCAGGTGGTTGTGAGTCAGGTGAAGGAGAAGTTCGGGAGGCTGCGCTTCTACGCGAGCGGACCGAGCGACGAACAGACAGGCATGATCGAGCTAGCCGAAGCCATGAGCGCGCGCCTCTGCGAGCGCTGTGGCAATCGCGGCACGCTGATTCAAACGGGCTGGATGCGCACGCGCTGCCCCGAACACGCTAACGTCTGAGGGCCGCCATGTTTCGCCCGATGTCGTGCCCCGACCTTCAGGCACAGGCCGTCGAGGCCATACTCGCCTCTACGCAATGGCTGACGTATGGGACGTCGGGCGCGACACCCGGCCGGTGGAAGGATTGGCACCAGGAAGGTCGGGTCTTCGCGGTCGACTGGGGTGAGCAGACTTTGTATCCCGCATACTTGTTTGACGGGCGTGGCAACCCGATTCCTGAAGTCGCAGAGATCCTGAAAGTCTTCGAGGGCTACAGGCCGTTTCGCATTGCCTCATGGTTTGAATCGACGAACAGTCTGCTTCGTGGCAAGCGTCCGCGCGAGGTGCTGTCCTCGGATCCCACGGCGGTGATCGCAGCGGCGCGCGCTCATGTCGCGGGGCCCGTCCACGGCTAGTCCTAACAGGCAAACGGAGACGATTTGACCTTGAAACCGGACTGAGCTAGGCACTCGCCAGAGTCGTCGCGACTGGCATCGGCCTCGGCGGCTGGGCGCTCTGGCTACAGGCGCGCCGATAGCTGGAAAACGACAATTTGGGTGATTGTGAAGCTCGTTTACGACATTCAAGACGTGCGAGCGAGCTAGCGAAGCTCGTTTACGACCTCTGGGAGTATTCCATGAGCACCAAGGCGACATTGCGGCATCAGGACGCGGAAGGCGAACTGCCTGCGTGGCAAGTGTATGAAGAGCTGTTCGAGCGGGACGACGTTGTCTATCTTGAGCTCGACGGCGTGCAAGTGAATGTCACGATGATCGACGGCCCGTTCGAGAAAGCCGGCACGGTACGGCTACGCCTGCCTTCAGCGACGGCCCGACAGCTTGGCATCATGCCCGTCGACTGGAAACACGACGATAGATGGTCTCGCTCGGATATCGAGCGTGGCATCGAGCGCTTTCGCCAGCGGTTGCAGCGGAAGACCGAGGACGAGGGGGCGGAGGAGCCATGACGCCGCGATTTCAGGACGTTGTCGGCAAGCTCTATAGGCCACCTGCTGATGGCACACGCCAGGTGTTTGCGCTGCCTCGAGCTGATGCGGAGAAACTGCCGCGACTGTCATCGATCGCCGTCATCTCTATAACTGCGCCGGAGCGGCCGGAGGCCAATCTCGACGGCTTCGAGCACGTGCTGCGCCTGAGCTTTGCGGACGTCGACTTTCTGAACCCAAGCCTGTCGAAACGAGCTGCGGAAAAACTCGGCGATGCGTTCACAGCGGAGCAAGCGCAGGCGATTTGCTCCTTCGTCAATGACATGCCTGAAGAAATCGTGTCGATTGTCGTGCACTGCGAAGGGGGCTACTCGCGGTCATGCGGCGTCGCATTGGGACTCAACCATCTGTACGGGTACCGAGTCGAGTTCGAGCACCTGGCGGAGGCGAATCCGTCTGTAGTCCGCCGGATGGCGGCGCGGCGTTAGCTGCAGCCCCTGGCACTATTGTGAATTATTTGGCCGGGATAATTCTCTCGGCTAGGGAGCAAGCATGCTTTGCATAGACGACTATCCACAATGACTGTCACCACCTCGAACCGTCCCGGCAACCCGGATGATCGTCGAAGACGACGCGTTCGGCCTGTACGTACGTAACTGGCGCTTCGTCAACGTCCCCATCTGGAAGGCGTTGATCCGGCGTCGGAACACTGGGTTTGGGCACAGTGTGGTGCTGTGTATTTACAGGCGAGAATCATCTTGTTGAACGGAGCACGAGGAGGAGCCATGAGAAAAGCACGGGAGACGACGCACCACCTGCTGCGCTCGCCAGCTAACCGCGAGCATCTCGCGCGCTCCATTGCTCAGCTACGCAGCAAGCTAACAATGACCAAGCTTGCAGAGACTGCCGAGTCCGACGAGATAGAGGCCGCCGGGCCTGCTTTGGCTGTCGCACTTCAGCGTCGGAAGTGGAGTGAACTCGAGCGCTTCAAGCGTCCCGACTTCGACGTCGACGCTTACAGCAAAGCGCTCGAAAAGGACAGCGATGAGAGCGATTGATGACTTTGCGTGGTGCGAGATGCGCGCATATTTGAGCGCACGAGCAACTGGCAAAACGCCGGCGGCGCCGAACGTCAATGAATTCCGGACAAATCGGCCCGGCCCGTCGAAGACGCGCGTCCGTCCGTCGCGTTGTCTTCGGCGGATGCTCGCAAGACAAGGCTGTACGACATGAACCGGTTCCTCCCACCTGCCCCGCGCCTAGGCACGACGCCACTCCCAGTACGCACGGGAGGTTGGGTGCTATATCTCGACTTCGACGGGGTGCTCCATCCGGAAGATGTCTGGCGGCGGAGAGGGTCCGGGCCATACGACGCTACACCACCCGGGCACACACTGTTAGAACACGCCGCGCTGCTTGTGGCGCTGTTGGCTCCCTACCCCAATGTGCATATCGTTCTGTCGACAAGCTGGGTGCGCATCTTGGGAAGCGTGCGCAAGACCGCGCATCGGCTGCCACCGGCGCTGCGGGCGAGGGTTGTTGGCGCCACCTTCCATGAAGAGATGGACGCGTACCTGTTTGCCGGCATGCCACGTGGCATGCAAGTCTGGGCGGACGTCCAGCGCCGGCGGCCTCACGGATGGCTATCGCTGGACGACGACGGCGAGGGGTGGCCGGCCATGGCGCGTGAGCATCTTGTACTGACCGACCCAGTCCTGGGGATCAGTGAACCGAGCGTGTATAGCGCCATTCAGGCGAAGCTCGCTGCAATAGGCGCTTTCAGCGACGCTTGCAGCGGCCAGGTCTGACTGCTGCGACCGATCGCTGTAGTTGACTGTGACCGCGGCAGCCGCATGGGGGGGCGATGGCGTGCGCCCAGTGCTTTGGTGGATGTAGTAAGGAGGAACTTTGCGACGGCAACCTCGAGGAAGGTTATCGCGGCCAATTCGCGGTGCTGCTGAAGTAAGTCCGTGGCAATTTCGACTTTCCAGTGACAGCCCGGTAGCATCAACGGTTTAGAGGAGATTCGAATGATTCGAACAACATATCCGGGCGGCACGAAACAGTTGCATCAGCCCATCATCTTCATCTACGAGCAGGGCCACGCGCGCCACGCGCTACTGCACCCGCACCAGCAGCAGGCGAACCAGACCATCACGAACGTGACTATCGAGTACGAGCGCCACGGCGAAGTCAGCTCCTCGCAGGTGGTCAACGGGCCGACACCGGTCATCGCGAGCGCGGCACTGAAAGCCGTTCAGTTCGCCGAAGCGGAAGCCCTCCACTGGAAAACGAAGATCCTGCGGATCTTCCTGCCGACCGTACAGTTTTTGGACGAGCAGGACATGGCAGGTCTGGTCAGCAACAGATACCCGGTGATCAGGTAAGCGCGATTCGCTAGAAAGGAAAGGCCGGCGCCGGCCGGCCTTTCTCTTGCGCGCGGCGAAGAGCGTCTCCGCACAGATGGACTGCCGACTCACGCGAACATTCGCCTGGGAGGGGCCCCTACGCGCAGCACACTCGCTAAACCGAGCCGCACACTGACAGCTTCCGGCTAGTGCGCGGTTTCGTGGCAATATCAGGCAAATTGCACGGGGGTTTTCATGGCAATACACTTGTTCATCGATACAAACGTCTACCTGAGCTTCTATCACAACTCGAGCGACGCGCTTCCGTCACTGGAGAAGCTGGGCACGTATATTCTCTGTAAGCGGCTCGTGCCGGCCGTTATAGACGGTGGCTGAGGGCGACATCAAAGTGATGCCCATCATTTCCAATCTGATGGGCACCACTTTGACACAGTCTGCGGAGAAGAAGCCTGGTTCCCGGACGG